>CAZPSH010000029.1:2445-11026 GCA_964589625.1 uncultured Thermoanaerobaculia bacterium
CCCGTGCACCCCCCAGCCCCCCGCCCCCCCGGGGGCCGCGTTGTCTATGTTGGCCCCAAAAAACCCCCCCCCCCCCCCCCCGCCTCTGTCAAGTCCTCCCCGCAAACCTTTTGCAGCCGTGGCGTTGCGGCAGCGCGCAGCGCCTGCCTCATCCCCTCCGCGACGGCCTCGTAGCGGGCGGCTTGCATTCGGGCACGAGCACTCGGCTCTCGATGATTTGCGCCACGTATCCTTCGGCTTCGTCGGGATTCATGCCGGGAAGGATTCCCGCAAACCTCTGGCGAGCGCCTCGCGCGTGACGCCCCCCGCGACTCTCTGGTGCTCCACCACCACGAAAGCCGAGCCGGGCCCGTACGGAGCGACCTCCTCCCTCCCGTTTCGCGCCCCCTCAGCCTCTACCCTACCCGAGGATGGCCCTTTTTTAGCAAGGGAACGTCACGCACCCAAATTCCGCGATGGAGGCTCAACCCCTTTGTAGGAGCGGCGCCTCGCCGCGACCCGGGTGGATCCGCAACCCTGGCGCGGGTCTCGTAAACGGCCCATCGCGCCGGGCCTGCCTGCCGCTCCGCGCCGCTACACCGCCCCGCGGCGCAGGCAGGGGCGGCGCTCCTACCCGCCGAATTTCATCGCGGAATTTCGGCGCGTATGACTCGATACGGGAAGGGGTTTCTCTTTTGCGCTGTGGGGGCGAAGCCAGCAGGAGCGCCCGGTTCGCCCTTCGGTCAAGTCCGATCGTGGTTGTCCGGAGTGGTAAGATGTTGCGGGACGGCGCCAAGCCAGGAGGGCCATCTCGTAAATGTCTGCCTTGAAGCGGTTTTTCTCCGCGCCTTCGCGTCGTAGCGGTGATTCGGGGGGTTCAATCGTGACCAAGGTGACACAGAAGAGGAACGATCTGGGCTGGGCGACACCAGCCGAACCGGAGCGCGCCGCATGCTGATTCTGCACGGGGCCTTTCGGGGCTCCTTTCTTTGGCTCTGGGGAGAGACGGGCGAGGAGAGCCTTCTTCCCGCCAAGCGCCGCGGGAGGCCGCCGAAGCCCGCCGGCCCGCCCTCGCATCCCTTCGCGGCCCCGCGTGCATCCCTGGTTCTCGCGGCCAGGGCGGCCGGGGAGGGTCTCGGGGCGGTCGTCCCTTCGGCGAACGTGGGTTCCGTGACCCTCTGGCTGCCGGCCGTGGCGGGGAGGCCCGTGCCCTCCTCGCCCCTGCTCGGCGAGATGCCTGAAGGCTCCCTCCCCGCCCTGGCGCCCTTCGGCGTGCCCGCCCTCGCGCTTTCGGGACGTGCTCTCGTGGAGTGGCTCGCGGACTGCCAGGGCAGGACGGTTCTGGCACCGGGCCTCCACGCGGGGAGCGATCTTCTCGCCTGGTGCGAAGCGCTCCGGCTGGCCGGGGCCCTCGTGGCGCAAGGGCAGTTCCTGCCCTCCGTGGAGGCGGGCGAATACCGGTACCGGGCGGCGTGGGAGCCCGTCCTATCGGGTGCTTGGGCCTCTCGCGCCGCGGCCCTGGCGGCGCGCCTGCCCGCCAGCGCGCGGGCGGCCGATTCTGGACCGGCCGGGGTTCCGCCGGAGGCGGCCCCCGCCGAAGTCCTCGAAGAGTTCCTGCGCGCCTGCGTGGAGGCGCTCGTGCGGGGGATCTCCGCGGGGGACGATCCGCCGGCGGCGTGGCGGGCGCTTGAGAAGGCGCGGCCCGAAGCCATTCACGAAGCCTGGCTTGCGGCGCTGCGGGGTTCCAAGTCTGGCTTGGCCCACGTGCCCAGCGAAGGGGCGCGCCTCGCCCAGGAGGTGGCGAGGTGGCGGGAGCCCCTCGCTCTCCAGCAGTCTTCTCCGGTGCGCCTCTGCTTTCGCTTGGAAGAGCCGGCGAACGGGGGAGGGGGGAGCTGGCGGGTCGAGTATCTCATCCAGCCCCACGCCGACCCCAGCCTCCTCGTCTCCGTGGCCGACCTCTTTCGTCCGAGAAGCCGGGCGGGCCGGGCGCTTCGGCGCTTCGGGGACGATCCCGGCGCGCCGGTCCTGGCCTTCCTCGGCCAGGCCGCCGCCCTCTCTCCCCGCATCGCGGAGAGCCTGAAAGCCCGCGCCCCCGGAGGCATGGATTTGGAGGGAGCCGAAGCGTTCGAGTTTCTCACGCGCACGGCGCCCCTCTTGGACCAGGCCGGCTTCGGGCTCTTTCTACCCGCCTGGTGGGTGGGCTCCGGCGCGCGGGAGCGCCTGGCCCTCTCGGCGCGCGCCAAGGCGCCCGGCCTCCGGGCGTCGCAGGGCCTCTCGATGGACAGCCTGGTCCAGGTGGAATGGTCCGCGGCCCTGGGGGGCGAACCCCTTTCCTTCAGGGAGCTGTCGGACCTCGCGGCCCTCAAGGCGCCGCTGGTCCGGCTCAGGGGCCAATGGATCGCGGTGGATCCCGCCCAGATCGAGAAGGCCTTGGCCCTGATGAAGGACGGGAAGGCCGCGAAGACCACGGTGAGGGAGCTCATGGCCATGTCCCTGGGCGCGGCCTCCCCGGCCGGCCTGCCCGTGGCCGCGGTGGCGGCCCAGGGCGAGCTGAAGGCGATGCTGGAAGCCCTGTCGGGAGGCGAGGCCGCCGTAAAGGACCTCGCCCCGCCCGGCGGCTTCTCCGGCACGCTGAGGCCCTACCAGCTCCGAGGCTATGCATGGCTGGCCTCCTTGGCGAAATGGGGGCTCGGCGCGTGCCTGGCCGATGACATGGGCCTCGGCAAGACGATTCAAGCCCTCGCCCTCGTCCAGCGGGACTGGGAGCGAGGGACGCGCTCTCCGGTCCTTCTCGTCTGCCCCACCTCCGTGGTGGGCAACTGGCAGCGGGAAGCCGCGCGCTTCACCCCCGATCTGCCCCTCCTCGTCCACCACGGCGCGGGGCGGCGGACCAAGGCGGCCTTTGAAAAGGAGGCGGCGCATTCGGCCCTGGTCATCACGAGCTACGGGCTCCTCCAGCGCGAAACCGAGGCCCTCGCCGCCCTCTCCTGGCGGGGCGTCATCCTCGACGAAGCGCAGAACATCAAGAACCCCCAGGCCAAACAGGCCCAGGCCGCCCGGGCGCTCCAGGCGGGCTACCGCCTCGCCCTGACGGGCACCCCGGTGGAGAACCACGTGGGCGACCTCTGGGCCCTCATGGCCTTTCTCAACCCGGGCCTGCTGGGGTCCCAGGCCGCCTTCCGGCGCGGCTTTTTCCTGCCCGTCCAGACGGGTTCGGATCCGGAGGCCGCCCGGCGCCTCCAGCGCGTGACGGGCCCCTTCATCCTGAGGCGGCTCAAGACCGACAAGAAGGTGATCCGGGACCTGCCCGAGAAGCAGGAGATGAAGGTCTTCTGTCCCCTCACCAAGGAGCAGGCCAGCCTCTACCAGGCCGTCCTCGACGAGGTGGCCCGGGAGCTCTCCAAGGCCTCCGGCATCCAGCGCAAGGGGCTCGTCCTCTCCACCCTCCTGCGTCTCAAGCAGGCCTGCAACCACCCCGCTCACCTGCTGGCCGACGGCTCCTCTCTGCGGGGGCGGTCGGGCAAGCTCGCCCGCTTGGAGGAGATGCTCGAGGAGGTGCTCGCGGCGGGGGAGAAGGCGCTGATCTTCACGCAGTTCACCCAGATGGGGAGCCTCCTCCAAAAGCACGTGCAGGAGACCTTCGGCCGGGAGGCGCTCTTCCTCCACGGCGGCACGCCGCGCGCCAAGCGCGACGCCCTGGTGGAGCGGTTCCACCGGGACGGCGGCCCGCCGGTTTTCCTTTTGTCGCTCAAGGCCGGGGGCACGGGCCTCAACCTCACGGCGGCAAGCCACGTCTTTCACTTCGACCGGTGGTGGAACCCGGCGGTGGAGAGCCAGGCCACCGACCGCGCCTTCCGCATCGGGCAGAAGAGGAGGGTGCAGGTTCACAAGTTCGTCTGCGCAGGGACGGTGGAGGAGAAGATTGACGCCATGATCGAACGCAAGAAGGCGGTCGCCGAGAGCGTCGTGGGCACGGGCGAAGCCTGGCTCACGGAACTCTCCAACGACGAGCTGAGCGCCCTTTTCGCCCTGGAACCCGGGGCGGTGGCGGAGTGACGCGATGAGCACCTGGAGTTACTGGGGGGGCTACAAGCCCACCCGCCCGAGGGAAACGAAACACGGCATCAAGGCCAAGACCACCCGGGGCGCCTTCGGCACGGCCTGGTGGTCCAAGCGGTGGATCGCCGTCCTGGAGAGCTTCGGCATCGGAGCCCGCCTGGGGCGGGGCCGCTCCTACGCGCGGCGCGGCCAGGTGACCGACATCCGCATCGAGCCGGGCGAGGTGAAGGCCAAGGTGCAAGGCTCGCGGCCGAAGCCCTACGACGTCGTGATCCGCCTCAAGCCCTTCTCGGAACGGCACCTTCAGGATCTCGGCCAAGCCTTGCAGAAAGAGGCCCTCCTGGCGGCCCGACTGCTGGCCGGCGAGATGCCCGAAGGAATCGAGGAGACCTTCGAAAAGACGGGCGCGCCGCTCTTTCCGCGGAAGAACCAGGACCTGGAGACCCGGTGCTCCTGCCCCGACTGGTCGAACCCGTGCAAGCACATCGCCGCCGTCTACTACCTCATGGCCGAGGAGTTCGACCGCGACCCCTTCCTCCTCCTCAGGCTTCGGGGCCTGGAGCGAACCGACCTGCCCAAGCTTCTCGGGGGCGCCAAGGCCCCGCCCGCCCCGGTTCCAGTCGGAAAGGAAGCCTCGGAGGGGAAGCGCCCCCGGAAGGAACGAAGCGCGGCGGCGCCCCCCCCGTCCTCCCCGCCACCGTCGGCCGGCGTTCCCCTGCCCGCCTCGCCAGCGGCCTTCTGGGGGCCCCAGAGCGCCCCCGCGCCGCTGGATCTGCCCGTCTCCCGGGCTGCCGAGGTTCCCGAGGCCCTGCTCAAGCGGCTCGGCGGCTTCCCCTTCTGGCGCGGCGAGCGCCCCCTCGAGGAGGCCCTCGCGCCCCTCTACCGGGAGGCCGCCGCGCGCGGCCTGGCCCTCCTCGCCGGCGAGAGCCCCTTCGGCGAGGGCGCCGCCCCCGCCGTTTCGCCCCGGCCGGACGCACCCGAACGCGGGGCGAAAGGAGGATGATCCGCGGGGAGGACGGGCTTGTCTGCCAGAGCGCTCCTCCCGCGCCTCCCGTCCTCCCTGTTCACGCTGCTCAGTGCCATGCCGCGCCGGGGCCAGCGAGGAGGCTACAATGCGGTCCACCATCGCACGGCACGAGCTGGCCATAACGAAGGCCGGGCGGGACAGGCGGAGGGCGAAGGCATGAAACGAAAGCCCGCGGTCCCTTTGCCGAAGAACGAACGGGGGGCCTTCTGCGCCGAGTGGAAGGTCGCGGAACTGGCCCTCACCGGCGAACTAGCAGCGAGCTTTGCGCTACAATGCAGACTGAAAACGATCTAATCCAGAAAAGGGGTACCCCATGAAGATCGAAAGCCTTCGAATCCGAAATTACCGGACGCTTCGGGATGTAAAGCTGGACCACCTGCCCGCGATGAGCGTTTTCGTGGGCGCCAACGGGAGCGGCAAGAGCACCCTCTTTGATGTGTTCGGGTTTCTGCACGACGCCCTCATTCACAACGTTCGGCAGGCCTTGTACGTGCGGGGCGGCTTCAAAGAAGTCATCAGCCGAGACCAAAAGGGCCCCATCGCCTTTGAATTGAAATTCCGCGCGAAGGGCGGGCCGCTGGCGACGTACAGCCTGGATATAGACATGGACGAGGGACGGCCGGTGGTCGAGCGGGAGGTTCTCAAGTACCGCCGGGGCCAACACGGCCAACCCTGGAAATTCCTGGATTTTCAGCGGGGACAGGGCGAGGCCGTCATGAACGAGGAGGAGTACGGAAAGCCCGGCGTCGTCGAGAGGCGCGAACGCCAAGCCTTGGAATCCCCGGACATCCTGGCCATCAAAGGACTGGGACAATTCGAGCGCTTCGCCATCATCAGCTCCTTTCGAAGGCTGATCGAAGACTGGCACGTCTCGGATTTCCACATTGGCGAGGCGCGGCCCAGCCAGGAGGCGGGCATCGCCGAACACCTCTCGCCGCGCGGCGAGAACCTCCCCCTCGTGGCCCAGACCCTGAAGGAGCAGCACCCCGGCGTTTTCAAAACCGTCCTCGAAAAGATGGTGAGGCGTGTGCCCGGTGTGGAAAAGGTGGAAGCCGTCGCCACCGAGGAGGGCCGCATCATGCTCAAGTTCAAGGACGGGGCCTTCGTGGACCCCTTCATCGCAAAATACGTCTCCGACGGCACGATCAAGATGTTCGCCTACCTCCTCCTGCTTCACGACCCGAAACCCCATCCCCTCTTGTGCGTGGAGGAACCGGAGAACCAACTGTATCCAGACCTCCTCATGGAGCTCGCGGAGGAATTCCGCGAATACGCGGAGAGAGGGGGGCAAGTGTTCATTTCCACCCATTCGCCTGATTTCCTAAACGGCGTTCGGCTGGAGGAGATCTACTGGCTGAGCAAAAGGGAGGGGTTCACCGAGGTTGTTCGCGCGGCGGACGATGAAGTCCTGAGAAACTTGGTTCGAGAAGGCGATCTTCCGGGCGCCCTGTGGAAGCAACGGCTCCTCGGAGGGGAGAGGCTGCGTCTCGGGGGAGGCCGGGCATGAAAACGCTCGTCTTCCTGCTGGAAGAGCCCTCCATGGCAGAGGTTCTTGATGTCCTTCTTCCGAAGATCCTGCCGGACGAGGTTTTCTTTCAATTGGTGCCGCACGAAGGAAAGAGCGACCTGGACCGCTCCATCCCGCGTAAGCTACGAGCGTGGAGGGTACCGGGCGCAAGGTTTGTCATTGTTCGCGACCGGGAATCAGCAGAGTGTCATGACCTAAAGGACCGGTTAATGAAACTCTGCCAAGCCGGAGGAAGACCCGATAGCTTGGTTCGCATTGTTTGTCCCAGTCTTGAAGCCTGGTTTCTGGGAGATCTTCAAGCTGTCGAACGCGCCTTCGAGTTGAACGGTCTTACAAAGAGGTCCCGGCTGAAGAGATTCTCAGATCCTGATCGTTTCAACAATGCTCCCGACGAATTACAGCGGATGGTCAAACACTACAGAAAGCTCGGCGGGGCACGGGCCATTGCCCCCCATTTGGATCCCTCGCGTAACCGGTCGCACAGCTTCCGCGTCTTCTGCGATGGCGTCCAGCGCTTTGCCCTTGCCCGTTAGGGATCCGTATGCGCCTCCTCCTCGACCCCAACCAAGACTTCCAGCTTGAAGCGCTGGTATTCCTGGGCCACGCACAGCCGGATGGTGCCCATCATCAAGGTCACCCACACGATCAGGGGCCACTGGGGCGGCATCCTCCGCTGGTTTCGTTCCGGTCTCAGCAACGTCCTATTGGAGGGAACCAACAGTCTCATCCGAGCGTTGCCCTTTCTTTCAAGATCTCCTTCTCCTCGCCCCCGCGCCTCCCGTCCTCCCTGTGCAATCGGGGGGGTGATCTTATGGCGAAGGTGGTACTGAAGAAGAACAAGCTGGGGTTGCGGGGAAAGGAGGCTTCGGCATGAAGCGAGCGCGTGGCGGGTCCTCACAGGATGCGTTGAAGCGGGCTCAGGAGATGATGGATGAAGCTTGGGAAGCCGGCGACGCCAAGACGCGCGAAGCCCTGGCGCGCAAGGCGCTGGAGCTCTCTCCGGACTGCGCGGACGCCTACGTGCTGTTGGCGGAGGAGACGACGCGGCTTGTCATCGAGGCGTTCGATCTGTACCAGAAGGGCGTCGAAGCGGGCGAGCGGGCCCTCGGACCCGCCTTCTTCAAAGAGAACGAAGGGTACTTCTGGGGCCTGCTCGAGACCCGCCCCTACATGCGCGCCCGGGCCGGCCTGGCCCAATGCCTGTGGGAAATGGGGCGGCACGACGAGTCCCTCGGGCATTATCGGGAGATGCTGCGTCTCAACCCGAACGACAACCAGGGGCACCGGGACCTTCTCCTCCCGCGGCTTATTGAATTGGGCGCAGACCGGGAAGCGGGGGATCTCTTCAAGAGGTACAAAGACGACGCCATGGCCACGTGGCTCTATTCGCGGGCCCTCCTCGACTTCAGGGCAAGCGGCGACTCGGCCCAGGCCCGCAAGGCGCTGGGCGAGGCGCTCAAGGAAAACCACCACGTGCCGGCCTACCTCCTCGGCCAGAAGCGCCTGCCGCGCCACCTCCCCGGGATGTACGGCTTCGGCGACGAGAACGAGGCGGTCCTGTACGCATTCGAGGCCAAGAAGGGCTGGAAGAACACCAAGGGAGCCCTCGACTGGCTGGGTGGCCAGGCCGCTCTGCGGGCCGCGAAGAGCCGGTCGAGGAGGTGACGCCACTTGGATACCGCATTCAAATGCACTCCAAGGGGGCATTCCGAGGTCTGCTTCGAGGCGCCCGGCGAGGGGTTTGGCCGCACGCATGGTACGATGAGGCCAGAGGGCGAGGGCATGAACCTGGCGGAGCGTGAGAAGGAAGTGCTGAAATCCATGATCGGCATCCAGGAGCCGCGGGTGCCGAAGTGCCGGCTGATGCTCAGTGCGGACGTCCCCGAGGTGGAGCTGGCCTGGACAGGAAGAACCCCTGAGGTGATGAGCGGCGTTCTGGCCTTCCAGTCCATCGAGCAGATTGAGGAGCCGCGCGGGGAGATCGGCAA
>CAZPSH010000029.1:11126-34766 GCA_964589625.1 uncultured Thermoanaerobaculia bacterium
AGGTGGTGGAGGTGAGGGTGTGAAAACGTACGCCCTGAATACTCTCCACTGCGACTTTGATGGTTTCTCCCGGTTGTGCGAGCTTTGGGAGAAAATGTCCATAGACCGCGGCCAACGCATTGCCGTTGATCTGAGCTCGGCGCGTTGGTTGGACGCCAACATGTCCGCACCCCTGGGTGCCCTCCTTTCCAAGGCAAGCCGGAACCTCAACAGCGTGACGGTAACGAACGTTCCGTCGAACATCCGCTCCATCTTGTCGAAGAACGGTTTTCTAGGAAATTACGGTTATCCCGCAATCCCCGACACCTACGGGACGACCATTGCCTACAAGCGTTTCGACCCGAAGGACGACCATGCCTTTGCGCTTTATATCCATCGCCACCTGTGCGGCCGTGGAATGCCCAAGATGTCGTCCGCGCTGCAGAAGAAATTCATGGAGAGCATCTTCGAGATCTTCAGCAATGCCGTGATTCATTCCAGAACGGCCCTGGGCATTTATGCTTGCGGGCAGTTCTTTCCAAAAAAAGATAAGCTTGATTTTTCAACAGTGGACCTTGGCATCGGCATTCGCGAGAATCTGAAAGTGAAGCGTGGACTAACGCTGTCGGCCACCGATGCCATCAGGTGGGCCATCGATGGCACCAACACGACCAAGACGGGAGCCGTCCCTGGCGGGCTCGGTCTGAAGCTTCTCAGGGAGTTCATTGCATTGAATCGAGGCCGACTCGTCCTCGTCTCCGATCGCGGGTATTGGGAAGAGCAGAGGAGTCAAACGGTCGCCAGGGACCTGCCGAATCCCTTTCCAGGCACCGTAGTCAACTTGGAGTTTAACACGGCAGATACGAACGAATATTGCCTAAAGTCTGAACTGAAGCCGGAGGATGTCTTTTGAACATCCAAGGAGACCGACGTGGTGGAAGAAATCACGATCAGAGTTGCAGAGGCCGCAGGCACGAGGCTCTGCGTCGCCTCCGACGATGGCGAGAAGGTCTTTGCGCGCATTGCAGAGGCGCTAGGCGAGGGACGTAGGGTCAGCCTTTCATTTGAGAACGTGAGTAGCCTGACATCGGCCTTTCTCAATACCGCCGTTGGGCAACTCTATGGCAAGTTCAAGGAAGAGCAAATTCGAGCGAACCTCAGCGCCACAAGAATCGCCTCTGAGGACTTGGCTCTGCTCAAGCGAGTAGTAGACACGGCCAAGGTCTACTTCAGCGATCCAGAGAGGTTCTCCAGGTTAAGGAAGGAGGCAATGGGGGAAGACGATGAGCCCTAAGCCTGTAGCCATCCGCAGCTATTCGTTTAGTTCTTCCGACAGGCTTCTCCTGGACGCGAATATCTGGTTCTTCGTCTATGGCCCACAGGACCCAAAGGACTATCGTGTCCCCATCTACTCCTTGGCCCTAAAGAACATGCTGGCCGCGCAGAGCCGCCTTTACGTCGACGTTCTCGTTCTCTCAGAGTTCATCAACCGCTATGCCCGGATGGAATATGAGATGGCGATAAAACGCGGCTTCACGGGCAACTTCAAGCGTTACAGAAAGAGCGCCGACTACAAGCCCATTTCCCAAGCAATCGCCGCATCCGCCCACAGGATTCTCGCACAGAGTCAGCGGCTTGGAAGTGGTTTCGAGACCGTTAACATCGATGCCCTTCTAAGCGACTTCGGGACCAATTGCAAAGACTTTAATGACCTGATCATAGCCGAGCTTGGTCGCGCGCAAGGAATCACGCTGGTCACGGATGATGCAGACTTCAAAGGCGTCGGGATTCCGATCCTCACTGCCAATGCGAAGCTTCTGAGCTAGGGAGCAAAGCAATGCCCCTCCATCCTTCCTTCCCTCGCGACCCATACCCCATCCCGGGTCCCGAAGTCCGCTGGTCCCCCGGCGAGACGCTAATCGCGGAGATGGGGTATCAGAGGCTCCTACCGCCACTGGCGTGGAAAGTGCTTCGTGGTAATGCGTTTTCTCTCTTAGGGGTTTTCTCATGGCAGGGAAGCGGGCGGAGCTGAAGAAGAACGCGCTGGGGCGGCGGGTGCCGGCAGTGGTGAACGGCGCTAGGCAGGTGCCCTTCCAGGGCGTCGACGAATACGTGGCGAAGGGCAGAAGGGCCGCGCCGCCGATTGCGAGCGCGGCCAACTACCCCGGCGACGGTGACAAGCGCGTGAAGTCCCTGGCGGAGGCGCTGGAGCTGTGCGGCCTTTCGGATGGCATGACCCTCTCCACGCACCACCACTTCCGCAACGGCGACCTCGTAGGCAACATGCTCTTCGACGCCGCGGCCCGGCTGGGTGCAAAGGACCTGATGTGGTTTCCCTCCGCCTCCTTCCCCTGCCACGAGCCGGTCATCCGGCACATGGAGAGGGGCGTCGTGCACCACATCGAGGGCTCCCTGAACGGGCCCCTCGGCGACTACTGCACCGACGGGAGAATGCGCGGAATGGGCGTCCTGCGCTCCCACGGCGGGCGGTGGCAGGCCATCCAGGACGGCGAGGTGCACGTGGACATCGCCGTCATCGCCGCCCCCTGCGCCGACGCCTTCGGCAACGCCAACGGCGTGAACGGCCCGGCAGCCTGCGGCTCGCTCAACTTCGCCCTGGCCGACTCCCTCTACGCGGACAAGGTCATCGTGGTCACCGACCACCTCGTCCCCTTCCCCGCCATCCCGTGGCAGATCCAGGGCAACCACGTGGATGCGGTGGTAGTCGTGGACAAGGTGGGCGATCCGAGCCAGATCGTCTCGGGCACGACGGAGATCACCAAGAGCCCCGACCGCCTCCTGCTCGCGGAGCTGGTGGCCCGCTTCGTGCGCGAGGCGGGCATCCTGCGCGACGGCTTTTCCTTCCAGGCGGGCGCGGGCGGAACGGCCCTGGCCTTCGCCATCTTCCTCAAGGAGATGATGAAGAGGGCGGGCGTGAAGGCCCGCTTCGTGCGCGGCGGCTCCACAAAGTACCTCGTTCAGATGCTCAACGAAGGCCTCACGGACTACATCCTCGACGGCCAAACCTTCGACCTGGACGGCGTGGCCTCCATGCGCGACAACTCCCGCCACGTAGCCACCAGCCCCTTCACGAGCTACAACTACCACGGCAAGGGTTTCTTCGGGACCTTCGTGGACGTGGTGGTCCTCGGTGCCACCGAGGTGGACGTTCATTTCAACGCCAACGTGGTCACCCACTCCGACGGCCGCCTGCTCCACGGCATCGGCGGCTGGCAGAACTGCCTCTTCGCCGGCTGCACCATCCTGGCCGTGCCCGCCGTGCGCGACCGCATCCCCGTCATCGTGGACGAGGTCACCACGCTCACCGGCCCCGGCGAGCTCATCGACGTCATCGTCACCGAGCGGGGCATCGCCATCAACCCCCGCCGGCACGATCTCCTGGAAGCGGTGGAAGGGAAGGGGCTCCCCATCCGCGACATCCGGGACATCCAGCGCGAGGTCTACTCCATGTGCGGCGGCGCGCCCCGTCCTCCAAGGAAAAGCCGGACGCCGGTGGCCGTCGTCAAGTGGGTGGACGGCACCGTCCTCGACACCGTCTGGAAGATCGAGCGTTAGCCCGGGGGGCCGTGCCGCAGGGGTCCCGCCTCACCCGCCGCCGCCGGCCAGCCCACCCTGGGAAAGGTCTTCCTTCCATCGGTCCAGGAGCGCTTCCTCGGAAGTTCCGAGGATGGATAGGATCTCCCTGTTGGTCGTACATCCGAGGAGCCGCAGGAGGTTCCCCCGGCCCCGCGTCCTGTCAATGTGGGAGACCAGGGAGCCCGCGAAGCCATACCGGTTCGGTCCCGACCACACGTCCGCGAGCCTCGCGGGGCCTTTCCCCGAGGCGAGGGCCTCCCGCGCCCTTGTCGTGCGAGGTCCGTCGAGCTGGCCGGAAGCGAGGACCGCGACGCCCTCCACAAACCACCCGATTTCCTCGGCGTCTTGAAACTCGGGGTCGGGATTCCGCTGTCCGTGGTACACGTGGACGAGCTCGTGCGTGAGGAGCTTCTGGAGGGTCTGGCGGTCCGAGGGATCGTGCTCGCAGGCCTGGGCCTTCCAAACCTTGGGAGAGAGGACGGCCAGGGTGTGCGCGGTTCCGCTTGCCACCATCCAGCACTGGGGTTCGAATTCCGGGGCGCTCCAGGCCCGGCGCCAGTAGGCGGTGAGGGAGTCACGGTCGGGAAAGACCCGCAGGTCAAAGGGCCCGGCGAAGCGATCTCCAAAGAAACCCTCTACCTGGTGGACGCCGACCTCCACCATCCGGGAGACGTCCGATGCCGCACCGCGGCTTCCGGCGGCATAGTAAAGCGCGTGGGTCCTCTTCGGTGCGACGCGCCAGACGTATCCGCCTGCATCCCGTCGGGCGCCAGGGAACGGGACGCACGCTGCGAGGAGCGCGCCAATCAGAAGGAGCCCGGCGAGGAGGCCCGTTCCCCGCCCCCTCCAATGGGCACGTCCGGCCGGTTGGCTCAATCGGGCATCCTCCTTCACGCGGCATGCAGGCGAAGTGGTACGGGGGGAGCCGGGAGAGGGTTTCGCCACGGACGTCGGGATACGAGTTGCCGCGGGGCCGCTAGGCCGGCCAGGGGAGCAGGAGGGGCGGGTCCGACGATGTCCTCGGCACGAGGCGCAGGGCGGCGTCAGCGCAGGCCGTCCGGCAGAGGCCGCACCCGAAACACCGGCGAATGTCCACGAGGGCGCCTCCGTTTCCGGCGTCGAAGGAGAGGGCGCCGAAGCCGCATCGGGAGACGCACTCCGAACAGCCCGTGCACAGGTCCGGGTCCACTTCGGCCCGATGCTCGCCAGGCGCAAGCACGTCCAGCCCGCCCGAGAGGAAGCGCAGAGCGGCGCAGGTCTTCGCCTCGCAGTGGCAGAGGCCCCCGATGAAGGGGCTTTCAAAGGTCCAGAGGGTGTGGACGAGGCCGCGGCGGTCAAAGTCCTCGCACATCGCCAGGGCCTGCTCGGGCGTCAGGCTCTCCAGGCCGCCCAGGTCCGCGCCGTCAAACCGGCCCTCCCGGGCTTCTTCAAAGAGAACCTGGCGGCACGTTTCGTCCCAGATGCCCGGGGCCGTCGTGACGGCCATGCAGTACGCGTCGCCCCGTCCCGTGGCCCCCTTTCGGCAGACGCACGGCACGCGGACAACGGACGTGACGACGTCCCGGAAGAGAGTGCGCACGTCCTCCAGCGCGACCACCTGGCCGTGGTGATGCCGCTTGAGGTCCCACGACGTGTACCGGTTGACCAGCCAGCGGACGGATCGCGGTGCGCGCTGGAAGGCCCGGATCTGGGCGTCGAACTTGGGGGCCTGGTCCACGGCCGTGCGGGCCACGTGGCGGAGGCGCTCCCTCACCTTCGGAACCTGCGCCAATTCCCGGGAGTAGTTCCGGGCCTGGAGGTACCACACCTTCCCCTCTCCGTGGCGGTGACAGAAATCGCACATGAGTCCTCCCGGGCCAGCGACACTGTGGAGCAAGCCCCCGGGGGGATGCAAGCCCTTGCGCCGGTACAACAATACGTGAACCCCGTTCATGCCGCCACCGAGAACCGGAAACACACCACGCAACCATTTGATAAGACATGGATTGTCTCCGACAAAAGGACAAAGAAGGCGTCCGATGCTACGGCGTTCTCGCCATGCGTCCATCGCGCCGTGTCGCAACCTGCATATTCCTCAACAAGTTAGGCCCGTTGAGGTTCTTGGCACCCCCCTTGCAACACTCATGGTTCCTCCAGGAGGTCACCTTCTCGATTGCCGTGCCTACCGCGCAGCGGATCCAAGTTCCGAATCTCGGAAAGGAGGCGTACATGGGGAAGAGGGTGCTGTTGATCTTGGCGCTTCTTGCGGCGGCCTTGCCGCTGTCGGCGGGTGTCACGGGGGTGGCCTTCGTGCACGGGACGGGGTCTCAGACCAACGCCTACGTGGACTACTGGACCACCTCCATGGTGGATTCGGTGCGGCAGGGGCTGCCGGACCCCTCCAAGTTCCTGGTCGTGAACTGCGATTTTACGCAGTACATGTGGGCCCCCGGCGCCGCGGGGTGCCTGGCGGACCAGCTGTACACCTTCATCACCGCCAAGGGCATCACGGACCTCGTGGTCATCACCCACAGCAACGGCGGCAACGTCATGCGGTGGATCCTCTCCAATCCCACCTACGATTGGCGCTATCCCATAATCATCGGCAAGATCCGGTGGGTGAACGCCCTCGCCCCGTCGAGCCTGGGGACCCCACTCGCCAACGCCGTCATGGCGGGCACCGTCTTCGAGCAGTCCCTGGGTTGGCTCCTGGGCTACCAGAACGACGCCGTTCGGATGCAGCAGACCGACTGGATGGCCTACTACAACGCGAACTACCTCCTGGGCACCGCGGGCCGCCCTTCCCTGCCCAAGGGCTTCTGGGACGTGGTGGGCACGGATGTGGAGACGGCGGTCTGGGACCCCGACTCCTACTGTGGCGGGTACTCCCTCAACCTGGGTCTGGAGATTACCCAGGCCTGGCTCAACTCCTGCTCCGACGGGTTCCTGAACTGCACGAGTCAGGCGGGGGCGGGCACGGTTTGGTTCTACGACGACGACTACACCAGCGGCGACGAGCCGCTCTCGCACAATCAGAGCCGGAGAAAGTGCTTCGGCCTGGACGTCATCCTGCGGAACGACCTGTAAGGAGGCCACCATGCGGAGACTCTTGACCTTCGTTCTCCTGGCGGCCGCCGCCGCCTCATTCGCCGGAACCCGCGTTGTCTCCGGCCCCCCCGTTCTTTCTCCCGAGTCCCTGGCGACCATCGAGGAGGCGGCGGAGGCGGGCCTTTTCGGGAGCGTGGACCGCACACCCCTCACCGACGTCCGCTCCGTGGAGGGCGAGGCGCTCTTGTCAGAGCCCCCCACGCACGTGGCGGAGAGCCGGGAATTCTGGATTCGGATCACTGCCGAGGATCTACGGAAGGGCGTGGAATTTGCAACCACCGCGCCGGAGGCCGTCGTCCGGCTCAGCCCCGTGGAGGCGAGCGCTCCTTGGGTTTCCGTGGACCGATTGGTGGTGGGCGTCCCTTCTGGCCAGTCCCTGACGGCCGACGAGGCCTTTGCCCGGTCGGCCACACCGGAGCAGCTCCGGCAGGCCGGCGCGGCTTTTCCGGAGGGAACCTGCGCCTTCCGTTTGGCTCCCGAGGCGGGGTGGGGCCGCTTCCGGCTGAGTGTCCCCGGGCTGGACGCCCCCGAGGGTTCCACGTATCTTCTCCACGTCCTGGATGCGCGCTCCGACTTGGTCGTCTCCCTTCAGGCCGGATCCGATACGGTCTTCCGAGGCGGCGTCGTCTCCGCCCGGGCTTGGCTCGCCGAGGCAGGGAGCTTCGTCATGGGAATCTCCGGAGATGCGGAGATTTCTTCTCCCGACGGCCGGCGTTGGTCCGCCGAGGTCCGGAGCCTGGAAGACGGGTCCGTAAGGGTGGACCATCCCTTGCGGGTCTCCCCCGCCGAACGGCCCGGCCTTTGGGAGGTGCATTTGCGGGTCACGGCGGATCGGGGTGGAGAGATGATCCAGCGGGATGTCCACACGGCCTTCGCCTATGTGGTTCCCACCGCGCGACTGACCGGCGACGTTCGCATCGCGGGCAGGAAGGGCTCCCTCGCCCTGCGGGCCCCCTTGGAAACGGCGGCCCCGGGCCGATACGCCCTTCAGTGTTTGGTGTGGGGCACCGACGGGACCGGGGAGCGCCGTCCCATGGCCCGGGTGGAAACGGCGGTCTGGCTCGAGGCGGGCCACGGCGCACTGCGAGCCGAAATCCCCGCAGGCCTGATCCGAGAAGGGGGGTTCCACCCGCCCTACGAGGTCCGGGACATCCGGCTCCTGGACCAATCCCGCCTCTTCCTTCTCCACCGGAACTGAACAAGAGGCCCCGCGTCGAAACGCGGGGCCGATGTGGTCTTCGTCATCAGGGGCTCGCCTTGGGCGGGCCCCTCTTCTTCCAGATGGCCGGTCTCCCCTTCCCGGAGGAATCCGTCAGGGGAGCGCGGCCTCGAGGAACCGGCGCGTCACTCCGCCGGCGCTCCCTCCACCGGGGCCGCATCGGCCGATGCCCCTTCGACAGGCGCCTCGGAGGGAGGCCCTCCGGCCTCGTCGGGCGGCTCCTCGAGGGACGGATCCGCCTTCTTCAGAAGGCGCTTCTGGCGCTTCTCCTCCTGTTTCTGGAGGCGCTTCAGTTCCTTCTGACGCTTGTTACCCCGGTACGCTCCGGGATGGACCACGGGGACCTCCTTTCTGTCCCCGCCCGTGACCGCCTTCTCCGCGGGGGGCGGGCCAAAGGGAAAAGAGGGGAGGACCCCTCGCCTACCGCCGGAGAGGGTCCTGGATCAGTCGCGGACGATCCGGACCTTCTCGGCTTGGGGGCCCTTCGTTCCCTGGGTCACTTCGCAGGTGACCCGCTGACCTTCCTGGAGGGTCTTGAAGCCCGTGCCCTCGATGTTGCTATGGTGCACGAAGGCGTCCTTGCCTCCTTCGATGGTGATGAAGCCGTACCCCTTTTTCTCGTCGAACCACTTCACGATTCCGTTAGCCACCCGACACTCCTTGTTCGTGTACCCACCCGCCAACAGACTCCCTGCTGAAAGGTGTACGCAAGATAGGCTACCACGGAAAACCGTTTCGCAACAGGGGACGGATCGGACTTGTCGGGGGGGGGAAACCCGCCGAGAAAAGGAAGCTCAGGAGGCGAAGGAGGAAACCGGGATTCGTCCCTCCGGCCGGCGCTACGGGGGCGCCGGATCGGATCCGGGGGGAGGCCCGTCCTGCCGCGACTCCTCGATGCGCTCGACGACGATCCGCAGGCGCGCCACCAGGGCGGCGATGGCGCCCAGGGCCGCCCATACCGGGAGCAGGACGGCTCCCACGACACCGAGGGTCAGAGGCACCTCGATGAGGGTTTCCCCCTCGGCGTTCTTGATGGTGATCCGACGGATGTTTCCGCCGTGGATGAGGTCTTTGACGCGGCCGAGCAGTTCGTCGCCGCTCACCGAATACTCCTCCATTCGGATCCTTTTCCTGGTCATGCGCGCCTCCCGATCCGGGCAGGGAGTAATACGTCGTTCTCCCGGCGGGAGTTCTTCGGCCCCCATCCGCCGCGGGGGCGCCGTCTCACTCGTAGTCGGGAACCCTCCTGGTCTCCGGGGCAAAGCTCCCGTCCCGGACCTGCCGGAGAAAGCGGGTGAGGTGGCGGAAGTACGCCTCCTGGTCGTCCCAAAGGGCGCAGTGGCTTCCGCTTGTGCAGACAGCCGCACGGCCGTTGGGCAGGAGGCGCGCCATCCGCCGGATGTCGGCCGGATTCACGGTGTCGTAGTAGCCGGCCAGGAGGAGCGTGGGGGCCCCGATCCGGTGCAGGTCGGACCAACGGTCCCAGTCCTTGATCCTCCCGGTGACGGCGAACCCGCTCGGACCGTTCAGGAGTTCGTAAATTCGGCGGTTCCGGTTCCGGAAGGACCGCTCCAGCGGCTCGGGCCACGGGGCGAGCCGGCACAGGTGGCGCGGGTACACATCTCCCATCAGGGCGTCTCGGTATTCGGGGGCTTGCGTGCGCCCTTCCCGCTCGCACCGGTCGAGTACGGAGCGGACCTCGACGGGCAGTTCGGTCCGGAGACGATTCACGTGCCGGACGTAAGAGGAGACGCTCGCCGTCACGTTGGTAAGGATGAGGGCCTTCAGGCGCTTGGGATGGGAGAGGGCGTACTCGATGGCGAGCATGCCGCCGAAGGAGTGGCCGTAGAGAACGACGTCCGTCAGCCCGAGGGCGGCCCGCACCTCCTCCACCTCTTCGGCGTACCGGGACACGGTCCACAGGGAGTCGTCCTCTGGCCGGTCCGAGTTTCCGCACCCGAGCTGGTCGTAATAGTACAGCGTGCACCCTTCCTCCGGCAGAAAATCCCCGAGGCACTCGAGGTACTCGTGGGTGCCTCCCGGCCCCCCGTGGAGGGCGAGCACGGACGTGCGGCCCGAGCCCACGCGCCGGGTCCAGACCCGGTGCTTCCCGCCCGCCACCGGCACGCGCCGGACTCCCGCCGTTCGGATCTCCACTTCCGGGCCGGGAACGGGCCGGCCCTCGGGAAAGGTGAGGCGGCGAAAAGTCTCGGAGCCGGAAGGCGGCCGTCCCTCCTCTGCGGGAACCGCGGAGCCGGTAAGGGTTGCCCCCGCGAGGGCCGCGGCGCCCGACTCGAGAAAGGTCCTGCGCGTCACACGTGCCACGGTGCTCTCCGCTCGGCCGGAACGGGCCGGCCTCGGACTGACGTAACTAAAGCGATCGGATCTCGGTGGCGAAATGGAGGGCGGGAGGGCTGAGAAGGTGCCCCTGTCCCAGGGTGACTCCCAGGGCCCTTATGGCCCGGAGTTCCTCCTCCGTCTCGATTCCCTCCGCCACGAGGTGGGCGTTGATGTTGCGGCTGAGGATGAGGAGGGAGGACACCAATTCCTGCTTCAGGAGGTTCAGGTGGATGTCCTTCACGAGGGAGATGTCCACCTTCAGGTACGACGGCCGGACGTGGGTGATGGTCTGAATGGAGGAATAGCCCGTTCCCAGGTCGTCCAGCGCCACCTGGTACCCCATCGCCAGGTAGTCCCGCATGATGGTCCGAAAGGCGTCGTAGTTCTCGATGGCGTGACGCTCCGTAAGCTCCCACACGACCTCCGAGGGCGCGAGGCCGTGCCGGTGGAGCAGGTCCACCGCGGGTTCGCCAAGGAAATCGGGATCGTCGAGGGTCGTCGGAAGCGTGTTGATGAAGAGCTTCTTGCCCTCGGGCCGGTTCTTTGCCGCTTCCAGGGCGGCCATCTTGCACTGATGGTCGAGCTGGCGGCTCAGGCGCGACTGGCGGGCGAAGGTGAAGAGGGCCTCGGGCCACTCGTAGGGGGTCCCGGCGGGCCCGCGGGCGAGGGCCTCGTACCCCAGGATCTCTCCCGACTCGAGGCGGACGATGGGCTGATAGACCGAATGGATGGCCTGCCGCGTTAGGATCTGCCTCAGTTCGAGTTCGTGGAGGACGAGTTCGGTCTCCTCCTGGCGCTGCGCCAGGGCGGCCGTCTCCTCGATGACCCGGTGGACGAGCCGTTCAAATCGGAGGAACGGGTTGTAGTGGAGCATGGAGTAGCCCAGGTGAAGGGAAAGCCCCGGGACCTCCTGGAGGGAGAGTTCGCTTTCGAGGGCGCCGTAAATCCTCCTCGCGATGCGCTCGAGGGCCAGAAGGGCGCCCGCGGACAGTAGCGAATAGGGAGCAAAGACGCAGAACTGGTCGTCGAAGACGCCTCGCTGGGTGATCAGGAGCTGGCCGCCAAACTCGCGGTTGCTGACGTCCTGGATGTGAAAGGCCGCGCGGCGGAGAATTCCCTCGTAGCGGTCGAACCCGAACACCGATTCGAGCCGCTCCAGATCCGAGACCTGGAGAAGCACCACCCCGAGATATCGATCCTCTGCCATTTGCTTGAGCGTTTCGAAGCAAGCGCTGTAGGCGGGGAGCCGGGTGTTGACGTCGTACAGAGAGGCTCTTAGTGAGACGAGTTCGTTCTGAAGGTCCTTCCGGTTGAAGTCCAACCGCGCTTCCTCCCCGGGCGCATCTTACTCTGGGGGTGAAGTCGGCGCAAGGCAAAGAACCGCGGCAAAGAGCCGCGTCCCCGCGCGCCGCCTTGAGCGTTCCCCCGTTTTGTGGTACCCAGAGAAGGTCCATTCGGAGACCGGTTCCGCTCAAGGGGGAGGCGTGACGAGCAGCGTGCCTCGATGCAAGTCGCGGACGGAGGGCGGCGGGGAACCTCCCGAGCGCCTCCTGCACCCGGCTCTGGATCGTGCCGAGGCCGTCCAAGGCCCGCCGCGGTCCGTGCTGAACCTGTCGGGCGAGGTCCCCGTCCTTCGCTTCTCCATCGGACTGTTCTCGGCGCTGGCCTTTCTTGAAGCCCAGGGGTGGCCCTGGACGCCGGGACCGGAAGGATGGGTCCTGGGGGAGGACGGGCTACCCCGGTGGATGGCCGAGCCGAGGCGGGAGTCCACGGACCCGCCTGCGGGGGTTCATGCCGCCCTCGTCCATCGGCTCCTCTCCGGGCGGCCGCCTGGCGCCTCCGGCCGAGGCGCGGGCCTCCCCCGCCGCCTGCGGCTCTCCGGGCGCTGGCGCGAATGGCTGGCGCGGTCGCGACCGGAGGAGGGCCTGGTCGCCTCCTGCAGGGACCTCCTTCTGGATCTCATGGACATGGCCGGTTCGCTGGGATCGCAGGCCCTTCCCCCGGGACGGTGGGGATTGGGCGTGATCTGGCGGCCGGCGGCCGATCTCCGTCTCCCTGGGTTTCGAGTGTACCGCTCGGGGGGCGCGGTGGACCGGGCAGGAGCCTTGGAGGCCGCCCTCGATCCGGCGGGCGAGGGAAGGGCGCTCACGCCGGTCCTTCTGGAGGGCGTGGCGCCCTATGCCTTCGCGGGGCTCGAGCCCTTGCTGGTATCCAGGATGGGCTCCCCGGAGGGGGCCCGCGAGTGGATGCGAGAGGCCCTGCGGGGCGGTCCGAAGGGACTTTCCGAATCCCTCGCGAGGGTCCTGACGGAGGAGCCCGGCGGGGGCTGGATTCTGGCGGGCGATGTCCTGGATCCCCCAAGCCAGGGAGCCCTGGAATCCGCCGCCCGATCGGCCGGACGCGCCGTAGTCCTTCTCCACCCGACGGAGGGGCGGCCCGTCGGAAACACCGAAGGCCTTCGCCTCCTCTGGCTCACCCCGACGGGGGAGGAGTGGTACCTGCAACACGCCTCCTCCTGTCTAGGGCCCTCGGCGGACGACCTGCTCCAGGTTCTGGCCCAGGCCGGGTTTCCGGCGCCCCGATGCGGCGAGCCCCTCGTTCCCCCCTTGGACCGTCTTCCCGAGCACCCGGCCCTGCCCAGATGGGGCAGAAGCTCCTCGCCGGATGTTCCAACCACGGGCGGGCAAGCGGAGACGGACCTCCTGCGGGCGGGAGCCCTTCCCGCCCTTCTCGGTCGGGCACGGCGGCTGGAACTTCGGGGAGAGCCGGACGCCGCCCTCTTCTGGCAGGGCATGGTTCTCCTTGCGGCAGGCCAACCGTCGCCGGCGCTCGACCGGTGGGAGGGGATGAAGAAGTCGGAACGCGGCCGGTTCGGAGTCCCCTTCTGGCGAGCGCGGGCTCTGGAGCGGTTGCAGGATTTCCAGGGGCTGGCCAGGGCCGTGGAGGCCGCGAAGAGGGACCCGGACCTGCCGCAGGAGCTTCGCCCGGCTCTTGCGAACCTGGAGGGCCAAGTCCTCTGGCTCCGCGGGGACACCGAGGATGCCACAGCGCTCCTTCTCCGCCTGGCCAAGGAGGCGCGGGATCCCGATCTTCGCGCGAGCACGCTCGGCGTTTTGGCCACCGTTCGCCTCTTCGCGTCGGACGCGGAGGGCGCGCTGGACTCCCTCCACCGCGCCGAGGAGGCGGCTGGGGAGAGCCCGCCCCCAGCGATTCGGTTTCTCCTGAACCACAGGTGGGGCCTGCTGAAGCAGAAGCTCGGGGATGTGGAGGCGGCCCGTGCGCATTTCGAGCGGGCTTTGGAGGCGGCCGCCTCGGTCGGCTTTCGGGCCCACGAGGTTTCCGCTCTCTGCGATCTGGGCAACGCCCTTCGGCGGCTGCAGAGGCCGACCGAAGCGGCGGCCGCCTACGAGAGGGCCGCCAACGGGGGGAGGGCCCTCGGCCTGACGGTCCTCACCGCCTACGCACGGTTCAACGGCGCCATCTGCCGCCTGGAGGAGGGCCACCCCCTGGAAGCCCTTACGATCTTTCAGGGGGCCCTGCTGGAAGACCTTGCCGCGCGGAATGCGGTCGCGGCCTCCCTGGATGCCTTCTGGTGCACCCTCGCCCTGCAGCATTTGGGCCGGTATCCCGAGGCCTTGGAAGCGGCGGACAAGGCTCTGAGCCAGTTGGACAAGGTCTCGGAGCCCGAGGTCCTTCACGACCTTCTGGTGGTCCTCTCAGACCTGCTCCTCCTCACGGGACAGGAGGGACGCCTCCGCCACGTTCTGGATCGCCTTCGGGCGACGCCCTGGCCCGACTTGGAGGCCGACGACCGGATCATGGAGGCCGCCGTGGGGGCCGCGGCCGCCAAGAGGGGGATTGGAGTCTTTTCGGCCGGCGACCGAAAGAAGGCCCTGGAACTCCTGAAAACCGCCACCCCTTGCGGACGCGCCTTCTGGCATCTCCTCTCGGCCGGGGCGGGAGGGGACGCGAGGGGGGCTCTCGAGACCGCCTGGGAAGAGGCCCGGGCGTCCGGGTCCCACCACCTTTCGTGCCGCGCCTTGCTGGCTCTGGCCAGGGCCGGCGACCTGCCGCGGTTGGAGGCGGAGGTTCGGGAGAACCTTCGCACCTACCTCACGGCGAACCGCGTCCGGGGCCCCGAACGCGACCTGTTGTCCATCCTGGAGGCCCCTCCGGATCCCCGCCCCGCCCCCGAGGAATCTCCTCTCTCCGAGTTGGCCCTGCTTGCCTCGGCCGAATCCGGGGAGGAGGGGGCTTTGGATCGTCTGGCGGCGTACCTGGGACTGCCCGTGTGCCTCTGCTCCCCGGGGGAGCCGCCGCGCTTTGCCGGAGACGCTGATCCGGACAGCCGCCGGGTCCTGCTCGCCGCACGGGGGCGAACGGGCCCGGTCCAAGAAGACGGGACCTCCTTGGTGGGAGCCCAGGACCCCTCGGGGCGCTGGGTGGGGTGCGCCTTTCGTCCCGGGAGGTACATGCCCGGGGAGCCGGAGACGCTGCTCCGGCTCTGGCTGAAGTTGCTCCCGGTTCGGAGCCCTGCCTCCCACCGCTCGCCTCCCGTACTCCCCAAGGTCTTCGAGGGAATCCTCCTGACGCGATCCCCGGCCATGGCCCCCGCCTTGGACCTGCTGGCCCGGGCGGCGGCTTTCACGTTTCCTGTCCTCCTCACCGGCGAACCGGGCACGGGAAAAGAGATCTTCGCTCAGGCCCTTCACGCCGCCTCGCCCCGTGGGAGAAAGGCGTGGGTTCCCGCCAACTGCGCGAACCTGAGCCCCACCTTGGCGGCGAGCCTTCTCTTCGGGCACCGGAAGGGCGCCTTCACGGGAGCGGACCGGGACCAGGGCGGCCTGGTGGAGGCGGCGCGGGACAGCACGCTCTTTCTGGACGAGGTGGGTGAGCTTCCGGCGGAGGTCCAGGCGGCCCTCCTGCGCTTCCTGCAGGACGGGTCCTTCCTTCCGGTGGGGGAGGTGCGCCCTCGCCACAGCACCGCCCGCGTCGTGGCCGCCACCAATCGGGACTTGGAGGAAGCCGTAAGCCGGGGCGCCTTCCGGGCGGATCTCCTCCACCGTCTCAACGTCATCCGCGTGGAGATCCCCCCATTGAGGCGCCGGATGGAGGATGTGGCCCTCCTTTTCGAGCACTTCCTGACCCGCGCGGCGGACGCGGAACACGTCCCGTGCCCTCCGGTGGATCCGGAGGTCCTGTCCCGCCTGGAGGCGTACCGCTGGCCCGGGAACGTCCGAGAACTCCAAAACACGGCCCGGGCGCTCCTCGTCGCCTCGCGGGGCGAGGAGAGGATCCAGGCGCGCCACCTTCCCGCCCGCATCGCAGAGGGCGGCGCGCCTGTCCCCGGAGAGGGCCTCACCCTCGCCCACGCCCTGCGACGGGCCGAAGCGGCGGCCATTCGGGCCGCCCTCGACGCTTGCGGGGGAAGTCCGTCGGAGGCGGCGAGAAGGCTGGGCATCTCCCGCCAGGGCCTCTACGAAAAGATGCGCAGGCTCGGTTTGCGCGGGCAACCCCGGTAGTCTCCATCCCTCGATGGAACAGGAGCGCGGCCCCCAAATCGCCTTGAACACGTCGTTTAAGCAAGACAACCCTTCACCTGAAGGGGGATGGGGGGCCATTGAACCGAGGGCGAAGGAGGGCGCCCGAGGGTGGGGGTCCCTCCGATTGACACGGTCGGCGGAGGGGGGGGCGAGCGGCCCTCCCGCTTCGGCAGGGAGTGTGTTGCTGTCCGCTTCGGCACAACCGTCGCACGAGGCGCGACAGCATCCAAGGCGGAACCAGAGGGTAGGTGGAAGGCGCCGTCCACACCGGAAGCCCGCGTCGCCTCCCCGTGGCGCTTGGTATACTTCATCCCCTGGAGGTGGGAGTGGCGGCCGGATGGTGGGCGTGGGTCAGCGGTGAAGTCGGTCCGGTTCCGGCCGAGGAAGGCCGGCTTTCGGCCCTCGACCACGGCTATCTTTATGGAGCCGGCCTGTACGAGACTCTGAGGACCTACCACGCCAGACCTTTTGCGCTCCGGCCCCACCTCGAGCGGCTGGATCGCGGAGCCCGGCGAATGGGTTTCCCCACCCTTCCCCTCGAGGCCCTGGCCAGGGTCCTGGAGAACCTTGCGTCCCTTCGGTCCCCCGAGGAATCCTACCTTCGGGTGACGGCCAGCCCCGGAGCCCGCGTGCCGGGGGGATACGCCGCGCCGGGGGGGCCGCCTCTCTGGACGGCCCTGGCCGGCCCCCTCCCTCCCCACGTGGCCGCGTACTACGAGCGGGGGGTCCGCGGCGTACTCTCCCGAAGGCCCCGGTGGAACCCGGGAGGCTTCATTCCGGCCGTGAAGTTCGCCGGCAACCCGGAGCTCCACCTCGCTCGGCGCGAGGCGGAGGCCGAAGGCGCCTTCGAGGCCCTCCTCCTAAATCCCTCGGGATTCCTGGCCGAGGGGTCGAGCAGCAACGTCTTTCTGGTCGCGGGGAAGGTCCTGGTCACGCCCGACCTCCAGTCGGGCATTCTGGACGGCGTCACGCGTTCCATCTTGTTGGACCTCGCGCCGAAGGCGGGCATCCCGTGCGAGGAGCGCCCGGTCCGGGTTGAGGAACTCTTCGAAGCCCGTGAGGCCTTTCTGGCCTCCACGCTCAAAGAGGTGGTTCCACTGGTGGAGGTCGACGGACGGCCCATCGGAGCCGGAGTTCCCGGCCTCCTCACTGACCGCCTCCTGGGACTCCTGCAGGAGTATGCCCTGGAGGCCACTTCCGGAGACGCCGTATGATCCGTTGGAATGCACGCTTCCTGGTCCTGGCGCTCGCGGCGGCCCTTCCCGCCTTGGCGGCCGCCGGTCCCGAAGGGGGGGAGCCCACCCCTCCCGATCTCAGGATTTCCACGTCCCTCTCCCCCACGCCGGTGGTCGCGCCGGGAGAGGCAACCCTGACGCTCACCGTGGAGATCCCCACGGGCTACCACCTCTTTGCGGGGAAGGACCTCCGGGTGGAAGCGGAGGGCCCCTTGGCGCCTCTCCTCGGCACCCCCGCCTATCCCGCGGGCGAAGTGGAAGAGGGAATCGCGGTCCTGCGGGGCCGTACGGCCATCCGGATCCCGCTGACCGTTCCGGCCGGCGCGGCTGGACCCATCCGGGGGACCCTTCTCCTCAAGTGGCAGGCCTGCCAGGATTATGGGGAGAAGATCTGCTTCCTCCCCACCCGAAGCACCGTATCCATCGAGGCTCCTTTGGCGGCCGCACCTCCGTCTTCGACGGGGAGCGTCCAAGGGGCCTTGCCGCCCGCGCCGCCCGTCGTGGAGCCTGCCGTGGAGCCGGCCCCACCTCGGGAGGCCGTCCCGCCTCGGGAGGCGCCACAGGGAAGGTCATTCCAGGACCGCTTCGGACAAGCCGCACGGGAAAACGTCCCCCTCGCCCTTCTCCTGGCCTTCCTCTTCGGCATCCTCTCCAGCCTCACGCCCTGCGTGTATCCGGTGATCCCCATTACGGTCGCGTACATCGGATCGCGGTCCGAAGGCAAGGGCAGGACCCACGGATTTCTCCTGTCTCTCGCCTTCGTGCTGGGGCTCGCCCTCGTCTATGCTGCCCTGGGCGCGGTCTCCGCCAAGGCGGGCCAGACCTTCGGGTCCCTCGCCCAGACCCCGTGGGTGGGGATCCCCGTGGCGCTCCTCTTCTTCGCCCTGGCCCTCTCCATGTTCAACCTCTTCGAGTTCAAGACCCCCGCCGGCCTCACCAACCGGATCGAACGGACCAAGCTGGAGTCCCGGGGCGGAGGGTTCGTGGGGGCCTTTCTGATCGGCGCCCTGTCCGGGCTCGTCGCCAGCCCCTGCATCGGCCCCCTCATCCTGGCCATCCTCGTGGTCGTGGCCTCCACCGGATCTTCCCTCTTGGGGTTCCTCTACCTCTTCACCTTCGCCCTGGGTCTGGGGGTGCTGTTCCTGGTCATCGGAACCTTTTCGGGGGTCCTGGCGGCCCTCCCCAAATCGGGGGGGTGGATGGACGGGGTTCGGGTTCTTTTCGGAGCGCTCATCCTCGCCGCGGCCTTCTATTTCGCCGGCCTGTACCTCCCCCGCCCGGCCTTCTGGATGGCTTCGGGGCTCGGGCTGGGCTTCGTGGCCGGGTTCCTACTCTTCGGAGCGAGCCGCCACTTTTTTTCGGTTCCAGCGCGGGTCGAGGGATTGGTCCTGTGCGCCGCCGCCCTTCTCCTCGTCCTTCCCCTCCTGCCTCCCGCCCCGTCCTCCTCCAGGGGAACACACGGCTGGCACGGCGAACTGGAGGCCGGCCTGCGCGACGGCGGTGCCCGTAACGTGCCCGTGCTCCTGGATTTCCGCGCCGACTGGTGCGTAGCCTGTGTGGAACTCGAGAAGAAGACCTGGTCCGATCCGGACGTGGAACGGCTCCTGAGGCGGATGGCCCCCGTCCGGCTCGACGTTACGCGGAATTCGCCCGCCGACCAGGAGATTCAATCGCGTTATTCGGTCCGGGGACTCCCCACCGTGATCCTCTTGGACCCTCAAGGGAAGGAGCTTGCCCGGTTCGTGGGATTCAAGAGCCCCGCCGATCTGATCGCCTGGGCGCGCCCCCACGTGAAGCCGTCCCCCCAGCAGGGGACCTGATCATCCCGGGCGAGGCGGCCCAGGAGAAGGAGGTGGCGTCGTGACCGCGCTCACATTTCCCGTTTGGCTGTCCGGTCTGGCCCTTGGGGCACTGGCCCTCGTGGCGCTGGACCGAGGACCGGAGTTTTCCATCTCGGCTCCCGGCTTCGGCACGGGCCAGCCCATTCCCCGGGCCCACACCTGCGACGGACCAGACCGCTCCCCCGCGCTGACCTGGACCCGCGTTCCCCCCGGAACCCGCGCCTTCGCGCTCCTATGCGACGACCCCGACGCGCCCATGGGCACCTGGGACCATTGGGTGATCTACAACATTCCGGGAAGCGCCAAAGGATTGGCCGAGGGGCTGGAGGCGTCCGAGCGCCTTCCCGACGGGACTCTGCAGGGAGTGAACTCCTGGGGGCGCACCGGCTACGGCGGACCGTGCCCGCCCCCGGGCAAGGCTCACCGCTACTTCTTCAGGCTCTACGCGCTGGATGCGCCCCTCCCCTTGGGGGCCGGGGCCACGAAGGCCCAGGTGCTCGCCGCCGTGGAGGGCCGCACCCTCGCCGCCGCCGAAACGATGGGCACCTACGAACGGTGAGTCCCGCGGACCTCAGAGATCCGCGCGCCAATCGGCGGCGGGGGAAGACTCCTCCAGGCCGTGGGCCTGGCGGTACTCGCGCTCCAGCTCTTCCACCCGGAAGCGGTCGAGGCCCGAGGACTTCAGGAATTCCTCGCGGAGCCCATCTTCGCCCGACTCGAGGATCCGCGGCAGAACGTTGTTGAGGTAGTCGCTCTCCCGTTTGACGTCCTCCAGGGCCGAGGCGAAAGCTCCCTCGGGCACGGCGCCCCGCCATCCCTCCCGCTTCTTCAGCTCACCCTCCACCTCCCGCTGGAGAAGACGGACGTGGACGGGGTTCGCGAGGTCGAAGTAGAACTGCTTCAGGCGGGACCGGATGCTCAGGTACAGGTGGTGCTCGGCGGCCTCGCGGAGGGACAGGGCCTCGAGCTCGGAGGCGATCTCCCCCAGGCTCTTCTCTCCCCGCTCCACGGACGCCAGCCCGTCGCTCAGCACGGCCACCTTCTGGCGCCCCAGCCGCAGGATGTACGGGTTCTCCAAGGCGGGTTCCACGACGAGGCGGTGGAAGAGGCCTGGCTCCACTCCCTCCAGGTGGCGGCGGTTGCCGAGGAGGGAGCGGACCTTGTTCTCCGTGACGGTGGCGTGCTCCATGAAGGCCAGCTCGGAGACCATGGCCTCGGCGTTGTCCAGCCGGTCGAAGTACGTCACTACCTGGGAGAAGACCTCCAGGGGCTCCATGTCCTCTCCCTGGGCCGCCCGCTCGTCCAATGCCCGGCCCGTATCCAGGAGGATCTGTTCGAATCCGTTGTCCCGCCGCCTCTGCGCCATCTGCTTGTAAGCGAGAAGCCGTGCGATCTCGGCGGGCCCCACGACCTCCGAGGCGGGGCGGCTCGAAAGAAAGAGCCCCTCGAAAATCTCCCGGGTCTTCCGAAGGTACTCGGCCTCCGCCGTGCGCACCATCGGGGCGGCCGGGATGAGCCCGTCCAGCGTATCGAAGAGACTCCGCGGCAGGCCGTGGCGCATGGCAAGGTTCCGCAGGGAGTTCAGCCGGGCCACGGCCGAGGGGTCGGAGTCCCCTTGCATGAGCCTCAGGAGCACGTCCTTGTACTCGTCCACCACCTGCCGGTTGGCGTCGTCCTTGTAGAGGATGTCCACGGCGATTCGTTCGCGCTGGTATTCGGCGATGCCCAGCTCCTCGGCGAGGGGCGCCAAAAAGCGCTCCTGGGCCTCGCCCCACTCCCTCGCCCGGCGATAGAGGCCGTGAACGAACTCGTAGAAGCGCTGGTGCGGCCGCTGAACGAGCCTCAGGAGCAACAGGGTGGCCTCCGGCTCGGCCAACTCGCGGAGAACTTCCCCGATGAGGCCGCTGTCGTCCCCTGCGCCAGGCTTCTCGCTCCGCTTGAGGACGCGCCCCAGGGTGCGGAGGAGGACCTCCTGGGTGCGCCGGATCGAGTAGGGCCAGGGGACCTTGATGAGGAAGAAGGAGTTTGAAAGGGCGTTGCCGTCCAGGAAGAGGGTCTCGTACGTCAGGAAGCCAGAGACCTGGGACGTGAAGGAGAGTCCGCCGTTTCCTGGGAACGCGCCGAAGAGGACGAGCCGGTTTCGCACCTCCTTGTGGCCCAGATCGTGCAAGGGCATGGGGGAGCCGAACATGTACTCGGAGACGGAGCCCCCCGTCCCGGAGAAGGCGATGCCCGCCTGGTCGAGCCGAAAATACTGGCCCGCCAGGAAAAAGGAGACCACTCTCTGACCGCCGGACTCTTGGATCTCATAGAAGGGCGCCGACAGGAGCTTTGCCCCGGCCAGCGTGGCGTAGTAATCGATGGCGTCGGTGATGGCCCCGTGGACCCTCACGTCCTTCAGCACGCGATTCTCTCCCGCGCGCCGATTCTACCAGAAGAGGCCGGCGCGGTCGGCGCGGTCCCCCCCCGCCGACCGGCTTGCGCGAAGGCGACCAGGGTGGGTGGCGGGCCGGATGGCTATTTCGCTCCGGCGGTCCCCGCCGCCGCTTCGAGGTCTGTCACGAGCCTCCGGACCTGCTCCCTCGTTCGGGGATCCAGGGGGCAGTCCAGCGCCTTCCGGAAGTAGGGAAGGGCCTCCGCGGGCCGCTTGGCCTGGAGGTGCCGGGCCCCCAGGGCAAGGAAGTTGGGCGCGTAGGCCGGATATCGGCGGGTCCCCTCCAGGTAGAGGCGCTTTCCGGCCTCGTCCATTTGGAGTTCCATGTAGATGTCCGCTGCTTCTTTGAGGGTCTTTTCGGGCTGTGCGCTCCTGGCCACGGCGGCCTGAAAATCCGCTTCGGCCTCGGGGCCGCGGCCTTGGGACAACCGAATCTGGCCCCGAAGCAGATGGGTGATGGAGTCCGCGATGCCCGTCGTCACCGCGCGATCGAGGAGGAAGAGCGCCCGGTCTGCCTGGTCCGTCTCCAAATAGAAAGCGGCCAGGGCGTCCAGCGCCGCTGTGTAGTCGGGCTGGAGCGAAAGGGCCTTCTCGTAACACCGTGCCGCCTCTCCGCCCCGGCCCTGCGCCACCAGGGCGTGGCCTTTGGAGGTCCATGCCTGGTACACCTCGGGCGCGATCGCCAGGGCCCTCTCCAGGACCGAGACAGCATCGGCGGGCTTCCCCGCCCGGCGCAGGGTCTCACCGTATTCGAACCAGACGGAGGGGTTTCCTGGGTCCTGTTCGGAGGCCTTCTTGAATCGGGCCACGGCCGCGTCGAACCGGCCGTTGGCCCGCTCCAGCCTGCCCTGATCGATGTCCTGGAGAATGAAGGCCCGGTCGTGGGGATCGGGCAGAGACGCCGGATCGAGGCGGCCACCCGGGGCCGGTGCGTACCCGAGCCCGAGCAGGGCGGGATCCACCCTTCCCTCGGAGGGCGAAGCCTCCGGAGGAGAGGGGAGCTTCTCCTTTAGCGCCAGGGCCTGGGCGGGAGGTTTTGCGGCCAGGTCCCGAAGCTCCCCGGGGTCGGCGGACAGATCGTAGAGGCGATCGACGCGTCCACGGATCCACTTGTACCGGCCGTCGGTGACGCCGAAAAGGGGACGCCACCGGAACTGGGAGAAGGGAGGCCAGGCTTCCATGGGGAACACTCTGGACGGATTCGCGCCTGCGGTGCACAGCGTCTGCAGGTCCAGTCCCTCGTCCCTAAGGGTTGAGGGTGGCGCCCCGGCGAGGAGGACGAGGGTTCTTGCCACGTCGGCCAAGGAGGTGGGGGCGGAACACGTCTTCCCGGTAGAGACTCCTGGGCCCTTCAGCATGCAGACGACCCGCATGGTGCATTGGAAAAGGAACACGCCGTGGGTGGGTTCCCCGTGGTCGCCCAGGCCCTCCCCGTGGTCGGAGACCACCGCCACGACGGTGTTGGACGGGAGGGCCTTGAGCAACCGGCCCACCTCTATATCCACGTAGGCCACGGCCCCGTCGTAGGGGACCTTCGCGAATCGGCGGGCGAAGGCGGGAGGCGACGCGTAGGGGAAGTGGGTGTCGAAATAGTGAACAAAGAGGAAAAAGGGCGATTTGCGAGGGGTCCGGATCTGGGATAGGGCCCGGTCCGTGACCTCCTGGGCCGTCCGCGATACGGCGGATCCAAGGGCGTCGTCGTAATGCGAGAAGCCCCGGTCCAACCCGTACTGGCGGCTCAGGACGGGGGCCGCCACGACGGCGCTCGTCCGGTACCCGCGTGCGGCGAGGACCTCCGCCAGGGTGGGGAGCCCGCTGCGCAGGCGCCCGAATCCGTTGTCCCTCAGCCCGGTCTGCTCCGGGAAAGCTCCCGTGAGGAGGGTGGCGTGGGAGGGAAGGGTGAGGGGCGCCGGGGCAAAACACGCCGTGAAGGCCGTGCCCTGGGCGGCCAGGGCGTTGAGGTTCGGGGCCAGGTCCGGAGAGGCGCCCCAGGGGGCGAGCCGATCCGGGCGAAAGGTGTCCAGGCTGATGAGGACCAAGTTGGGACTCTCCGCCATTGCCCCCCAGGAGGCGAGGAGCGCGAGGGAAGCCGCGGTCAGAAAGGGGCGGAACTTCACGAGGGAACCTCCTTAAAAGCCCACAGGTTAGCACAGCCCCCCGCCCTTTCCCGCATGCCGAGCGGTTGCCTCGAAGGTACGTTTCCTCTATAATTCAAGGTCAGCCACTTGCGCGGAGAGATGTCCGAGTGGCCGAAGGAGCACGCTTGGAAAGCGTGTGTGGGGGAAACTCCACCGGGGGTTCGAATCCCCCTCTCTCCGCCAAAGGTCCTCATCGAAGGCATCCCGCAAAGGACGTGGTTGGAGGG
>CAZPSH010000030.1:0-32893 GCA_964589625.1 uncultured Thermoanaerobaculia bacterium
CGCCTTTACGGCGAGCGACGGCCAGGGCGACTCCTGTTCGGGAACCGTCGCCGTGGGCGTTCCGCACGATGCGAAGGACATCCCAGTGGACGACGGGCAGACCTTCGACTCCACCCGATAATCCAGAGAGGCCGCCCCCCAATTCCCGGTTGCCAGGGCGCGCATCCCACCCTACACTGTGGAGGCGATCGGGGGGACCAGGAAGAGGAGCGTCCATGGCGGAGCCGCGACGGACGAGGGCCCTGTACCACAACACGGTGAGCTACTTCGGAGGCCTGGTGGTGGCGGCCGCCCTGGTCCTCATCGTCTTCGCGCTGATCCTCGAGTTCAGCCTGGGGCACCCCAGCCCCTACCTGGGCATCTTCACCTACATGGTCTTTCCGTCCATCTTCGGCGCCGGGGCGCTCCTCTTCCTGTTCGGCATGCGGAGGGAGAGCCTGCGGCGGCGGCGGTCTGACTCCCTGGAGGAGCCGCCCTATCCGAAGCTGGACCTGAACGATCCCCTCCACCGGCGGCGCTTTGCCGTGTCCCTGGTCGGCGGGACCCTGGCGGCCATCCTTCTCGGCTTCATCTCCTACAACGCCTTCCTCTTCAGCGAGTCGGTGACCTTCTGCGGGAGGATCTGCCACACCATCATGGAGCCCGAATACACGGCCTATCAGCACTCGCCCCACGCCAGGGTGCGTTGCGTCGAATGCCACGTGGGGTCCGGCGCGTCGTGGTACGTCAAGTCCAAACTGTCGGGCGTTCGCCAGGTCTTCGCCGCCGCCCTGAAGACCTACGAGCGTCCGATTCCCGTTCCCATCCAGAACCTTCGGCCCGCCCGCGAAACCTGCGAGGAGTGCCATTGGCCCCAGAAGTTCTACGGCGCGCAGCTCGTCCAGAACCCCCATTTCCGCTACGACGAGAAGAACACCCCCGAGCAGGTGAGCCTCCTGCTCAAGACCGGGGGCGGTGACCCGAAACTGGGGGCCCAGGCGGGCATCCACTGGCACATGATCCTCGCCAACACCGTGTCCTTCGCCACCGACGATCCGCGCCAGCAGGTGATCCCGTGGGTCCACGTCCGCCGCCACGACGGCTCCGAGGAGACCTACGTCAGCCTGGACGCCGAGGAGTCTCCCGAAATCCTGGCCGCAAAGCCCCGCCGCACGGTGGACTGCATCGACTGCCACAACCGCCCTACCCACATCTACCCCGCCCCCGAGACGGCGGTGGACCAGGCCCTCGCCTCGGGCCTGATGAGTCCGAGTCTCCCGTGGATCAAGAAGGTGGCGGTGGACGCCCTCGTGCGGGAGTACCCCGACCGGGAGGCCGCCCATTCGGGAATGCGGAGGGAGATCGCCTCCTTCTACGAAGCGAACTACCCCGGCGTGGCCCCCAGCGAGGTTCTGGCGGCCCAAGGGGCCGTGGAGGCCATCTACGACCGGAGCGTCTTCCCCTCCATGAAGGTCAACTGGACCACCTACGCGGACAACATCGGCCACCGCAATTGGCCCGGTTGCTTCCGCTGCCACGACGGCCGCCACGTGGCCCCGAGCGGCAAGGCGATCTCCATGGACTGCGCGTTATGCCACACAATCCCGCAGAGGGGCCCGCGGACCCCCCTCGGAACCCTCATGCCCGTGAGCGACGCGGGCTGGCACCCCTGGGAGCTTCGGGGAAAGCACGCGCAGATCCTCTGCAACCGCTGTCACGCTGCGGGATACCGGGCCCCCACGGACTGCGGAGAATGCCACAAGATGAACGTCAAGGCGCCCATGATGTCCATGGGGTGCGACACCTGCCACGTCCGCCCCCAGGAGGTTCTCCCCCTGGCGGACTGCCGCTCCTGCCACGAGGCGCTCAAAGGGCTCCACTCGGCGGGCGCCCACCCGGACCTCTCCTGTGCCGAGTGCCACAAGCCCCACGCCTGGAAGGTGAGCGGCCGAGAGGGATGCGAGTCCTGTCACGAGGACAGGCGGGCCCACTACGAAAAGGACGGCGCCTGCGCCGACTGCCACGCATTCGGAGGCTGATCGCCCCGGCTCCATATCGGGCCCCGGCGGCGCCGTGGGCGGGCTTCCTCACGAAGTGCGCTCCTGCTAGGATGGGCGCGGAGGGATGACCATGTTCATCGACGAGATTCTGGCCCGGGAGATCCTGGATTCGCGCGGCAACCCCACGGTGGAAGCGGAGGTCGTCCTGGAGGACGGGACCGTCGGGCGAGCTTCGGTCCCCTCCGGCGCCTCCACGGGTGAGGCGGAAGCGGTGGAACTGCGGGACGGGGACCGGCGCGTCTACTTGGGCAAGGGCGTCCGCAAGGCCGTGTCCCACGTGAACAACACCCTGGCGAGCCGGCTCGAGGGGGCGGATCCCCTGGACCAGAGGGGGATCGACCTGGAGATGCTTCTCGCCGACGGCACTTCGAACAAGGCCAAGCTGGGGGCCAACGCCACCCTCGCCGTTTCCGAGGCCGTGGCGCGGGCGGGGGCGGCTCTCCTGCAACTGCCGCTCTACCGCTACCTGGGCGGCGTTCACGCCCACCGCTTGCCGGTCCCTATGTTGAACGTCATCAACGGCGGGGCCCACGCCGACAACTCCGTGGACATCCAGGAATTCATGATCGTCCCCGCGGGCTCTCCCTCCTTCCGCGAGGCCCTGAGGGCGGGGGCGGAGGTGTACCACCACCTGAAGGCCCTCCTCAAGGAGCGCAAGCTAGGCACGGGCGTCGGTGACGAGGGGGGCTTCGCGCCCAACCTCCCCGCCGACGAGGAGGCCCTGAAACTCCTGGTGGAGGCCGTAGAGCGGGCGGGCTACAAGGCCGGCCGGGAGGTCTTCCTCGCCCTGGACGTGGCAGCGAGCAACGCCTGGGACCCGAAATCCAAAAAATACCGCATCGGGGGACCGCAGACGTCGGCGCAGCTCGTGGCCGTCTACGAGAAATGGCTCGGCCGCTATCCCATCCTCTCCATCGAGGACGGCGTGGGCGAACACGACGCGCGGGGTTGGAAGGCTCTCACCGAGAGGATCGGGGCGCGGGTGCAGCTCGTGGCGGACGATTACGTCGTCACGAATCCGTCGCTGATCCGCAAGGCGGTGAAGGACGGGATCGCCAACGCCGTCCTCATCAAGCCCAACCAGATCGGCACCGTCTCCGAGACCATGGAGGCGGTGGAACTCACCAAGCGCGCCGGGTACGGCGTGGTCGTGAGCCACCGCTCGGGCGAGACGGAGGACGCCTTCATCGCCGACCTGGCCGTGGCCGTGAACGCCGACTTCATCAAGACGGGCGCCCCCTGCCGGATGGACCGCCTCGCCAAATACAACCAATTGCTCCGCATCGAGGAGGACCTCGGAAGCGCCGCCCGCTACGCCGGTCCGGAGGTGCTGGAACGCCTGAGAACCTGAACCCCCGCCGGGCGCAGATCGCCTGGAGCCTCCTCCTGCTCGTCTGGCTGCCGATGCTGGCGCTTCTCGTCTGGGGCAAGGGCGGCATCCTGGAGCTCCTGGCCCTGAGGCGCCAGATCCAGAAACTGGAGTCGGAGGTCCAGGGCCTCCGGGAAGAAAACCTCCGCCTCAAGGCCGAGATCAAGGCCCTCCGGGAAAACCCGCAGCTCTACGAGCGTCCGGCCCGCGAGCGGTACTTCTTCAAGAAGCCCGGGGAGGTCATCCTCTACCTCCCGCCCGGCGAGGCGGCGCCCGCCCCGTCCCCGGGGCCGGGGTCCAAGACGCCGTGAGGCCCTGCACCGTCCTCGCGCGGATCCTCTCCTACGCGGTTCCCGCCGGACCGTGCGTCCTGTGCGGAGAGGACTCGGAAGGCGGCCCCGCGCCGGGCCTTTGCAGGAGGTGCTGGAGGACCCGTCGAAAGCCCCTCCCCCCGCTCTGCCCCGTGTGCGGGCTTCCGCTCCCTCCGGTGGAGGGACAGGAGCCTCACCCCTGCGGCGCGTGTCTCGTAGAGCCGCCCCCCTACGAAGCCCACGTTTCGGCTTACCTGTACAAGGGCCCCGTCCGGGCCCTGGTTCTCCTGTACAAGGACAAACGGCGATACCCCCTGGCCGCCTTGCTCGGCACGGCGGTGGCGCGCGCCGCGCTCCGGCGGTGGCCCGGCGCCCCCTTCGACTGCGTGGCGTGGGTTCCGAGCCCCCTTTCCCGAAGGCTCAGCCGGGGGTTCGAGCCGGCGGGCCTGGTGGCGCGCGTTGCCGCGAGACGGCTGGGCCTGCCCGCACGGCCCCTCCTGAAATGCCGGAAGCGGCCCCTACCCCAAAAGGGACTGAGCGCCGCGGCGCGGCGGGAAAACGTCCGCGCCGCCTTCGCTTTGTCCAAATCCGAGATCGAGGGCCTTCGCGTCCTCCTCGTGGACGACGTCCGGACCACCGGGGCGACCCTTGCCGAGGCCGCACGGGTCCTCGTCCGCAAGGGGGCCGTCGTGCGCGCGGCAACCTTCGCCTTCGTCGTCACGCGAGATCTCGACCTGGCAGGCGGGGACGGCTCAGACGCTTCGGGCGAGGCGGGAAGAGAGCCGTGAAACACGCAGGGAGGCGGCCGTTGGGCGGGCCCGTTTAGCCTCCTGGTACAATGCCCCGTGGAGGAACGAAATGGACCTGAAGGGCAGGACGCTGTTCATCACGGGGGCGAGCCGGGGCATCGGCCTGGCCATCGGCCTTCGGGCCGCGAAGGACGGGGCCAACGTGGCCATCGCCGCAAAGACCGCCGAGCCTCACCCCAAGCTTCCGGGAACCATCTACACGGCGGCGCAGGAGATCGAGACGGCGGGCGGAAGAGCCCTGCCCATCCTCTGCGACATTCGGGACGAGCACCAGGTGAAGGCCGCCGTGGAGAAGGCCGTCGAGACCTTCGGCGGACTCGACATCCTCGTCAACAACGCGAGCGCCATCGACATCCGCTCCACTCCCCACCTGCCCGTGAAGAAGTGGGACCTCATGCACTCGGTGAACGCCAGGGGCACGTGGGTGTGCTCCAAGTACGCCCTGCCGCACCTGCTGAAGGCCGCCAACCCCCATATCCTGACGATTTCGCCCCCACTGGGCGTGGCCCCCGACTGGTTCGGCCGCCACGTGGCGTACACCCTGGCCAAGTACGGAATGTCCCTGGTCTCCCTGGGCCTTTCGGAGGAGTGGAAGGACGAGGGCGTGGCCATCAACTGCCTTTGGCCGAGGACCGTCATCGCCACGGCGGCGGTGCAGAACCTTCTGGGGGGGGACGAGGTCATCGCCCACGGCAGGAAGCCCTCCATCATGGCCGACGCGGCCCACGCCATCCTCGTGAAGGAGAGCCGGGCCTGTACGGGGAATTTTTACATCGACGAGGACCTGCTGCGGGCGGAGGGCGTCACGGACTTCGAGCCCTACGCCGTCTCCCCGGGCGCGGAGCTCTACCCCGACTTCTTCGTATAGGGTCCCGGGAAACGAGGAGCCCATCGCGGCTGACGCATCTCCGTCCCCAAGGCCGAAATGCGGCGCCCTCACGCCAGCAAGGCGGGCAGGCTCCCCTGGCTCTTCCCGGTGACCTCGACGGAGGACTCCCCCACGAGGCAGTTAACCTCGGAGCGGAAGCCGTAGCGGCCCGGGAAATAGATGCCCGGCTCTACGGAAAAGACGGTGTGGGGAAGGAGACGGCGCGTGTCCCGGGTCTCGTAGTCGTCCATGTTCGCGCCGTTCCCGTGGTCCTCCACGTAGATGGAGTGTCCCGTCCGGTGGAAAAAGGCGGCGCCGTGCCCGGCCTTCTCGATGACGTCGCGTGCGGCGCGGTCCACCTCCCACCCGGCCACGGGCCGGACGGCGGCCTCCTTGGCCTTGGCCACGCCGGCGTCTCGGGCGGCCGTCACCGCCTCCCAGACGCGGGCCTGCTCCTCGGGGACCCGGGCTCCCGTCCAGGCGCACCAGGTCAGGTCCCCGTATACCGCGCCCGGAGAGGTCTCCTTCGCCCAGAGGTCCAACAGGAGGACGCTGTCGGGGCCGATGACGGCGGATCCTTCGGGCGCAGGCTCGAAATGGGGGTCGGCGGCGTGGGCGTTCACCGCCACGATGGGGTGGGCCATGGTCGTCAATCCGCGCCCCTCGAAGAAGGCCACCATCTCCTGCTGAAGGGCGTATTCGTTCAGCGGCGTCCCCGCCTGGAGGGAGGCCCTGACCCGGGCGAAGGCCATGTCCACCGTCTCTTCGAGAATGCGTACGGCCCTGCGGTGGCCGGCCTCCTGCTCGGGGGAGAGGGTCACCTCGAACCGCGCCACCAGGTCCCCCGAGGAGACGAGGGTCACGCCAAGGGAGCGAAGGAACTCGGCCAGGCCCGCGTCCAGCCTTCCCACGGCGGGGATGAGCCCGTCCTCTGCGTACTGGGCGGCCACTCGTTTCATCCCGGCGAGGGCTTTCGCGAGGGCCTCCTGCCACTCCTGCCAGCGGCCGTAGGTCACCTTCCGTCCGGGGAGGTGATCCAGGCTGGACGGCTCGATGGCGTGGCAGAGCTTGAGGGGTTCCCCGTGGGCGGGGATGAGGTAAAACCAACGACGCGTGCGCATGGCCTTCTCGGGAAGGCCCAGGAGGCTGAGGGCGATGGGGTCGGTGCCCTTGAAATCCGAGAAGAACCACGCGTCGAGGCCCTCCGCCGCGAGCGCCTCCTGGATGCTTCTGAGTCGGGTCTCGTTCATGGTAGGATGAACCTCCTGAAGGGATTATGAGGCAAGGATTTCGCGAGAGGAAGGCTCCCTTGGACGGATACCCCTTCGAGACGGAGATCCAGGTCCGCTTCCGGGACATCGACGCCATGGGTCACGTGAACAACGTGGTGTATGGCACGTACTTCGAGATGGCCCGGGAGGCCCTGTTCCGGGAAGCCTTCGGCGTCACGGAAACCACCGACTTCACCTTCATCCTCGCCCGCTTGGAAGTGGACTTCCGCCGCCCCGTGCGGTACGAGGACAGGGTCCGGGTGGGGCTTCGCGTGGGCGAGGTGGGCCGCACCTCCTTCACCTTCGAGTACCGGCTCGAGGCCGCCGGGGAACTGGCCGCCGAGGGCCGGTCGGTTCAGGTGTGCTACGACTATGCGGCGAAGGCCAAGGCCCCCCTCTCCGAAGCCTTCAAAACCCGGCTCGCGTCTCTGCGGAAGGCTTGAGGTCCCGCCATGCTCCGGCTCAAGGAGATCGAACTCGCCGGGTTCAAGTCCTTCGCGGACCGGACGCGGGTGCCGATCCCGGAGGACCTGCTGGTGGTGGTGGGCCCCAACGGGTCGGGCAAGAGCAACGTGACCGATGCCATCCTGTGGGCCCTCGGGGAGCAGAGCCCCAAGAGCCTCCGCGGCCACAAGATGCAGGACGTGATCTTCAACGGGAGCCACAAGCGGCCCCCGTCGGGGACGGCCGAAGTCCTCATGACCTTCTCCGATGGGGACGGCGGGCGCCTCCAGGTGGGGCGGCGGCTGGTTCGCACCGGCGAGAGCGCCTACCTGATGGACGGGCGGTCGGTCCGCCTCAAGGACGTCCATGAGTTCCTCCAGCGCCATGCCGTCTCGACCCAGGGCTCCTTCCTCGTGGAACAGGGCCGCGTGGAAGCCCTCCTCGTGGCAAGCCCCGAGGAGCGGAGGATGATCTTCGAGGAAGTGGCGGGGATCGCCCACTACAAGGAGAACCGCCGGAGCGCCCTCCAGAAGCTCGAGGCCACCCAGGCCAACCTCCTGCGTCTGAATGACATCCTCCTCGAGGTGGAGGGCCAGATGGCCTCCCTGAAGAGGCAGGCCGCCAAGGCGGACCGCTTCGTGCGCCTCTCGGACGAGCGGAGGGCCCGCCAGCGGAGGCTGTGGGGCCGGCTCTACGGCCAGCTCTCGGGGCGGCACGCCGCCCTCCTGCGGGACGGGAGCCTCCTCCAATCCGAGCGGGAGCGGAGGGAGGCCACGGTGTCAGCCCTGGAGGCCGAGCTCGAAGCCGCACGCCTCTCCCTGCACGAACACGAGGTGTCCCTCCAGGCCATCGTGGGGGCGCTCCACGAACGCGACCTGGGCCGCGAGCGGGCCGAGCAGGAGATCGCCCGCCGTACCGACCAGATCCTGGGGGCGAGGAACCGCCAGCGCCAGATCGCCGTGGACCGGGAGGACCTGGCGCGCAGGGCGGCGGCCGGCGTGAAGGAGCTGGAGCGCCTGGCCGCGGAGGTGGAGCGGCTCTCCGCCGAGGAGGCCTCCGCCGATGCCGCCGTGGCGAAGGCCCAGGAGGCCCTGGAGGAGGGTCGCCGGGCCGTGGAGGCCCTGGACCGCGAGCGGGAGGGTTTCCGCCAGAAAACCTTCGCCCAGGCCCAGGAGCACTCCCGCCTGAGCGCGGTCTCCTCGCGCCTGGAGGAGGACCTCCGGAAGGCCGGTGAGCGCGAGCGCCGCCTCCAGAGGGAGGAAGAGGGCCTCCGCGAGCGGGAGGCCGCCGCCGAGACGGCGTGGGCCGAGCTTACGGCGCGGAGGGAGGAGGCCGAGCAGGCCCTCACCCGGCGCCGCGAGGAGGCCGAGGTCCGCGCCCGGGAGGCCGAGGAGCTGGAGTCCCGGGTACGCCGCGCCCAGGAGGCTCTGGCCGCCGCACGCAAGGACCTGGCCGTGGCGGAAAACGAAGGGAGGGTCCTCGAGGAGCACGCGGCCGCCCTGCGCTCCTCCGCTCACTCCCTCGTGTCGGCGCGCCTGCCCGACGCGCGGGAGAGGGGCCTGGCCCGCCTCCTGGCTCCGGCGCCCGAGGATCTGCTCCCTTCCCTGGCCGCCGTTTTGGGGGACCTCCTGGGGGGATACGTGGATGCGCCCTGGGAATCGCTCCCCGATCTGATCGGAGCCTTGGGGCGGGAGCGGGCCGGACAGGCGGTCTTTTTCCTCCCCGGCGCCGGGCCGGGGGCCGCCCCCACGCCCGACGCGCCGAAAGGCACGCTCGGCTACCTCCACGACCAGAAGGGCCTCCCGGAGGAGGTCCGCCGCCTCATCCCCCGGGCCCTCCTGACGGAGACCGCCGAAGCCGCCCGCCGAACGGCTTCCGCCTCGGGGCTCCCTGCGGTGAGCCTGGACGGCATCCTCGTCCACCCCGATGGCTGGGTCCGCGGCGGTTCCGGGGGCACGGGCGCCTCCTCCCTTCTGGAGCACGAGCACAGGCTCCGGCAGGCCGCCCGGGCCGTGAAGGAGGCGTCACGGGCCCTCGCCAAGGCCGAGGAGAAAGAGGCCCTGGCCGTGCGGGCCGTCGCGGAGGGCCGGGCCGCGCTGGAGGCGGCCCGCTCCGCGGAAAAGGAAGCCGCAGAAGACGTAGCCCTTCAAGAACGTGAGGCGGTGAAGCTGGACGGGGAACGCCGCCGCCTTGCCGCCTCCCGGGACCTCCTCGAGGGCGAGGCCCTCCAGGCCCGGGAGGAGCGGGAGGCCTTCGAGGCCCAGCGAACGGACCTCGCGGCCAAGATCGAGGCCTCCAACCGGGCGCGCCGGGAGGCGGACGCCGCCCTCCAGTCTGTGGAAGAGCGCCATTCCCGGGCCCAGGCCGCCCAGGAGGCCGCCCACGAGGCCGTGGCCGACAGCCGGGCGCGCCACTCGGAGGTGAGCCAGCGCCACCGCTCGGCCCTGAACGCCAGGAAGCACGCGGAGGAGGCGCAAGCCCAGCTTGGAGCCACGGACGGGCGGCTGGCCTCCGAATCGTCGGACCTCTCGGAGCGCGTCTCCGCCCTGGAGAAGGCCGTCACCTCGGGCCAGCAGGAACTGCGGACCCTCATCCTCTCCCTCGAGGAGGACCGGGACCGGAAGCGCCGGTCGGAAGAGGACCACGCCCGGCTGGCGGAAGAGCTCTCCCGCATCGAGGACCGCGTCCGGGAGGCGCGGGAATCCGCCGCCGAGGTGCGGGAAGAGCACGCCCGGCTGGAGGTGGAGCACGCCACCGTGGCGGCCGACCTCAAAAACCTCCAGGCGCGGCTGGAGGAGAGCTTCGAGGAATCACCCGAGGACCTGGCCCGGGAGTTCGCCGGCGAGCCCCCGCTCTCCCCCGAGGAGCGAGAGGAGGAGACGAAGGTCCTCTCCCGCCTGGAGGGGCGGATTCAGGAACTCGGCGAACTGAACCTGGCCGCTCGCTCCGAGTACGCAGAACTCGAGCAGCGCCACGGCTTTCTCAGCGCCCAGCGCAAGGACTTGGAAGAGGCCGTGGCCTCGCTCAACGAGACCATCCGGAAGATCAACCGCACCACCCGGGAGCGCTTCATGGAGGCCTTCAACGCCGTCCAGGAGCACTTCGGGCACCTCTTCCGCCAGGTCTTCGAGGGCGGCGAGGCGCGCCTGAGCCTCCTCGACGAAACCAACCCCCTGGATACGGGCGTGGAGATTTACGCCCAGCCGCCGGGGAAGAAGCTCCAGAGCCTCCAGCTCCTGTCCGGCGGCGAAAAGGCCATGGTGGCCCTGGCCCTCCTCTTCGGGCTCTTCCTGTACCGCCCCCAGCCCTTCTTCGTCCTGGACGAAGTGGACGCGCCCCTGGACGAGGCCAACATCACGCGCTTCAGCCGATTGCTCACCCAGTTCCGGGGGCGGACCCAGTTTCTGGTCGTGAGCCACAACAAGCGCACCATGGAACTGGCCGACGTCCTGTACGGCGTCACCATGGCCGAGGGCGGGGTATCCAAGCTCGTCTCGGTCCGCCTGGGGGACGTGGAGCCCTACCTGGGCCCCCAGAACGGGGGCGGCCCGGGCGGAGTCCGGCCGTGAGCGGACGGGGGGCGGCGCCCGTAACGCGTCGGCTCCTCTCCGGCCTCCTGGGGGCCCTGATCCTCCTCCTTCTCCCCTGTGCCTCTTCGTTCGGCGCCGGAGGCCTTCGCGTAACCGGCTCTACCAGCCGCGCGCGCATCCGCCTCGGGGAGAACGTGACCTTCACCCTCCGCGTCGAGGGTGGCGGTCCGCTCCTCGCCCAGCCGGTTCTCCCCGCCCTTTCCGGATTTCAAGTGGTGGGCACCTACCAGACGGTGGAGACGGGCGCCTCGGGCCGGGCCCTCCTCTTTCACTACATGCTCAGTCCGCGAAACGCCGGCCGCCTCTCGGTCCCCGACCTGAACCTCCGCATCGGAGGCGAGACGGTGACGGTGCCCGGCTTCACCGTAGAGGTGGAAACGGGCGGGGCGGCCCCGCCTCCGGCCAAGCCCTTTCCGGATCCCTCGCGGCCGCCATCCGCGGCGGTGCTGGAGGACGTGCTCCTCTTCGGCTCCGTCTCCTCCGCACGGGTGTACGTGGGACAGCCCGTGGTCTACACCCTCCACCTGCTGACCCGCCGGTCGGTGCGCGGTCTGGACATCACCCGCCCGGCCACCTTCGACGGTTTCCAAAAGGTGGAGGATCCGCTGGCCTCCAAGGCGAGGGCGGTTCAGACCCGGCGGAACGGACACCTCTACCTGGACGCGGTCGTGATGCGCGCCACGCTCTTCCCTCTGGAGCCCGGGCCCAAGGTCGTGGAGGATTTCGAGGCCGAACTTCGCCTGGATTCGGCCCCCGGCCGGGCCATTCTCCGGGGCGGCGGCGTGCGCCTGGAGGTCGCTCCGCTCCCCGCGCCCCCGGCGGGCTTTCGGGGCGCCGTGGGCCGCTTTACCCTGCGCGCCATGGAGGCGCCCCCCCGGCAAGTGGAGGGGGGGCGCCCGGTCACCCTGGCCCTCCAGGTGGAGGGGGAGGGCTTTCTTCCCGAGGCGCCACTCCAAGTGGAGGTCTCGCCCTTCCTCCAGGCCTATCCGCCCACCATAGAGGATTCGAGCGCCTTCGAACGGGGGATCCTGAAGACGCGCCGCACCTACAGGCTCGCCTTCCTGCCGCGGGCGGCGGGCGCCGTGGACCTCCCCCGGGCGAAGCTCGTGGCCTTCGACCCCGGGAATCGCTCCTATTCGGTTCTGGAAGCGGGCGGCGCACGGGTTCTGGTGGGTGTCTCCTCGGGAGCGGCCGGTACGCAGGTCTCCCTCGCGCCGCTGGTCCGCCGCCCCGTCCCCGGTCCGGCGAAGAGGGCCCTCCTGACGCGACGGGCCTTTTGGCGCCTCCTGCCCGCCCCCTTCGTCCTCGCGGCCCTCTTTGCGGCGGGACTCGGGATCTACCGCGCCTTCTTCACGGCCCCCGAGAAGCGCCGAGCGCGCGCCTTGAGACACCGGTTGCGGCGGAGCCTTCACCGCGCAAGGCGGAGGCTGGACGTGAGAAGGGCGGAGGAGTTCCACGAAGAGTTGAGCCGCGCCCTCGTGGCCGCCTTCGACCTGAGGACCGGCCGCTCCGCCGCTGGGCTGAGCCGCGCCCAGTTGGAGGAGGCCTTGGCCCAGGCCGAACCCGACGACGCTCGGCGAGAGAAGGCCCTGGCCCTCGCCGACCTCTTGGAGCGAGCCCGCTACGCCCCCGAGCGGCCCACCAAAATGGACCTCCTCGATCGATACGAGGCCGTCCGTGCCTGGGTGCACAGGGAGGCCGAGGGACAACGAGGGGAAAGGACACGCGGTAGCGCCTCCGGGGCGGGGCTCGCCCTGGTGCTCGGAGCCGGACTCCTTCTCGGCCCCGTGGCATCCGCCCAGGGTCCGGGGGACCTCCTGGCGCTTCAGGCCGCTCAGGCCTACGATCGGGGCGACTTCTCCGAGGCCGGCCGCCTCTACCTCCTGCTGAAGGACGCGGAGGGTGACGGGGCCGGACTCCGGTACAACCTGGGGAACTGCGCCTTCAAGTCCGGCGACTTGGGGCGGGCCATCCTCCAGTATCGGCGGGCCCTTCGCCTCGATCCCACCCTGGAGGCGGCGCGCCACAACTTGGAGGCGGCCCGGCGGCTCCTTCCCGCGCGGGTTCCTCCCTACGAACCTTCGCCTTGGGAGGCAGCCCTCGCCGCGGTCCCTGAGGGCCTCCTCGAAGCCCTCGTCCTGGTCTTTGCCCTACTGGGAAACGGGGCCCTCGTCGCGGCCCTTGTCCTGTCTCCCGGCCCGATTCGCCGGGCCTGTGTGCAGGGAGTGGTGGCGGCCTTCGTCCTCATGGGTGCGGCGGGAGCGGTCCTGGCCTACGCGGACGCGGTCCTGCCGCACCAGCAGCCCGTGGTGGTGGTGGCCCCCGCGGAGGTGAGCGCCAATCCGGAGGGCGGCGGGAAGCCCCTCGCCGTTCTCCCCCCCGGTTCGGAGATCCTGCGCGTGGCCCAGGCGGGCGACCGATCCCTGGTGCTCTGGGGCGAGGGCCGCGGCTGGACGGATTCCTCCTCCGTGGAGGCTCCCTGATGCGCGCCCGTCGCACGATCCTTCTCGGGTTGGCCGCGGCCGGTGTGGCCGTGGCGGCACTTCTCTTGTGGATGGGCTTGGAGGGTGGCGATCTCCGTTGGCTCCTCGCCCCCGAGATCCCCGAGGTCAGGCCGCGGGCCGTCCGCCTCCCGGTGGCGGCACCGGCGCCAGCCCTGTCCGCGCCCATCCCCGTCGAGCCCGCGGCGCGGGAGCTTTCCGTAGCCGGTTTGAAGGTGGAATCCTGCCAGGGGGAGATCTGCCTGAAGCCCGAAGTGGCGCCGGTGGCGGGCCGCCTCGAGGAGGATCTCCTGGGCGCCGTGAAGGACCTGAAGGACGGTGCCGGCCTATTCCCCGCGGGTGGAAACCGGGTCGTCTTCCTCCCGCGATCTTCCCGTGACTGTTCCTTCCGCGAGGCCTTCGCCGTCCGCCGGGGCGGCGGTTTCTCCAGCGTGGACCTGCCTGTGGAGCCCGTCGTCCTGGGGTGGTGGCCGGCCCGGCAAGTGATGGCGGCGGCCCTGGCCTGGGCCCTCCTGGACCAGGAGATCCCCGCGTACGGGGAGGCGCCCCGCTGGTTTCGGGCAGGGGCGGCCCTCCACCTTTCCGGCTTCGGCGAGGCCTACACGCGGCGCGCGCTCCTCGAGAGCGACGCACCGCCCCTGCTCGTGAGACCCCTAGGCGATTCTGGCGATGGGGCCTGGGAGGCCGGGGCCTGGGCCCTGCGTGCGCTGGAGGCTCGCCGGGGGCGGGAGGCCCTTCGTTCGTGGCTCTCCGCCCTGCGGTCCGGGTCGTCCTTCTGGGGGGGGCTCTCCGAGACCTGCGGCGAGAGCCCCGAGACCTTCGAGTCCGAGTACCGCCACTGGGCCGAGGCGTACGTGCGCGAGGTCACGGCGAACCGCGGCGAACTCATGGAGGCCGTCGCTCTCCTCAGACGGGGAAAGGACGCGGAGGCCGCCGCCCGGTTGGAAGCCTTCGTCGGCGGGCGCCCGCTGGATCTCTACGCCGGGGACGCGGCATACTACCTCAACTACGCCAGGGTCCGCCGGGGCGCCTATACGGCGGCTATCAACGGCTTCACCGACCTCCTCGTGAACGCCGCGGGGACCACATCCCTCCAGGGCAAGGCGCACTACTTCATGGGGAGGGCCTACCACTTCGGCGGCTACGCACCCCTGGCCCGGGCGGAGTACGCCCTCGCGGCCCTCAGCCCGGACTCGGACCTCCTGCGGAAACTGGCCGCGGAGCGCCTCAAGGAGCTGGAATGACAGGGCGAAAGAGCCTCGTCATCGGCCTGACGGGCCCCAACGCCGCGGGGAAGGGCGAGGTGGCCGCCGTTCTCGGCTCCATGGGATTCGCCTGCCACAGCCTCTCGGACATCGTGCGGGAGGAAGCCCTCGGAAGGGGGCGAACGACCGGCCGCGACGACCTCATCGTTACGGGCAACGAGTTGCGCCGCGAAGGCGGCCCCGGGGCCCTTGCCGAGCGGATGGCCCGGCGGCTGGGCGCCCGCGACGTGGTGGATTCCATTCGCAACCCCGCCGAGGCGGAGGCCCTGCGGCGGGTGCCCGGCTTCGTCCTCGTAGGGGTCACGGCGCCCGCCCGAGTGCGCTTCGAGCGGGCACGCCTACGCACGGGCCGCGGGGACGCCGTGGCGGACCTCGAGTCGTTCCTCGCCAAGGAGGCCGAGGAAAACGGCTCCGATCCGGCGGTCCAGCAGTTGGAGGCCACCTTTGCCTGCCGGGACCGGACCCTCTCGAACGATGGCAGCCTGGAGGATCTTCGCCGGGCCGTCGAGACCCTGGTCGCCGATCTGGAGAAGAGCCGTGCGCAGGCACCTCAAGGTTCCTGAATCCCTCGACGGCGCGCGCCTGGACGCCGTGCTGGCAGCCCTCGATCCGCACTTGAGCCGGAGGAGGGCCAAGGCCCTCATCGACCGGGGGGCGGTGTACCTGGACGGGAGGAGGTGCCGTCTCGCGTCCCGCCCGTGTCGAGCGGGCGCCGCGGTGGAGGTGGAAGCTTTCCAGTCCCGGAGGGAGGAGATCCTCCCTCCCGTGGAGGTCCTCTGGGAGGGGGAGGGGATCGTCGCCCTCAACAAGCCCGCGGGCGTCCCCGCCGTCCCCACGAGGGAGGCGGTGGCCGGATCCCTCCTGCACGCCCTGGCCCGGCAGAGGGGCGTCCCCCTGGCCGCCCTCCGCCCCGTCCACCGCCTGGACGCACCTACTTCGGGGGTTTTCCTTGTGGCCCTGGAGGAGGGAACGGCCTCCTTCCTGTGCCGGGCCTTTGCGGAGGGAGAGGTGGAGAAGACGTACCTGGCGGTGGTGGACGGATCGCCCGACCCGCCCGAGGGGACCTGGAGCGTTCCCCTGTCTCCGCCCCGGGAGGGCATCGTTTCGCCGGACCCCGCCGGGCTCCCGGCGCTCACGCGATACCGCACGCTCGGGCCGCGCGCCGCGGGCACCCTCCTGGAGGTCCGCCCCGCCACGGGCCGCACCCACCAGATCCGGGTCCACGCCGCTTCGGCAGGCCACCCCATCGTGGGGGACCGGCGCTACGGAGTAGCGGCCTCCGGGTCCACGCCCCGCATGCTCCTCCACGCGTGGAGGACGACCTTCCCCCTTCCGGCGGGCGGGGTCCGCACCGTGGAGGCGCCGGTGCCGGAAGCCTTCGGAGGGGTGTAGGAAAGGGACGGGTCCCGCCCAGGACGGAGGGGAACGATGGCGAACGCTCCGATTGCCACCCACGTCTTCCTGCTGGCCGTGCCCGCCGCCTTCGTGGCGGGGGCGCTCCTGATCTTCCTCCTGGGGAGGCGCCGTGAGTCCTGACTGGACGATCGCCTCCGTCGTCGCCGTGTACATGGCGGCGCTCCTGTTGATCGGGGCGCTCGCGGCCCGCCTCACCCGCTCGCCGGAGGACTTCTTCCTCGCCGGCCGGTCCCTCGGCTCCTGGGTGACGGCCATCTCCTCCACGGCCTCCTCCGAGTCGGGGTGGGTGGTCCTGGGCGCCGTGGGCATGACCTACGCGGGGGGCGTCTCGGCTCTCTGGTACGCGCCGGGCTGCCTGACCGGCTACCTCGTCAACCTCTACTTCGTCGCGCCGCGCCTGCGACGCGAGGCCGCCGCCAGGGGCTCCCTGACCCTCCCCGATTACCTGTGCGACCGCCTGGGCGACCCCGGTCAAATCCTTCGGCTAGCGTCCGTGTTGGTGATCTTCGTCTCGCTCGGCGGTTACGTGGCCGCCCAGCTCACCGCCACGGGCAAGGCCATGGAGGCCATCCTCGGCATTCGCTACACCACGGGCGTCATGGCGGGCGGGGCCGTTATTCTCGTCTACACGCTTCTGGGGGGATTCCGCGCCGTCTCCTGGACCGACTTTGTCCAGGGCCTGATCATGGTCTTCGCCCTCGTGCTGATGCCCGCCCTCGTCCTTCGCGAAGCGGGCGGATACGCGGCGGTCCTCGCGGCCCTCGCAAAGGAGAATCCGAGCCTCACGCTCGTCACCGGGGGCAGGTCCGGATTCGCCCTCTTCGGGCTCGTGACGGGCCTCTACGGCATCGGGCTCGGCTACCCCGGCCAGCCCCACGTGCTGACTCGCTACATGGCCGCCTCGGGGGAGGAGAAGATCCGGCAGACCCAGGTCATCGCCCTGGTCTGGGGCGTCCTCGTCTTCTACGGCGCCGGCCTCCTGGGCTTGGCGGGCCGGGTGGTTCTTCCCGGGCTGAAGGACCCCGAACAGCTCTTCCCGCTTCTCTCGCGGCAGATGCTTCACCCGCTCCTGGCGGGGGTCATGCTCGCGGCCATCCTTTCGGCCATCATGTCCACCGTCTCTTCCCAGCTTCTCGTGGCCGCCTCGGCGGTGAGCCGGGACCTCTTCGAGAAGGTCTTCGGCGTCGCCACCTCGGGCCGGGCCTCCCTCCTCGCCGGCCGCGCGGCCGTGGTGGTCCTCGGTGCCGCCGCCATGGCCGTGGCCGCGGGCGAGGTCCGCGTGGTCTTCTGGTTCGTCCTCTTCGCCTGGTCCGGCCTCGGCGCGGCCTTTGGCCCGGTGATTCTGCTCTCCCTGTGGACTCGGTCCGTAACCCGCTGGGGTGCCGTCGCGGGGGTGGCTACGGGCTTTCTCACCACCGTTATGTGGAAGGTCGGGGGGCTGTCGGACCGGATCGTTTACGAATTGGTCCCGGCCTTCCTCCTGGCGGGACTGGCCACCCTCGCGGCGAGCGCGTTGGAACGGCGCTTGGGTACGGGCGTCTGAAGCCGCCGATGCGCAGGCGTCTCCTCGCCCCCGGATGACCGTGGTAGACTTCCGCCGAGGAGCTCCCATGTTTTGGCTGGCGTACACGGTGGACGGGGAGACGAGGCGGCTCCTTCTCGCCAAGGAGCGGGTCTCCCTCGGCCGTATGCCGGACAGCGACCTCGTGGTCCCGGACCACACCGTTTCCCGCCGTCACGCGGACCTCGTGCGAACCGCGGAAGGTTGGAAGATCGTGGATCTCGGGTCCCGCAACGGCACCCGCGTCAACGACAACCCCGTGCACGAAACCCCCCTGTCCCCCGGCGACGCGATTCACCTCGGGTCGTTTCCCCTCCGGTTCGAGGAGGACCTCCGGGACCGGGTCCAGATCACGCCGTCGGAGGAGGGCGGTCTCGTCACCGAGGGGACGATCATCCGGCCCGTGGAGGAGATCCAGAGCGCCCTGGGCCTCGCGGAGCTGGAGAACCCCCCCGCGGCGCCGGTCCTCCAAGACGTCCAGCGCCTGTCCCGGGTCAGCCGGATCCTGTCCGTCCTTTCCGAGGTCTCCCGAACGCTCCTCTCCGCCGACGACGTGGAGGGGGTCCTCGAGAAGATCCTCGACGTGGTCTTCGAGTACCTCCCCGCCCAGCAGGCCGTGATCCTCCTGGTGGACCCGAAGACGGGCGCCCTCGAATCCCGTGCCGTGCGCCAGACGGGGAAGGGCACGGGCCCCATCCGGATCAGTTCGAGTATCACCCAAAAGTCGCGGGAGGACGGGGTGGCCATCCTCTGCCACGACGCCCAGGTGGACCCGCGCTTCAAGGCCGGGGAGAGCATCCGCTTCCTTGGGATCCGCTCGGCCCTGTGCGTGCCGTTGAAGCTCAAGGACAAGGTCCTCGGCATCATTTACGCGGACACGCCCCTCAAGACCAAGGCCTTCGGCGACTTCGACCTGGACCTCCTCTCGGCCCTCTCGGGCTACGCGGCCATGGGCATCCGCCAGGCCGAGCTGCGCGCCGCCGTGGAGGCCGAACGCCGCGCCAAGGCCCGCCTGGAGCGCTACCACTCGCCCTCGGTGGTTCGGCGGATCCTCAGCGCCGGCGAGGCGGCCGAGGGCATTGCCCTGGACGTGCGCGAGGTGACCGGCACGGTCCTTTTCGCCGATCTCGTGGGCTTCACCTCCATGACGGAGAATATGGCCCCCGGAGACGTGGCGCACATGCTCAACGCGTGCTTCTCCCGCATGACGGATGTGATCTTCGGCCACGAGGGAACCCTGGACAAGTTCATCGGCGACTGCGTGATGGCCATCTTCGGCGCGCCCATCCCGACCCAGGACCATGCGGTGCGCGCGGTCCAATGCGCGCTGGACATGCGCTGGGCGCTGGAGAAGCTGAACCGCGAGCAGCCCGACAAGCCGCCCCTCGTCTTCCGATTCGGGATCAACTCTGGGCCCCTGGTGGCCGGGGACATCGGCAGCGTTCGGCGGATGGAGTTCACCGTCCTCGGGGCCACGGTCAACGCCGCCTCCCGCATCGAAACGTCCATCGCCCGGCCCGGCCAAATCCTTGTCGGAGAGGCCACCTACAACTTGGCCAAGGACGCGTTCCTCTTCGAAAAGGTCGGGGACGTGGAGGTCAAGGGCCTCTCCAAACGCCTCGCGGTGTACGAGGTCAAGGGCCAGATCGAGGAAGACTTCGAGAGCGGGTCCTGATCAGCGTTCCTCCTCCTCCGGCTTTCCCATCGGCGCCTCGAGCTCCCGTCTCTTCCTTCTCCTCTCGCGGAGCACCTCCACCGCCCCGGGAATCCAGGAGACGATGATCACCGTGAGGATGATGAGGTGCAGATACCGGTCCACGCCGGGGATGCGCCCCATGAAGTACCCGGCCGTCGTCATGCTGAGGATCCAGCCGATGCCCCCAAAGATGTTGAAGGAGAGGAACCGGCGGTACTCCATGCGCCCTACGCCGGCGACGACGGGAGCGAAGGTGCGGATGACGGGGACGAAGCGGGCGAGGACGATGGTCTTGCCTCCGTACTTTTCGTAGAAGTGCTGGGCCTTGACGAGGTGGTCGGGGTTGAAGAGGAGGGATTTCGGCCGCTTGAAGATCAGGGGCCCCGTTCGGTATCCGATGGAGTAGCCGGCGGAGTCGCCCAGGATGGCGGCGAGGGAGAGGAGCCAGAAGAGGGTCCAGAGGTCCAGGTAGCCCTGGCCGGCCATGATTCCCGCGGTCACGAGGAGGGAGTCGCCCGGGAGGAAGAAACCCACGAGCAGCCCGGTCTCGGAAAAGATGATCCCGAAGAGGACGGGGTAGCTCCCCCAGGCGATGAGGGCCTTGAGCTTCTCGGGATCGTGCAGGGCGGCGAGCCACTCCATCCGGAACCTCCTCCGCGCGGGAGGTCCCGCCGGTAAGGCAGAATGGCGGAAACGGGGCCTGAAGTCAAAGCCCGGGAAGGCGGGAAGCGGGAACCCCAGTCCCCCTCGGGAAGTCGGGACCAGGGGACGAGGGGGCTAGGAAGAATCGAAAACAGCCGGGCGAGGGCGCCCGCCCCACGGATCTCGCTTGTCGCCATTGAATTTAAATCCGAAATCCGAAATCCGAAATCCGAAATCCCAAATGTCCTTTCTTCGTCTCCCGTCCAGCGTCTAGCGTTTTTCGTCTCCCGTCTCCCTTTCTTCGTCTCCCGTTTCACTCTTGTGACCTTTCTGGGCACCCCGGAAAGAACAGGGTGACGGCGAGAACCGGGCGCGCCCAGAACCGAATACCGGCTCCGCTTGGAAAGGATGGTGACGGATGAACTCCAGGAAACTCTTCGCGGTGACGTTGGCACTTCTGCTTACGGCCACGATGGCCTTCGGCGCGACGAAGAAGAAGGCCGACTACAAACTCTCCACGCTCCGCACCGTTACGGGCACGGTCACCTCCGTGTCCATGGAGGCGGGGATCCAGTACCCCGGCTTCGCCCTCGACTCCAACGAAGGCGCACTGACCGTCCATCTCGGCCCGTACTGGTACCTCGTCTCCGAGAACTTCGCCGTGGCCGCGGGCGATTCGGTGACGGCGCGCGTGACCTCGTGCCCGAGGACAGCGGTGGCCACCGACGTGACGGCCTTTTCGGTGACAGTGGACACGACGGGCGTCTCCATTCTTCTGCGAGACGAGGCCACGGGGCTTCCTTTCTGGATGAGCGGCCAGGGCGGCCAGGGCGGACAAGGCGGCGGCCAGGGCGGCGGGAACGGCGGACCGCGCAACGGGCACCGCAACGGAGGCGGAATCTACAATTCCTGCACGCTGGATCCTGCCTCGGCGGTGGACATCGAGGGCGTCGTGACGGCCTACGCCTTCGGTCTCGGCACCCACAGCAACACGGTCACGGTGGATGCGGCCGGAACCCCCTACTCCTTCGGCCTCGGGCCCTACTGGTTCATGGTGCAGAACGGCTTCACGGTTCAGGTCGGGGACCAAGTGCGGGCCCATATCGCCCTGTGCTCCGACCACTATGCGGCCTTCACGGTGGAGAACGTGACCACCGGGGCCACCCTGGTCCTGAGGGACGCCGACGGCGTGCCCCTCTGGATCGACTGATTCGGGCAATCCCTCTCTACCTCGGCCCGGGCCACCGCCCGGGCCGTTTTTTGCCTCCGGATCTGGAGGAGAGCGGGCGCCGCGCGAAGAGTACCGGCCTCCCGGTGCGGGCCGGCTACCAGTCCAGGCGTACGGCGACCCCGGCGGCCCCCCCGTCCCCGTCGTAGAAAGGATCGTTGGTCGAGCGGGAGAATCCGGCGGCAAAAAACTCCAGGACGAGGGAGGAGGGACGCCCGCGGAAGCGGGGGGAGAAGGTCTTCTCCAGAGAGAAATCGAGCCAGCGGATGCGGTCTCTGCGATCCTCCCCAGTGGGCCGGTACGTGGTGGGGTCGAGGACGGGGCGGTCCCGGTACTCACGGCGCTCGAAACTGAGACGAAGGCGAGACCGCCAGCCCCTGGACCAGAAACCGTTCCAGTAGGCCGTGGCCGTCTCCCCGGAGAATCCGAAGGTGTCGTCGAGCAGTTCCGTGCGTCCCGAGGCGGCCCCCGTCGAATAGGTCAGGAAGCGGAAGCCCTCCGAGGGCCTCCCCAGCCATTCCGCCTGGAGGCCCGTGAAATGTGACGCACTGGCTTGGGCCTGCAGACTCGCCCGCGCGTAGAGATGGTCCACCGTGGAGGACGTCCCGACGCGTCCCACCTGGCCCACGTTCCCCGAACCCTTGCCGTAGGCCGGCGGTCCGCCGGGCCCCCATCCGCGTCCGGCTCCGGACCCTCCCGGCCCCAGCGGGGCGATGTGCGGCCCGCCACCCCCGCCGCCTCCTCCTCCCCCACCGGGTCCGCCTCCGCCGGGCCCGCCTCCGCCTCCCCAGGGGCCGCCGGGGGTAAAGGAGCCTGCATCGGTGACGACCCGCCAGCCCTGGAAGTCGTTCAAGTAGAATCGCCTTTCGGCCCCCGCCGCGGCGGACACGAGGAGGGCCCGGGTCTCCCAGGAACCCGAGGCCTCGAGGGAGAAGGTGTCGGAGTCGAAGTCGTCCAAGTCCGGATAGAGGCGCCGTTGGGCTCCGGCGCGAACTTCGAATGCCCGCGGCGAGGGACTCCCTTCGGGGGCCGCCTCCCTCCAGCGCCAGCCTCCCCAAATCCCCCCTTCGCGGTTGCGGTAGGGCGAGTAGGCGCCCCGGTACTCCTGAAAGGCCAGTCGTCCCGATGCGAAGAGGGCTCCGCCGCGTCTTGCGGAGACCTCCTTTTCTGCCGTCAAGGAGGAGGCGGCCACTCCCCGGTCGGCGTCCTGGAAGGCGTGGCGGAGGGAGGCGTCGAAGTCAAAGCCCGTCCCGCCGGCGGTGAGGTACCGAAGGCCCGCCCCGCCCTCCGCGAAGGTGTCCGACGAGTCCCGGGCGACCCGGTCGGGGTTGGAATCGCTCCAAAAGGCCATCCGCCCCGCGACCTGAACCTGTGCGGCGGCGGGGAGGCCCAGGGCGAGAAGCAGAAGGGCGGGGGCAAGCGGAACTCGTCGCCGGACGTACGCGCTTTGGACCATGGTCTTCCCCTTCTCGGATCCCCCGTGGACTCGGCGCTATGATATCAAGGCGCGACTGTGGATTCACCCGCACCCATGTGACCGTGCGGGCCCGGGAGGAAAGAGTGGGTGGGGGTAGGCCGGATGGATGACCGTGAGGTGGCCATGCTCGTCGCACGCGTGCAGGAAGGAGACGCCCCCAGCTTCCAGCCCATTGTGCGGGAGTTCACCCCGCCCCTGTACAACCTGGCGCGAAAGATGCTTTCAGGATCGGAAGACGCCGCCGACGCCGTTCAGGAGGCCTTCTACCGGGCGTACCGCGACATCGCCAAGTTCGACGGGCGCACGCGCTTCTTCAGCTGGCTCTACGGCATCTGCGTGAACGTCTGCTACGACGCGGGCAAGCGCCGCAAGCGGCACTTGGAGCGGGAGGCCCCCCTGGACGAGGGCGAAGCGGCCCGGCCGGAGGGCGAGGAGAACGCATTGGAGAGGCTGGAGTCGCGCCAGATTCAGGAGGCGTTGCGAGCCTGTCTCCAGAAGATCCCCGCTCCCCAGCGGGCGGCCCTCCTCCTCAGGTACCAGGAGGACCTTTCGGTAGACGAGGTGGCCCAGGCCCTGGACATCGGCCTGTCGGCGGCGAAGATGCGCATCAGCCGGGGTCTCTCCGCCCTACAGGCGGTCTGCAGGGACTCGGGCATGGGAGGCACGCCATGAAGGAGAGGGTGGACTTTACGTCGGCCCCGTCCCTCCTCGAGGAGGCCCTTCGGGAGTTGGCCAGGGACGCCCCCCCGTCGGGCCTGGAAGCCCGGATCCTGGAGGGAATCGCCGCGATTCCTGCTCCCCGGAGGTCCACCTGGTCTCGATTCGCGAGGGCCTTCCAGACCCCGGCGGCCACCTGGACCTACCGGCTCGCCGCCCTGATTCTCCTGGGCGCCATCTTGGTTAACCTGAGGGACCTCGTCGCCCTCCGAACCCCTCCAGCCGCGCCTGATGGCCTCGAGTCCCTCGCGTCCCTCGTGCCGCCCACCACGGCGACGTGTCCCAGCGACGGGTGCGGGTTCCTGGTCACCTTCCAGTTCCGCGCCGACGAGGCCGCGTCCGTTTCCGTCGCGGGGACCTTCAACGACTGGGACCCCGCCCGGGCGCCCATGGTCCGCGGAGAGGGCGGGGAGTGGAGGCTCCAATTGATCCTCCCCCCTGGGAAGTACGAATATCAGTACGTCATCGACGGCCGGCGGTTCGTGCCCGATCCCGAGGCGCTGGAGCGTCAAAGCGACGGGTACGGCGGAGAAAACGCCGTCCTGAGGTTGAAGCGATGCTCGTCCGTCTGATTCGCCCCGTTGCCCTCTGCCTGGCCCTGGCGTGGGCCGCGGCTCCGGCGGCCAGCGAGACCGGAAGCGCCGCCGCCGCCAATTGGCAGCGCATCTTCGCCGCGGCCCAGCGCCGCGGTGTCGCCGAGGACCAGCTCCTTCCGCTCCTCAAGAGCGTGGACCGTCTTACCACCCAAGGCCTTCCCACGGACTGGTTCACCGATCAGGTGGTGGAGGGGCTCGCCAAGGGCGTGGCCGTTCCGCGGGTCCTCGACCGGGCCGCCGTGCTGGAAGATCGGCTTGTAACTTCGCGGGCCTGGATCGAGGACCTGAAAGGGCGGGGAGTGGACGGGACGAGGGCCGCGGAGGGCCGTACCGCGGTGGAGGACCTGGCCGAGAGCCTCGTCACCGCGCCCCTCCAGCGTTCCGACCTGGACCTCCTCCAGTCCTGGATGAGCACCCGGAGCCTTCCGAGGCTGCTCGCGGCGGCCGACGCCCTCTCCCACTTGAGGCAGATGAACGTGGCGGAGGGCACCGTGGAGCGCCTCTTTCGCTCCCTGCCCGAGACGCTCTCCGACGCCGAAGTGCGCTACCTCAACACGGCCCTGGCGGCCGGGCGGAGGCGGGGGTTGAGCGACGACCAAGTGGCGGCGGACCTCGCCTCCCAGGTGAGGAAGGGAGGGCGCCCGTCCGAGTTCACGAGGGGCCTCCTGACCGGATCGACCGGATCCTCGGGCGGAGCCTTTCAGGGCGCGCCGGGGGGGCGGCCCGTTTCCGGTGCGCCGGGTCCGGGCGGGCCGGGCGGACAAAAAGGCGGCGGCCGGAGATAGGCCGCCGCCCTGCGTGGCGTTCCGCGCTCAGGAATCCGGATTCTACTTCTTGGTCTCGGGAGCAGGCGGCGGGCTCGGCGGCGGGGGGGGAGGGGCTGCGGCCGGTGCGGGCTCGATCTTGACCAGTTCCACGTCGAAGATGAGGGTGCTGTTGGGGCCGATCTTCTGGCCCGCGCCCCGTTCTCCATAGGCGAGTCCCGGCGGGATGACGAGGCGTGCGGAGCCTCCCTCCTTCACGTGCTGTAGGCCTTCGGTCCACCCCTTGATGACGCCCCCCAGGGGGAAGGTGGCGGGCTGACCGCGGTCGTAGGAGCTGTCGAAGACCGTGCCGTCCAGCAGCTGGCCCTTGTAGTGCACGGTGACCTTGTCCTTGGGTCCGGGCGTGGCGCCGGTTCCTTCCTTGAGGATCTGGTACTGAAGGCCGCTTTCGGTGGTGACGACCCCGGGCTTGGCCTTGTTGGCGGCCAGGAACTCATCGCCCTGCTTCTTGTTGCGGTCGGCCAACTCCTTCATCTTCTGGTTCTGGACTTCCTGGTAGCGCTTCATGAATTCCTGGCGGACCTGGGCGGCCTCCTGGGGCGTGAGGGCCGGCTGGACCCCCTTCAGATAATCGTCCACGCCGCGCTGAAAGGCGGCGAGGTCGAATTCGCTCTGGATTTCCCTGAGGCGGGTGCCGATGTCGAGGCCCAGGGCGTAGCCGAGGCGGGCTTTGGGGTCCTCCAACGCCGCTTTGGCCGGAGGGGTGTCCTCCGCCCGCAGCAGGGCCGGTGCGAGCAACCAGAGGAGCATGGGGACGAGGATGCGCGTGCGGGTCATGGGCGTGTCTCCTTTCGCAAGACCCCGCCATTCTGCACCGGCTTTCGGGCGGGCGCAAGGAAGGCGGTGCGCCGCAGAGCGTGACGGTCCAGGCGGAGGAGGGGGGGGGACCGGAGTGCGCGGGACGTCCAGGTGCTATCCTCGACACTCCGGACCCTCGCCTTGGAAAGGCGGAAAGGACGATGACCCCGCACGGTACGATTCCCATGCCCCGGCCGCCCTTCGTCTGCTTCGTGGACGCCGAGGCGGGGGGAAGGGGATGGGGTTTCGACGCGCTCTGGCACGAGGCCGTCGCGGAAATCCGCGGGGACGGGCAGGGCCTCGTCTTGAAGACGGCGGCGCGACGCCGCTTTCCTGGAAACCCGTTGGACCGCCTGGAGGAGGCCCTGCGAGAAGGGGAGCGAGCCCTCGGCGGGGGGACGGGCCTGTGGGCCGTCCTCCTCGGGTACGATTTGCGGCGGGCCGTGGAGCGGTTTCCCACTCCCGCACGGGATGACCTTGGGCTCCCCTGGCTTCACGCGTTCCTATTTCGGCGACGCGGCCCGGTGGATGTCGGGCGTGCGGCCGGCCGGCCCCCACGACGATTCGAAAAGCCCAGGAGATGGCGCTCCTCCCTGGGCTCCGGCCGCTTCCAGGCGGCGGTGAGGACCGTCCTGGAGGCCGAATTCGCCGGGGACGTGTACCAGGTCAACCTCACCCGCCGGCTCAGCCGTCTTTGCCGCGGGGGCAGCCTTCGCCTGTGGGGGGACCTCGTTGAATGCGCGAGGCCCGCCTTCGGAGCATACCTCCACGCTGGCTCTTACCGGGTTCTGTGCCTCTCCCCCGAGCGGTTCCTGAGGCGCGAAGGGGATTCGGTCGTCACCGAGCCCATCAAGGGCACGATCCTTCGTGGCAAGAAACCCGCGGAAGACCAGAAACGGGCGGCGTCGCTCCTGACCGGAGAAAAAGAGGCGGCGGAGCTCGCCATGATCGTGGACGTGTCCCGCAACGACCTGGGACGGGTGGCCCTTCCCGGAAGCGTGTGGGCCGACCCGCGGAAGGCCCTCCTCACCCTTCCCTACGTGCATCACCTCTACGGCCGAGTGGGCGCCCGGTTGAGGCCGGGGGTCACCCTGACGGACCTGATTCGGGCAACCTTTCCGGGGGCCTCCGTGACGGGCGCCCCGAAGATTCGGGCCATGGAGATTGCGGACTCCCTTGAGGGGGTGACCCGTGGGCCCTACTGCGGGGCGCTTGGATGGATGGAGCCCGGCGGGGGTCGCATGGACCTCTGCCTCACCATCCGGACCGCCTGGTCCGCGGAGGGAATGCTCCGGGCGGGCGTCGGCGGAGGGATTGTTGTGGATTCAGATCCGCGCGGCGAATGGCGGGAGACGGTCCACAAGGCGCGCTTCCTCGTGGACGGACTCCCCCCGGCCGGAGGATAATGGTCCGGACGGATCCCCCGACCATAGGGAGGCCGAGGATGGACCTGATTCTCTGGCGGCACGCCGAGGCAGAGGATACTTTTCCCGATCCCTCCCGGCGCCTGACGCCTCGGGGGCGGAAGCAGGCCCTCAAGGTGGCGGGGTGGCTGCGGGAGCGCCTTCCCCCGGACTTCGTCCTCCTGTCCAGTCCGGCCGTCCGCGCCCGGGACACGGCCCTCGCCCTGTCGGAACGGGTGCGCGAGGAGCCCGGCGTGGGTTTGGGAGCCACCCCGAGGGGCCTCCTGCGGGCGGCGGGGTGGCCGAAGGCGGAAGGCACCGTGGTCGTGGCGGGCCACCAGCCCACTCTGGGCGAGGCCGCCGCGCTCCTCCTGGTCGGAGAGGAGGCCTCCCTGCGAGTGAAAAAGGGCTCGGCGTGGTGGTTTCGGTCCCGACGGAAGGGGACTCTCCTGGAGATCACCCTCGTCGCGGTTGCCGACCCCGATCTCCTGTAAGGAGAGAGAGTGCACTGGACGTGCACGACCCGCGGTGAGCCCTCCAACGCAGCCTGGAACGCCTTCTGCTCCCGGTGCGGGTCTCCCCGCACGGGCGCTCCCGAGGAAGACCCGGGCGCCGCCACCGGAAGGGACTCTCCACCGCCTGATGCACTGCCGCCGCGTCCCAGCGCGCCGTATCCGCTATCCTTAGCGCCTGTTGCGCCGTCGCCCCGTACCCCTCTTCCGGGCCAGGCTTCAGAAGCCCAACCACCCGGCACGCTACCGCCTCGTCCGCCGCCGCATCTCCCCGCCGGTCCCATCCCAATTCACCGGCGGCTCTCAAGTACCTCCCCACCGTTTTCCTCGCCAAACCCGCGCCCCGCGCGATAGCCCTTCCGGACTCTCCACGGCGCGCCCGCTTCAACACCTCCAGTACTTCCCACATGCCGTGCTCCCTGTAGGCCATCCGTAGCCTCCGCATCGAGGCAACATCATGGCCTGCCACGGCCCCAACCTGGCGTCATGATCCTGATTAAAACGGTGGCGTCATGACCCTGGTTAAACCACCCTCGCCCTGGAGTCATGACCCTGAAAAATCACACGATCCGGTCTCCCCGACTTCCCCTTGCGCGGGGAACGAAGACGGGATATCCTGGTCCCATCGAAGTGGGGTAAGCGTCGAGGAGGAACGCATGGGGCGATCCATCTGCACCACGGCATTTCTGGTCTTTGGCGCGGCGGCGTGGGGAGGCGGGCCGCTTCCGCCCTCCCCTCCGGCGGCGACGCCGGCGGCGGCCTCGGCCCAGGGCCTTTCGCGCAGGGGCGCTTCGGCCCGCTCCCGCGCGGGGGTGGCGGGGCCCTTTTCGGCCCTCCCGGATGCGGCGGCAAGGCATCCAGCGGCGGCGGACCCGGTGGCCCTGAGCCTCTCGAAGACCTGGAACGCGGGAACGGGCGCCTGGGACCTGACCCTGGACTGGAGCGGGGGTACGGCGCCCTTCACCGTGTCGCGGTGCGGGGAACCCTCCTTTCAAGCATCGCCCGCCACGCTGGCCCAGGGCCTCGACGGGGCGCCCTTCGAGGCTGGGGAAGACCCAAGCGCCCCCCTCGAGTGCTTCGCCGTCACCGACGGGGAGGGGGTCAGCCCCGCCGTGGAGGCGATCGGCTACGATCCGGCCCCGCGGCCCGAACCGCCGGTGCTCTCCGCCAACGGGCTGTGGTGGGGGGACACGGTGACCCTCCAGAGCCGCTACCTCGACGCCCTTCCCGAGGGGAACCTCCTGTTCCTGTCGGTGCGCGAGGCCCGGGCCGCGTCGGTGGTGGACGGGGGCGGAGGCTTCGCCGTGGAGGCCGCCTTCGAGATCCCCGACGACGCCCGGGGCGCCCAGGCCTTCGTTTCGTCTCGGGGCCTAGTTCCCACCCAGGCCCCCTTCCTGGAACTGCACCCGAGGGGGCTGCCCCACTATGCCGGACTGCGGGCCGTGGTCTATGCGCCGCAGACGGGCCATATTTGGGTGGCGGCCGACGGGAGGGTGGACGAGGTGGACCTCTTTCAGCGCGATCCGGTGGTGCTCCGCTCCCTCACGGGCTACGCGAGGCCCTGCCTTTCCCGCGTGACGACGGCGGGGACCCTGCTGGTGGTGGACGGTGTCGCCGGGGTGTCGCAGGTGGACGAGATCGACGTGCAGACGGGGGCCGTCACGAAGTACGCCGACACCCACGCCGGGGCCTTCACCCGCGACGTCCTGCCCGTAGGGCTGGCCGCCGATCCCGACGGAAGCGCCTGCATGATCGCCGACGCCCTCTACGGGGCGGGGGCCGGCCGGCTGGTGAAGGTCCCCCGGGCCAACGCCACGGCCATCCGGGACGCCTACGGGAACTGGACCGCGTGGGCCTTTCCCGACCCCTGCGGGCTGGAGGTGGGGCTGGGCCACGTGGTGCGGGCCGGGTCCGCGGACGGCTGGATCGGGTATTGCCCCGACGCCACCCACACCTACCTGGACACGTACACCGACGGGGCGCCACGCAGCCTGGAGGTGGACCGGGACGTCTCCCTCCTCACCTACGACCGCTATTACTACTACGGCGACCCGGGCGCCTGCATGGCCTTCAACGGGAACGACCTGGCCTCGGCTCCGACCTCCGCACCGCCGAGCCACCTCGGCGCCGTGGTGTACGCCGAGGAGGGCCACCTCTGCGTTCAGCCCCTGTGGGCCTACCGGGTGGAAGGGGAGGCCCCGCTCCGCGTGATCCTGAACAACGGGGGGCAGGAGGCTCCCTACCCGGCCGCCGAGCAGGTGGCGGACGGGCTCTTGCAGCTTCGCGTGCGCGGCTGGAACGGCGTGCCCCTCACACTGCGCCTGGAGGATCCGCCGGACACGTCTCCGTACGTCCCCTGGGGGAGCTGGACGGCCAAGCCGGGCAAGACGGCGGCCTTGCCGTACGTGGCCAACGACAACGAGGTGTGGACGGAGAATCCCCTGCCGGCCTTCGGGCTGTCGGCCTATTCGAGCGGCCCCTTCGCGCAGGAGATTACGGTGACGCCGTCAAACGACCACACGGCGGTCTTCTACCTGAAGCTGCCGCCGCGGTATTCGGGCGACAACGGGCGCGTGGCGGTGTACAAGATCGACCCCAAGACGGGACAGGAGGTGCCCGACAAGGTGCCCTCCCGCTCGCCCGTCTATACCGGCTGGAAGAGGGTCTACGTCGAGAGGGACAAGATGTTCCGGAGAGGGGGGCTGCTGTATGCGGATTTCGACCCCAGTTCATGCGGGGCCAGCTGCGATCAGATCGTCGTCTATGATTGGACCAACGCGAGCATAGGGGATACAGTCGTGGTTTTTGATGAAAGCATTACTTATGAACATGGTGGCGAGAAGCGGACAATCACAGATATTTCAGGCAGTAATGGCGGGGTTCGCACCATTACGCTCGATTCCCCGCTAACGAAGCGCTATTACGCCACGGGCCATGACACGTCTTCCCCTCCTCTCCCCACCTTCGCGAACGGCCATTCCGGCGGCGCCGGCGTGGTGTACAGCACCGTATCCATCAACGGCCAGACGATCACGGACGCCGACCCGAACCAGCTCAACGGCCCCGGCAGCGCCTTCTACGATGCGGACATGCGGGACATCGAACAGCCCTTCGATGACGCGTACGTGGAGTTCTTCGGGCAAAGGAGCGGCATGGGGGCGGTGCCGTATGTGCACTGGGCTACCGATGCGACCGCCGACCAGCTCATCAGCTTCAGCAATTTATGGTGGTCCACTGCCAACCGCGGCGCGCCCAATTACTTACACCTTCTGGGAATAGAGGGCGCCACGCCTTCCAATCCGAACCAAGTTGGCGGCTCGCCCTATCGCACCGCGGGTGGCCCGCAAAGCGGCGCGTCCTACATTTACGTTGGACAGATCGAGCAGAACCATCCCGGCGATCCAGCGACGCAGCACGCGGTCAACCAGTACTGTACGGTCCACGAATTGACGCACAACTTCTCCGTGAACGGCTACACTGTGCAAACCTATCATTGCAGCGAAGCGGCATCGAGCCCCCCCGAGGACAGCCACGGCTGCATCATGCACGCGGCCTTTGTTACTTACCTCGGCAGCAATCCAAGGTTTTGCGTTCCTCATGTGCTTACGGGCGGAGGTGCGCTGACGGATGTTCACGTCTCGGTCCGAATGCAACAAGATCCGTTGCCTTATTAGGAGGCCGGCATGAGGAAGAAAGGTGCATTCGCCGCCATAGCGGCGTTGATGGCTCTAGGCGCGTGGGGCCAAAGCGGAAACGTGGGGCTCGCCCTGAGGCTGCTCACGCCGCGGGTTTTGCCGGGGGAACCCCTATTCATCCAGATCGGTTTCCACAACGGTACGAGCGCGCCGGTTTCCCTCTCCACCGGTGACGGGGCACCGGGGTCCAAGAGGCAACTCATGTTGCGGAAGCCCGATGGAACGGTTGCGGTCGTCCAGTGGCCTTCCGCGGACATGCCCATGCATCCGCTCGCGCCCGGTGAGAGCGCGGTCTTCCAGGACGATCTTGGCGGCAGCGAGCTGCTTCTGCTGACTTCCCCGGGGAAATACGAGCTTTGGGCGGAGTATGAAAGTGCTGGGCGCGTGTACTGGCAAGGAGAGGTGTACGGGCGGCCCCGGCGTTACACCGATTACTGGAAGGGGAGCCTCAAGAGCAACACGTGCAGCTTTGAAGTGATCGAACCCCAAGGCGAGGACCGCCAGGCTTACGACGGCTGGCTGAAGCCCTATGCCACCGGAGAAAAGAGCCTCATGGGCAAATACCAGGGCCGCGAGACCGTCCTTGTCGATGGCCGCCAGGAATGTCGCCCTGTGAATTTGCTCAATGAAATTCTCCGGCAGTACCCCACCTCCACCTATGCGGCGTACGTGGTTTACGACATCATGCGTGGCTTCGGCGAAGGCGACCAAGCCGTGTTCATGAATTCTGTTGAGACGGGCATCTATCTTTCAAACTCTTACCCCGGCGATACGGGCAAGAACATGGACGGCTGGAAGTGGCTCAAGGGCAAGGAGGCCGCCGATTGGTGGTCCAAGTGGATCGGCATCATCCTGAAGAACCACCCCGGCATTTGGTTTGCCGACGAGCTGCGCCTCAAGCTCGCCGTGGACCAGGTGGCCCTGAAGAACTATCAAGGAGGCGCGGCCGACCTGGAAGTGCTCTCGAAGCAGGCCAAGCCCGACGTGGCCCAGAAAGCCCAATCCATCCTGGATGCGATGAAGCAGAAGGGGTGGATCAAGGACAAATAGGGTGCCTTCAGGGAGGCTGCACGCAGGTCCTCCCCTACGAGGCCAACGACAACGTTGCCACGCAGGGGTTCGGCGTGGGCCTCCAGGCTGACGGGTCCGACGCCGCGCCATCCGGCGTCTTCACTTTTCCGGGTGGTGCGGACATCACCGGCCTCACCTTCTACCTCACGGCGCCCGCACGGTACTCGGGCGACAACTTCCAGGTCGAGGCGACCAAGTGCGATGACTACGGGAATGCGCTGCCCCACCGTGTCATGGGTCTCTCCGCAGTCTATACTTCCTGGAAGAGGGTCTTTGTGGAAAGGGACAAGATGTTCCGGAGAGGGGGGCTGCTGTATGCAAACGCCGCTGTGAACGATACATCGGTCATTCTCTACAAGAACCCGGACGACACGCGGTGGGATAACCTGAATCCTGGGGACAAAATTGCCATCTTTGATACAGCGACTCCTTATGAAGGTGCCCACGATGAAGCCTACGTGGGAACAGTAACCGATACTGGCTCCCCACCCCCCGGAGCCCCACACCAAGTCTTTGTTACCCTGATTACCGCACCGACCGGAGGTGTCCCTTATCAACTCGCACACGCCTATACGGCCTCACCCGTTGGGGCGGGATACATGCCCGACTTCTCTCAGGGCTCCAGTGCGGGAATCGGCGTGGTCTACAGCACGGTACCCATCAACGGCCAGACGATCACCGACACCTCCCCGAACCAGCTCAACGGCCCCGGCAGCGCCTTCTACGATGCGGACATGCGGGACATCGAACAGCCCTTCGATGACGCGTACGTGGAGTTCTTCGGGCAAAG
>CAZPSH010000031.1:0-31126 GCA_964589625.1 uncultured Thermoanaerobaculia bacterium
GGGCCCCCGTCAATTCCTTTGAGTTTCAGCCTTGCGACCGTACTCCCCAGGCGGGGTACTTAATGCGTTAGCTCCGGCACGGGAAGATTTAGACTTCCCACGCCAAGTACCCATCGTTTAGGGCGTGGACTACCAGGGTATCTAATCCTGTTTGCTCCCCACGCTTTCGCGTCTCAGCGTCAATCACGGTCCAGAGAGCCGCCTTCGCCACCGGTGTTCTTCCCGATATCTACGCATTTCACCGCTACACCGGGAATTCCGCTCTCCCCTCCCGCATTCAAGCCTGGCAGTTTCGAAAGCAGTTCCCCGGTTGGGCCGAGGGCTTTCACTTCCGACTTGCCAGACCGCCTACACGCGCTTTACGCCCAGTAATTCCGAACAACGCTTGCCCCCTACGTTTTACCGCGGCTGCTGGCACGTAGTTAGCCGGGGCTTCCTCTGCTGGTACTGTCACCGCGCGGTGGTATTGGCACCGCACGGCTTCTTCCCAACTCACAGGGCTTTACGACCCGAAGGCCTTCATCGCCCACGCGGCGTCGCTGGGTCAGGCTTTCGCCCATTGCCCAAAATTCCTCACTGCTGCCTCCCGTAGGAGTCTGGCCCGTGTCTCAGTGCCAGTGTGGCCGGCCACCCTCTCAGGCCGGCTACCCATCGTAGGCTTGGTAGGCCGTTACCCCACCAACTACCTAATGGGGCGCGGGCTCCTCCTCAAGCGATAGCATGCAAGCAGAGGCCATCTTTGCCGGCAGGGACCTGGGTCCCCGCCGAGTTATGCGGTATTAGCGCTCCTTTCGGAACGTTATCCCCCACTCGAGGGCAGATTACCCACGTGTTACTCACCCGTGCGCCACTCTACTCGGGGTTGCCCCCTTTCGCGTTCGACTTGCATGTGTTAAGCACGCCGCCAGCGTTCGTTCTGAGCCAGGATCAAACTCTCCAGTTGATTTTGGAGGTTTGAATAGGTTCGGATTCGGTCGTGGACTGTTTTATGGTCCGCACGATCTCGCGTTTTCTGCCACCTAGTTTTCAAAGAGCCGCGCCAAGTCCCCGCATTGGGGCCGGCAATTTTATAATTTAGCAACTTTTGCCCGGCTTGTCAACCCCTCGAACCTTCCGGCGGGGATTGTCGCCATCGACCGTCCGTTGCTCCCTTCCGGCCGACAAATAAAGATTCTATTCCAAACGCCCTTCCGTGTCAAGGGCCTTAGGGCCCCTTCGAACCAGAACCCCCTCCTAAGGCCCGCCATTCACTGGCTCCCGGGCTTTGTCTGGCTACGACCCCGGGTTGGGCTCCTTGACGCGGGCGGAAGCCGGTTCCTATATTGGCACCTGAAGGAGGAGGGCGTCGGACATGCTCCAAAAGGTCGTCATCCACGGTCTCGTCCTTGATCCCATCACCCAGTGGCCCATCCTCGTCCTCAAGGAGGAGGCGGCCAGCCGGCTGGTTCCCATCTGGATCGGGACCTCCGAGGCCAACGCCATCGCTCTGGAACTGGAAGCCATCAAGGTCCCCCGTCCCATGACCCATGATCTGCTCTGCGGCATCCTGGAGAAGGTGCATGCTCCGATCAAGGAGGTGAGGATCACGGACGTGAGGGACAATACGTATTTCGCCGACCTCGTCCTGAACCCCTCGGCGGGCGAACTGCACGTGGACGCCCGACCTTCGGACGCCATCGCCCTGGCCCTCAGGGCCCACGTGCCGATTTTCGTGGAGGAGGCCATCTTCGAGAAGTGCTACGAGCTGGAGGACAACACGGAGACCCTCCGCCAGTGGCTCGAGAATCTCTCTCCGGAAGAGATGGGCCGCTTCGAGATGTGAAGGCCTTGCCGGATCGGAGGTCGGCGATGGGAACCGTCGGTCCGGAGGCGCCGGCCGTCTTGGTTTGCGGTATCCTCTATAAGGATGCTCCCTGCCGCGACCAGGCCGTCCAAGCGCTTTGCGAGGATTTCGGCCCCATCGCCCGGCTGCAGCCCCCTTTCGCCTTCGACTTCACCTCCTACTACCGGAAGGAGATGGGCACGCCCCTTTTCAAACAGATCGCCGTTTTCGAGGAAGCCGTGCCCCAGGGATTCCTCGCGGAGATCAAGCGCCTCGCCATCGAGCGCGAGAGGTCCCTGTCCCGCTTCGGCGCGCGGACGGTCAACCTGGATCCCGGCCTTCTCTTGCCCGCCCGCCTCGTGCTGGCGTCCACCAAGGACAACGCCCACCGGATCTACCTGTCCCGCGGCATCTTTGCGGAAGTGACTCTTCTCTACCGCGACGACGCTTTTGCGCCCCTCCCCTGGACGTACGCCGATTTTCGCCTCCCGGCCACCTTGACCTTTCTCAAAGAGGTACGGGAGTGGTATCTTGCCCGTACGAAGAGTCCGAAGGACGCGGAGGGGTGACATGGCGTTTATGGGCGGTTCCGCTCTCGCGATGGCCTCGTCTCTCATGGAGGGGTACCTGCTCCCCTCCCCGACCAACCTCAAACGGCTCACCCTGGAGGAACTCCGGGCGCTCCAGTTCGAGGTGGAGAGGCTCTTGAGGGATCAAAGGGGGATCGTTCCCGACCAGTCCGACACTCTGGCGCTGCAGAAGCGAAACCAGCGCATCTTGAAACTCTCCCAGTCCCAGACCGTCCTCGGCAACTTCCTCTCCTTAAAGTCCAAAGGCCGGGTGTAGCCAACCCACCGGGCAACCGTGGGAAATGCCCCACGGGCCTATGGCATTGGAAGACGGACCCTCGGTTCGTCCGGGAAGTCCGATGCGCGGTTGGGGGTGGAGTATAGAGAAGTCCTGGGCTTCAGCGAGGCTAATCCCATGGAAATACTGTGGGAACTATGCCCCCTCATCGACGGCGTCTAGGTTTAAAGCTGGCCTACCCCGATGGGCCGAGGGTATATTCCCGCACGAATGGGGATGAGGGGGTCACGCCATGGATGCCAAATCGAAGTTTCATCGCTGTCCGCGCTGACCGCCCGGCGCCCGGAGAGTCGTGAACTCTCGAGGGTACCGGAGCGGGGTTCCGCCTCGGGGAGGTTGTTCGGCCAGGTCAAGGCCGAACGATTCACCCAACGGGCTTCCCTCCAAAGTAATGGGGATACGAATCGAGTAGGAGAGGGTATGAAATCCAAGTGCCTGACGTTCGTACTCGCCGTGGCACTGGGGTGCGTGGGAGCGTGGGCGGCCGATCCGGGCGCGTGCGTGGCCTGTCACGAGGGAATCGCCATGGGCGCCCTCGGGCAGTCCCACATGCGACTGGAGCCCTTTGAAGTGATGGGCCATTCGGTCGGCTGCCTGGGGTGCCACGACGCGGGCAAGACGGACGCCCACGTAGACTCCGGTGACGTCGAGGCCATCCGCGGCTTCGGCAAGGACGAGGCGGTGGACAACGCCGCCTGCATGTCCTGCCACGCCACCAAGGGGATGGGCGAGTGGGCCGCCTCGCGCCACGCCGGAGAGGACCTGGCCTGCACCACGTGTCACAAGGTCCACAAGGCCTCCCGCCCCCAGGATGCGTGCGCCGGCTGCCACGCCTCCGTCGCCGCCAGCTTCCGCCTCCCCTCGCGCCACCCCGTTGAAGCGGGCAAGATGTCCTGCGCGAGCTGCCACGACGTCCACGCCTCGACGGAAGCCGCACTGAAGGTGAAGACGCGAAAGAACGACCTGTGCCTGAGCTGCCATCCCGCCCAGGAAGGTCCCTTCATCTTCGAGCACTCCCCGGTGAACGAGGACTGCAACCTCTGTCACTCCCCCCACGGGTCCGTGGCCAACAACCTCCTCGTGGCCAACGAGCCCGCCCTGTGTCTCCAGTGCCACGAATTCCACTTCCAGTCCAACCACGAGGGCCAGCCCTCGGGGCCCCAGACCGTCGGCGGCCGGGTTTTCCGCAACCCCTACGGGGAATACGGCATGAACCGGGCCATGACCACCAAATGCACCACGTGCCATCCGCGCGTCCACGGCAGCGACCTGCCGTCCCAGGGCGTCCCCACCAGCGGATGGGGACTCACGCGGTAGAGGGAGGGAAGACGCCATGAGAACCTTGACCGTCGCCGCCCTCGCCGCCGTCCTGCTCCTCCTTCCCTGGGCCGCGGCGAAGGCCCAGGAGGCTCCGCCCGCCGACTCCGGCTCCTACGTGGCCGTCGGCGCGTGGCACTCCGAGGACAGCGGGAACCAGGAACAGGTGAGCGAGCATTCTCCCATCGGATCGGGCCCCGCGTTCGACCTCAGGCTGGTGAACGCGGCACCCGGATCCCACTTCCTGCTTTCCGCCCACACGGTGGGAGGGAACACGCAGGACATGAACCTGACCTTCGACGTTCACAGGATGCTCAGGAGCCGCACCGACTACACGAAGTTCGTCCATCGGCTCCCCCACGACACCCTCTCCTACATGAACGCCGTGGCCTCCCCGAAGGTGCTGCAGGGAACGGACCTGAGCCCCAGGGACGAATACAAGGTTAACTACTCGCTCCTCGAGAGCCGGCTCGAATTCCAGCACCCGGACATCCCCAGGCTCACGCTGGGTCTCCTCTTCCGCGACCAGCATCGGGACGGCAACCACCAGTCTCTGTCCCTCGGCCACTGCTTCGGATGCCACGTGACCGGCCAGACCCGCGGCGTGGACGAGCATACCTACGACCTCGGTTTCAAAGCCGAGATGAACCTCACGAAGGCCGTGGTGGCGGTGAGCTATACCGAGCGGTCCCTGGCCCAGGGCGTGGACAGCGCCTTCCTGCTGTATCCACGGTCCAGGCATCCGGTGCTCCGCACCGACATTTTCTCCAACCGAGTCCAGTACGACGCCCGCAGCGGGATCCTCCCCTCGGATCTCCAGCCCGAGTTCGACAAGCGGACCACCAAGCTGGACGTGACGGTCCCCAGCGCCTTGGGCTTCGCCCTCGACGCCGGGGGAGTCTGGTCCACCACGGAGAACCGACGAACCGACATCTCCTACGACTACGAGGGGTACCGACTCTCCACGGCCCGGCGCTTCGGGGGGCACAAGAAGTGGTCCTTCCGCTGGCGCAGCAACTACTACACCCTCGACAGCGACCCCTACTTCATCAATACGGCGGAGCCCGTGGCCGCCGCGGGGCCTCAGGTCGGGCAGACCTACCGGGACGCGTACGGAGTCAATCCCGACTACTGGCGCCACTCCTCCATGGATAGAAGGGTCTACGACTCCAACCTGAACCTGGGGTACCGCTTCGGCAAGAAGGCGGGTAGCCTCGATCTCGAGTGGCTCTACAGGATCGAGGACCGGGACACCTTCACCGTACTCGGCGATTCGAGGAAGACCACAACGAACCGGTACCGCCTGAACTACCGGGCCAAGCCCTGGAAAGGCGGACAGGTGCGGGGCACCTTCGAGCGACTGGAGGCGGACCATACCTACGGGAACCCCAACGGGACCTGCACGACCTACGAGGCTCCGGGCAACCCGAGCGCCTTCGTAGCGACGCAGTACTACGTTTGGAGGGGAGCCCGGGTGTCGGATCCCTCCATGTCCCCCGAAACGCAGGACCGTTACAGCCTGTTCCTCTCCCACAACTTCGGGACCAAGGCCTCCCTCACCGCCGCCACCCGCTGGAGTTCGGCGGACAACCGGGAGGGCGACAACACCGATTGGTCCCGCGATCAGATGGCCGCGGATCTCACCTTCTGGCACGCTCCCCTCCCCACGCTGGAGTGGTTTGCGAACGTCGCGATTCAGCGCGTCAAGTCGGACTTCCCGACTTGCATCGCGCTGATGGATGGGTGAGCGGCGGGGGCCACTGGGGGCCTGTATGGCTCCGCGCGGAACCTGCTGCACTACGAAACCCGCAACACGTCCTACTCGGCCGGCCTCACCTACAAGCCCATCGAGGAGCTGGCCCTCAACCTCGAGTACGTCTACTCCGATTCGGACGGGGGCCTGGACCTCTTTGAACTCCTCCAACCTTCCGACTTCAACATCCCGGGGATCCACTTCCTGCCGATGACCCGCGTCTCCTCCTACTCCGACCTGGACGTGTCCCAGGCCTGGCTGCGCTTCGGGGCCCGGTACACCTTCACCGACGCATGGTGGCTCCAGGCCCGCTATGAATACGGCGACTACTCGGACAAGGACCCATACCTCTACGACAAGGCCGGGAGGTCGCACTTTTACAGCCTGATGGTGGGCCACTCCTTCTAGGTCAGTCCCGAGAATTCCCCTCCTCGGCCCCGCCTTCGGGCGGGGTCTTTTTTTGGGGGGGGAAAGGGCGGGTGGAACACCCGCACCTTCGCGGCTCGCCCTCTTCCGGGGAGCGGAACGATGAGAGACTCAGGACGGACCTTCGCCGGAACGAGGTCAGGGGACGAGGAAGAGCCGCTCGAGGAGAAGCCGGGGATTCACGTTATGCGCGAGTTGCGAGGGCGCCTGGGCCAGCCGCTCGGCCACTACGTCCAGACCCGCCGCACCCCGGGCGGCCAGGGCCGACCCGAGGGGGTCCGCCACGTCGCGATGACGGAGTGGCTCCCCTCCCGACGAGATCCGCTGGGCGTCCCGCACGAGTCCGAGGGCCATGGATACGACCTCGCGGGGATCCTCCTTCGCCAGGTCGCCGAGAAGGGGAACCAGCGAGGTGTAGGAGGCCAGGGACAGCCCCTCGGCCAGGAGCCGGAGGAGGGCCTCCCTGCGGGCTGCCCCCTCCCCTCCCCTCAGGGCCAGAAGCTGTCCGGGGGACCCTCCAGCGGCCGCCAGGGTCGGTTCTTCGATCTCCTCCAGGCCCGCCCTTTCGCAGAAGGTGCGCATTTCACCAGGGGTTAGGGAGGAGAAGACCACCTCGTGGCACCTGGATCGCACCGTGGGGAGCAGGCTGGACACGCTCGACGCAACCAGGATGAACTGGGCGTAGGAGGGGGGTTCCTCGAGCGACTTGAGAAGGGCGTTCTGGGAGTTGACGTTGAGGGCCTCGGCGGGATCGATGAGAATGAGGAGCCGCTTTCCTTCGTACGGGGGCAGGGCCAGGGGCTGGAGCACCTGGGACCGCACCTGGTCCAGGACGATCTGCGTCCGCGTCTTGCCCGTGTCTTCCACGAGTTCCAATCCGACCTCGCGTACGTCCGGGTGGATGCCGCGGGAAACCTTCCTGCAGGGAAGGCACTCCCCGCAGGGCCCTTGGTTCCCCTTCTCGCAGAGGAGGCCCGCCGCGGTCATCACGGCCGCCGTTGCTTTCCCGATTCCCCGCGGACCGGAAAAGAGCAGGACCTGGGGAAGAACGCCCTTCTTGAGGGCTTTCCGGAGGAACCGGAGGGCGGCGGTCTGCCCCACGAGATCCTCGAAGCGGACCGGCAGGCTTCGGGTGCCGGCCTGGGGTTCCTCTTCCCTCTCACGCTTGCGCGCCATAACTTCCCCCAGAACTCGGGCGCCCCTCTGGGCGAGGCGGGGAGTTCCCCCGCCGGGATCCTTTGATTCCTCTGGCCGGAGGCCCGCTACGCCTTCCGGAGGGCCGCGATGCTCGACTGTTGGGCGACGCGTCCGGCGAGGTCTCGAAAAGCGCGCGCCACCGGGGAGGCCGGCGAGCCGAGGACCACCGGCGTCCCGCCGTCTCCCGCCTCTCGCACGCTCGGGTCCAGGGGAATCTCGCCGAGGAAGGGCACGCCCATCTCGCGGGCGCAGCGCTCTCCCCCCCCGCGCGAGAAGATGTCCGACACGCCCTGGCAGTGCGGGCACACGAACCACGACATGTTCTCCACGATGCCCAGCACGGGCACCTGGACCTTCTGGAACATGGCGAGTCCCTTCCGGGCGTCGATGAGGGCCACCTCGTTGGGCGTCGTAACGATGACGGCGCCCGTGAGCGGGACCTTCTGCGTCAAGGTCAACTGCGCGTCGCCGGTCCCGGGTGGAAGGTCCACGACCATGTAGTCCAGCTCCGGCCAGGCCACGTCCTTCAGGAGCTGTTCGAGGGCCTTCATCACCATCGGGCCCCTCCAGATCACGGGCATGTCGGGGTCCAGGAGGAAGCCGAGGGACATGACGTGCATGCCGTGGGCGAAGATCGGGAGCATCTTCTCCTGGGCTTCGTCCACCTTGGGCTTTTCCGTCACTCCGAGCATGATTCCCATGGAGGGCCCGTAGATGTCCGCGTCCAGAAGCCCCACCTTGGCTCCCGTCAGAGCCAGCGCGGCGGCGAGATTGGAGGCCACCGTGGATTTGCCCACCCCGCCCTTCCCCGAGGCCACCGCGAGGGTGTTCTTTACTTGAGGCAGGAGGTTCTCGATGAGGGGCCCCGTGGTCCCGGCGGCCACCTTGGCGTCCATGGTGACGGCCACCTCCATCACCCCGGGGATGGCCCGGACCACCTCCTCGGCCTGCTGCCGGAACCTCTCCCGCACCGGGCAGGCAGGCGTCGTGAGCACGATGCGGAAGGAGGCGCGTCCTCCTTCGACCTGGAGGTCGTGAACGAATCCGAGTTCGACGATATCCTTGTTGAAATCCGGGTCCACGACGGCCCGGAGGGCATCGAGGACTTGCTGTTCCGTCACAGCCATGGTGTCGACTCCACGTGAAGGGCGACCCCGCGGTTCCGTCCCCGCCTTGGGATCGATCGCCCGATGGGTTGCGATGGACTCTCCCGCCGGCCTCAGCCCAGCGACCGCGTCGTGCTTCCCACGATCTTCTGGGCCATGGCGCGGGCCCGTTCATACTCGCCCCGCACCAGCAGGGACATGAGTTCCGGGTTGGCCAGCTGGGCAGCCACCTTCTGCCGGAATCCCTCCTCGCCCTCTCCGGCCAGGATCCATTGCCGGATCTCTCCGCAGAGCCTCAGGAAAGACTCCGCGAAGGACTCATGGGCCCGAAGGAAATCCTCGGCGAGTCCCTTTTCCCAGCCCTTCAGGCCGCCCGAAGACCACGCCGCGAAGGAGAGGACCTCGCCCGGCACCCACATGGGCAGAGCCAGGCTGGACCCCTTCGGGTCTGCCTCATCCCAGAAGGGGACGCCCGTCCCCTTCAGGTCGGACAGGGCCTGCTCCCGCCAGTCCGGTGGACACGCCGCGCCCAGCAAGACCAGGGAAGACTGGCGGAGCCCCGGGCTCGCCGGAGGATAGTTCACTACCTGGACCCCCGCCATGCCCGCGAACTGGGCCCGACCTGCCGCCTCGTGGACGACCACCGGCCAGAAGGCGCGGACCAGCCCCTGCACGGCGGCGCGCAGGTGCGGCCCTCCCCCCAGGGCCCTCGCGGGCCGCCCGGACGGAGCCTCCAACAGCACGGGGATTTTCATGGGGACCCTCCACGATCCATCTCGTCCAGCTTGGCCACCCGGCGCGCGTGCCGCCCGCCCTCGAAGGGGGTTTCCATCCACACCCGGAGCACCTCCTCGCAGAGGCCCTTCCCCATGAGGCGCCCCGGCAGACACAGGACGTTGGCGTCGTTGTGCAGGCGGGAGTACCGGGCGAGGTAGAGGTCCGCGCAGAGGACGGCCCGGATCCCACGGAACCGGTTGGCCGCCATGCTCATCCCCACGCCCGAGCCGCAGACGAGAACGGCCCTGTCCGCTTCGCCCGACAGGACCTTGGCGCACGCTGGGCGGGCGAAGTCGGGGTAGTCCACGGAGGTCTCCGAGAAGGCCCCCACGTCGGCGACTTCGTGTCCCGCTTCGGCCAGCCAGCGCCGGACGAACTCCTTCATCTCGAATCCCGCGTGGTCCGCGGCCACCGCGATGCGCATGGGTCGCCTCCCGAAGGGGGAGCATAGCAGAGAATCCTCCGTCGCGGCCATCGGCCGAAAGGAAACGGGGCCCGCCTTTCGGCGGGCCCCCTCTGCCGCGCGGATCCTGGGTGGGATTACGGGGTGGACGCGGCAGGTGCGGATGCAGCCGGGACCCAAAGCGGTTCGGGCGTGGATGCGCGGGCTTTGCGGTGGCTTGTGTCTCCGGCTACGTGGGTCGATGGGCTCGGGAAAGCGCGGTGGCCGTAGGGGTGGGCTCCAAACCGTGAATCCATCCGGGAGGAGCCCAGGATTAGGGAAGCCCCATGAAAAGACCCCGCGGGAGTCGCCGTGTGGTTTTGTTTCATGGCCCCACCTCCCGTCTCGGACCCTTCGCCCTACGCATCGGCCGTGCCAAGTGCCAGGCGACTTTCAGGAACCTCCATCGGGACTGGGTCCGGGAGGGAAATTCCGGTTCGGGCCGCGAGTCTTGCCCCGCGCCGCATTGGCGCGCCGCGCCGTTTCGGCCTGCCGATCGGGCCCGGAGGGGGGAGAGGGCGACCCGTTGCGCGAAGGACTCCCGCCGTGGAGAATGGGACCATGAATGAAACGGGCCCGGACCCTTCCGTACGGCCCGCGGCCAAGGAGAGACCATGGGCGATTCCCGCAAGGCGGGCGGACGGGGGCGCTGGGAGAAGGAGACCCTCGAGCCGCACCTGAAGAGACACCCAGAGCGCGGGGTGGACTTCTCCTCGGTCTCCTCGCTTCCCTTTGACCGCATTTACGGTCCCGAGGATCTCGAGGACCTCCACTACGAACGGGACCTTGGCTGGCCCGGCGAGTACCCCTTCACCCGGGGGGTTCAACCCACCATGTACCGTGGGCGCCTCTGGACCATGCGCATGTTCGCGGGAATGGGGACGGCGGAGGACACGAACGCCCGCTTCAAGTACCTTCTCAAGGAAGGCCAGACGGGCCTCTCCACCGCCTTTGACCTTCCCACCCTCATGGGCCGCGACGGGGACAGCCCCCTCGCCGACGGCGAGGTGGGCAAGGAGGGCGTGGCGGTCTCGACCCTGCGCGACATGGAGATCCTCTTTGACGGGATTCCGCTGGGCGAGGTCTCCACTTCCATGACCATCAACGCCCCCGCCGCCGTCCTCTACGCCATGTACCTCGCGGTGGCCGAGAAGCAGGGCGTCCCCTTCCGAAAGCTCCGGGGCACCATCCAGAACGACATCTTCAAGGAGTACATCGCTCAGAAGGAGTGGATCTACCCGCCGGAGCCGAGCGTCCGCCTCATCGTGGACACCATGGAGTACTCGGCCCGCGAAGTGCCCCAGTGGAACACCATCTCCATCAGCGGCTACCACATCCGCGAGGCGGGCAGCACGGCGGCTCAGGAGCTGGCCTTCACCCTCGCCGACGGCATCGGGTACGTCCAGGCCGGGATCGCGCGGGGCCTCCCGGTGGACGAATTCGCCCCGCGCCTGAGCTACTTCTTCAACTCCCACAACGATTTCTTCGAGGAGGTGGCCAAGCTGCGCGCGGCGCGGCGGATCTGGGCCCGCCAGTTGAGGGAGCGCTTCGGAGCGAAGGACCCACGCTCCTGGATGCTGAGGACCCACGTCCAGACCGCCGGGTGTTCCCTGACCGCCCAACAGCCCCTCAACAACATCGTCCGGGTCACCGTGCAGGCCCTCGCCGCCGTCCTCGGCGGTTGCCAGAGCCTCCACACGGACTCCATGGACGAGACCCTCTGCCTGCCCTCGGAGCAGGCCGTCACCGTGGCCCTGAGGACCCAGCAGATCCTCGCCGAGGAGAGCGGCGTCGCCCACACCATCGACCCTCTGGCGGGGTCCTATTTCGTGGAGTCCCTCACGAACGAGATGGAGCGCCAGGCCCTGGTCTACATCCACAAGATCGACGAGATGGGCGGCATCATCCGGGCCATCGAGCAGGGCTACCCCCAGCGGGAGATCGCCGAAGCCTCCTACCGATACCAGAAGCAGGTGGAGAGCGGGGAGAAAACCATCGTGGGCGTCAACAAGTACGTCTCCTCCGACGAGGTCCCCATCCCCCTCCTCAAGATCTCCCCGGAGGTGGAATCCCGCCACAAGGCCCGTCTCGCCGAAGTCAAGCGGACCCGCGACGGGAAGGCCGTTTCGTCGGCTCTCCGGGCCCTTACGGCCAAGGCCCGCACCTCCGAGAACCTCATGCCCGCCCTCCTCGATTGCGCGCGCGCCTACTGCACCCTCGAAGAGACGTGCGACGCCATGAAGGAGGTCTTCGGCGAATACCGGGAGGAGAGCGTCATCTGATTTCGGATTCGGGATTTCGAGATTCGAATCTTGAATTTCGAAACGAGGCCCGAACCTCCTGAATCCGGGTAGGAGGAGACGGACATGGAAGCGGCGCTGAGCGTCCTTCTGGGCATCGGGCTGGCGGCGGCCTGCGGTTTCCGCGTCTTCGTCCCGCCCCTCGTCCTCTCCATCGCCGCCCTTTCGGGCCACTTGACCCTGGCCAAGGGCTTCGCGTGGATGGGCACGTGGCCCGCCCTCCTCGCCTTCGCCACGGCCACGGTCCTCGAGGTGGCCGCCTACCACGTCCCGTGGCTGGATCACCTGATGGACACCATCGCCTCCCCGGCCGCCGTGGTGGCGGGAGCCGTGGTGGCGGCATCCGCCATGGGGGAGATGGATCCCTTCCTCAAATGGACCGTCGCCCTCATCGCCGGGGGCGGCGCGGCGGGCCTCGTTCAAATCGCCACGGTGAAGGGCCGGATCCTGTCGGCCCTGACCACCCTCGGCATTGCAAACCCCCTGGTGGCCACGGTGGAGACCGCCGCCTCCGTTGCCGTGTCCGTCCTGTCGGTTCTGGTTCCCCTTCTGGCAGGCCTTCTGCTGGTAAGCACGCTGTCCTTCGCGGCCTGGCTTTTGCTCAGGCGGCGCGCCGCCTGATCGCTCGCCCCCGCGGGAACGGCGGCTCCGCGCCGCTGGCCGGCGCGCCCGCGACCGTTGTATACTCATGCTCTTGCGAGGTGGTCCATGAGCGAGCGGAAGCTTCGTCTCCTGATCGGGAAAGTCGGCCTCGACGGCCACGACCGCGGCGCCAAGATCATCGCCCGGGCCCTTCGCGACGCCGGATACGAAGTGATCTACACGGGCCTCCACCAGACTCCCGAGCAGGTGGTCGCCACGGCCATCCAGGAAGACGTGGACGCCATCGGGCTCTCCATCCTGTCCGGCGCTCACAACACGCTCTTTCCCAAGGTCATCCGGCTCCTGAAGGACCAGAACGCCCAGGACGTGGTGGTCTTCGGCGGGGGCATCATTCCCGACGAGGACATCCCCTTCCTCCGGGAATCGGGCGTGGCGCGGCTCTTCACGCCGGGAACCCCCACGACGGAGGTGGTCCGCTTCCTCAAGGAGGAGGTGGAGCCCCGGCGGTTGGCCCTCGCCACCTGACCCCCACGGGATCCAAGAAAAACAAGGCGGGCGCCCCGAGGGGCGCCCGCCGTCTTCTGTCCGCGACCTGCCTTATCAGGAATTTCGAAGGCGGAAGTGCTCCGGGCGCTTCCAGACCCATGCCGCTCCAACCAGCCAGACCAGTCCCAAGAGGGCGCGGAATCCTGTTTGATACCAAGGAGTCGGCCCCGCCGCATCCAACCACGCGGCGAGAAGCCAAAAGATCCCGAGGCCCGCGTACAGCCCGACCAGGGCTCCCTTCCTGAAGCGGAAGTCGAAGGCCCTTTTCTTCCAGATCAGGCCCACGGTCACGAGGACCGCCAGGGCGGAGACCCCGAATCCGAATTCCCATGAGCGCCTTCGCCGTTTCCGGTTCCGTGACGATCCTCCCCTGCGGGCCGGCTTCTCCCTCCCGGCCCGTGCACTTGGTTGCTGGAGGCGTTCTACGCCGGCGCACCTCCGCCCGTCAAGAGGACTCTTCCGTAACATCCGGCTCGTCCCCCCTGGCGCGGAGGGCCCTCCGGTGAGGACGGGGATCCCCGCGGGATAGAGGGCGTAGAAGGCCGCCACGGCCCACCGATGTGCTAGGCGTAGAAGGCGCGGGCCACCACTCCCAGCCAGAGCCCGTCGAGGACGAGGAGCACCGCGAGGGCTGAAAGGTAGAGGCGCAGAAAAGGGGACGTCATAGGCGATCTCCATTTCGTGCGCCCGCGTCCCGTCGTGCCATCCGTACCCGGAGGCTTGGGAGATCCCGGTCGCCTAGCAACCGATCCTTGAGACGAAAACCTCGAAGTCAGCGCTCCGCGGCAACCCGGCCACGAGAATCCGGAGCGCTTCCGGAGGGACCGTCCAGCGCCGCGCTTGAAGGTCTATCCACCCCCCCGTGCTCGTCACGCGGGCCGCCGGCTGGCCGTCCTCCCGAAAGAACTCGTTCCTCAGCCTGAAGCGGGACCCGTCGTCGCTGGCCCCCGCCAGGAGGAGCGCGACCGTGAAAGGCTCGAGAAGCCTTAACTCCCGGAAGTACTCCACCTCGTCCCGCACGATGACGGGCCCCAGGCGAAGGCGCTCGAACTCCCGCATGGAGAACCCTCCCGATTCGAAGCAGAGCATCCGCGCGTCGCCCGAGACGTCCAGGTAGGCCGTGTTTCGCATGTGGCCGTTGAAGTCCACGTCCCCCCAGCGGACGAAGAAGGACCATTCGACGCTCCCGGCCATGCCGATCCTCCGCCCGTCAGATCCAGCCGAGCACGGCGCCGAAAATCAGGAGACACCCCGCGTCGAATCCCAGGATGCCCACCGTGACGGCCGCCTTCTTCTTGAGGCTCTCCATGTCGTGGACCCAGTAGGAGACGAGGAAGAAGGGAAGATACCCAAGGAGGAAGATGAGCCACGGCGCCCGGACACCCCACCAGGGCCAATCCCACGTGAGCGCGCCGGCGGCGTTGAGGAGAACTTCCACGAAGACGCAGAAGATCGAGTTCGCGACGGCGAAGAACAGGCGGTTGGGCACGCCGAGCACCTTCCATTTCCGGTCGGCTGGAAGGAGCTTGGCGAAGGCCACGCCCGCCACGGCGAACATGAAGCAGATCTCGATGTTCAACCCCACCAGGAGCAAGTAGGCGGTCTTTCCCGGCGCTCCCCAGACAGGGGCTCTGTCGGTGAAGTGAAAGACCAGGCCGTTCCAGATCTCGTTGAACCAGTCCATGCCCCAGTAGGCGAGGCCCGCAAAAAACACGTTCCAGTTCCGGCGCTCGACCTCGACGGCGTAGACGTACACGACCAGCGCGAAGAGCGGGATCACGTACCACTGGAACTGGGCGGGATCCCGGAGAATGGCTGCGGCCTGGGCCGCGGCCTCCGTGTTCATGGTCTCTCCTCCTTCGGAGCGCCCCTCCGGCGCGTCACTCGTCCTCTTCCGCCCTTTCTCGCGCCAGCTCCCGCTGCCACTCCTCCGACAAGGCGGCGTTCGGCCAGAGCTCGAAGCCCCCGACGAAGATGGCCTTGGGCGCCTTCCTGAACACGGCCGCCACCCGGACACCGCCCTCTCCCTCCCGGAAAGGAGCGGTGACCGCCGGGTCCTCCTCCGCGTCCCCGTCCGGTTCGGCGGGCGGCTCCAGGCCCATGGCCCCGAAGGCCTCCTCCTCGGTCATGAGGCCGCCGAACCGCACCCTGAGCGCCACGAGACCATCCTTCCAAAACACGGCCGTGATGGTGTAGTCCCCGCAGGAGACGGTCAACAGGATATCGGACACCCCCGCCGATTCCTCGACCTCCGACCCGCACGCCCCCTCCAGCAGTGCCCGCGCCTCGTCCACTTTGCACCGCGCGAGGTCCGCCACGGGAAAGGGTCCCGCATCGGCGCCGAGGGCCGCCGACGCGCCGAGGAGCGCCAGTACCGCCGCTTTCGTCCAGGATCGCCCCGCCCTCTTTGACATGGTTCTCTCCCCGATGCTCTAGACCGGTTTTCGGCCGCCTCTCCACACACCCAGGGCCACCCCAATGCCCTTGACCAGGAACGCCAGGAACACGGCGCCCGCCGAGGCGAGCGCCACAATCGAGCCGAATGCCGTTTTCGGCGCGAAGGCGTACACGAGAAAGGCCGCGATCAAGGCAAGCCCGCCGCCGAGGAGCGCGTGGCCGATTAGGAAGAAGAGCGCGAGGGAAAGGCGCACCCAGGCCGGGGCTGCCTTTCCCTCGGATCCCATCCCCGACAGCCCGAAGAACTCTCTCGGATCCCACATGGTCACCTCGCACGGCCAGAAGTCCGCACCCGTCCCCGCCATGGTCTCATGCTTGGGCACCGCGGGGCGACCGGGTTCACCGCCTTCGCGCCAGGGCGAAGATCCTCCCCTCCGCGATCTCGAAGTCGTAGGGATCGCGCCGTTCGAGGCGCTCTACCTACCCCCCTCGTTACAGGACGCGGCCCACTTCCTCCCAGGTGAATCGGGCGAAGTAGACAGGGACGGAGACACAGAGCCGTTCCTGAGCGAAGCCTTCCTCGGTCCCCTCCTCGACGGCCAAGAGCAGGCGGCCTCCCGGAGCCATCGCCCTTGGAAGTTCCTGGAGGAGGATGTGAAGGAAGCGATTCGAAGTGTGGATCAGGGAGTGGTCCGCCACGGCGCCGACGAAGGCCTCGGACGCAAAGGGCAGTTGGGCAAGGTCTCCCGCGGGGAGGAGCATGCCGAGCTTGCACCGCTTGGCCGTGCGGACGCAGGAGACGGAAAGGTCCACGCCCACCACCGTCAGACCGCGGTCCCGCAGGTACCTCCCCACGTGGCCGGATGGCCCGCAAGGTGGGCCCCGAATAGAGGCTGATCCGCCCGCCGGCGTTCACCACCCGGTGCCACGGCACCTCCGATCCGTCGGGAAGGAGGTGAAGCGCGTAGCCCACCTGACACGCGTGCCGCGGAAGGCCGGCGAGGAGCGACACCTGGCCGTACGTGGCGACCCTTCCCCGCGGGATCCTCCTCACCACGGAGTAGATCCGCGAGTAGGCGACTCCGGCCGCGGGTCCGTCCTTCACGGGTGGACCGCTCGAGATGGAGGATTCGAGGCGGTGAAACCTCCGGCCGCGTCCCAGGCGGAGGTTCTTCGCCGGTCGGCGGGCGCGGAAGCCCTTTGCGGATCGGTCTGTTCGGAACTTGTCCAGTTCGATTCGGGGTGTGCCTTCAGGTTCACACCTTTCTCCCACCATTCGGAGCTGAAACCCTACTGAAACCGGGACTCATGGAACGGTCTCTTTTCCACCGAGACTGTGGAAAGTCCTGTGGAAAGCCCTGTGAATAATCCATGAAGGTCTTGAAATAGAAAGGCCATCGAGCGCTTTGCACGGCGGTTCAGCACACACCGATAATTGCATTTATATTCAATGCAGTTTGATGAAGACGGAGGAAAAATATGGGCGTTTATAGAACGGCCCGGAAGCGGAACCGCCCTCCGACCAGAATGTGAAAATCTCCGGGAACACCCGACACCAAAAGGTTTCACTGCGACCATCTCCGTGATCTCATTGGGTTTTCCGAAGACCTGTCGTTGCAGAGGACGAGGGGAGCGGAGCGCGTCCGCCCCGTCTCTTGGCGGAGAGCTAGCGGGCCATGTCCCCCAAGACCTCCCGCGCGAAAGGCGCGTCCTTCTCCTCCACCTGGACCTCCACCGGTCCCACGAGCAGGTTGAAGCCGCCCAGCTCTCCCGCCCCGAACAGGCCCTGAACTCCCTCGTTTCGGACGGCGAAGGGTATGCCCGCGTCGGACAGGAGCGTCTTGGCCAAACCGAGCCGAACCGGATCCGCCGCCGTAAGGACCGTCACCAGGACCAGCGGAACGCCGGGGGCGCGGCGCGAAAAAGGCTGCACCCCGCAATGGGGGCATCCGCCCACCTCGTCGTCGACTGGACCTCCGCATTTGGGACAGAACACGGCCACCTCCTTTCGGGTCGAACCTCTCGGGTCAGACCTCCCACTCCCCGGATAGGAGCCGGGGGAGGAGGGGCTCCAGGATTCGGTAGGTGGCACCCCAAAGCTTGTGGGGGCCAATGCGGATGAAGGCGAAGCGCCGGGGCTTGGGCCACCCCGGCCACGCAAGCCACTCCTCACCCTGCGCCAAGGGGTCCGAGAGGTCCCGAAGGCGAGTCTCGAGCACCTCCGACACTTCGCCCGGATCGGGCCTCCACGCAGGAGGGGGAACGATGCGAGCCAGGAACGGATGGACGCGGAAGTCGCTCACCAGCGTGATGACCGGAGGCAGCACCGCGAGGAGGGAGACGGACTCGGAGGGGAGCCCCACCTCCTCCCAGGCTTCGCGGCGGGCGGTATGGAAGAGGTCCTCGTCGTCGGACTCCCACCGCCCCCCCGGAAAGGCCAGTTGTCCGCCGTGTATGCCGTGCGGGGCGCGCCGGACCAGGATTACGCGCAGCTCCCCTTCGCCGTCTCTAAGTATGGGTACGAGGCACGAGGCCACCCGGACTTCCTCAGGCCCCCGCTGTGAGTTCAAGCGAGTCTTCATGTCCCCAGTCGCCGGATCCGCCCCCGCCTGGGGTGGGCCGGCGTCCGATGGCGCGTCGTGTCCGGGACACCGAAGAGCGCCTCCACTAAGACGTTGGGAAATCCGAACGTGCCCGCCTTGAGGCGGCGGCTCACGACGAAGGCCTTTAGACCCCGGATCCCCAGCACTTCCAACCTCTCCTTCTCGGAGGCGGCGGGTAGGCGAGGGCTCAGGCGAGGACGTCCGGCGAAAAAACTTACGTATCGTTTCGCATCGCTCCGCGGACACGTCTCGCCGAAGGGCGATTCCGCCGCCATCTTGCGGACCTCCTCCTCCGCCCGGAAGACGATCACGGCCTCCCGCCCGATCAGCCCCCGGACGCCAACCAAAATCGCGCGCTCCAGAGGAGGGGTCAGCCCCCCGGGGGTTTCGAAGAGGACGTTTCCGCCCTGAATGACCGTCCGCACCTCCTCGCATCCCGCCTCCGAGAACACTCGACACAGGTCCGACATCCGAACGAAGGCACGCCCCCCCACGTTGACGGCGCGAAGGAACGCGGCGTGACGCCTCACGGATCCTCCTTCCCGCCGCGCACGTGCAGGAACCAGTAGGCGGGCATGACGAAGATGCCCACGGTCACGTTCAGGAGGGACCAGAGGACCTTCCTCCGTTCGGACAGGGCCGGGTTCTTCAAGATGTGCACCTCGAAGTAGAGGGTCGTCACCGCCAGCGCCATCAAGGTCGCCATGTTCAGGACCGCCAGAAGCGAAAGCTCTCCCACAAGGCGCCAGAGTTGCGCCTCAGAGAGGAGGGCCAGCCGCGCCGGCGCCGTAACCGCGGGCGATCTCCACAGCCACAGGGCAAACCCGGCGACGAAGAGCGGGCTCCACAGGGAGAGGAGACCCATGGCCGCCCGCATTCGGCGGCCCGGCTTCAAAGGCCGTCCGTCCATGGTTGCCGTCAATCTACGATGAAGAGCCGGGCGCCGGTTTCCGTCCTCGACCGGTGCGGTTCGTCTCCGTCCGGCGCCTCGTAGCCCATGCCCGGGCCGAGCACAAAGGAGCGGCCGTCCTGCAATTCCGTCACCAGTTCCCCTTCCAGCACGAGGAGTACGTGGCCCTTGGAACACCAATGGTCGGCCACGTACCCGGGCGTATACTCCACCATCCGCGTCCGGATGGCGCCGCACTGGACGGTTCGCCAGAAGGCCGCGCCCGGCGCGCCCGGGTGCTCCGTCCGCTCGACGGAAGCCCAGTCCGTGGTTCGAAAGGGGAATCCCTTCATTTCCATCGCCGGCTCCTCACTTCTTCCTAGGGAGGCGGCGCCAAAGGACAGCATGAGGAAGGTCTTCATCGCAAGGACGTCCCGAAAACCGCCCTCAGCGCCACTGCATCGGCTGGTCCTTGCGCACCCATACGGTGAGCGGCCGGCCCTCCACGGTGACCTCCACCAGCGCCGTTGGAGCCGCCGCATCGGGCAAGGCGGTGACTTTGTCCACGCTCCAGGCGCCGATGGGCGCCTTCAGAGATTTCTGGCCGAGCCAGGCCTCGAACTCCCCCATCGCCACTTCGAGATCGCCCTGGTTCATGGCGTACGTGCCGTCGAACCACTGGCAGATGGCGGTCTGGTATTCGATGGATTGGTCGTCCTTCGAGAGGCCGCTCAAGACGTTTTCCACCCGGGTCCGGGCCGCATCCTTCGCCAGCGAGCATCCCGCTGGGGCCGCCGCGAGCGCGATGACCCCCAACCAAACCCACGGATTTCTCCGGTCCTTCATGGCCGATTCCTCCCGGAGCCATTGTACCGGCTTTTCCCGTCCCCGGCCGGGGCCAGCCCCTATTTCTTCTGCCAAAGGTCGTCCTTTTCCAGTATGGAGGGGGGGCCGCCGCCGTCGAGCCATGCCCGCGCGGCGGCGTCCTGCCTGAGGTAAGCGTCCCAGAAGGCCGTGCTCAGAGCAAGGATGACGCGGTGGTGGTTGGGGTTCCGGTTCTCCCGGTCCCCCGGGAGGGCCCTGTCCGCGAAGGCGCTGTGTTCCGCACCGGAGAGCACGAGCTCGTACTTTCCACCCGGGGGAAGCGCGGGAAAGACCTTCCGCCGCGAGGCCGCGTCCGCCCCGCCGATCACCGAGTCGTCGCGGGTGCCCGTCATCAGGAGCCAGGGGATGCTCACCGAACCGAAGGCCTTGTCCGGGCCGGCGCCCCGCCGGGGCACGCTGGGACTCATGAGCACCGCCGCCCGGATGCGCGGGTCCGCGTAGGAGCCGCGCGCGCCCGGAAAGGCCTGGCCGCCCACCGCCTGCGCCGTCACGGCCCCGAAGGAGTGGCCCGCCATCCCCACCCGGCTCAGATCGAAGCGCCCCCTCATGGGGTGGCCCTCGGCCCCGTTCCACCGTTCCAACTCGTCGAGAACCGCGGACACGTCTTGCACCCTCAGGAGAAAGTTTTGGGTGCTGGCCGCCCGCTTCATTTCCATCATCCGGCGGGCCCGGGGCTGGCTTCTCCAGACGGCCTCATCACTTCCGGGATGCTGGAGAAACACCGCCGCGTACCCCCTGTCCGCCCAGTGCCGGCCGAGGTAGGCCGACCCCTCGCGGGAACCGCCAAGACCGTGGCTGAAGAGGACCACCGGGGCGGGCGACGGCGCATCGGGCAGGTAGATCCTCAACGGAATCTCCCGCTTTCGGCCCTCGTCCCGGATCGTGACGTCCCGCACGTCGTCCACCGTACGGGACGCAACGGCCAAGGGATCGTAGACCGCCGTTTGGGAGAAGCCCGGAAGGACACAGCTTGCCAACAGAAGGGCGGGCGTCCACGTCATGAGAAAGCGTCGTCGTCTCATCGTCGTTCCTCCTCCGTTTCTCGGACAGGGGGCGGCCCGGTTGGGTTTATTCACTCCCTGCCAGCGCCGCCCGGATGGGTTCTGGGTTGACGAAGACCTGCCAGAGGGCCACGCGGTCCCCTCGGACCACCGCTCTCCACGCGGCGGGAACCCTCCAGGACCTTCCGCCTTCGGCCTTCCGGCCGCAAACTCCCGAGGCCGTCCCCAGGAGGACCACCGTGTCCCCGTCGGAGAGGGTCTGTTCGATGCCCAGGCGGTAGTCCCGGACCAATTGGAAGAAACCGCTCCAGGCCTCCAGGACCGCCCCTCTCCCCTCGATGCGTCCCCCGTCCGAGTCCACGAAGACGTGGTCCTCCGTGATGCAGTCCGAAAGGGCGCCCGCGTCGGCATGTTCCACGGCTTCCGCGAAGCGCAGGACGATTCTTTCCTTCGCGCTCACCGATCGGCCTCCTTCCACCGCACCTTCACGCCCCGTCCTCCGCCGATCCGTCCAGCCACTCCACGAGGCCGGTTTCCAGCCGATACACGGCCCCTACGATCTGGAGTCCGCGGTCCCGAACGGCCCGCGCGATGCCTTTGGAACCGGTCTGCAAGGCCCGTTCCGCGGCCCGTACGTTGGCGCGCACGGCTGCCTCTTCGACCGCCTCCCGCGGTTCACCGGACAGGGAGGCCGAGACATGCCCCACACACGGCTTGATGCGGTCCAGGATGGCGCGCAGGGACTCCTCCGCCGCCCGGGGGACTTTTCCGTCGAGAACGGCGCGGACGGCCCCGCATCCGGAATGTCCGAGGACCACCACGAGGCGCACGCCGAAGCGCTCCACGGCGAATTCGACGCTCCCCACCTGAGACGGGGCGGCCACGTTTCCCGCCACCCGAACGACGAAGAGGTCCCCGAGACCCTGGTCGAACACGATCTCCGCGGGCACGCGGGAGTCCGAACAGCCCAGCACCACAGCGAAGGGTTCCTGGGCCTCCGCCTCTCGCGCATTCAGTTTTGCCGCTCTGTATATACAGCGCGACGGAAGTCCGGCGCGCTGGTTGCGGGTGGAGGTCCGGGGGAAGCGCCGGGCCGCGCCTCGATGGCGGGGACGCCAACCGCCACCGACTCCTTCGGAGGGACCGGACGCGACGGCGCACTCGCGGCCGTCAGGGCCAAGACCCAAGCCGCCGCGATCCGATGAAAAGGCTTCATCCCATTCATGCGCGCCCTCCCGTCCTGTCGCATTTGTCTGCAGGGGCGGACCGTCACGCCTCGAAGCAGGTGCCCGTCCGCAGGTCCGAGATCCGGCCGCCCATCGTCTTCTCGAGAATTTTGAAGGCCCGGTCGCCAGTGCAGTGCCCGGTGTAGGTCATGCCGATCGGATGGTCGAGCACGGCACGGGCCAGACCTTCCACCTCGATGCGGTCGGCGTGGTCTCGCAAGAGCGACGGGTCGAGGCCCACCCTCTTTTTCAGAAAGCCGTACAGGCGGCCCACGCACTCTCCATCCGGCGGGGCGCCCATGTAGACCTTCGCGCGTCCGTTGACCTCGAAGAAGCGTCTCAATCCGCCGCCGTGATCGTAGTGGTGGTGGGAGAGAACCGCCGCGTCCACCGAGGCGAGGTCCACCGAAAGGCGCTTCGCGTTGTCGGCGAAGGCGCCGGAACTTCCCGTGTCAAAGAGCAGGGGCCGCCCGCTCCGCTCCACGTGGAGCGACAGGCCCCATTCCGAGGCCAGGAGCGCGTCCGTCGCGCTCGGCCGGTTCTCGATCAGCGTCGTCACCTTCACGGCACTCCCCCCTCATTCCCTGGCGGAGAAGGCCGGGTGAAAGGTCACCCGGCCCCGCGGATGGCCCTTCCCCAACGGCAGGCCGAGAAACACCTCCGGCGGGACCCCTTCGAGGACGAGATCCGGCAGGGGACGAAACCCGAAGCGCCCGTAATACCCCGGCTCTCCCACCAGGACGCACCCGAGGGCGCCCAAGACCCTTAGCCGGTCCAGCCCCTCGCGGACGAGGGCCTTCCCGATGCCGCGGCGGTGCAGGTCCGGCAGGACCGAAACCGGCCCCAGTCCGTACCAGCCCGGCGTGCCGTCGGAGATGGACACGGGAGAAAAGGCGATGTGGCCCACCACCCGTTCGTCTTCCTCCGCCACGATCGACAGGGTCAGCGCGCCGGCCGCGCGAAGCGCGCGGACGATGAACGGCTCCGTGTGCCCGCTGATGGCGAGCGTGTTGAACGCCGCCACGGTGACCTTGGTGATCGCCGGCTCGTCCGCCGGCCGCTCGTCTCGAAGAATCATTCCGAACTCCAGGTCTTTCGCTTCGTGGCTTCGCTCTTCGCCTCACACGGCGCCGCCACCCGCGTCGGGAGACCGGCCATCCCCTCGCGCCTTCGCTTCCCTCGCGAGTGCGATGTCCACAGGCACTTCGGGGAGGCGGAAGAGCTCCACGAATGCGCAGATCGCGAAGAGGGCGAATGCCACCCGGAAGGTCGCGTCGTTCTGAAGGAACCGCGCATCCGTGACGACGAGCACACAGGCCATGGCCACGGCCTGGAGGGTCCACCTCAGCGCCAGGCGGGGCCGGGCCGACTCCCTCGTGTCCTTCCACATGAAGTACAGGAGGTCGGGAAGGGCGAGATACAGAAACGTCCACGCTCCAAAAGGCTCCCCGGCCACGTTTCGGGCCGCGGCGGAATATAGGGCAAGCAGAAGGACGACGAGTGCCAAGCTGGCGCTCGCCCTGCCGCGAGCCGCGCGCGGCACTACCTAAACCAACGGAACCACTCCGCAAAATTGCGCGGACCCGATCCGCAGAAACCCCCATGTGCCCACCCCGGGACGTCCGGGTCGCGCGGCCGCCGCTGCGGCCCCTCGCCCCGCGGGATGGCAGGCCTAGCCTCCGCCTCCGGAGCGCTCCCGACGAACACGGAGGACCTGGCGCCGGACCGCCGCTCCCGTGCCGATGCCGATGAGGGCGGCGAGGGCCACGCCTGGGGCGGGACCGAACCATCCCTCGCTGATCCCGGCTCCAACCACGCCCCCTGCCGCCAAGGCCGCCCCAATCGTCAAGATTAGCGTTACCCGGCGCCTCGGCGTCCACCCATGGGCATCCACCGGTTGATCCGTTCCCGCGTCTCCCCCCTCCTTTTCTTCATCGCCAAACGGTTCCGGATGGAATCCCTCCGAGGCCCGCCTACGAGCGGCCCGGCAGGCTTGCCCCGAAACGCCGGATCCTCCAGAGGACGGGGACGAGCCCCAGGAGGGGCGCTCCGACGTAGACCGGCGCCCAGGGGCTTTGGGGCGGCGGCGCGACGGACCAGGTGGCCAGCGCGAAGCCCGTGAGCAGGAGGCCGAAGAGAAGGAGCACCTTCCCGCCGTGGGCGTTGACCGCGTACCAGTTCTCTTCGGAGGCGAAGGCCGTCCGCGTGCGGACCCCGTACCAGTAATTCATGGGGACCTTGCGGAGCATCAGGGGCACGGCGAGGACCGTCGTCATCAGACCGATCCCCAGGTGGACGACTTGCACGGGCACCGCCATGGCTTCCTCCTTCCATCCGACCGACCGCCTACTCGAAGAGGCGGGCCATGCCTGTCCAAGATCTTTTTGCCCGCTTTGTGCTGCCTGCCTTCCGGAGCGAAGCGGAGGAAGGCGCGTCCCGGCGCCGCCTTGCCTTCTCCCGGGACCTCCCTCGCGCCCGGGAACGCGGAGAGTCGGCTATCCCCGCCCCATGTCTTTCTTGGCGGACTTGAGGAACCTGCCGAAATCCCGGTCCTTCTGCCGCTTCTCGGCGCGGGACATGGCGTAGAAATCGGGCTCTTCTCGGAGCTGGATGAAGTGGCCGTACTCCTCCGGGCTCAGGGCGCCCGTCTGGACGGCCTCCCGCACGGCGCAGCCGGGCTCGTTCTCGATGACCACGGTGTCCACGTTGGCCGCGATCCACTGGGACTCGCCGGATCCGCCCGCCGCTCTCCGGCGCAGGACGGTCCGTCTCTCCAGGAGGGCTCGGACCCGCCCGAGGTCGTCCCCCGGGCCCCTCTCCACGCAGGCCCAGTCCCCCACGCACGGCCGTTCCCGGGACACCTTGTGCCGGTACAAGTACCGCCCCGCCAGTTTCGCGCGAAAGGTCCCGGACGGGTCCATGAGAAGGAGCCACTCACGGTCCACCGCCGCCACCCGGGCGAGGGTATCCCCGGGCTCGCACGACGCCCTCCCCTCGAGCCAGTCGTTCCACCCCAACGGGAACAGTTCCGTGTGCCGGATTCCCATGTCCTTCCTCGAAAGCCCACCCAGCGGCCCTCCCCGGAACCGGGAATTTCTTCGCGACGATGCAAGGGGCCGCTGCGCCCCCTCGACGACACGTTTCGAGCGTCCAAAATGGCCGCTTCGGCCCGGAGGGCTCCAGCGGCGCCGTGCCCCGCTTTCCCTACCGCCCGTCGAGGGGCGGGTACATGGACGGCGGGCGCTCCAGCTCGATCCGCTCCACGTCGGTCCAGGGAACGTACTCGGCGCTCGGACGGCCCTCGACGAAAACCAACAGGCCCGCGTTCCCCTCGCCGAGGTCGCCGGCGCGCTCGAACGCCAGGACCTCTCCGCTCCAAAGGGCCACGCCGGCGTGGGCAGGGCCGCTCCCCCCGCCGCCCGCCGTCACGATCGAGGCGACCAGGCCCAGGGGGATGGTGTAGTCCACGCCGCCCGACGGGGCGTCGAGGGTCTCGGTGGTCTCGCTCTCGTCGAGGTCGAAAACGATCCGGCCCGTGAGGCGCTCCCCGCTCCGGGTGGTGACATCGCCCGTGAGCGGACGGCCCGGAGGAAAATCGTCGTACTCCGGTCCGTTCCCGCCGGGGCTGAAATCGACGCGCTCGAAGGCGTCCCAGGGGACCAGCACCCGGCCGTAGCGCCGGTCCTCGACGTAGATCCCCCTGTTGCCGGGACCCACGTCTCCGGCGCCCGAGAGGTCCATCTCGCGGCCGTCCGCCAGCGTCACGCGGGATCCCTCCCGAGATCGGCGCTCGATCGAGCGGATGGAGTCGAAGCGCAGGCGGAGCGCGCCGCCTTCGGTGCGGCCGTCGAGTTCGTCGGAGCCGGAACACTCCTCCCTGTCCCACATGACGAAGCCCGTGAAGACACCCTTTCGCGCCCGTACCGTGCCGTGCAGTCGGGAGGGGGCGGAGCCCGGAGAGGGGGACGGGAGGAACTCGATGGTGCGGATCAGCAGGCTGTCGAGGTGCACGGCGCCGCGGACCCCGTCCCACACGCGCACGCCGTCGTCGAAGTCGCTGGCCTCCAGGCGGTCGAGAACGAAGCCGCTCCCGCTCTTGAAGACCACGCACACGTCCCGGCCCCGAGCCTCGATGCGCGCGATGTCCCCGAAGCGCGCCATGAAGGGGCGAAGGAGGTCCATGGGCCGTTCGCGCCGTGCGATCTCCAGACCGAACACCTCGATGGGGCGGCGCTCCCTGGGCCGCCGGTCCGGCGGCACGTGGGCGACCCATGGATTCTCTCGCTTGGAGCCGTTGAAGGTGTCGCTCCAGTAGGCCTCCTGGCCGCCCCCCCACCGCAGACGCCCTTCGTACACGGTGCCCCCGACGGTGGTGATCCGGCCGTACAGGAGGCCTCGAACATCCGTCTCCCCCTCTCGGGCCGCCGCCGGACCTTGCGGCGCCGTCGCCGGCGAAGGGGCCCCGGCGGGCCTCGCCTCCGGCTTTCGCCCCCAGCGCGGGGCCGACAGGACGAGCAGGGCGAGGAGAACGAGCGCGATGGCCAGCGTTCCCCATGCAAGGGCGGATCTCTTCATCGTTGGCTCTTCACCGGCGGCTCTCCGCAGCGGACAAGCGTCTCATGCCCCGCCTCGATCCGCCACCCCCACCCGCGGATCTGCAAACCCTGCCCTCCCCTCAAACCAAGGGGACACAAAACCTGTTTGGCGCCCTTGCAGAAAAGAACCTCGTTCTTCACTGCTGAATTGCGTATCGTGTCCCCCGATATTCCACTGGCGTCCGAGATCCTCCACCTCGACTCGTGGGGACTCTCCCCCCTGTTGCGCATCGGGCGGGAGCGCCTCACCCGAAGAGCGCGAAGGCGACCGGGACCAGGATGGGGCTTAGGACGATGTGGGTGAAGGTCAGGATGGAGGCGGTCTTCGCCGCACAGTCGTAGCGCTGGGCAAAGACGGGGCCCAAAATCGCCGCGGGCATGGAGGCGATCAATACCAGCAACTGCTCGCTCTGGCCCGTCACTCCCAGGTCCGTCGAAGTCAGGCCCACCAGCCAGGGCTGGAGGAACATCTGGATCACCACGGAGACGCCGATGAGCTTCCAAAAGCCGGCCAGCGGCAGGAGGTCAAGCTGGAGCCCCAGGATGATCGCGGAGACCACCACCAAGCTCCCCTGCACCATGCTGAGGGTCTCCACCAGGGTCGCCACGACAGGCTCCTCCGGGGGTAGATGCACGCGGGAGAGGGCGAGCCCGGCAAGAATCGCGAGGAAGGTGGGGGAGAGAAAGTAACCCTTTGCCATCCTCTTCAGGTCCCGGGCCCCGCCGAAGCTCCCTCCAAAAGCCATCGCCACGAGGGGGCCGAGGATGTAGATCGGCAATCCCACGCCCAGCTCGCTGATGGCGATGCCCTCGGCCAGGGCCCCCGTGTCCCCCGGGAAGGAGAACTGGATGACCGGGTAGCCGATGAGAGCCGAGGATCCGAAGGAGGAGACCAGCATCAGGGCGCCCACGCTGGCCCGGTCGAAGCGCAGCAGAGCCCCCACCCCCCAGCTCAGGGCCAGAGAGAGGACCCCGCATCCGAACATGACCAGCACGGGGACGAGGCTCTGGGCGCCCGGCCTGTGGGTCCAGAGCTGGTAGAGGATGGTGGCGGGGAGGAGGGCCTGGGTCAGGAGGCGGGCGAAGAGCCCGGCGTCCTCCTTCTTGAGGAACCCCCTCCGCTTCAGGAGGTAGGCCGCGGCCACCAGGAGCGCAAAGGCCACAACTGTTTCCGAGACGTGCAAGCCGATCCGGTTCACAGGAGGTTCCCTCCCCCTTGAAGGAGCCCATCACTATACCGGCGGGGGACTCGGTGATTCCGCCGTGGCGGCCCTCCTCAGATGCTCGGAGGTGAGGGTATACGCCCCGGCGAAGCCGGCCGCCTCACCGCCACGCGCCCACGAAGGATACCTTCCAGAAGACGACGTCGTCCACGGGCGCGGGCTGCTCCGTCCAGGTGAGCCCCCCGTCGTCGGTCCGCAGGATGATCCCCATCGGAAAGGCGGGGTCCGCCTCCGCCGCCCTGGAGCCGACCACTACGACGTGGAGGTCATCCTTGCAGGTGAGGCCCTCCTTGATGTAGAGCGTGTTCGGGTTGAACTGCTCCACTGCAAGTTGGCCGTCCTGGACCCGCACATGAAAGAGGAGCCCCGCGGAGTTCCCGCTCAGGTTCTGGACCGCCCACAGCGTGTCGGGGGTGGGGGAGCACATGTCGTCCACATCGTTGGGACCGGAGATCATGCCTAAGCTCTCCCACGTGTCGCCACCGTCCGTGGTACGGAAGAGTTCGCCGGACCACCAGGTCGTGCACCAGGCCACCTCGCGGGAATGGGAGCAGGTCATGTGGAGGCCGGGCCGGCTCCCGTTCTCGTCGGCGTAGTCCACCCACTCCCATCTCCAGGTCTTTCCGTTGTCCTGGGTGTGGACCATCCCCCAGCGTCCGCCCTGTTCGTCCACGACGCGGACGTCGGAGTTCTTCGGGCCCAGGGCGTCCATGCGGTTGACCTGCGTGATGGGGACCCCGAGGTGCTCCACGATCTTCCATTTCGCCCCGCCGTCCTTGGTGCGCAGGATCGTCCCGTCCATGGTGACGGCCCAGGCGACGGTCCGGCTAAGGCCTTTGATCTGCTTGACGGGGCCGATGCCCTCGGGAAGCCGCTGCGCCTTCCACTTCTTCCCCCCGTTCCGGGTGTGGAGGATCATCCCCCCTGCGTCCGATCCGAGGGCGGCCCAGGCGGTCTGGCCGTCCACCGCGCTGATGTCGAGGCCGCTGTACCCCGCCCAAAGCGAGCGGTCCCCCTGTTCGACCCAGGTCTGTCCCCCGTCGCGGGTGTGCAGGATCACGGCCGTGACGGTGGGGTCGTACCCGATGACCCAGCCCTTCCGGAGCGGCCTCCCGGAGGCCTCCACCGTCGCGCCGCCCTCCCAGGCCGCCGCGTCGAAGGCGCCCCCGGCCGCTAGGAAAAGCATCGCCACGAAAACCGGGAGAAGCCTGTTCTTCCTCATCCGGGACCTCCGCCGATACGGAACCCGCAGGTCACTGGCACCCCGCCTCCCGCCGCACTCGATGGTAGCCACTTCACTTTTACCAGACGGGCCACGGCGAGGTGTTACCTTCGAAGGGCACCTTGCCGCAGCGAGACTGGGTCCGAGTGAACCGCCCTGTTTGGCCCACTCTCACTTCTGTGCTCTTTGATAGACCTTCTCGGCTACGTAGTTCGCCCTTGAAGCTGAATCCAATGGAAGACCCTTCTCCTGGCACCAGTCAAGCCACTCCTTTACATCAAGCTCGACCCTTTCTACTACGATGCCAGCATCTTCGAGTTCCTGCATCTTTTTGCAGGCCATTGCCAACCATTCGTCATAGGTATCTTCAAGCTGTTCGCGATCAGTAGACACTTCCCTCAATTGCGCCCACTGCGAAGGCAGATACCACGCTACGCCGATTGCGGCGTTCTTGCTGATGTTCATCCTTTTTCGACGAGGCATCAGTACACCTCACTTGAATGGGCCTAACGCCCCCGCTCAGCGCCTGGCAACCTCGTACAAGTCTACAATGCGCTTCTCAAACTGGCGCCCACGCCGGTCGGTCCCGTTGAAACGCAAGGTTAGCCGCCAAGCAATTCTTTGAGACCTTCCACAACCTGCTCAACTTCTGCCGGGGAAGCCGAGCATAGCTTGCTCGTGATGCGCTCGGTAGAAAGCGTGCGAACCTGACTGATCCTCGCCCACGAATGTTTCGCGAGCCGGGTATCGGTGAGTTCGAGCGTTAACGGAAAGTCCGCCTTTGGGGCTTCACTGGTAATTGCGACCGCAATGACAGTGCCGGAATGCTCATTGAACACGTCTTGGCTTAGGATTAGAACAGGCCGAAGGCCGGAGTGTTCTTTGCCTCTTGTGGGGTTGAGATCAGCCCAATAGATGTCGCCCCTCAGTATTCTGGCCATTGCTCGACCTCATGGCCCATGCCCTCTTCGGCAAGCGCTCGCTCGTGCTTTGGATTGAGCTTGGCGCATTCGAGGGCAAGCCGGCTTTTGTCGAGCCTGCTCAGTTGGTTTTCGAGGGCAGCTTGAATGGCCTTGCTGCGATTCGGAAAGAAACCCCTTCGGACAAGGCCATCGAGCCTATGCACGATTTTCTGATCCATTGACACGGCGATCTTAGCAACCGGCATATTGCACCTCCGGTAATACGATAGGTCATACCGCACGGGAATGCAAGTGTCTTTGGCGGCTAACGCCTGAATTACTACTCCGACACCTGTATAGTTGACAGAGAGGCTCAGGCCGCATAGCGTACATGCTTTTCCTCAAAGTAGCTTTCGACCACGTCAGGGCGGCGCTGCGTGCTTCGGGCGTACGAGCGCACGTCGGACACCATCTCGGCATTGCTTCTGGGACGCCGGCGCCCGAGGGCATTGCTCTTGAGGTCCTGGTTCCACAGTTCGTCCGGGTTCAGCTCGGGGCTATAGCCAGGCAGGTAGATAATCTCAAGCTTATCCTGGTGTTGTTCTCGCCATTTCTGAACCTGTTTCGCACGGTGAACCGGGTGTCCGTCGATGATGAGAAACACCTTTCGCTTCGCCTGCTTGATGAGCCGCGTCAGGAAGTGGAGAAATATCCTTACACAGAAGTTTTCTTTGAAGATCATGAAGTTGAGCTTGCCTCGGTTCGTGATGGCCGAGATCATGTTGATCGAGAAGCGCTGCCCCGTCCCCGGAATGACCGGCGTCCTTCCCTTCAGCCCGTACGTACGCCCCGCCTGATGATCCGACCGCAATCCCATCTCGTCGCCCCAGTAGATCTCAGCCCCCTCTTCCTTGGCGCGGGCCGCCACCGCCGGGTAGGTTTCCTTCAGCCAGCGCTGTACCGCGGCGGCATTTGTAGAAAGACGCCCTAGATTGGCCTCTTGAGTGACACGAACCTTTACGATCTC
>CAZPSH010000032.1:0-28769 GCA_964589625.1 uncultured Thermoanaerobaculia bacterium
GCGGAGCCAGGCGCCCCGGTTCCCTCACCGTGAACTACAGGACCAGAATAGACGCAAAGACGCAACTTTTCAAATCGAAATCGATACCTTCGTTCTCGCTGGGTGGAAAACCCCCTCCTTTGATACGGACGGGCGCTCACTCCGGGTGAATCCGGAGGGGACCCTCCGCCGAAGGGTGCACTCTGGAAGGAACCCCGGCGCGCCGGATGGCGAAGAACCTGCCTTCGAGATTTGAGACCCGCGACAGCCACCCTGCCGAAAGAAAAAAAGGGGCGCGGAGCCATTGCCCCGCGCCCCTGGATACCGCTCCCCGGTCCCTTACGGACAGGGTGGGTTGTTGGTGGTGTTGGAATCCACGATGGCCGAGTAGACGCCCGTCGTGGAGTCGCTCAAATAGCCGCGGGCGCGCCGCCGCCGCGAGTCGTACGTTACGTAGAAGCTCACGGGGTCTCCGGCGGTGCTCCAGAAGGCCGTTCCCCCGTTGGCCACGACGCAGATCCCGGTGTACGTGGTTCCGGCGCTGGGTCCCGTGAGGATGGTCCACTGGTAGATTCCGGTCTGCCGCCACACGCACACCTGGGCGCGGCCGGCGTCGTCATAGAAACTGCTGTCGAAGGGCACCGTCACCGTGACGTCCACCGTGTCCGTGTCCACCCAGCCCTGACCGTCCGTGACGGTCAACGAGGCGGTGAAGGTCCCGGGAGCGAGGTAGGTGTGGTTGGCGTCCTGGGTGTAGGCGTGGGCCGATCCGTCCCCAAAGTCCCACTCGAACGTGTACGCGCCGTCACCGCCCGTGGCGCCGCCCGTGAAGGCCACCGCCAAGGGGGCCGTTCCGCTCGTGGGCGCCGCCGAGGCGGAGGCCACCAGGGGCGAATAGGTCACGTGGAGGGTGACGGGCACGAGGAGGCTTCCGTAGGGCGCGTCGTTCGTGATGAAGAGGTCCGTCTGGTAGGACGTCCCCGGCGTAAGGCCCGTCGTGTCGAAGGTGAGGTCGATGTCGTGGCCGAAGCCCGGGGGGATCGTCCCGGTCAGCGGGGATTCGAAAAGCCAGGGGCAATCGGCGAAGGCCTGGGTCATTTCCGCCGCCGTCAGGTAGGAACCGCTCCAGCCGCCCGCCGCGTACAGCTGGCCCGAGGAGCTCGTGGCGAAGGCGAAGGTCCGGCGCCCCGTGTTGAGGCTGTTGGTGGTGGACCAGGTTCCCCCGGTCCCCTGGTTCGTGTCGTATTCGTACACGGCCGTGCTGTAGGCGGACCATCCGCCGCCGCCCACCACGAGGAATGCGCCGTAGGTCCAGACACCAGCGCCGCCCCGGGCCGCGGGCAGGTTGGGGTACGTGACCCAGGTGTTGGAGGGCACGTCGTAGGCCACTACGTTGGCCAGGTCCGCCGTGGCGTTTCGCATGCCGGCCCAGAAAACCCGGTCCCCGATGGCCGTGGCACCGCCCCAGGCCCCGCTCACGGGCGCGGCGGGAAGGGCCGTCCACCGCGAGCCGGCCGCGGCGGCGGGATCGTAGACGTAAGCGTTGTTGAGATACACGGTCGTGTATCCGCCGAAAGCGTACAGCCTCCCGCCGTGAGCCGCCAGGACCACGCCGTAAGCGGTCTGCGGGTAGGGGTCCGTGGTCACCGTCTCCCAAGTCCCCGAGGCCGTGTGGAAGACTTGGAGGGCGCTCGTCGTGCCCGCAGCCCCGCTGCCTGCCACCACGTAGATGTCACTCCCCAGGATGGCCGCCGTGATGTTGGAGACGCCCGTGGGCATGGCGGGAAGAGCCGTGTCCCACGCGTTCGCCGCCGGATCGTACCGCTGCACGAGGCCCAGCCGCCCTCCGCCCGTGGATTCTCCGCCGATCATGTAGAAGTAGCCGCCCACGGCGGCGCCCGCCGGTCTCGACACCCCCGTCGAGGCGCTGGGAAGGACGGTCCAGGCGTTGGGAAGGAGAAGGGTCCTCGATCCGGTCTCATTAATGGTGTAGTTCACGTCCGAGGTGCCCGTGTTGTCCAGCCGCAGGGTGAAATGGTCGGTGCTGTTTACCGCCACCGTCACGTCCACCGTCGCGGGCGTGGGCGTGATCTGGCCCGCTCCCAGGAGCATGTCCGCCCGGACCGTGGAAAAATGGGGCACCGACACCGAGGTGGAGCCCGGGGAGTAGCCCGTGCGCGTGGCCGTCAGGTCGTTGGTCCCCTCGGGGCCATAGAACCAGAAAAAGCCCTCCGCCACGGCCGGGTCTGCTCCCGTACCGACGGCGGTCATGGAGGCGCCCGTGGTCGTGTTGGTCGTCACGGTGCCCGTCAACCCGAGGCCCGTGTTCTGGTCCAGCACGTTGCCCACGATGAGGCCGCCCGAGGCGGGGGCGTTGCAGCTCGGCGTTCCGACCTGGATGTCGTCCAGGTGGATGTCGTTTCCGTAGGCGCTGATGCCGTGGATGCCCACCAGGACGCTGGTCGGGCTCCCCGTGAAGCCCGCGAGGGTCACCGTGTGCTGAGACCAGTAGTTGCTGCTCGCCAAGTACCGGGAGATCGGCGAACCGACGTCCTGCCAAACGGTCCCGCCGTCGGTGGAAACCTGGACCTGAACCCGGTCGTTCGAGGAGCTGTACCCCGTGTCGTGGAACATCCAGAAGGAGAGCTGGTCGCCGCTCACCGTGAGGTCCAGGGGGACGGTGTAGTAGAGGCGCGCATTGTTGCCGGTCGTGACCGAGAAGGAGTTGAAGTACACGAGGTTGGGGGCGCTGTGGGAGGCGTAGCCCGAGGGATACCGCGTGCCCGCCCGTGTGGCCCACGCCGTGGCGGCGTTCGTTCCTCCGGTCCGTACCATGGCCCAGCCGGCAGGGAGAGCGGGCGGTGTCGTGGTGTCGAGATTCTGGAAGAGGCCCGTGCCCGTGTAGCCGGGAGCGGTACAGGGGGCGGCGGCGGCCGAGAGGGGGAGGTCCTGCGTCACATCCGAACCCAGGGGCGTCACCGTTGCCAGGGTGGACTCGTACCCCGGAATGAAGGAGGAGGCGGTCAAGGTGTACGTGATCCCATCCACGAGCGTGATGGAATAGAAGCCCGTCACGGGATCCGTCCAGACGGTGGCGCCGGGGTAGCCCGAGCCGGTGACTTGGACGGAGGCGTACACGGGCCATTCGGTGACCACGTCGTAGACGGTGCCCGACACCACGTGGCTCGGGGCTCCCGCCAGAGCGAAATTCTGAGTCGTGGTTGCACCCTCGGTGATGGCCACGCCGTTGACCGTTTGTGGGAGGTAGCCGAAGAGACTCGCCGTCACATCGTACGACCCAACGGCAATCGGGTTGATCTGGTAGTTCCCCGAGAGGTCCGTGGTGGCCTCGTAGATGAGCCCGCCCGACTCGGCGTGGATCAGTGCCCCCATCAGGGGAAGGCCCGATCCCTGCTCCGTAACGGTGCCCTGGAGGACGCCGCTGGGCGTGTAGGGCGTGAGCGTCACGCAGTTGGAGAGGGCGCTGAAGCAGGAGATGTTGGAGCCCACGGCCTGGATGCGGTAGTAGTAGGTGAGGCCGTCGATGGCCGCGCTGTCTACGTAGGACGCCGTCGGCGCCGTGACCGTGGCGATGCGCGTGAAGCCGGCGTCGCAGTCGGATTCGTTGCGGTACACGTCGTACGTGGAGGCGTTCGTCACCGCTCCCCAGGAAAGGGAGTTGGAGTTGCTGCCGGCCGTTCCCACCAGAACGGGCGTCCCGACGGATGGGCAGGCGGAGGAGTCGGTGTTCACCACGCTCGTGCAGGCGATGGCGTGGCGGTTGAAGGCGGCGAAGATGGCCGAGGCGTGCGGCGTTCCGTTGGCCAGGTTGCCGTCGTCGTCGTCGATCACCCGGAAGGTGCTGAAGTAGTTGGCCGCGCCGCACCCGTGGGTAGTGGCCAGGGAGGGGCAGGTATAGGCCGAACCCGACGTGCTCCGGCTGCGGTACCACAGCTTGTCCACGTGGAGCCAAGCCGTGTTCAGATCGAGCCCCCAGGTCACCAAATCGCGGACGGCGAGGTCCCACATGGCCTCGGAGGAGATGTAGGATTCGCAGTGGCCCTCGTACCCGCAGGGGCCGTAGTAGGACCCGCTGGTCGGGCAGTGGAAGCCCGTGGTCCCGCTGAGCATGGTGGGAACGGCGGGGGTGTTGCTCGCGTGCTTGGCGTAGTCGATGTCGCGGATGCCGGAGCAGGAGAGGCAGGGGTCGCCGTACCCCGAACAGTTGGCACCGATAAAGAAGCCGTTCCCGGCGCAGGAATTGTGGGTTTGGAGGACGGCCGTGAAGTCGCCGTATGTCTCCCCCGTTCCCTTGTCCGGCGAGGCGCCGTTGCCGTCGTTGTAGTCCATGCCGTGGCCCCACTCGTGCAGGGAAACGCCCGGCAATTCGCCCGTGTTCTCGCAGGTCCAGGAACCGTAGACGCCGTACTTGAAGAAGTTGACCGTGCCCGAGGCGCTTGACCAGTAGGCGTTGCACACGTCGTTGATGTTGACGCGGTCGGTGAGCTGTGCGCTGAGCCAGGCGTTGGCGGGGAGATAGGAGCGGGCCTTCATCTTGATGAGGTTCACCTGGTAGAACTGGGTCCGTGCGGCGTGGGTGTTTCCCGTTCCCCCCACACCGGGCGTCACGCAGTCCCTCCCGGCGCTCATGCCGAAGTCCAGGTTCCCGGTCGTGGTGGTCAGGCTGATGGTTCCCGCGCCCCCGCCCGCGCCGCACGTCACGTCTTGAATCCGGACGTACTGGCCGCTTAGGGTGGACGTGGCGTCGTTTCCGGTGAAGAGTCCGCCGGCGTCGGAGTAGAGCCCCCCGCCGATGTCGGCGAAGGCGAAGGGCCTGTCCACTTCGGCGGCGGGACGGTCGTTGGGATAGACCCCGCCGTGGACCTTGCCGTAGTCGTTGGTGTCTCGGAAGGAGAGGACCTCCCCGGTGTGGGCGTCCACTCGGGTTTCCCAATTTCCGACGACCCCCTCCCGGTGGAAGGCAACGGTCCAGACCAGCCGGTAGGAAAGCCGGTCAAAGGCGGCCTTCTCATCCCCGGGCGGAAGGGAAACGGGCAGGATGCTCAGAGCCGGCCGGCCCAGGAGCTCGTCTCCTTCCTGGAACCCGCCCACGAACCCGCCCGCAATCTCGGCCGCCGTCTCCGGCGAAAGATACGGTACCGGGTCCAACCATTGGATGGAGTCCGAGATACCTTCGGCGCCCATCTGCACGAGGTTGCCGTGATTCAGTCGGAAGACCACGTGGGCTCCCTCGACGGGCAGTCCGCGGTAGGTCCAGCCGAAGTCCAGAAAGTAGAGATAGCCACCGATGGGGCCCGAGGCTCCCTTGTTGAGCACCAGGTCGCTTGCGTCCACTCCGAAAAGGCCCGGATGGGTGTTGATGAAGGAAAGGACCTTGCCTTCCATCCAGTCCAGCGGCACTTCCGGAGCCCTCAGGCCCAGGTCCTCGTAGCTCAGCGCGTTCGCGCCGGGGATCCAAGGGATGCCCTGACCTTCCAGAAGAAGGGGCCGGCCCGTGCTCCGGTCCACGAGGAGGACCCAGGATCCCCCCTCCCGGCTCAGAAACGCGTCGAAGGCCTCGGCCAAGGGCTTGGCCTCGGCGGCGCCCAGGGCCCGAAGGCTGTCCAGGTCCACCGCCGCCGGCTGAACCCTCAGCTCGGGCTTGGCGAACGCGAGATCGTCCAGGCTGGACGCCCTCCGCTTGGCCACCTGGGCCGCCAAGGGCATGGCCAGCGCGAGGACGAGTAGCACCATGGCCGTCCTTTGCCGAGCGATCCGCCCATCTTTCCCGCTCATGGTTCGTCCCTCCCTTTTCTCAGGATGCCACCCCGGCACACACTTCACCCCCCACCCCTGAGGGGCGTCTTCTTGCACGCGACGGGCCCTTGGTGAGAATCCCAGCGTGGCTCCCCATGACCGCCCCGACGGCCAGATGCCCTCCCCGGTGACCGCGCAAAGGTGCTGTCCCTTACCTTATTCCCGATTCGTGGGGACCGTCAAGGGGGTGTGCATTGAATCGGCCGGCGTTGGAGGCAGGTTGGCCGATTTCCGGAAGAGCCTTCGGGACCGTTTGCCTCGTGTTCCCCAGAGGGTGCGCACGAGGGAGACCGGAACCGGAGGCCTGAGCATCGCTCGGTTCCGGAGCAGGCTGGCCCACCCTTCCCCCCCGGTTTTCCGACAAAGGCATACGCCCGTTTTGCAACAGGGCGCCCGCCAACCCCCGCTTCGCTCCAGCCGGCGTATCTTGCATCAGTTGTGTACGAGCTCCTGTCGGGAGCCGAGTCAGTCACTCTCCGCCGCCGAGGGCCTTGTAGAGGTTCACGAGGTTGACCTGGCGGGCGAGGCGGACGTCCACCAGGCCGCGCTGCGCGACGTAAAGAGAGCGCTGGTTCACAAGCACGCCGAGGTAGCTGTCGATCCCTTCCTTGTAGCGGGCATCCGAGAGGCGGTAGCTATCGTCGAGCGCGCCCACCAGCGATTCCTGTGCCTCCTGCTGTTGAGCGAGGGTCTCGCGGAGGGCCAAGGAGTCGCTTACCTCTCGGAACGCTGACTGGATGGACTTCTCGTACTGAGCCACAGCAATGTCCCGCTCCACCTTGGAGACCTTCAAGTTGGCCAGGAGGGAGCCGCTCGCGAAGATGGGCGAGATGATCTGCGGGGTGAAGCTCCACGTTCTCGTCCCGGACTCGAAAAGACCCGAAAGCTCCGGGCTCATGGTCCCGATTCCTGCCGTGAGCGTTATGCGGGGGAAGAACGCCGCCCGAGCGGCGCCGATGTTGGCGTTGGCCGCCTTGAGCTGGTACTCGGCCGACAGGATGTCGGGTCTCCTCAGCAGGACCTCCGAAGGCAGGCCGGCCGAGACATCTTTCATCTCCGGGGCCGCCCCCAAACCTTCTGGGAGCATCTCCTCGGGGACCTGCTTTCCGGCGATCATGTCGAGGGCGTTTTCACCGATGGCGACGAGCCCTTCGTACCTAGCCGCGTCTAACCTCGCGGCGTCCACTTGGCTCTGCGCCTGCCGCAGGTCCAGGTCCGATGCGATGCCCGCGTCGCTGCTTGCCTTGATCATGTCATAGGAGGCTCTCTGAGTTTCGAGCGTGGCGCGCGCGAGCTTGAGCTGCTCCCTGTCGGCTGCCAGCGCGAGGTAGGTATCCGCCACCGCGGCCACGAGGGACAGCTGTGCGGCGGCCCTGGCCTGCTCGGTGGCGAAATAGCGGTTCAGGGCGCTCCTCTTCAGGCTCCTTATCCGGCCGAAGAAATCAAGCTCCCAGGAGAGGGTGCCGAGGCTCACGCTATAGGTCTCGGCGATGTACGCCCTCCCATCCTCGGCCGCGTTTTCCGGGACGCGGTACTTCTCCCCCGTCGCCATCACCCCGACGGAGGGAAACAGCTCCGAGCGCTGGATGCGGTAGAGGGCCCTGGCCTTGTCTACGTTCAGGGCGGCGATTCGCAGGTCGCGGTTGTTCTCGAGGGCCAGTTCTATGACTGCCTGGAGGCGCTGGTCCAGGAAGTAATCCCGCCAGGCGACATCGCCCGCCCCGGGAGCCCCGGCCAGATCCTCACCTGTTCTGGCGTTCTGGGGCCAGGCGTCCTCGACTGGCATATCCGGCCTGGCGTACTTAGGGGCCATCGTGCATCCCGTCAGGCCAAGCCAGATCAAAAGGAGGATGGGTAAGTCGCGTCTCATGTTATTCGTCCTCCTTTGGACCTGGCGTTGCATCCGCCGTGGCAAATGATCGCTTCGTCCGTCTTCCGAAGAGCTGGACGACCGCGACGAAGAAGGCCGGGATGAAGAAGATTGCAAGGAACGTGGCGGTGATCATGCCACCGAGGACGCTCGTGCCGATGGCCTTCTGGGCCCCGGCGCCGGCCCCCGTGGCCACTGCCAGCGGCAACACGCCGAAGCCGAAGGCCATGGATGTCATCACGATGGGCCGGAGCCTCAGCCGGGCCGCCTGGAGGGTGGCCTCCACGAGCCCCATTCCCTCCTCCATGTGGTGCGTGGCGAACTGGACGATGAGGATGGCGTTCTTAGTGGTCAGGCCGAGCACCGTGAGGAGTCCGATCTGGAAGTAGACGTCGTTGGGCATGGAGCGGAAGGTCGAGGCCAGGACTCCTCCGATGACCCCCAGCGGCAGGGCCAGCATGACGGAGATGGGGAAGGTCCAGCTTTCGTACAGGGCGGCCAGGACGAGGAAGATCACGAGGATCGAGAAGGCGTAGAGGAGCCCGGCCTGGGACTCGGACATGCGCTGCTGGTAGGAGAGGCCCGTCCAGTCGTACCCGATGCCGGAGGGGAGCTTGGAGACGATCTCCTCCATGGCCCGCATGGCCTCGCCGGTACTGTGGCCGGGGGCCGCCTCCCCCTGGATGTTCATGGCCGGGAAGCTGTTGTACCGCTCGAGGCGGGGCGACCCGTAGACCCAGCGCCCCGAGGCGAGGGCCGAGAGCGGGACGAGGCCGCCCTGGCGGTTCCGGACGTAGAGCCGGTCCAGGTCACTCGGGAGCATCCGGTAGGGGGCGTCGGCTTGGACGAAGACGCGCTTTACCCTCCCGCCCTGGACGAAGTTACCGACATAGGCGCTGCCGAAGGCCGTGGAGAGGTAGCTCTGGATCGAGCTTACGGGGACACCGAGGGCGCCGGCCTTCTCCCAGTCGATGTCCACCTTGTACTGCGGCACGTCCGTCATGCCGTTGGGGCGCACCCGGGCCAGCCGGCGGTCCTTGGCCGCCATCCCCATGAGCTGGCCCAGGGCTTCGGTGAGCTTCTCGTGGCCTAGGCCGCCCCGGTCCTGGAGCATGAAGTCGAAGCCCGTGGCGTTGCCGAGCTCGATGACGGAGGGCGGAGGGAAGGGGAAGATGACGGCGCCCCGGATCCCCGAGAGCGCACCCATAGCCTTGTCGGCCACGTCCTTCGCCCGCAGGCCCTCGCGGCCGCGCAGCTTCCAGTCCCTGAGCTGGACGAAGGACATGCCCTGGTTCTGGCCCCGGCCGGCGAAGCTTATGCCGGCGATGGTCATGCAGGAGGCCACGGCGTCCTTCTGGTCCTCTAGGAAGTGTCGCCGCACCTGGGTCATGACCTCCTGGGTCTGCTCGAGGGTGGAGCCAGTCGGGAGCTGGACCAAGGTCAGCAGGAGGCCCTGGTCCTCGTCGGGGAGGTACCCGGTGGGCATCCGCAGGTAGAAGAACACCATTGCCACGACAATGAGGAGGAAGATGACCGCGAAGCGCGCCTTCCTCCCGAGGATCCTCCCCACGGCGTCCACGTAGCGGTCCCTCAGCCCGAAGAAGATCCGGTCGAACCACATGAAGAAGGGGCGGAGGACGCGGAAGCCGGTCTCGGCAGCCTCGTGTCCCTTGGCCACGGGCCTGAGGAGAGTGGCGCAGAGGACCGGCGTCAGGACCAGGGCGACGACCACCGACAGGAGCATGGACGCGATGACGGTGATGGAGAACTGCCGGTAGATGACGCCGGTGGAGCCCGGGAAGAAGATCATGGGGCCAAAGACCGCCGAGAGCACCAGCCCGATGCCCACCAGTGCGCTCTGAATCTCGCCCATGGATTTCCGGGTGGCCTCCCAGGGCGGAAGGCCCTCCTGGCTCATGACCCGCTCCACGTTCTCCACGACGACGATGGCGTCGTCCACGAGGAGGCCGATGGCGAGGACCATGGCGAACATCGTGAGCATGTTGATGGAGAAGCCGAAGAGCCCCAGGACGCCGAAGGTACCCAGGATCACCACCGGCACGGCGATGGTGGGGATGAGGGTGGCCCGCATGTTCCCCATGAAGAGGTACATGACGAGGAAGACGAGGACGATGGCCTCGAGGAGCGTCTTCAACACCTCGTCGATGGCGACGCGGACGAAGGGCGTGGTGTCGTAGGGGTAGATCACCTTCATCCCCGGGGGGAAGTACCTCGACAGCTCCGCCATCTTGGCCTTGATCCGGTCCGCTGTCTCGAGGGCGTTGGCGCCCGCCTCCTGCCGGATGGCCAGGCCCGAGGAGGGCCGGCCGTTGAAGAGGACCCTCGTGTCGGCGAAGTCTGTCCCTAGCTCGGCCCGGCCCACGTCCCGGATGCGGACCACCGACCCGTCGGGGTTTGTCCTCAGGGGGATGGCCGCGAACTCCTCCGGTGTCACCAGGAGCGACTGCACGAGGATGGAGGCGTTCAGCCTCTGGCCCGGCACTGCGGGGGCGCCCCCGAACTGGCCGGCGGAGACTTCGACGTTGTAGGCGCGGACCGCCGCCACAAGGTCGTCCGAGGTCATCCCGTACTTGGTGAGCTTGTCCGGATCAAACCAGAGCCTCATGGAATAGCCGGTGCTGAAAACCTCGACCTCGCCCACCCCCGGCACGCGGCCCAGGACGCTCTCGACTTGAGAGACGGCGTAGTCGCTCAGGTCTTCCTGGCTCTGGCTCCCGTCCTCGGAGGTGAGGCCGATGATGAGGAGGTAGTTCCGGGTCGATTTGCTGACCTTGACTCCCTGCTGCTGCACCACGTCGGGGAGCGACGGCATGGCGAGTTGAAGCTTGTTCTGCACCTTCGCCCAGGCGAGGTCGGGATCGGTTCCCGGCGCGAAGGTGAGGGTGATCTGCGCCGCACCCGACGAATCGCTCGTTGAATACATGTAGATCATCCGGTCGAGGCCGGTCATCTTCTGCTCGATGATTTGGACCACGCTGTCTTCGACGGTCTTCGCCGAGGCGCCCGGATAGACGGCGGTGATGCCGATGGATGGAGGAGCGATGGGCGGGTACTGAGAGATGGGCAGCCTGTAAATGGCCAGGCACCCGAACAGCATCATGGCGATGGCGATGACCCAGGCGAAGACGGGGCGATCTAGGAAGAACTTCGACAGCATCGCGGCCCCCTACTTCGTGCCGGCGGCCGGCCGGACTTCGCTCGCCTGTTCGCCGCCTTTGGCGGGCTCGGCGAAAGGGACGGCTTGGACGGGGGTGCCCGGACGTACCCTCTGAAGCCCTTCCACGATGACCCTGTCACCGGGGGCCAAGCCCTTGGTGACGAGCCATTTGTCGCCGATGGCCCGGTCCAGCTCCAGCCGGCGCTGTTCCACCTTCTCATCCTTGTCAACGACCCACGCGACGGCGTCGCCCTTCACGTCTCGCGTCACGCCCTGTTGCGGTGCGAGGATCGCCTTCTCGCTCACTCCTTCCTCTACGACTGCGCGAACGAACATGCCGGGGAGAAGAACCTGGTCGGGATTCGGGAAAACTATGCGCAGAGTAACGGACCCCGTGCTCGGCTCCACCGTCACATCCCGGAACTGCAGGGTCCCCTCTAGCGGGTACAGCGTGCCGTCTTCCAGGACCAGCCTCACTCTTCTCTGTGCCTCGCCGCCCGGCTTCAGCGTCCCGCTCTGCAGGGCCCGCCGCAGGCGGAGCAGATCGGCGCTGGACTGGGTGACGTCGACGTAAATGGGGTCGAGCTGCTGCACGACGGCGAGAGGGACGGGTTGAAAGGCGGTGACGAGCGCTCCTACCGTGACGCTGGATTTTCCCACGCGTCCCGGTATCGGCGACTTGATCGGGGTGTAGTCCAGGTTGATTCGGGCGTTCTCCATGGCGGCCCTGCTCGCCTCCACGCTGGCCTCCGCCCGCAGCCGGGCTGCCTCGGCGTCCTCGTAGTCCTGTTGGCCGACAGCGCGGATCGCCGCCAGTTTCTTGAGGCGCTCCGCGCGCGACCTGACCGAGGGCAGGTTGGATTCGGCCATCGCGAGAGCCGCCGCGGCCTGGTCGTAGGCAGCCTTGTAGGGGGCCGGGTCGATCTGGTAGAGGAGGCTTCCGGCCTTGACGTCGGACCCCTCCTCGAAGAGCCTTTTCTGGATGATGCCGCTGACCTGCGGGCGGATCTCCGCGACCAGATAGGCCGATGTCCTCCCCGGCAGCTCCTTCGTCAGGACAACCCGTTCGGCCCGTATCGTAACCGTTCCGACTGCGGCCGGACCCCTGGGAGGCGGCGCGGACTTACAGCCTATCATGAAGGCGATGAGCCCCGAGAGGACGACAATCGCGCAAGCACCCATGTTCTTCTTCCGCTCAATCATCACGAACCCCTAGACTGTCCACTGTCGCCGAAAAGCAGAGAGGCCATCCGCCAGAGCTCCGCAAGAACAAACTCTATCAGGAATCCGCCCCGCTCAGAACTCAAGTTTGGATCCTCAAGAAGACGCGCAGGGCCTCTGCGCCAGGATTTATGGAGCCGGTCCCGCCGTTCGAGTAGTGGCAGTAGTCTATTCCCCAGGCGTTGCCGTTCTTGAGCTTGAACTGTAGCTCCGCTACCGACCTGAACTCGAGCCTGTTGCCGAGCGTGACCTTTCCGTTGTGGAAGTAGCCAGGGCCCGATCCTATCCCAAGCAACAGGCTCTCGGTTTCGTAGATCCGAAAGAAGAACCCCATCGAGGCTGCTCTGTCCCCGTCGAGCCACTCGAAGCACAAAAACGCGGAGAACCTGCTCGAGCCAAAATCGCATCTGTATTCCAGCGAACCGACCGTCGCCTCGCTCAGTGGTGCCCTGATGGTCCTGGCCGCGCCGACGAGCAGGTTGCCGGAGAGCCGCTCCGCCGCGGCAGGTTTCAGTGCATGAGCCGAGTTGAGCGCCACGAGAGCGGACGCCAACAAGCCCAGCTGGGGGGTGGGTCCTGTCCACCCGAACCCATACATCCCTGGCGCCGGTCCCGGCGCTTCGGTCCTCATGCGCAGCTTCCCATCACTTTGGCCCCGGAGGTGACCGCTCAGGGAGCGCCGTCCTCGTCTTTGCCAGGGCCTATCCTGCTGATCCGGATGTCGAGGCTCTTCGACAGCTCCTCGAATGGCGCCAGGTCGAGGGAGAGCAGCACCTCCTGCTCTACCGAGCTGAAAGCCAGCCCGAAAGGAAGGAATTCCGCCATAGCGCGCTGGCGATTTGCCTTGAAAAGGCGCAGAAAACACTCGTCCGAGATCAGCTTTCCTAACAGGATCTCAATCGCTTTCTGTGACACGCCTGCCTCCCCCTCCTTCTTATCACATCGCGTGCCAAAGAATGTCGAAGGGGTGGAGGGCTGCTAACTCATTGATACTGAGGTGGCTTGATGATTACGGGCCCATCCTGCGTAACGGCCGCCGCATGTCACTTATCTGACAGGTGTTTACGAATGGACAGCCGCTTGCCTCTTGGGGCGCCTTGCGGATGGGGAAGATCTGCGGCCAACTCGTGCTTTTGGATTTTATAGTAGAGCGTAGGGCGCGTGATTCCCAGCCGGCGGGCTGCCTCGGATCGGTTGTAGTTGCATTGTCTCAGCGTCCTCAGGATAAGCGCTCGCTCGGCGCCAGCGAGGCCCACCCCCTCGCTCTCGGGGACACTTTTGAGATTCGCCGCTCGGGGGCCGCGCGACATTTCGGGCGGTAGGTGATCCAGCGTTATTAGGCCGCCATCGCATAGAATCGTCGCGCGTTCGAGGACGTTCCGGAGCTCGCGGATGTTTCCGGGCCAGCCATATGCCAGAAGGGCGTCGCGGACCTGACGCGAGATTCCGCCCGAGGGCCTTGCCACCGTACGCTCCATGTCCTCCAGGAAGGCTTCGGCTAGCGGAAGGATATCCTCGGGCCTCTCCCTCAGGGGGGGGAGGGCGATTTCAAATACGCGCAGCCGGTAATAGAGGTCCTTCCGGAAGAGGCCGTGGTCCACCGCGGCTCGGATGTCGCGGTTGGTGGCCGCCACGAGCCTTATGTCGGCCTTGATGGTGCGGGCGCCGCCTACCCTCGTGAATTCTCTCTCCTCTATGACCCGGAGGAGCTTGGCCTGTACGGCGGGGCTCATTTCTCCCACCTCGTCGAGGAACAGAATTCCCCTTGACGCCTGCTCTATGCACCCGGCGCGAGTTCTCGTCGCGCCGGTGAAAGCCCCTCTCTCGTGGCCGAACAGCTCCGATTCCAGCAACGTCTCCGGGAGGGCGGCGCAGTTGATGGCCACGAAGGGCCCCTTCGCCCTCGGGGAGCCTCTGTGTATCAGTCTCGCAACGACCTCCTTTCCCGTTCCGGATTCTCCGGTCAGGAGGACGGTGGCCTCCGTCGGAGCCACCCTGGCGATCTGCGAGAGCACCGCTTTCCACTTCTCCGACCGGCCCACAACGCGCCTCATAACGATGCTGGATTCCAACTGTTCAGTGAGAGCCTCCACGCGCTGCTCCAGCAGGGCGGCCCGGCGCTCCTCTTCCGCCAGGCGCCGGTGAGACAGCGCGAGGCTGATATAATCCGCGACACGGCGCGCCACCGGCACGTCGTCCTCTGAGTACTGGTCCGGTGTCTTGGACATGAAGTTCAATGTCGAATCGGGCAAGCCCTCGACATAGATGGGGAACCTCAAGAAAGCGCGAACACCCATCTCCTTGGCAATTGTGTGATCGCAGACTCCCCCCGGGAAGTCCCTTTCGACGTCTCGGACCAGCTGGTAGTCCTTTCCAGCGGGGAATCTCCTGCGCTCATCGAGCGGCGCTGACATAGGCATCTTGACGACGAGGTCTCCGGAGTACGCCTCCAGCCTCCCCACGGTGCGGTCGGCGTTGGCGGACGCGAGAAACAGGTGGTCGTGGGGCAGGAAGGGTTTAACCACGGAGGAGACCTGGCTGAAGATCTCCCTTATGTCCAGGACCTGCGCCAGCATGGGGAGCAGGGCGTCGACCGCGTCGAGCCTCTCCCGGCGGACGAGGTCCAGGCTCCAGAGGCGCTCGTGCTCCAGGGCCAGGCTCAGTATGTCGGCGATGGAGGCCAGGATAACTTCGTGCTCCGTCGTGAATGCGGATGGAGTTTTCGAGTTGAGCCCGACGAAGCCCACAGCAGATCCGCCCTTCCGGAGAGGCGCCGACAGGAGCGAGCGGTATCCGTCCTCCAGTATCCTCCTGTCTATGCGGAAGCTCGGATCAGCAACGCTAGCCACGTCGTCGATCCGCTTGACGCCGTCCATCCCAGGGCCGATGGCCGGGGAGAAATCGTCCATGAGTATTGGCTCGGGGGGAGTGAGGAGGGTACCGCTGAAGGAGTGCAGCACCAGGTTCCCATTCTCCTCAATCCGGATTAGGGCCATTTGCTCCGCCGGGATGGCCTCGGTTGTCACCGCCGCGACCCTCTCAAAGACCTCTTTTAGGTCCAGGGTTTCGGCGACAATGCGCGCAATCCGACGAAGAGCCTGCAGGAGGGGAGTCTGCATCACCGCTGTTCCTCCGCCCGGTGCGGGCAGGCGCTCACCGCCTCGTATTTACGAACAGCCATGCCGAGCACTTCAAGGCAACCTCCTCCCACCCGCGTTGCGGGCGATCTCCTCCACGCTCGCCTGCATCTCCAAAATGGCCGAAGACACCTCCTGGGGAGAACTCGCCACATGGTCCATGGAACCCGATACCTGGACCATCCGGGCCTCCCTGGCTTTCACGGCGCCCGTGTTCCTTCCGGCGGACTGGGTCTGAGAGGGCCGTGTGTTGGGCACCACCATAAGGAAGTAGACGACGGCGACGAGAAGGGCGAAGAGGATGGGCAGAAGATCGTACAGAAGCTTCTGTGAACGGCTGGTCCAACCCGACATTTCGACACCCCTGGGCGCCGGACCTCGACCGTGGACCGGGTGGTCCCAGTGTACCCGCCGGCCGCGTGGACTCGCAAGGGCGGAGCGCGCCGGGAGCATCCGAAGGGGGCCATTTGCTCCGGCCACTCCCTTCTCCTACTATGGAGGACATGGAGGGCGAGCCATGGCCAAGGTCAAGGGAACGGCGGTACGAGCGTCCGTGATCTACCTGAACGAGAAGCTCGGGGACGGGGGATTCGCAAGTCTCCTTCAGCGCCTGGGGCCCGAGGACCGGGAGACCTTTTCCAACCCCATCCTGCAGAGCAGTTGGTACGAACTCTCCCAGCTCATCCGCCTCATGACCGAAGCCCAGAAGGACCTCCAGCTCCCGCCCGGGCGCTCCATCGCATGGGAGATGGGCCGGTTCTCCGCCGATCACGGCCTCAACACGATCTACAAGGTCTTCTTCAAGGTGGCCGACCCAGGGTTCATCATTCGGAAGGCGTCCCAGGTCATGGGCACCTACTACGATTCCGGCCGGATGGAGACCCTGGCCCAGGAGGCCCATTCGGCCCACCTGAGGCTCACGGGCTTCAACGAACCCCACAGGCTCTTCTGCGACCGGATCATGGGGTGGATGGAGAGAACCCTCGAACTGACGGGCGCCCATTCCGTCCGCATGGAACACCCGAAGTGCATGGCCCGAGGGGACGCCTGCTGCGACTACCTGGGGCGGTGGTCCTGAAGAAACGGAGCGCCTGGGCCCCTCCGGGTCACTCCCTTAACGGTGTCGAGCCGGATGGACTCGCCAGGGTGTGTCCATTCCCCCCTCCGCCCCGTCTTCCTCCCGCATTTCAAATCCAATTCCCCATTCCCAAATCCCAAATCCCCATTCCCAAATTCCAAATCCCATTCCCCATTCCAGGTCTCTCCGCCCCGCCGGCTTCTTTCCTCCGGGGCGCCGACCGGGTAAAATGAGGTGTTTTCGGGAGGTGGATTCCATGAGCGACGTTCGACTGGATGAGGCACGGCGATTCGCGGCCGCGGGTCGTCTGAAGGAGGCGGCCTCCTCGCTCAAGGCGCTCCTGCGGGCGGATCCGGCCAACCAGGAGGCCCGCGGTTACCTGGCCGAGATCCAGGATCGCATGCTCCTCGAACTCCAAGTCCGGGACAAACTGGGCAAGGCCAGAGGCCTCGCGGACCAGGGGCAGAGGGGCGAGGCCCTGAAGCTCGTCCAGGACATCCTCAAGATCATGCCGGAGAGCCAGGGGGCGGCGCAGTTCAAGGTCGAACTGGAAAATCCTCCGGAGGACTTCGCCTCCCCCCCCTTCTCCACCGTGGTCGCCGACGCCGCCGACCTTCTCCCGGGCTTCGCCCCTCAAAAGGGACCGGAGCCGGAGGTGGAGGAGCTCCCCGTGTTCCGCCTCGAATCCCTGGACCTGCCGTCCCTCGATTCCCCCGCCGAACGCACGACCCTGAGCGCCGGCGCCCTGGCGCTCGCGCCGGCTGAGGCCGAGAAGGTCCGGGAGTATCTCCAGGAGGGGCAGCAGCACTTCGACGCGGGCCGATATCAGGACGCCATCGATGCCTGGACGCGGGTCTTTATCCTGGATGAGAACAACCGCGAGGCCCAGGAGCGGATCGATCGCGCCAAGGGGATAGTCAACGCCCACCAGGGGGAAATCGAGCACTACCTCACCGAGGGCATCGCGGCCTTCAATTCCGGGGAGTTCGCCCGCGCTAAGGTCACGCTGGAGAAGATCCTGGCCGTCTTTCCAACGCACAGGGAAGCGCAGTACTATCTCGCGCGCATCGAGCAGTCGGCAGCGGAGGCCCTCCCCTCAGCGCTTCCCCACGGCGGCGCAGGCCAAGGCGAGGTCGACACCTTTGAACTCGAGGACAACCTCCTGACCCCCACCGGTCCGGAGATGCGGTCGACGGAACCGGTGGGACCGGCCCCGTCCGCCTGGTCGGCCCCCGCGCCCTCCTCGAGGGATTTCGCCCCCGAGGGCCCCTCTTCGGAGTTTCAGCTGGAAACGGGGTCCGCAGAGGACTTCCCCTTTCCAACCGCACCGGCGCCCTCCCCCCCCGCGGAGGAGACCCCCTCCGCCTTCGCCTGGGACGAGGAGGTCCCCACGACCTTTCGCCAGGCCGCACCGGCGCCGCCTTCCCCCGCCCCCCCGTCCCCCGGCCCCGCGGCGGAGTTGCCGGCGCCCAAAGTGGCGGAGCCCAAAGGGCGCCGCACTCCGGGCCTCACGCTGATCCTGACGGCCCTCCTCGGCCTGGTGGCCATCGGAGCGGGGATCTTCTTCGGGGCCAGGTACTTCCTGGGCGAATCCGAGCCCCAGCCGGTGGCGACCACGCCCAGGCTTCCCAAGCCTCCCAGACCGCCCCAGGTCCCAGACCGGCCTCCCGGTCGGAGTACCCCCGTTCCGCAGGAGCCCTCCCCCGCCACCATGACGGTGGAAGAGCTGTTGAGGAGGGCCCGCGCCGCCTCCGAGGCCAGGGACTATGCCAAATCCATCGGGTTCTACCAGGAGATCCTCAGCCGGGACGCGATGCATCCGGAGGCCCTCTCCGGCCTCGGCGAAGCCCGCGCGTCCCTGAACCGGATGCAGGAGGAGAACCTCCGGAACGAGAAGTTTCTGAAGGAGTACCTCTATTCGGTCAGGTCCTTCAAGGAGCAGGATTACGCAGAAAGCCTCCGGGTGGCTTGGAGGCTCATCTACCCGGATGACACCCTGGCCCGACAGATGGGGAAGCGCGAAGCCGTGCGCGAGATCATCCGGGACGGCTATTACAACTGGGCCGTGTTGGACCTGAGGCAGGGAAACCTCATCGGCGCCGACAAGAACCTCAGGGACCTCTTGGATTTCGATCGGAGCGACGCGGAGGCCGCGCGGCTCCACCAGTTCGTCCGCCGGTATTCGACGAGCCCGCCCGACGAAAGCTACCGGGACGCGGTCCGGAACCTGACCTACCGAAGCCTGGAGGAGAGCCCGTGAGCCGGGACCCCTTGGGCGAGCTGGAAGCCCTTCTCCAGGCCGGCCGCGAGGGCGGAGGACCGGCGCGCCTGAAGGCCCAGCACGATGCCGGAAAGCTCGGCGCGCGGGAGCGCATCGAGCTTTTCGCCGATCCCGAATCCTTCGAGGAGACGGACGCGCTGGTGGAACACGATTGCCGGGACTTCGGGATGGGCGAGAAGCGCATCCCGGGGGACGGGGTCGTCACCGGCCATGCCCGGGTGGAGGGCCGCCCCGTCTTCCTCTTCGCCAACGACTTCACGGTCTTCGGCGGGTCCCTCTCCGAATCGAATGCCCGAAAGATCTGCAAGGTCATGGACCTGGCCATGAAGGTCGGTGCCCCCATCGTGGGGATCAACGACTCGGGCGGCGCGAGGATCCAGGAGGGGGTGGGCTCCCTCGGGGGCTACGCCGACATCTTTCTGAGGAACACCCTCGCCTCCGGAGTCGTGCCCCAGATCTCCCTCATCCTGGGCCCCTGCGCCGGTGGCGCCGTGTACTCCCCGGCCATCACCGATTTCGTCATCATGTCCGAGTCCACCTCGTACATGTTCATCACGGGGCCGGACGTGATCCGTACGGTCCTGCACGAGGATATCTCCAAGGAGGATCTGGGCGGGGCGCGAACCCACGCCACCGTCTCGGGCGTCTGCCATTTCACCGCCGGTGACGATGGCAAGGCCCTCGCCACGGCCCGGGCGCTTCTGACATACCTCCCCTCCAACAACCAGGAGGACCCCCCGGTCCGGGCCTCCCAGGACCCCGTGGACCGGAAAGACCCCGCCCTGGACCGGCTGGTCCCGGAAAACCCGAACCTCCCGTACGACATCAAGACCCTGATACAAGCGGTGGTGGACGACGGCGTCTTCTTCGAGGTCCATCGGGATTTCGCCCAGAACATCGTCACCGGTTTCGGACGTTTCGGGGGCAGGGTGGCGGGCATCGTGGCGAACCAGCCGGCGTACCTAGCGGGCGTGCTCGACATCAAGGCCTCCATCAAGGGCGCCCGGTTCGTCCGCTTCTGCGACTGCTTCAACATTCCCCTCGTGACCTTCGAGGACGTCCCGGGGTTCCTTCCTGGGAAGGACCAGGAGCACGGGGGGATCATCGTCCACGGGGCCAAGCTCCTCTTCGCCTTCGCCGAGGCCACCGTCCCGAAGATCACGGTGATCACCCGGAAGGCATACGGCGGCGCCTACTGCGTCATGGCCAGCAAACACATCCGGACGGATTTCAATTTCGCCTTCCCGACGGCGGAGATCGCCGTCATGGGGCCCGACGGGGCCGTGAACATCCTCTTCCGGAAGGAGTTGTCGGAAGCCGCCGACCCCGAGGGGTACAAGGCCGGCAAGGTGGAGGAGTTCCGCCGCACCCTGGCCAACCCTTACGTGGCCGCCCGGAAGGGGTTTGTGGACGCCGTCATCTACCCGCGTGAAACGCGCCCCCGGATCATCCGGGCCCTTCAGGGGCTTGCGAACAAGCGCGAGTGGAGCCCGCCCAAGAAGCACGGCAACATCCCGCTCTGACCGCCCCCCGCCCCGGCCCCCGCCGGGGCGGAGGCGCTTCCCATGGAGAGAGCCCGTTGACCCCTCGCCTCCGATCCCACACCGGTCCTCCCCGAAACCCCCTGCGTCCGTCCGCCATTCTGGGGGCCCTCGTGCTCCTGCTCGCCCTGGGCGGGGCGTGCGCCGTCCAGTCCCCGCCGCCCGCCACCGTAGCGCCGGCCGACCTTCTCCCCCGGGTGCCCCCCGAGGTGGCCTCGGGTAATGCCCTCGCCGAGAGAATGGAGGCCCTCTGCGAGGCCGCAGAGTCCCCGGACCTTTCTGAGGAACAATCCGCGGGCCTCGTGAAGGAAATGGCCGCCCTCCTCGTCGATTACCTGGAGGCCCCGCCCGCCGTGCAGGCCAACCCCAGGCTTCAAGGGGCCATCGTCCGCATGAACGACGCGGCCTTTCAGATCGAACTGGATGCCAACGCCGCACCGGAGAGTCCGGCGGTTGTGGAGGAGTCGCCCAAAGACACGCTCCTCACGGAGGCCACCTTCCTCACCCCGGCGGACCTCCAGGCCACGTACGCGCAGGTGGAGGCCGCCCTCCGCCAGGTCTCCGTCGGGCTGGACATTCCGGCCGACGACCCGACGGTCCTGGCGTACGTGAACCTGTACCAGGGAAAGCTCCGGACGTGGTTTTCCCGGGCCTTGGCGCGCGGGTATCCGGTGGTCCCCCGGATGCAACAGATCTTCAGGGACGAAGGCGTGGCCCCCTCCCTTGTCTACCTCGCCATCGTGGAATCGGCCTTCAATCCGGGGGCCGTCTCCCGGGCCAAAGCCGTGGGCATGTGGCAGTTCATCGCGGGCACGGGGAGGCGGTACGGGCTTCAGATCGACTTCTGGGAGGACCAGCGGCGCGATCCCGAACTCTCGGCGAGGGCCTCTGCCCGGTACCTCAAGGACCTCTACGCCCTGTTTGGCGATTGGCCCCTCGCCCTCGCCTCCTACAACTGCGGGGAGGCCCGCATCCTGCGCTACAAGGCCAAGAACCCCAAGGGCGACTTCTGGACCCTCCGCAAGACCCGGACCCTCCGGCGGGAGACGCGAGAGTACGTTCCGGCCATTTTTGCCGCGATCCTCATCGCCAGCAACCCGTCCGCCTACGGCTTCGAGACGCTCCCCGCCGACCCGCCCGAACCGACGGCCTCCGTGATCCTGACCGAGGCCACCGACCTGAGGGTCCTCGCCCGCTGCGCGCAGATCCCCGTCGAGCAGATCCAGGCCTTGAACCCCTCCCTGAAGCGCCTCGTCACCCCCCCGCGGGAGTATGCGCTCAAGATCCCCGCCCATACCTACGGCCCCTTTCAGGAGGCCTTTGCCGCCGTACCCTCGGAGGAGCGGCTCGCGGTGGCGATGCATACCGTGTCCAGGGGAGAAACCCTCGCCTCCCTCGCGCGCCGGTACAAGACAAGCGCCGAGGCCATCCGCCTCGCCAACCTGATGAAGGGGCGGCGGATTGCACCGGGCCAGACGCTCGTCGTCCCGCTGGGCGTGTCCGCCAGCGACCCCAGCCTCTACGTGGAGAGCCGGCCGACCGTTCCGAAAGGGGCCAAGGTGTACAAGGTTCTTCGCGGAGATACCCTCGCCGCCATTTCCAGGCAAACCGGCATCCCCGTGGCGCGTCTCAAGGAACTGAACGGTTTGGAATCGGACGCCCTGCGCGCGGGCCAGCGGCTCGTCCTGGCCGAAAAGTCGGAGTCCAGCAGACTGGCCGTCAAGCCTTCTTCGGCCGGGGCGCCGGAGTCGCCGAAGGGCCGCGTCCACCACGTCCGGTCCGGCGACACCCTCTGGGACCTGGCCCGGAAGTACGGCACGACGGTGGACAAGATCTGCCGCGCCAACCGGATTTCCCCAGGCAAGCGCCTCCACCTCGGCGACACGCTCGTCATTCCCTGACGTCCCAGATACTCCTACTCCCCTACTCCCCTACTCCCCTACTCACCTACTCACGCCTTCTTCAGCGCATCGAGGGCCTTGGCGTAATCGGGCTCCTGCGCGATCTCGGGAATCTGCTCCACGTACGTGACCCGGTCCTGCGCATCGAGAACGACGACCGCCCGGCTGAGCAGTCCGGCCAGCGGCCCGTCTACGATCCGCACGCCGTAGGAGTCACCGAAGGAAAGGTCCCTCAGTTCGCTGAGCATGACCACGTTTTCGATGCCCTCGGCGGCGCAGAAACGGGCCTGGGCGAAGGGCAGGTCCCGAGAGATGGTGAGGATCCGGACCCCGTCCACGGCGGCGGCCTCCTGGTTGAACCGCCGGGCGGACGCGGCGCAGACTCCCGTATCCAGGCTCGGAACGATGTTCAGGATCTTCTTGAACCCGGCGAAATCGGCTAGGGACGCGTCCGAGAGGTCGGACCGCGTCAGCCTGAACTCTGGGGCCTTCGAGCCGACGGCGGGAAGCTCTCCCGAGGTATGGATGGGGTTCCCTTTCAACGTGATCGTCGCCATGAACAGATCTCCTTTCCGTGTATGGAACACCGAGTGTACGCCGTTCTTTCCCGACCTGTACAATGAGGTCATGGGAGCGGCGCGCCGAAATTTCGAGCGGTGGACTTCAGAGGTGCGGCCGGCCCCCCTGGCGGTGGCCGCCGCGGCGGGTCTCTGCGCCTGGGTCCTCCCGCCGCCCGAGGGCTTGACCCCTCCCGCATGGCACCTCTTCGGCTTTTTTCTTTTCGCCATCGTGTCGGTGGTCCTGAAAGCCCTCCCGATCCTGACGGCGTCCTTGGCGGCGGGCGCGGGCGCCGTCCTCTCGGGCACGCTGACCGGCCGCCAGATGTTCGCGGGCTTCTCGGAGGACTTCATCCTTCTGATCGTCGCCGCCTTCCTCCTCTCCCGCGCCGTGATCCGCTCCGGATTGGGCGCACGGCTCGCCTTCCACGTGATTCACCGCATCGGCGGTTCGGCCCTCGGGCTTTCCTACAGCCTCTTCGTGACGGACGCCCTCATCGCTCCGGCCTTCCCCAGCAACACGGCGCGGAGCGGCGTCCTCTATCCCGTGGTGGCCTCCCTCTGCGAGGGGCTCGGCGCGACTCCCGAAGGAGCCCGCAGACGCCTCGGCGCCTTCCTGATGATGGGTGGAATGGCTTCCCTGAGCCTCTCCTCCTCGTTGTGGCTCACGGCCATGGCGGCCAACCCCGCCGGAGCCGGATTGGCCCTGGAGACGGCGGGTGTGAAGGTCACCTTCGGCTCCTGGTTCCTCGCGGCGCTGGTCCCTGTGGCCGCTTCCCTCCTGGTCGTGCCCTGGGTCCTTCTCAAGGCCATCGGACCGGAGGTCACCCGCACCCCCGAAGCGCCCGGGCTCGCCGCGGAGGCCCTCCGGGAAATGGGTCCCCCCACTCGCGCCGAGTGGATCACGGCCGCCGTGTTTTTCTCCCTCGTGGCCGCGTGGGGACTGGGTGAGGTCCTTTCCATAGACCGCACGGCGGCGGCGCTCTTCGGCCTCGCGGTCCTCCTCATCACGGGCGTCTTCCGCGCCTCGGACTTCCGAAAGGAGGGTGAAGCGCTCGAGATCTGGATCTGGTTCGCCATCCTCTTCACCCTGAGCGCCGAGCTGAACCGCCTGGGCTTCATGACGTGGCTCGGTTCCTCCTTCGCGGGGGCCCTGCACGGGGCCCACCCCGCGGCGGCGTACCTCTCTCTCGTCTCCGGGTACGTCGTCCTCCACTACTTCTTCGTGAGCCAGTCGGCGCACCTGTTCGCGCTCTTTGCCGTGTTTCTGGACGTGGCCGTCTTTTCGGGCGTCCCGCCTGCCCTAGCCGCGTACATGCTCCTCTTCGCGACCAACTTCTTCTCCTGCATCACCCCACAGGGTTCCAGCGCAAATATCCTCTTCACGGGAAGCGGCCACCTGTCCACCTCCGAGATCTACCGGTGCGGGGGCCTCATCACGGCGGTCAACACGGCGGTGTTCCTCGTGGTCGGAACGCCATGGATTCTGTGGGTGACCGGGTGAATCACAACGGGACAGGCCCGGGTGCGGGCATGCAACCCGGGGCCGGAGCGGCCCCATCGGGGGCTCTCTCGAAGGTGCGAACCCTCTTCCTGACCACCTCCACCCACGTGCTCGTGGATGGCTACGGCACGGACCCTGTTCCCTCTCGCCCTCGCCGAACTCGCCGTGGTCCTGGGATCCCCCGGCCGGGCCGTCCTCCCCTTCGCGGCGGCGGGCGTCCTCCTCGGCCTGGCCACCGTCTCGGCCTTCCCGATTGCGTCCCCCCACGCTCAAACGGCTGGCAACGCCCCCCCCTTACCAGGTGGGCCCGTAAACCGGTGGTTCTTGGCGAGAATGGTGGCCCTTTCCTTTCTCCGCACCGCCTTCTTCGTCACGGCCGCCGGGTTCCTTCCCACTTTCCTGGTTGCCGTCCGGGGTTTGGACGAAAGAGCCATGGGAACGGTCATGACGCTGGTCATGGCCACGGGAGTCCTGGCCCAACCCCTGGGCGGAAGCCTCTCGGACCGGTGGGACCGGGGAAGGCTCCTGGCCGGCCTGCTCATGGGCTCGGGGGCCGCCTTCGCGGGCTTTCTTCTGATCGAGGGGCTCTGGGCCTCCGTGGCGCTCCTGGGGCTCTCCATGTTTCTGGTCCTGATGACCTTCCCCCTCCTTTTCGCCCTCATGGGAGACGAAGTGCCTCGAAACCGCCTGGGCGCAGCCACGGGGCTCGTGACGGGCGCGGGAGGCCTTGCTGCCACGCTGACCCAGGCGGCCGTCGGCGTCCTGGCCCAAAGGACGTCCCCCGTCCTGGTCCTTCTGGGCCTTTCCGCCCTGGGGATCCTGTCGGGATGGATGGCCCTTGGTCTCCGCTCCTCCCGTTCTCCAGGTGGGCATAGGGCCGTTGGGTCGTGAGCCGGACATCCTCCACCGCACCCCCCATCGTGAAGTGGTAGAGAGACTGGAAAGCCGTCCCCTTGAGCCCGACGAGTTCGTGGACCTCGTCGTCGAAGAAGCACCCGATACCCGTGCCCCGCAGGCCCTCCGCCTCCGCCCAGAGGTAGAGGGCATGGCCCACCGCTCCCGCCTCCCAGAAGAGCCTGCGGTACCACCACGGGCCCAGCGATAGGGTCTCTCCGTACTCGGCCAGCATCCCGACGGAAAAAGCGGAGTCGCCCGCGATATCCTGGCCGCAGGAGAGGGCCTTGGCGGTCCGACGAACATCTCCAGAGGCCAGCATGACAAGGGGGAGATGCTCTGGGGCCCCCTCCAAGCGGGACCACAGCCAGGTTCGCGCGCAGGCAGCGCGCAGGCGTTCAGTGGCGCCAGCCGACCTGGGAAGCCAGTAAAGTCCCGGAGCGATCCCCTTCACGAAGTGGACGAAGACCAGGAGGTGGATGCGGGGTCTGAAGGGCCATGCGTCGAAGGGCGGCACGCCGGGGCGAACCAAGAGGGCGTCCAGGAGGCGGAAGAAGCCCTCCTTGGAGATCGCGGTGACCCCGTCGAAGGCCACGGCGCTCCGTCGGGCCCGGATCAAGTCCCCGGCGCTTCGATTCCGGTCCGCGAAGCCAAGCGGCGGGAGGGGATCGCCTCCGAGGGCCCGCTCGTCCGGTTCCCGGGTGGGCGGTTTTCTCCCCGCCTCGGAGGCGTCTTCCACCGCCGGCCAATCCGCGCGCGAGGGGCTCAGGACGTTGGCCGCTCCGCTCCAATCGCATTGGGAGAGGGCTTCGAGGAGCGAGTCGCGAATCCCCGGTGGCGCGTCCCCCGTGCCCGCCCACGCCACCCAGTCCGGGTCCTCCCGTTCGGCGCCTTCGAAGTCGGCCCCACGGTCCAGGCCGAGGAGCCTTTCGATCTGCCCGTCGCCCCAGTCGGGAAGGAGGCGCAGACTCCACCCGTGACAGGCGGCGGCGTAGCGGAGGGCCGCCAGGGCGTGGCCGGCATCGTGCTGGCAGTATCGGTAGGCCCGGATGCCGTACTTCCAGGCCTCCCTCCAGTGGATGGACGAAAGTCCGACGAGGAATCCGCGGCCGCCGAAGGCGGTTCGCCATGCCCGGGCGTCCCGGGGCGCGGCCCTCCGCTCCAGGCGGTGGGCCAGGCTGAGGTAATGGTAGACGCCAGGTGGCAGGTCCGCGCTGCCCGGCCAGGCCACGTATCCCTCGGAGGGATGCAGGTTTCCGCTCGAGGGGTTGCACCTCAGCGCCCAGCGGGATCGGCCCAGGGCCTTCCACGCCGAGAGGGCTAGGGAGTGTTCCAGAAAGGCGCCGAGGCCCGAAATCCCCAAGGGCACCGGAGGCTCGACGAACCGGGTGTGGATGTCCCCGAAACCGGGGCCCGAACGAAGTGCTCCCAATGGTAGCCTCGTGGAGGGAGCCCCCTCGAAAATCCGGAAGGGGTCGGGTTGGGTGGCCCAATCCAGGAAGCCTGGCCCGTCGGCGTACCGGTCCGGCCGGTGCTTGCTGGCCTCGTGGTAGGCCTCGACGGTCATGCGGGGCGCCCCCCCTTTCTCCAGGCCGTTCAACCCCGCGCGGCCTCCGGCGATTCCCCGCCCCTCCGGCCGCTGACGAAGAGCCGGCCCTGGGAGAGGAGGGTAAAGCCCAGGGCCTCCCGCCATCCCAGTCGTTCCCTCAGGAAGGGGACGGCTAGCAGGACCGCGGCCGCCGGCTGAAGGGTCGTGTAGGCCGCCACGAGGGCGGGGAACGACCTGCCGAGGGCCCACGTGTTGAGGTCGTAGTTGACCCCCGTGGGGATCGCGGCGATATACAGGACGCCGAGCACGGTCAGCCGCCCGAGGTCCGCCCGGGAGGGCATCCTGGGGTCTGTCCGGTAGGCCAGGAGAAGCAGGAGGGGCGTCGAGATGAGGATCCGGGTGGCGGCCACCGCCAGGGGCTCCACCGAACCCAGGACGAACTTGCACACGACGTGGAACGCGCCGAAGGTGATCTGGACGAACAGGAGGGCGGCGTGGGGCCGGAGGTCGGTTTTTTCAGTCATGGCGGGCCCGATCAGCCCTGCGGCCCGTTCAGCCGATGGTGAGGCCGAACACGAGCGCGTTCAGGAATCCCGGGAAGATGCCCAGGTACAGGGTGCCGGCGCCCATGAGCCCCAGGACCCCCAGGGTGACCGCGCCCATCTTCGGTGCGGGCGGGATCTCGGCGTCCTGGCCGGGGAAATAGAGGGCCACCACCACCTTCAGGTAGTAGTACGTCGCGATCACCGCCCCCACGAGGCCGAGGGCCGCGTACCCGTAATAGCCGCCGTGAACGAGGACCTTGAAGACGTAGAACTTTCCCAGGAAGCCCGCGGTCAGCGGGATGCCCGCCAGGCTGAACATAAACACCGAAAACAGGGCCCCCGCGAAGGGCGCCGTCGTGCCCAGGCCTGCGTAGGCCGTGAGCGCCTCGTCCATCCGGCCCGGAGTTTCCACGGCCCCGGCCACGGTGAAGGCCCCGATGTTCATGAGGAGGTAGGCGGCGAGGTAGAAAAGAACGGCCTCCAGCATGGGACCCCGAAGGGCGGGAACCGCAAGGGTACCCAGTCCGAGGGCGATGAAGCCGGCGTGGACGATGGAGGAATAGGCCAGCAGCCTCTTCATCTGCCTCTGGGTGATGGCGATCATGCTACCGACGAAGATCGTCAGGAGCCCCGCCGTGACGAAGAGGAGGAGCCACTTCTCCGAGAGCAGTGGGCTGGCCTGAAAGGCGGAGAGGTAGATCCGGATGGCGCCCGCGGCGGCGGCGGTCTTCCCGCCGACGGCCATGAGCGCCGTCACCGGGGTGGGCGATCCCTGGTAGACGTCCGGGGCCCAGAAGTGGAAGGGGATCAGGGAGAGCTTGAAAAATAGGCCCACGAGGAAGAGGAAGAAGCCGAGGAGGAGGAAGGGCTCGCCCAGGGCTGGAGAGCCCGAGGCCAGAACGGCCGCCACGCCCCCGAAGTCGAGGGAGCCCGCGGAGCCGTAGACCAGGGCCATGCCGAAGAGGAGGAAGGCCGAGGAGAAGGCGCCGAGGAGGAAGTACTTAAGGGACGCTTCCACGGCGTTCTCGTGGGTCCTCAAGAAGGCGGCCAGGACGTAGAAGGAGATGGACATGGTTTCGAGGCCCAGGTAGAAGGTCACGAGGTTCGTCGCCGAGCCGAGCACCATCATCCCCATGGCCGCAAGGGCGAGGAACCCGAAGAGCTCACCGTGCTCCGAGTCCTTGCGCCGGAAGTAGTCCAGGGAGAGAAGAGCCACGAGCGCCGCGGCCAGGACGAAAAGCCCGTCGAAAAAGAGGGCGAGCCGGTCCGCCGAGAGCAGGGTCTGGGGCGCGACCCTCCCGCCCTCGGACCAGAGGAGCACAACGGGCGCCCCGCCCAGGAGGAGGATGGCGGCCACGCCCAGTCCCCCCATAAGCCGTGCGTTCTTGACCACCGCGGCCAGGAGGAAGAGCAGGCAGGCCGCCAGGGCCATGCCCGCCACGGGAAGCGCACCCATCAGGAAATCGCCCATGAAGCTCCCCCCTCAGGAGAAGAAGTAGATCAGCACGAGGACCGACAGGAGCAGGAACAGCGCGTAGTTCCGGATGTATCCCGTCTGGAAAAACCGGAGCAGGAGCCCGAGGACCTCATTGCTGTACGCCACGACGTTCACCGACCCGTCCACGAGCCACTTGTCCACCCCGGAAGCGATACGGGACATCATGACCAGGGGACGGATGAAGGCGGCGGAGTAGACTTCGTCCACGAAGTACTTGTT
>CAZPSH010000033.1:0-25858 GCA_964589625.1 uncultured Thermoanaerobaculia bacterium
CCCATCGCCCCTCTCCCCTCCCGCCCCCCGCCTCTCCAAGGCCCCCGCGGGCGTGGAACTGACCTGGCAGGGGGACCCCCAGGGCGAGTACGTGGTCTACCGGTGCACCCGCCCCACCTTCGACACCTGCGAGACCGCCGGCGTCGTCCGCGGCACCCGCTGGACCGACCCGGAAATGAACGACAGCCCCGTCGTGTTTTACAAAGTTGAGCCGAAAGCGTGAGGTGCACAGGGAGAGACGATCGGCGTCTGGCGACGCCTCCCACGCAGAGGCGGAACCCTTACGAACGGTCCACCCCAAAGGAGGTTTGCATGAGAACCAAGGTCTTGCTCGTCGTCGCCGCGCTTCTCATGGCGATCGTCAGCACCGTCGCCATCGGGAGCAACATGGGGTTCAAGATCAGTATCCCAATTACCGCTGGAACGACAGCCTTTATTTCACTTCCGTATTACTGCACGGTTGATGGTCAGAGCGTTGATGGTGGCTCAGCGACTGCCTCCAATCTGAGAAACGATTTGATCGCTGCTGGAGGAACGAGCGTCGAGGTTTACAACTTCAACGGGAGTATCTGGCAGCGGTACGCAGGAGGAGCGATCGGAGATGTGAACTTCTCTCTCTCGTCCGGCGTTGGGTACCAGGTGATCAGCGGTACTAACATCTCCGGATGGGTCGTTGTGGGGTCGCACAACCCATCAAAGACGGTGACTTTTCAAGCCGGTGTAACTAACTTTGTTGCGGTTCCATACCACAGTACCGCCTCGACGGCTTCACAATTGCGGGCTGAGATCATCGCCGCCGGGGGTACTTCAGTGGAGGTGTACAACTTCACCGGAACCATTTGGCAACGGTACGCTGGCGGAGCAATTGGCGATGTCGACTTTGCAATTGTGCCTGGCACAGCATACCAGGTGATTTCCGGTTCGGGCGTTTCTTGGACGCCTGCTCATTATTGATGCTGCGAATCGAAGAGGAGATCGTCAGATGAAAAGGTGCATGGCACTTACTTTTATCGCTGTCCTGATTCTAGGACCATACTCAATCTTTGCCACCTGTCCTACTGCGGCGCAGGGCGAAATCTCGAACTTTGCAGGTCCCGCCTTTGGGGGCTTCAACGTAACTTCCACAAACGTGAGGGCCAGGATGTGGGCTTTCGGCAAGGGGGTACCCACAAACCCAACTGTCGATGATTGCGGTAACGGTTACGCGATCGCTTCGGTCCCCGCCGGCTGCGCTTACAATGATCTGAATCCACTCGATGGATCTACATGCTCTTCTGGTGTGGACTGTGGCATTCCTGCTGCAAACGTGCTAGTGGGAATCGATATGGGTGCGTTTAGCAACTTGGGAGCTGATGCTCTCGCTACATGCCTGCCTAGTAGCACGGCACGCTTTCTCTTTCAAGGGTCTCCGGGTGGATGTGCTGGTTACGTCCCTGGCGACTATTTTATTAAGACATCTTGGAACCAAGGTAGTTTCAACGGCTGTCCTCAGAACACAAATCCTGGCTCTGATCGGATCTGCATTTTGACCTCCGATTCCACTGGACAGTATGCCTTGATTTCAAGCACCAGCAACGGTGCCAATTGGTCTCACTTGGACTCAATTGGTAAGGTGATGGCTGCGCCGATCCCTTTCATCTCCAATGCGACAATGACCAGCCCTCCCGGGGCTGCAACGACTGTACTTGACGTCAATCTCACTGGAAACCCGCCAAATGGTCTTGGCAACTATGCATCTGGGGACACCCCAACGGGCAATTTGATTACGGGCTACAAAATATACCGCACCGAATCGGCCACACCGCCCACGAACCTGAATCGCCTTCTTGGCTGGACATATGTAGGCGATGCAAATGGTGGCTTTATTAGCGGGGCCACGACTACGTCACAAGTCGGGGTCAGTTTTCCAAAACCTTCAACAAATACGGTTTACTTAGCCCTTAGCGTCGTGACCGAAAGCGGCTATGAAACTGACTTTGTCGGGGCTCCCTATTCAACTGTCGGCCCCACGCCCGCGGGCGTCTTCGCTTCGGCGGATGCGTCGCTGAAGAAGGGCGTGGTGACGGTGAACTTCCGGACGAACGTGGAGTCGGGCACGGCGAACTTCCAGGTGCTGGCCTCCAAGAGCAACGATCCGGGCTCCTTCGCGCCGGTTCAGGGCACCCTGACCCAGCCCAAGGGCAACCACTCCTTCTACTCCGTGACCTTCCCCAACCCCTACCCCGGCGCCAAGAAGTTCTACGTGAAGGTCCAGTCCACGGACTTCGACGGCCAGCAGTTCACCAGCAACACGATCAAGATCACGCGCAAGGTGGGCTACAGGTCGGGCAAGGAGATCCTTCTCGACGACTTGGAATAGCCCGAGCGGCGATCCTGTACGCAAGAAAGGGAGGGCCGGCCGGCCCTCCCTTTTTTTTCCAGGTGCACCTGTTTACAATGAAGGCAGGAGTCTCTCATGATCCGCAAGATCGAGGCCTTGAACTACCGATGCCTTCACGACATTCAACAGGAGGTCTCCACCTTTCAGGTCCTGGTGGGGCCGAACGGCAGCGGCAAGTCCACCTTTCTGGACGTCCCGCTTTTCCTTCGCGACCTTCTCCGGGATGGACTTCAGGCCGCAACAGGGAACCGCACCTCTCGGCCGGGAGATTTGGTTTGGATGGGCAGGGAGATCCCTTTCGAGCTGGCCATCGAAGCGGAGATTCCACGCGAGAGACGGAAGCGTTTGAAACTGAAAGAAGCGGATCGCTGCCGCTATGAAATTTCCGTGGGCGCCGATGGCGAAGGGAACTTGGCTCTCCTTTCCGAAACGCTTTGGCTTAAGGCAACATCCAGCAGAGAACCCGAGGCGCGCACCCCCCTCCTCTTTCCTGAATCGAGGGCTTCCCGCCCCTCTCTGTTGGAAAAAAAAGACTTGAGAGCTCGCGAGCCCCGATCCCGGCGCAAGGTCGTAACGAAAACCAGCGGCGGAAACCACAGTTTTCATGCGGAAACTACCGATTGGAATAACCCCTTCCGCCTTGGCCCTCAAAAGGCCGGCCTCGCCAATTTGCCCGAAGACGAGGATCGTTTCCCTGTGGCCGTATGGTTCAAGGGCTTCTTGATGGAGGGCCTGCAAAAATTGGTCCTGGAGAGCGAGGCCATGAGAAACTCCTCGCCTCCGATTGCCGCCCAAGGATTCTTGCCGGATGGGTCCAACCTTCCCTGGGTAGTCGACCGGCTCCAACGGAACCCGGACCGTTTTCATGCGTGGGTGAACCATGTTCGTGAGGCGATTGCGGACTTGCAAACTGTGGAAACCGTGGTCCGGGAGGAGGACCGCCACCGCTATTTGTTGGCTTCGCTGCAAAACGGGCTGAAGGCGCCCTCCTGGACGCTTTCGGACGGAACCCTGCGGCTAATGGCCCTCACCCTGCTCGCCTACACGGAGGACCCGGGGAGGGTTTTTCTCATCGAGGAGCCTGAAAACGGCATCCATCCCCGCGCCATGGAGACGGTGCTCCAATCGCTTTCTTCGGCCTACGAAAAGCAGGTCTTTTGTGCGTCGCACTCTCCGCTGGTTCTCTCCATGGTCAGGCCCGAGGAGATCCTTTGCTTCGCGAAAACGTCGGACGGGGCTACGGATATCGTGCAGGGTCGCGATCACCCCGCGCTTCGCGACTGGAAAGGGGAAGTGGACCTGGGAAGCCTCTACGCGGCGGGCGTCCTCTCATGAGCGACGGGGCCTCCCTTGACCTCGTAATCCTGGTGGCCGACAAGAACCAGGAAGCCTTGTTGAAGTCTCTCCTGGAAGAACGGAGAGAGAGCCTTGCAATCCGCTCCGTTCGCTTCAAGATCCTGGTCCACCCTCAAAGAGATCCGGGGGTCTTTCAACGCTGCGAGGACTTTCTGCGTGGGTACCTTTCCATCGCCTCCCGCGCTTTGGTCCTTTTCGACTACGAGGGGTGCGGCCAGGAAGGAAGACTCACAGCCAGCCGCGTTCGGAATACGTGCCTGGAGAAACTCCGGGTCAACGGATGGTCCGATAGGGCCGAGGTCGTTGTCCTCTGTCCCGAACTGGAGGCCTGGTGCTGGAGCCGATCACGGCACCTAGAAACAATTGTCGCCTGGAAGAGGAACCAGCCGGATCTCTGGCATTGGCTTGGCGAAAAGGGGTTCTTAGCACAGGATCAAACGAAACCCCAAAGGCCCAAAGAAGCCATGGAAGAAGTCCTGCGCGAAACGGGCGTCCCCCGCTCTTCGTCCGTGTATCGTGAAATCGCCCGCCATGCACCCATCGAGAGCTGTGTGGACAGATCCTTTCTGGCCCTTCGTAACAGGCTCAGGGCCTGGTTTCCCTTGACCTGATGGGCCGGAGGCGATTGCCCCAGTCCTATCCTCCGAAAATCGAATCCCGACCCGGTGTGGCCGGGACTCTTGGGATTTTTCCAGCCTCCGAAATGGGAAACGGCGACTGCGTTCCCGTCTCGGGGGGTCGAGCCGACTTCGGCCTTCCACGCCGTACGTGAGATGGCAGCGCCCTACCCTTGCGGACCCTCCCTCGTGCACGGCCCTCCCTGACGGGCCTCAAAACAGTGCGGATAGAAGCGTGGAGGTCGCTGGTCCCACCCAAGTCCCCACCGCCCCGGATCTCGTCCACCCCCAACCCCGCGCCTCCCCGGCCCCCAGCCTTGACACCGCCGGCCTCTTCATAGAAGACGGGAGATGTAAGGCGGTGGGGCGTCCCAGGACCGCGGGGGGCGCTTCGGGGCCCGTAGGGGAGGGCCTCCGCGCCCTCCCGGCTTTCGCGGCCGACGCCATCGCGCTCTGGCGAGAGCTCCTACAGGGGCCGAGGGGCGGGCGGCCACGGAGGGCCGCCCCTACTCCCCTACTCCCCTACTCCCCTGCTCACCTACTCACTCCCTCCCCCCCCAGTCTCGCTTTGAGACCCTGGGGGGTGAGGAGGGCAAAGGGGGCTCCCCCGCCCAAGGCCAGGAGGGCCTTGTCCCCCGTCACGAGGGCGTCGGCCGAGGCGGCCAAGGCGAGGTCCACGAAGATCTGATCCTTCGGATCCTCGCATTTCAAGCCTCTGGGCGCCCGCTGTGGCTTGGCGAACTCCTCGGCAAAGGGGAGGTACTCGCCGAGGAGGTCCCACCGCTCCTCCGGCTCCAATCGGAACTTCGGATAGGCGAGGACACGAACGAGCTCGGACGCCGTGGCGGCGGACACGATGGGAACGCAGGAGCCCGCGCGCCAAGCATCTCTCAGCCAGGCGAGCCGGCCCTCCTCGAAGAGCAGGGCCGAGACCACCACGTTCGTGTCCAAGACGGCCCGGACCCTCATTTCCGGCGCGACCAGGCCACGGCCTCGGCCACATCCGCTTCGGAGATCCCCAGCCGGGCAAGTTTGGCCCGCGCCTCCGCCGCGCGGCTGGGCCGAACCGGAGCGAGCACGATGGATCCCGCCTCCTCGCTCACCTGGAAGTACTCCACGCCCTCGAACTTCTGCGCAATGGCCTTGGGGAGGGTCAACTGGTTCTTCGCCGTCCGCTTCGCAAACATCCCGCGCCTCCGTACGGAAAACATAGTGCGGTCTCCTTATAAAGACAAGAGTAAGGAATCCTTACTTTCAAAACAATTAGGAAAACAATTAGGGACAGCCACCCATTTAAAAGCGAGACGAGAGACTGCAGACGGGAGACGTTAGACGGGAGACGCTAGACGGGAGACGTTAGACGGGAGACGCTAGACGGGAGACGCTAGACGTTAGACGTTAGACGAGAGACGGCCGGACCAAGTAACCGTGGGGCGGGCGGCCGCGGAGGGCCGCCCCTACGGTGCGGGGTTGCCTTCGTAGCGGCCGATGCTCGCATCGGCCGATGGTGCGGCGGCGCCACAGGATCGGCCGGTTGATCAGGAGGCGGGGAGGTTTCGAAGCGCTCCGAAGCCAACCATGCGCCTCTCCCGCTCGTCCCAGAGGCGAAGCCGCAGGGACTGGAGGCTCTTCCAGAGGGTCAGGGGCTCCACCTCCCGAAGGGCGGGAAGGGTGTCGAGGCACCGTTGCAGGTTGTAGTTGGGGATGCGGGGCCGGAGGTGGTGGACGTGGTGGAGGCCGATGTTGCCGCTGAACCACTGCAGGACCTTGGGGAGTTTGTAGTAGGAGCTCCCCTTCAGCGAGGCCTCCACGGGATCCCACGCCGGGTGGACGGCCCAGTAGCCCCGCTCGAACTGGTGCTGGACGTAGAAGAGCCAGATGCCGATGGCGCCCCCGATCAGAAGGACGGGCAGTTGGATGAGGAGGTAGGTCTTCAGGCCGATGGTCCAGCTCGAGACCAGCGCGAGAACCGCCAGCGCGAGGTTGGTGATCAGGACACTGCGGCGCTCGGGCGCCTTCGCGCCCTTGGGGAAGAAGCGGAAGGAGAGGAGGAAGAGCCACACCGGCCCCAGGACGAACAGCACCAGCGGGTGCCTGTAGGCCCGGTAGCGCAAACGCCGAAGGAGGGGGGCGGCGCGGTATTCCTCGACGGTGAGGGTGGTCACGTCCCCGATGCCGCGGCGATCCAGGTCCGCCACGGTGGCATGGTGGGCGTTGTGGGCGAGGCGCCACTCCCGGAACGGCGTGAAGGTCAGCACGCCCGCGAGGGTCCCCAGGACGGAGTTGGCGCGGCGGGATCGGAAGAAGGAGCCGTGACAGCAGTCGTGAAAGAGAATGAAGATGCGGACCTGAAAGCCCGCCGCCAGCACCGAGAGGAGCAGGACGATCCCGTACGGGGCGTCCCGGCGGACGAGCAGGACCATGAGCGCCCAGAGCGCCGCGTACGGCACGAAGGTGTCGAGCATCTGCCACAGGGCCCTTCGAAGGCTGGGCCTCTCGAAGGCCGCCATGGCCGCGAACCACTCGGGACGGAGGGCCCTCGGGCGCGCCGAGGACGGACGGGCGGGCGATTGTGTGGTCGCCATGGGACTCTCCTGGATCCATTCCCATGGAGGCGGAACGGGCCAATGCGATCCTCGATGGGATCCAAACAACGCGGACGGGAGGGCGCTTATTGCTCCCGTTCCGCTCCCCCGTTCCTGCGTCCGTCCCTCCCGCCCTCCCTGTGAAATTCGGGACAGCCACCTATTTACAAGGGCGGCCACGAAGGGCCGCCCCTACCGCGCGGGGTTGTCTTCGTAGCGGCCGATGCTCGCATCGCCCGAAGGGGCCGGCCCTTGGCGAGCAAGGGCCGCACCATGGGCAGCCTTCGAAGGTGGGCGGTCGCGAGGGGCCGCCTACCGATCGTCCAGGGAGGAAGATGGTCGGGGCGGCGAGATTTGAACTCGCGACTTTCTGCTCCCAAAGCAGATGCGCTACCAGGCTGCGCTACGCCCCGACTGCGTTCCAGCATAGCCCACCGGGGATTCGAAGAAAAGGGGGAAGGCGGAAGGGAGAGGCAAAGGCATTTGGGATTTGGAAATCGGGATTTGGGATTTGAAGACAGGGGACATTGGAGAGGAGGCCTTCGAAGCGGGCGGCCACGGAGGGCCGCCCCTACCGAGCGGGGTTGCCTTCGTAGCGGCCCTTGGCGGGCAAGGGCCGTTACATGGGAGGCCTTCGAAGGCGGGCGGTCGCGCTCTGGAGAGCGCTCCTACAATGGCAGATGGCGCGGGCGGCCGCCGTTGCGCCCATACTCCCTGCTTATTTGGGCCTCAATCCGGCCATTCGGGCCGAGGGGGGCGCCCCGAGGCTTTGCGGATTTCGTTCTCCATGCGCTGGAGATCCCTCAGGATGCGGACTTTCTCAAGGTACGGCAGGGCGCGCAGGCGCTTTCGGCGGAGGCTCTTGGCCTCGAAAGAAGAAGCGGACCGGCCCTTGGCGCGTCCCGTCTTCATGGAAGCCCCATCTCCTTCTTCATCCCCTGCCAGCGCGTCCAGAGGCCGTGGGCCTTCAGGAGGCCTTCCATGTCCTTCTCGTAGAACAGGGCACCCATGGCCCCGCCCACGGCGTAGGCCTGGAACACACCCTCCCGGACCATTTCATTGACGGATCGGAAGGCCCTCTCCACGCTCGCGATCTTCATGGGCTGAGTATACCCCGCGAAGGGCGGCGTGGAAGAGGGACCCGCGGGTTGCCTTCGAAGCGGCCGATGCTCGCATCGGCCGGAGGGGCCGGCCCTTGACGAGCAAGGGCCACACATTGGGAGGCCTTTGAAGGCGGGCGGTCGCGCGCGTTACAGGACCGAGGGGCGGGCGGCCACGGAGGGCCGCCCCTACTCCCCTACTCACCTCCTACTCCCCTCGCCTCATTGACGGAAGTGGAGCCATGGCTTAAGATAGGGACGCTCGGGGCCGGCATAGCTCAGCTGGTAGAGCAACTGATTCGTAATCAGTAGGTCCGCGGTTCAAGTCCGCGTGCCGGCTCCAGAAAACCCATGAGCGAGAAGGGCGGCTTCGGCCGCCCTTTCGCCTGGGGGAGGCGGTCTTGGAGCGGCCCTTCGAAGCCACCGATCTCCTGAAGCGCGGCGTCTCCTTCGCGGGGCGCCCCCTCCCCTGCCTCCCCTACCCCCTGAGGCTCGACGGTGCGGCGCTCAAGGCCGTCTCGACGTGCGCCGGCGCGGTGTGGAAGGCCGCCGAGGCGGTCACCGAGGCCTTTCTGACGGACGAGGCGCTGAGGGCCGCCTTCGGCTACGATCCGCCCCACGAGGCCGCCATCCTGGCGGACCCCGGGTACGCCCCCCACATCCCCCTGGGGCGCATGGACCTCTTCTTCGTGGACGGTGTCCCCAAGGTCATGGAGTTCAACACCGACGGAACGGCGGGCTGGCACTACACGGCGGCCCTCACGGCCCTCTGGCGGGAGCGGGCCGGGCTTCCCCCGGAGGAGCGGCCCCTGCCCGTGCGCCTGCTGGAGGAACTCTTGGCCTGCTTCCGGCGATGGGACCGGACCGGGGTGGACCGGCCCTCCATCGCCCTGGTGGACTGGGCCGAAGTGGGCACACGGGCCGAGCAGGAGGCCCTGGCGGACCTCTTCACCTCCCGCGGCTACCCCACTTCCCTGGCGGACCCCCGGGAACTGCGAAAGGTGGGGGGACGCCTCGTGGGGCCCCGTGGGGAGATCCACCTGGTCTACCGCCGGCTGGTGAGCGAGGAGGCCTTCCAGAGGACACGGGAGATCGCGCCCTTTCTGGAGGCCTGCGCGGAGGGCTCGGCCTGCGTGGTGGGCTCCTTCCGGACGGATCCGGGCTGGAGCAAGACGCTTCTCGCCGTTTTGTCGGACCCGGCCCTCTCCGCCTCGCTCCCCCTCCCCGTGCGCGAGGCCGTCGCGGAGCACATCCCCTGGACGCGCCTCGTCCGGGAGGGGGAAGTCGAATTCGCGGGGACGCGGCGGGACCTCAAGTCTCTCCTGCTCGCGGAGCAGGACTCCTTCGTCCTCAAGCCCGCCCGGAGTTACGAGGGGCGCGGCCTCGTGGCGGGGCCCTACGCCTCCCCTTCCGAGTGGGCCTCGGCGGTGGAGAGGGCTCACTTCCGGCCGGGGACGTGGGTGGTCCAGGAGTTCCTGCGGCCGGGCGCCACGGAGTTTCCCGACGGCATCCCCCGCTGTCTCCAGCCGGGGGCCTACGTCTTGGAGGGCCGCCTGGCGGGCTTCCTGGCCCGGGCCAGCGAGACCGAGGTCATCGCCCCGGGGTACCGGGACTGGTACCTGCCGAGCGGTGTGGAGATGGCGTGAGATGAGAGACGTAAAACGGGAGACAAGAGACGGGAAAGGCGGGGGGCGAAAGGCATTTGGGATTTGGAAATGGGGATTTGGCGACACGGGACATTGGAGAGGAGGCCTTCGAAGATGGGCGGCCACGGAGGGCCGCCCCTACGGCGCGGGGTTGCCTTCGTAGCGGCCGATGCTCGCATCGGACGATGGGGGGCCTTCGATGGCGCGCGAACGCGCCGCAGGACCGGGAGGGCGCGGTCTGGAGAGCGTTCCTGCAACGGCCGAGGCGCCCGCCAGGGTCAAGAATCGGGGCCTCGTCCAGCAGCGCCGCCTTGAAACAGGCGAGGTGGTGGCGGCGGGCTTCGGCGTAGCGTTCCCAAGAGCCGGGCGGTTGTTTGGCCAGGATGTGCCGCCTCCTTGACGCTCAGTAGGTGACCGAACCCCGAGATTCCAGGATTTCCGTGACCAGCCGGGCCGACTTGACGGGCTGGGCGCCCCCCACGAGTTGCTCCTTCGTGATGCTTCGGGCCTCCATGCAGGGGATGCACACCAGCAGAGCGCCGCCCAGCTCCACGAACTGGTCCACGAGCTCCTTGAGGGAGGCCTGTCCGGGGGCGTGGACGTGCTCGTAGATCCCTTTGGTGGCAGCCGTGACTCCGTTCCCCTGGAGGACGATGGTGGCCGCCACCTCCATGGCCAGGGCCGCGTTGCCCGTCAGGAAGGGATAGGTGGCGCGCTCCGGGTCTTCGCCCCCGTAGGTCGAGACGATCGTGATCTTTTCGGGTCTCTCTTCGCTCATGGCCTGTTTCCTCGGGCGCCGCCACGGGCGCGTCAGAAGGTGAGCGCGGTCTTGGACTCCAGCAGGTCAGAAACGACCTTGCCGGCTTTCACCAGGTGCGCGCCCTGGATGAGGATCTGCTGGCTGATTTTGCGGGATTCGACGCAGGGCGTGCAGATGTAGAGCTTGCCTCCGAGCTCGAAGAACTGGTCCATGAGCTGGCGCAGCGAGGTGCCCTCGCAACCGGAGAAGACGTGCTCGGCGATGCCCTTGTGCGCCAGGAGGACGGCGGGGCCCTGGAGGAGGATGCTCACCTGCACCTCCATCGCCAGCGCGGCCACGCCCAGCATGAACGGCAGAATGGCGATCTCGGGGTCGTCGGGCCCGTGCAGGCCGATGAAGGTCACTTTTTCGACGGGTCGTTCCGCATTCGAGGTCATACGATAGCCCTTTCCAAAAAGAAAGCCTCAGGCCGTGGCTGGGATCGCTTCGGCCCGAACCCGTTGCGCCCTCTGCGCGATCTCTCTCACTTTGACGAGGTACAGTGCCCAGGGCCTGTAGAGGAGGTGGGACCACTTGCCAAAAGGCACTTCCACAACGAGCATGGGCACCGCCACAGCCAGGTGCACGACGTAGATGAGGTACGTTGCCAAAGGCCAATCGGCCAGCCGGAAGATGTTCACGCACAGCCCCGTAAGGGTGGTCAAGAAGAGAAGGACCAGAAACATCCAGTCGGTGGCCTCGGAGAACTTGTGGATCTCGTCCCGCTTCTTCCAGCGTCCCAGCATGAACACCACGGTGCCGTACAGGAGCGCACCGGTGGCGTAATAGCCGAGCAGCCGCTGCGGGTGGTAGAAGGGGTGGACCGCGTCGGTCTGGAACCAGCGCAGGAAGACGACGATGAGGGTGAGCATGGTCAGGTAGCCCGAAACGAGGATCAGGTGCGTGAGCCAGCGCCGATTCTCCTTCGGCTCGCCCTGCGCCGTTCCGCAGCGACGCCAGCGCTTCTGCGTGGCGAAGTTCACCACGAATTCGGGGACCGCTTTCACGAAGGCTCCCAGCGAGAGAGGCGGCGCTCCGTCCTCCTTGAGAATCCAGAAGGTCATGCGGGCGGCGTTGGTCAGCAGGAAGAAGGAGAGCACGCCCGCCATGAGCAGGTCCCCCGCCTCCACCGCACGGACCGGGGCGAAGGTGTTCAGCTCTACGTGGTCGAGAATTACGGGGCCGTGGAAGAGGGCGAAGAGGCCGATCACGAAGAGGGCCACCACCACGACGGCCGCCACGTCCCAGGCCTTGGAGAGGTAGATGCGCCGGGAGAGGCCCGTCCAGTCGTAGCGGGAGGTGAGGTAGCGGCGGGCGGCCATCATGGCTTCGCCGGGGTTGGCTCCCCGGGGGCACTGCGCCGAGCAGTCCCCGCAGTAGTAGCAGAGCCAGGGGTCCACGCTCTGTTTGAGGCGGTCCGAAGCTCCCACCTGGATGAGGTGCATGATCCGGCGGGGGAAGGCGCTCCCCTCGTCGGCGAGGGAGCAGACGGCGGTGCAGTTGCCGCAGTTGTAGCAGAGGTCCAGGTCCTTCGCGCCGAAGGCCTTCAGCTCGTCGTGCAGGTCCAGATTGACGCGCGTCGCCACGGTGTGGTCTCCTTTCGCGGCCCGAAGCCGTCAGCCCTTCAGGGCGTACGCGAAGTAGCCTTCGCCGTCGGCCTTGCCCTGCTCCTCGACGCGGCCGTACCGGCGCATGGCGGCCACCCAGGCCATCACCTCAAAGGCGGGGCACCCCAGGGCACGGGCCAGATCCGGAACCGTCTTGGGGCCATCCGCAAGCAGGACGGTGATGCGGTCCCTCATCACCAGTTCATCACGGAAGATCTCTCGCTTGTCACGCAGCGTCGCGGTGCTCATCCCACCGCCTCCTTCAGCAAGGCGTCGATCATGCCGAGCACCTGCTCGTCGGTGTAGCCCCTCACGTTGAGGGCGTTGGCCGGGCAAGGCACGGCGCAGGCGCCGCAGCCCTTGCAGAGGGAGGGGATCACGCGGGCCACCTCCTTACCTCCCGCGGCCACCTTCTCGATGGCCTCGTAGGGACAGGCTTCCAGGCATTGGCCGCACCAGGTGCAGAGCGTCTCGTCCACCTCCGCCACGAAGGGCTCCAGGTCTACGTACCCCTTGAGGAGAAGGGCGGCGCTCTTGGAGACCGCGGCGAGCGAGGAGGCCACGCTCTCGGCGATGGTCTTGGGACCCTGGGCGGCGCCGGCGATGAAAACGCCGTCCACCACGGTTTCGACGGGCCGCAGCTTGGGGTGGATCTCGTTGAAGAAACCGTCGCCGCCGATGGGCAGTTTGAGGGCGTTCACGAGGGTGGCGTTCTCCCTCGGGACCATTCCGGTGACGAGCACCACCAGGTCCGCCGGGATCTCGAGCTCTTCTCCCCCCAGGAGATGGTCCTTCACGCGGACCAAGAGGCGGCCCTCGTCCAGCTCGACCACGGGCGGTTCGGAGGGATCCCAGCGCAAGAAGACCGAACCCTGCCGCTGGGCCTCCTCGTAGAGGGTCTCGTACTTGCCGTAGGTGCGGATATCCCGGTAGAGGTGGACCTGGTGAAGGCCGGCGGCCCTTTGTGCCCCCCCGATGGCCGCATGGCAAGCCGCGGTGCAGCAGAAGCGGGAGCAGTAGCGGTTGGGGCTTTCCGCCTCTTCGCCCTGGCGGCTGCCGACGCAGTAAATGAAGGCCACCGAACGGACGGACCTCTCGCCATCGAGGCGCAGATCCTCTCCGGCATCCAGCATGGCCTTGTACTGCGGAAGGGTTACCACGCCAGGGAGGCCCCAACCGAATTCCCCCTCGCGCGGCTGGTAGCTCTCGAAGCCGGTGGCCACCACGATGGCTCCCACGTTGAGCGCGACCTTGTCCTTCTCGGCGATGGAGAGTTCGACCGTGAAGTCGCCCACGCTGCCCGTCTTTTGAGTGACTTCGGCGCGGGTGTAGAGCATGATGTTCTCCCGCTGAGCCACCTGCCGGAGCAGCGTCAGAATCATGTCGGAGCCCGACCGGTCGCGGGCAAAGGTTTTGCCGAAGGTGACCGCCCAACCGCCGGGCTTCTCCTCCCGCTCGGCGATGTAGACGGTGAGCCCCATGTCCGAGAGGGCGAGGGCTGCCCTCAGCCCCGCCACGCCGGCGCCCACCACCAGAACGCGCGGTCGGGTCTCGATGCGCATCGTCGAGAGGGGGGCGCTGGCGCGGGCCTTGGCGATGGCCGCGCGAACGATGGAGGTCGCCTTTTCCGTGGCTTCGGGAATCTGGCCGCGGTGGGCCCACGAGCACTGCTCGCGGATGTTGGCTTGAATGTAGCGGTAGGGGTTCAGCCCGGCCCGCTGGGCCATGGCCCGGAAGGTGAAGAGGTGGAGTTTGGGGGAGCAAGAAGCGACAACGATGCCGTCCAGCTTTTCCTGCCCGATCGCCTCGATCATCTCCTGCTGGGCCGCGTCGGAGCAGGCGAACAGGGTCGTCCGGGCCTTCACGACGCCGGCCTCCTTGGCCACCGCATCACGGACCTTCTCCACGTCCACGTAATCCGAGATGTTGCCGCCGCAGTGGCAGATGAAGACGCCGATGCGCCGGTCCGAGTCCTTGGGAGCGCTCATGAGCCCTTCTCCATGCGCTTCAGGTAAGCGGCGGTCTGGGCCGCGGCGGCGCCCGAGTGGAGGACCGTGTCGGGGATGTCCCTCGCCGCCGAGGCGGTTCCGGCCACGAAGACCCCCTCGATGCTGGTCTTGCCTGGATCGAGGTCCTCGTCCACCTCGCGCACGTAAGCGTAGGCGTCCGACTGCAAAAGCCCGTCCGGGAAAAGGCTCAAGGCCTCCCGGTTGGGCAGCAGTCCCACGGAGAGCACCACGAGGTCGTGCTCCATGCGCCGCTTGCCGCTACCTCCCTCGATGTCTTCATAAGTGACGGCGAGGTTCCCGTTCGGCTGCTCATCGATCTGGGCGACCTTCCCCTTCACGAAGCTGATCCCCATGCCCTTCGCCTGCTCGAAGAACTCCTCGTAGCCTTTTCCGAAGGCCCGGATGTCCATGTAGTAGATGGTCACGTCCGCCAGCGGCAGCGCGCCGAGGATGAGCTGGGCCTGCTTGAGGGAGTACATGCAGCAGACGCGGGAGCAGAGGCGGTGATCCACCGTGCAGTCGCGCGAGCCGGTGCAGAGCACGTAGGCGATGTTGTCGGGCATCTTTCCGTCCGAGGGCCTGAGCACCGTGTTGTAGGGACGGGTCGGCGCCAGCAGGCGGTCCATCTCCATGGCGTCAATGACGTTGGGGAAACGGCCGTAGCCCAAGAGGGGCTTGTTCCGGCCATCGAAAAGCTTGAAACCGGTGGAGACGATGACGGAGCGCACCCGCTCCTCGGCTTTTTCCTCGCGCATCTCGAAGTGGAAGGCCCCGGCCGGGCAGGCGTGAACGCACTCGTGGCACTCGCAGCAGCCGCCGCAGTCCAGGCAGCGTGAGGCACCTTTCCGTGCCTCCTCCTCGCTCACGGGCAGTTCGACCTCCGCCATGGAGGCAAGGCGCTCCGCTACCGGGCGTTCGCGCCGGGGCGCGGCGGGCAGCGGAGTCAGGTTCGGCGTCCGGGCGACCACCTCGCCCTTGTCCACCACGGGTAGCGGCTCCTCGAAGCGGACGCCGTCCAGGGATTCGCCTCGGAGAAAACGGTCCACGTAAAACGCGGCACGCTTCCCCTGGCCGATGGCCTCTACGATCATGGAGGGGCCGGTCACCACGTCACCCCCCGCGAAGACGTGCGGAAGCGACGTCCGAAGGGTTTCCTTTTCCGTCTTCACCGTGCCGTTCTTGTTGAGGGTTAGCTCCGCCGCAAAGGGGGCGGTGCTCGGCTTCAGGCCGATGGCAAGAACCACCAGCTCCACCGGCATCGTGGCCTCCGAACCTTCGACGGGAATGGGGCTGCGCCGGCCGCTGGCGTCCGGATCGCCGAGGCGCATGGTGAGGCTCTCCACGGCCTTCAGCTTTCCGCCCTCTCCGATGAAGCGCTTGGGCGTATGGAGAACCTGGAGTTCTACGCCCTCTTCGAGGGCGGCCTCGATCTCCCAGTCGTGGGCCGGCATCTCCTTTCGGCTTCGGCGGTACTGGATGATGACCTTCTTGGCCCCGAGCCTCAGGGCCATGCGCGCCGGGTCGATGGCCGAGTTGCCCCCGCCCACCACCATGACGGTCTTACCCTTGAGATCCATGGTTTCGCCGCCATTGGCGCGCTTGAGAAAGCCCATGCAGTCCATGACGCCATCCAGCTCTTCGCCCGGGACGCCGAGCTTGAAGCCCTCCATGGTCCCCGCCGCCAGAAAGACGGCGTGGAAGCCTTGCGCCTTCAAATCGCCAAGGGAACGGATTGGGCTTTCGGTTCGTATTTCCGCCCCCAGGGCGGTGATGTTGAGGATGTCCCTGTCCACGACGTCATTGGGCAGGCGGTAAGCCGGGATGGCGTACCGGAGCATGCCGCCCGGCTTCGGAGCGGATTCGAAGACCGTCACGCGGTAGCCCCTGCGCGCCAGGTGGTAGGCGGCGGAGAGGCCCGCGGGGCCGGAGCCCACGACGGCCACCCTTTCGGAGCGTACCGTTTCGGGTGGGCCGTATTCGGGGATGGGGTGGGCGGCGTAGTACCGATCCACCATGAAGCGCTTGATCGCGCGGATGGGTACCGTGCCTTCGAGACTGCCCCGAGTGCACTCACCCTCGCACGGCGCGTAGCAGGCCCGGCTCAAGCTGCCGGGAAGGGGCGCGTCCTCCATGTGGAGGTGAAAGGCCTCGTCGTACTTGCCCGCGCGCACCAGCGACACGTATCCGTGGGCCTTCACGCCGGCTGGGCAGGTGAAGGAGCAGGGCGACGTGCCGAAGCGGTCCACCACGGCCTTCTTCGGGACGGCCTGGGGAAAGGCGATGTGCGTTGCGCGCCGCGCCACGAGGTTCGCGTTGAACTCATCGGGCAGCGCCACGGTGCAGACCAGCTCGCACTCGCCGCACCCCGTGCAGGCGGCCCAATCCACGAAGGTCGGCTTCTTGCGGAGTTTCACGCGGAAGAGGCCGTCGCCGTCCTTCGTGATGGATTCGATCTCGCTGTAGAGGAGCGTCGTGATGTTGGGATGGTGCGAGGTGGAAGCCATCTTTGGAGTGGAGATGCAGCTCGCGCAGTCGAGGGTGGGGAAGACCTTGCTCAGGAGGATCATCTTCCCCCCGATGCTCGCTTCCTTTTCCACCAGGAGGACCTTGTAACCCATGTCTCCGAGGGTGAGCGCGGATTCCATGCCGGCGATGCCGCCCCCTACCACCAGAACGTCGTAGGAGGGACGCAAGACCGGAGTTTCAGCCGCGAGAGTCAGCCTCGCCGTTTCAGCCATGGTTGGCTCCTGCCGCGGCGGGTTCGAGCTTGGTCAGCGCCGCGTGGAATTTCTCCATGTGGGAGGCGAAGGACTCTGCGCAGACCGAGCAGATGGCGGCCATCTTGAGGCGCTTTGGGTCCAGGCCCTTCTCCACGATGAGCCGCTGGGTCTCCTGCACCACTCTTCCCGTCCTGTCGGTGCAGTCCGAGAGGTAGGCGCAGTCACTGCCATCGGCGGCGATGAAGACGCCGTCGAAACCCTTGTCCAGGGCGTGAATCACCCAAGAAGGCTTCACGCCGCTGGAGCAGGGGACGCTGATGACCACCACCGAAGCGGGATAGTGCATATGGGCGCCGCCCGCCAAGTCGATCCCGGGATCGGAGATGGTGTTCGTCGAGAAGACCAGGATCTTGGGGCCCGAAGCGGGGGCCCCCGGTGAGATGGTCATCATTTCATTTTCCGGACGAAGACGCGCCAGTAGCCGGCCTCTTCGAGGTTGCCGAGGTACTCGTGGCCCACCTTCTTGGACCAGAGAGGGATGTCCTCGTTGGTTCCCTCGTCGGACGAGAGCACTTCAAGAACGCCCTTGAGGGGCACGGCCGCCATGGCCCGCTTGGCCTCCAGAAGCGGCCCCGGGCAAGCGGTTCCTCTGGCATCGACCTGTTTGGCGACGGACAACGCTTTCAGCTCTTGGGTTGTCATAACGGTCTCCTACGGACAAATTGGGGCGGGCGGAGGAGGGGTCGCGCCCTCTCCTCCGCCCTGGCCCGCCTAGTCGTTCCTGGTGAATGCCATTTCGCTGCAGCGCCAACAACCCTGGGAGGCCAAGTTGTCCTTCGGGTTGGCGTCGGCGTCGCAGAGCCAAGGACAACCCTTCTCGTCCACCACGACCTTCATGGGACGGGTTGCCACGTGGGGGGCCTGAGGGGCCTCCCCTTCGGACGTCTCTTCCCGTTTCTTCTCTCCGCTCGCCATGGTTCACCTCCTTCACTACGCAGTCCGCCCTCAGCAGCTTTGATGCCAAGTCCTCCGATGACTCCCCTCCTTCCCCCGCCCAAGGGCCGCTTCCGCGTGGCTCAACGCGGGTCGGCATGGGGAGCGATCTAGGTTGGAGGGCAGTAGCCGCCGCCGTTTCGAGGCGCCTTCAGGCCAACCCCCACCCCTTGTGGCCGCAGAGATGTGCTCCTCCCTTTCCCGAAGGCTCCCTGCTTTCAAGGGTGGCAAGAGGAGTGCACAGATGCTACTCTATTCGACGTGTAGGGTAGCGTTGCTGCTACACTAACGACACTGGGGAGAGACCTTCGTGGGCCCGCCTGCGAGGCCATACCCGGTCGAGATTCCAAGGGAAGGAGTTCACCATGGCCAAGACTCCCATGGCGCCGGAGACCGACTGCCTCGGTTCAGAGCGCGCCTCCGAGCGTTTTCAGCTCGTGCTCAACAGCATCGCGGACGGTGTTTTCGCCGTGGACCGGGAGTGGCGCCTCACCTGCTTCAACCGGGCCGCCACCGAGAGCATCGGCATTGTGCGCGAGCAGGCCCTGGGCCGCCCCTGCCACGAGGTGCTGAAGTCCAACGTCTGCAAGGGCGCCTGCCCCCTCCGATACACCATGGAAACGGGCATCCCCGTCGTCAACCTGGCGGTCACCCTGCGCGATGCTCAGGGGCGGCCCATCCCCGCCGCCATCTCTACGGCCGTGCTGAGAGACGGCCAAGGGAGAATCGTGGGCGGCGTTGAAACCTTCCGGGACCTCAACAAGGTCCAGGCCCTGCTCCACCAGGTGGAGGCCCTCGACCCCCTCGCCACCATTGTCACCACCGATCCTTCTCTCAAGAGGACGCTCGAACTGCTTCCCACCATCGCCGCCTCAGACAGCACGGTGCTCATCGAGGGCGAGTCGGGCACCGGCAAGGGGCTCGTTGCCCGGGCGATTCACCTGTTGAGCTCGCGGAAAGAGGGCCCCTTCGTGACCGTAAACTGCGGCGCGCTTCCCGAGACGCTCTTCGAGTCGGAGCTCTTCGGCTACAAGGCGGGAGCCTTCACGGGGGCCACGAAAGACAAGCCGGGGCGCGTGGCTCTGGCCGACCGCGGAACCCTCTTTCTGGACGAGATCGGCGACATGCCCCTCCCCGTCCAGGTCAAGATGCTCCGGCTCCTGCACGAGAAGGTGTACGAACCTCTCGGGGGGACCACCACCCAGCCGGCGGACGTCCGGATCGTGGCCGCCACCAACAAGGAGCTGGCCAAGCTCGTCGGGGAGGGTTCTTTTCGAGAGGACCTCTTCTACCGCATCAACGTCATCCGCATCACCATGCCGCCGCTGCGCGCCCGCCCGGCCGACGCGGCCCTCATCGCTGAGCGCTTCGTGCGCCGGACGGCGGCTAGGAAGGGCAAGCGAATAGACGGTCTTGCGCCGGAAGCGCTGGCCCTTCTCATGCGCTACGACTTTCCCGGAAACGTTCGAGAGCTGGAGAACATCCTGGAGTACGCCTGCCTCTTCTGCTCCAAGCCACTCATCGAGAACCGGGATCTGCCCGAGTGGCTCCGCGAGCGCCTGTCACCGGCGGAGCCCCCAGTCCCCTCCATCAAGCAGGCGGAGGCCCGGATCCTCAAGGAGACCCTGGCCCGCTGCGGCTGGAGCCGCACCCGGGCGGCGGCTGAACTGGGCATTCACAAGACGACCCTGCACCGAAAAATGAAGCGCCTGCACCTCGATCTGCCCGACGGCGACGGCCGCTCCAAGCCCAGATTCCGCGATTGAAATGCGGGTGGCTTCGGGTGGTCTTCGGGTTCACGGTGGAAAGGCCTTGTCTCTTGGACGGGGAGGGCCAAGGGCTTCTCCCTCCGCTTGACCCGCGACTGAGAAGAGCATATGTTCATTACGAGCCTCTGGCGGGTCGGCATGGGGCGCCTCTGGCACCGCTCGGTTCCTTGAGGGCCACGTGACCGTCGCAGGAGCGGGGCCATCCGATCTCGTATGCGCCTGAAGGCTGGCACAGCGCGGCTACACGCCTAGAAAAGCGGCTGGCGCCGGGAGGAGGCCTCTGGGGCGGCGGCATGGGGATGGGCGAGGTGGTCCGGAGAACGCGGAGCGCCCGGGCCGCCGACTGGATCATCCAGGCGCTGGAGGCTTCTCACAAGGAGGAGATGGCGTGAAAAGGATCGGTATTCTCATCTGCGATCGCTACCGAAGCTGCGGGGGCGGCAAGTGTTTTCGCGCCTTGCGCGAGCGCGCGGGGGCCTTCTCGCGCTACCCGGCGGCCGAGGCCGTTGAAGTCGTGGGTTATTCGTCCTGTGGGGGCTGTCCGGGCGGCAACGTGGAATCTGTACCCGAAGAAATGAAGCGGAACGGCGCCGAAGTGATCCACCTCGCCACGGGCCTCGTGGTCGGCTATCCGCCGTGCCCCTACCTAACTGACTTCAAGACCACCATCGAAACCCGCTTCGGGATTCCCGTCATCGTCGGCACCCACCCCGTCCCCAAGAAGTATTTCGAGATTCATCGTCAGCTCCCCTTTTGGGAACGGGCCGGCATGGAGGAATTGGCTGGGCCGCTCCTCCATGAGGCCACGAGCGTCATGGAGGCGTATGACTGACGGCGGGCCCCCTGCGCCTGGCCCCGCGGAAAGGAGGAGTGCGCCATCGGCCAGTGCGTCACGGCGCCTGGGCGTGCGGGTCTCGAACGGCGGAGTCGACCAGCGGGCAGGAGGTTGCCCGACGGTGCGAGGGCGGACGTTACCTTTGTTCTGACAGGAGGGTGCCATGGAACGGTCGCAACTGAGGGGGCACAACCTTTTCCAAATGCTGCAGCCGAGACAGGTGGAAACAATCAGCAACGCCACCGAGGAGCTGCTCCTCGAGGCTGGAGCAGCGGTGTACCAGGCCGGTGAGCCCGCCGAATTCTTCTTCCTCGTAAGGGAGGGGCAGATCGCCCTGCAAAGCTCCTCCGCGGGCTTCACCCTCCACGTGGACGACGTCCTGCCAGGCGAAATCTTCGGCACGTGCCTCTGCCTGGGCAGGACGACCTACGCTCTCCAAGCGGTCTGCGTCCAAAGAAGCAAGCTTCTGCGCATCCGCACCGAAACCCTCAAGAAAATTCTCGACGAAGATCTGATCCTGGGATACACCGTCCAGCGCTATATCTCCAGCGTTTACTTCCGGCGCTACATCGAAGCCATCACTCGTCTGCAGAGCGTGGTGAACTCCCTTCCCCTGAGCAATTCCTGAGGAGACCGCCGTGACGGACGAGTCGCTCCTGGAGGAGCTGGGCCGCAGCCCCGTGGTACAGATCTCCGCGGAAGACCTTGCCCGCCTCCTGAAGGCCGGCGAGTTGCTGAGGGAAGAGCAAACGGGCATGGGCAGTCTGCTGCGCCTTCTTGCATGGAGCGGCCGATGCTCGCATCGGCCGAGGGAACACGGCCCTTGGCGAGCCAGGGCCGCACCATGGGAGGCCTTCGAAGAAGAGGATCGGCGTCGGGCGACGCCTCCCACAGGGCGCAAAGCGTGAGACGTTAGACGAGAGACGGGAGACGGCCGTGGTACCGTGGCCCTCGTAGGGGAGGGCCTCCGTGCCCTCCCCCTTTCCCCTATCTCTTCATCCCGTTTTCTTCTTTTCGGAGTCCCGGAATCCCGGTTTTTTCGATTCCCGGAGTCTCCTGTTCCCGGAGTCCCGGTTTCCTGCTAGTTCCCCACCTTGAGGAAACCGGCGGCGGCTTTCAGCAGGGTCTCGGGGTCCGAATCGGGCCGGGAGAAGATCTTCGCCAGGGCCTCTTCGCCCTTGGCGCGGTCGCCGTGGGCCAGGTACAGGTAGGCGACCTGGACGATGGTATCCGGGTCGTCGTCGCTCGCGTAGGCCTTCCGCAGGTAGGGCTCGGCCCGGTCGAACTCGCCGGCCTGGGCGTACATCCCCGCGATCACCAGGAGGGACTCCCCGTCCAGGGACGCGCCGGAGAACTTGTCCACGATGGCCTGTCCGGCGGCCTTGTTCCCGCCCAGATACAGGACCCGGGCGGCCGTGAGGGACACCCACGGGTCGTTCTGGGAGATCTTGAGGGCCTGGTCCACGAGGGCCTGGGCGCCCACCTCCGCGCTCTTCCCTTCGTAGAGGGCCTTGATGGGGGGCCTCGGCGGCGGGGCGGGCTTGTCGCCGGCGGGCGCGGTCTGGGCGGCGGTCCAGGCGGGGACGAGGGCGAGGGCGAACAGGACGGGCACGGCGTTCTTCATGGCTTCCTCCAGGAGTTGGGTTCGGCGGAAGGGGGCGGCGGCTCCAAAGCCACCGTCCCGACGACCTTGCGGATGGTGAAGGCGCCGCGCAGGTCGCCCTTGGCGAATCCCACGGCGGCGTCCTCGGGGTAGGCTTCCAAAATCCGGCGGCGGAGGCCCTCCTCCACGGCGGCGCCGTGGCAGGACAGGCACGTCTCCCCCGTGGGGATGGCCTTCATGTAGCGGTACACGAGCTTCCCCTCCTCGGGACGCAGGACCCACCGCTCCAGGGCGGCGGGGTCCTCCCCCTTGGCCATGCGGGCGGAAAAGGCCTCCAGGGTCTCGCGCTCCCAGGCGTCGGGGGCGTTTTTCGGATTCCGCACCTTCAGGGCCGTGCGCCGCACCTCGACGCCCTCACCGCGGGAGACGGCCTCGGCGATCTCGGGCGCGCGGTCCCGGCACACGGTGACGGCCTGTTCCGGCCCGCCCTCGCGCATGGCCGCCGAGAGGGCCGTCTGGAGGCCCCGCTGGAGCGCCGCCGCCGCGCCCCGGCAGGTGATGAGGAGCTCCTCCTCGGCGGGCAGGGAGGCGAAAAGCGAGGCCGCCAGGAGAAGGGCCAGGAAAGCCGCCGACGCCGTCGCGCGATGCCGCTTCATGGGGTGCCTCCTTCCGTCAGGCCAGGCCCATCTCCCGGAGGATGGCGGCGTTCTCCCGCCACTCCGGGCGCACCTTCACGAACAACCGGAGCTCCACTCCGCATCCCAGGAGGGACTGCAGTTCCTTCCGCGCCCCGGTCCCGATGGCCTTGAGGTTCTGGCCGCCCTTCCCGATGACGATGGGCTTCTGGCTCTCCCGCTCCACGAGGATGGCGCAGTAGATGGTCACCTTTCCGCCCTCGGCGGGCGCCTCCTCGAACTGCTCCACGAGGACGCCCGCGCAGTGCGGGACCTCCTGGAAGGTCCGCCCGAAGAGGTGCTCGCGGACGATTTCGGCGGCGAGCTGGCGCTCGGGCTGGTCCGTGTAGACGTCCTCCGGAAAGAGGGGCTCGCCCTCGGGCAGGAGGGGGAAGATCTGGTCCAGGAGCCCCTTCCGGTCCTTTTCGTCCAGGGCGCACATGGGGTAGAGGGGGACCTCCGGGAAGCGCCGCGAGAGGTCCTCCAGCACGGGCAGGAGAAGGGCCTTGTTCCGGACCTCGTCGGCCTTGTTGAGGACGATCAGGAGGCCCTGGGCGCGCCCCTTGAGGCGTTCCGCGAGGCGGTCCTCCTCGGGCCCCCACGGGCGTCCGGCCTCCAGGACCCAGAGGACGGCGTCCACCGACTCCACGCTCTCCAGGGCCGAGCGGTTCATGGCCTCGTTCATGCGCGTGCGGGGCCTGTGGACGCCGGGCGTGTCCAGGAACACGACCTGGCCCCGGGGCTCGGTGAGGATGCCCCGGATCACGTTTCGCGTGGTCTGGGGCTTGGGCGTCACGATGGAGACCTTCTCGCCCACCAGCCCGTTGACGATCGTGGACTTGCCCACGTTCGTCCGCCCCACCACCGCCACGAAGCCGCAACGCATCCGAACCTCCCGCGGGCACGCCCGCGGACGAAGTATAGCGGCAACCGCGGGCCCAGGGAACCCGGGGGCGGAATTCCGGACGGAGGGGAGGCGTTGCCCCGAAGATGGGCATGCGAAGTTCGAGATGGGCCGCCACGATGCTTCCGGACGTCCTCCCGGTGTTTCCCCTGCCGGGGGTGGTGCTCCTACCCGGGGAGGTCCTCCCCCTCCACATCTTCGAGCCGCGCTACCGGGCCATGGTCCGCGACGCCCTCACGGGATCGAAAACGATCGGCATGATCCAGCCCAAGCCGGGGACCGAGGCCCAGCTCGCCGGGGCCCCCCCCATCCGGGAGATCGGGGGCGCCGGGCGGATCAGCCGGCACTTCGAGGTGGAGGACGGCCGGTTCCTGATCTGGCTGGTGGGGGTCACCGCCTTCCGCGTCGTCGAGGAGCTCGACGCCGTCACCTCCTACCGCCAGGTCCGGGCGGAGGCGCTCACCGCCCCCCTGGAGGAGCCCGAGCGGGAGGCCGTGGTAAGGGCCCGCTTCGACCTCCTGGCCTCCCTCCCCCTCCTGGCCCCCGACCGCCAGGAGCACTTCCAGCGGCTCATGGGAGACCTCTCCTCGGTGGACGACGACCGCCTCCTCGCCTCCACGGCGCAGGCCCTGGCCTTCTCGCCCGAGGAGAAGCAGGAGATGCTCGAGGCGCGCCGCCTCCTGGAGCGCTACGCCCTCGCCGAAGCCGCCCTGCGGCGGCGCATGGCCGCCCACCCGGCCCTCCATCCCGCCAACGCCCGCATTTTTCATTGAGAGGGGGCGGCCGGCCCCAGAGAAACCGCCGGTGAGGAGACATGGGCATGTGGGATTTGGAGAACGGGCGGAAGTGAAACGGAGACATTGGCGATGGCGGATTTGGGATGTCGGATGTAAAGACAAGGGCAACGGCGGACTTCGTGGGGGGGCGCCCTCGCCCGCCTTCCTCCGGTTCATCCGAATCCCCTCGCAACGGCCCCACCAGTCCCTAGGCTATCTGAGCCCTCACCAGTTTCGGGCTCAACAACGCAACCAAGTGGCTTGACTGGAGGGGAGCACTACATTGACCCCGGTTCCCGTCTCGCGTCCTGTGGGAGGCGTCGCCCGACGCCGATCTGTTCCCCCTAAGTGTCGTTCCCTCCGGAGATCGACACGACACCCAAGCAGCAAGCTCGGACCGACCTACTACGACCTGCGCCCCCTCGCCGCTCGACAAGAACATGCTAACACTAAAGACTTGACCCCCGTTCCACGAACATCGATCCACGGGTAGTACAGCACTTGGCTCATGGGCTACCTCACATCCGCATCGGTACTGCCCGCTCGGCCGATTCTGCCATTAGATTCTCACTCGCTTTCCTCTAGCCATTAGGGTGAACGCTTCCTCCTCTGAGAGCACGTTCCGCCCGAACAACTTCGCCAGCAACTGACTCAACGACCCCGTCATGGCCGACAACGTTGCATGCCCCAGACTCAGGGACGTTTGAATCTCGCGGAGCTCGGCGAGCATAGTCCTCCGCCCTTCAATCGAACGGATAGCGAAATTGTGCTGTCGAAAAAACTTGTGCGTCAAGTAGTTTCTCTTCTCCAGGGCTTCATTCAGGGTAGCGAAGATGCTGTCATCGATCTGAATCATCTTCTGAATCTGCCGAAACAGATTGCCGAAGCTACGTTTGTTCACGTCTTGAACCAGCGCGCGGAACAACTCGCGCTGCTCGACCGTGATTTTGGACGTGTCCACGAGCATGGACGCATAGACCAAAGCGAGATTCCCGGCCTCCGTCTCCAGCACTTGTGCCATCTCGGCCGCTCGACCGAACTGGTAGTAGAGTTCTCGCAGGTCATCGGAACTACTCTTCATCGGACCTCGACCTCATGTGCGCATAACGCTGCGCGTGAGCGGCGAGCGGAGGCGGCGCGACTCGCCGACGTAGCGAGTCCGACTCGACGCGCTTGTTAGCCACTATTCGTAACTCACTTCCATTATTGTTTCGACCCCTACTGCCATGCACTTCACAGCCTCTCGCTCTTCCGGTGTTGGCAACTCTAGATTCATATCAACGTGCTTTTTGTTCGGGTGAAGTAGCAACGGCCCCAATAACCGACCTGAATTAGCATGTTCTAGTTCGGAAACAGCGGTCTCCAAGTCAGAGCGAACTTCCTTCCAGTGCGGACTATCCGGAGCGTGATACTTCTTTGCCGCGTGAAGGAAGTTGCCCAGAGTTTCCGCCTTTTTCTGGAGAGACTTGGTTACAGGCGTATAGC
>CAZPSH010000034.1:0-25615 GCA_964589625.1 uncultured Thermoanaerobaculia bacterium
GCCTCTGGCCCCGAGGCTTCTAGGCCGCGTAGGTTCGAGTCCCCCCTTCGGCACCATGAAGCATCCCCGGCGGGCGCCCCAAGGCGCCCGCTCTTGCTTTCTAGAGGGCTCCCAAAAGGGGGGACGAGAAGGGCGGGACACGCCAAGGCGTTGCCGTGAGAACGCGACCGAAGAGGGAGCGTTCGCAGCGCACCAACGCCCGGGGAGAGACCCGCCGCGGGGCAGAACCCTGCCCTTCCCATCGGCCATCCGTTTATGTAGGATGGCCTCATGCGCCCCGAGGTGATCACGTCACTTCAGAACCCGCTCTGCAAGAGATTGAGACAGACAGCCTCGGGCCGTGACAAGATCGCATTCCTTATCGAGGGCAGGCACCTGTTGGTGGAGGCGCTGGCCGCGCACTGGCCCATCGAGACCGTCCTCCTCAGGGAGGACCTCTGGGCAGAGTGGGAAGGCCGGCTTCACGCCCTCGTTTCCGAGGGAAGGGTTCAGGCGGCTACGCCCAGGGTGGTCGGCAAACTTACGACCCAGGCTTCGAGCGAGGGGATACTGGCAATCGGACTCAGGCGATCCCGGCCTCTTCCCGACGCGAAGCCCGATCTGAGGTTTCTCTATCTGGATGCCGTTCAAGATCCGGTCAACACGGGCATCCTGATCCGTTCGGCCAGGGCCTTTGGATTCTCGGGAGTTTTCGCAGGACGGGGCACGTGCGACCCGTTCCGGGGAACGGCCCTCTACCGGAGCGCCGGCGCGGCCTTCCACATCCCCATTTGGATCCTCGCGTGCGAGGAATTCATCGGTTGGGCCCGGGGACAGGGGCTTGCCCTGCTGGCGGCCAACGCCCGCGGGGAGCCTTTGCAACGCATGTCGCGCCCCTTGGGCCCTTTTGCCCTCGTGCTGGGAAACGAGGGGCGAGGGCTCTCTCCCCAGCTCCTCGAACACTGCGCCCGGCGGGTGGCCATTCCCATGACCGCCGGGTGGGATTCGCTCAACGTGGCCGCGGCAGGAACCGTTTTGATGTGCCATTTCGCGGAGACAGGCCCCGGCGTATTGTGACGGAGGTCACACCCACCTCGGAACAAGCATGTTACGATTCCGTTCGGGGATCCAAGAGGAGGTAAGACCATGAAACGTATGCTCGTGTGGGCGCTCGCCGCGGCACTGGCCGTGAGCCTGGCGTGCAAGAGGGAGTCCAAAGAAGTCACCAGCCAGATGGCGACGGCGAACAAGATCGCCAAGCTGGAACAAGACATCGACGTCAAACAGGAGAAGGTGAATCAGCTTCTTCGGCAGTACGTCCAAGAGGGTGGACAGGACATTGGTTCGGTGGTGGGCCAGACCCTGACCCCCGAGCAGAAGGTCGTCCTCGAGCAAAAACTCAAGCAGGAACAGGGCATCGGATACCGCGATCTGATCAACGACATCCTCGCCAAGCAGAAGGATGTGGAAGACCTCAAGGTTCAGGTCCAGGAACTCGAAAAGAAGCTGCCCGCCGCCGTCCTCGTCCAGAGAGGCGATCGCCACTACGAACTGGCGATGAATTTCCTGACCAAGGAGAAGGGGGTGGACGCCGCCGCGGCCAAGAAGCTCGTGGAACAGGTCAACCTCATGGACGAACTCGTTCCGGGCTTTAAGGTCTGGAACTTTTATGACAACGGCGTGTACGGCACCTTTGTGACCCAGGGTGAGGCTTCCGTCAGCCCCTACCGCGTCATTCAGCGGGCCAAACAGGAGCTTGTCTCCGCGCGGGACACGGCCGTTTCCCAGCGCGACAACCTGGCCAAGGAGAAGACGACCCTGCTCGAGCAGGTGTCCGACCTGGAGAGGAAACGCGACCAGCTCAACCAGGACGTGGCCATGCTTCAGGCCGAGCGCGAGGACCTCCTGAAGAAGATGCAGGAGCTCAACGATCTTTCCGAGGACCTCCGGGCCCGCCTCAATTCGGTCTTTTACCGCATCGGGGACCGCAAGGCGCTGGTCTCCCAGGGGCTGATCCAGGACGGCGTTTTCACGAGGGCGCGCATCACCAATTTTGACGAAGCCTCCTTCCCGAGTCACCTGGATCTCCGTTCGGGCGACACGGTGAAGTTCACCGCCCAGGAAGCCGGCGTCCCCCTCATCAAGAGCATCAAGGTGGCACCCGAGGTCTCCTACAAGCCTGGAGTGGACTACATAGCGGCCGTTCTTTCCGACGGCGCCGAGGGTCAGGTCAAGATTCTCAACGTGGACAAGTTCCGTGCCGAGAGGACCATGGTCGTCGTTGTGAACTGAACGCCCGAGACCACGCTCCTACCGGCACCCGTTAGCAAAAGGGGCCGCCCCTGCGGGCGGCCCTTTCGTTTTTCCGCGGGGCATTCCTCTCGGGCGCGTCAGGACTTTCCCTTCAAGGCTTCCTCGAGCTTTTCCTGGGCGGATTTCAAGGCCTCGTCCAGCTTCTCCACGAGTTTTCCCCCGGCCTCCGCAAGGTCCGGCTTGCCACCGCCGCCCCCGCCGATGATCTTGCCAAGCGGCCGGGCCAGATCCACGGCTTTGAGGCGCTCCACGGCATCCTTCGTGAGAGCCACCGTGAGGCTCGCCTTGTCCTCCACCCGATTCCCGATAATGACGACGCCCGATTGGATCTTGTCCCTCAGTGTATCCGCGAGGTTTTTGATCTCGGAGGGCGAGAGACCGTCCACCCGCCTCACGAGGAGGCGAAGGCCTGCGACCTCCTTGACCTCTTCCTCCGGTGCGGCCCCGGAGGCCATCTGCAGGCGCAGCCGGGAGAGGTCCTTTTCGAGCCTCCGGTTTTCCTGCAGGAGCCCGTCCACCGTGTCGGGCAGTTTCTCCGGTGGCACGTTCAGATGGATGGTCGCGGCGTGCAGGATGTCCTCCTGCTCCTTCACGAACCGGTAGGCGGGCATGTGGGCCACCGCCTCGATCCGCCTCACTCCCGCCGAGGCGGAGTGCTCGGACGTGATCTTGAACAGGCCGATCCGGCCCGTCGCCTCCACGTGGGTGCCTCCGCAGAGTTCCATGGAGAAGCCCGGCACGGACACCACGCGCACCTGCTCCTCGTACTTCTCCCCGAAGAGCGCCATGGCGCCCGAGGCCACGGCCTCCTCCAGGGGCATCACCTGCGTAGAGACCTGCCGGTTCTGGAGAATCTCGAGGTTGATCCGGCTCTCGATGGCGGCCAGGACCGTCTTGTCCACGGCGGCGAAGTGGTGGAAATCAAAGCGGAGGTGCGTGGGCGCCACCAGACTCCCGGCCTGCTTGACGTGGGGACCGAGGGTCTCCCTGAGCGCCGCATGGAGAAGGTGGGTGGCCGTATGGTGGGCCATGGTGGCGGCACGGGCGGACTCGTCCACTTCGAGCCGGGCCGAATCCCCCAGCCTCAAACGGCCCGTCTGAACGCGCGCCCGACAGAGGATGAGGCCGGGCACCGGTCTTTGGGTGTCGAGAACCTTCAGGACGCCCTCCTCGGCGTAGATGTGGCCCACATCGCCCACCTGCCCGCCCGACTCGGCGTAGAAGGGTGTCCTGTCGAAGGCCACCTGGACGGATTCCCCGGCAACGGCCGACTCGACCGGCTTTCCCTCTCTCAGCAGGAGGGAGCAGCGTGCCCCGTCCACCGAGAGCGTCGTATACCCGAGGAACCGGCACGTAATCCCGAGGGCCGCCAGCTCCCGGCCCACCTTCGTGTCCATCTCCCCCTTCCAAGATTGCCGAGCCAGTTCGCGCTGCCGCTCCATGGCCCGCTCGAATCCGGGAAGATCCAGCACGAGACCCTGCTCCCGCGCGATATCCTCGGCCAGATCCAACGGGAATCCGAAGGTGTCGTAGAGTTTGAAGAGGGCGTCCCCCGGGATTTCCCGGTCGTTCGGGGGGGTAAGGCTCGCGACCACATCGAGGAGCTTCTTGAGTCCCACGTTCAGCGTGCTGATGAAGGACTCCTCCTCGATGAGGAGCACGGTCTCGATGGTCCTCCGGTTCTCCACGATCTCCGGGTAGGCCTCACCCAGCATCTCGCAGACCTTTTCCACGAGGTCCTTCAGAAAAGGCCTCTCGATGCCCAGCATTTTTCCGTGACGGGCGGCGCGACGGATGATCTTGCGCAGGACGTAGCCGCGCCCCTCGTTGGAGGGGATCACGCCGTCCGCCACCAGGAACGTGGCGGCGCGCACGTGGTCCGAGATCACCCTGAGGGAGACGTCGGTGGATTCGGTCCTCCCGTACGGAACGCCCCCCAGAGCGGCCGCCGCGTCGATAAGGGGCCTGAGAAGGTCCGTCTCGTAATTGGAGGACTTGCCCTGCATGACGGCGGCCAGACGCTCGAGACCCATCCCCGTATCCACACAGGGAGCCGGGAGGGGGTTCAGAAGGCCCTTTTCGTCGCGGTCGTACTGCATGAAGACAAGATTCCAGATCTCGAGCCAGCGGTCGCATTCGCACGCTACACCCTGGCAGTCGCGACCCGCCGCCTCCTCCGGGCAGGGCAGATGGTCTCCCTGGTGGAAGTGGACCTCCGAGCAGGGGCCGCAGGGGCCCGTGTCGCCCATGGCCCAGAAATTATCGTGCATCCCCAGCTCGAAAATCCGGCCCTCCTTGACGTGGCGCCGCCAGAAACGGTACGCCTCCTCGTCCCTCGGCACCCCCTCCTCCCCCTTGAAGATGGTGGCTACCATGCGATCCGGGGGCAGGCGGCACACTTTTGTGAGGAACTCCCAGGCGAAGGCGATGGCGTCCTCCTTGAAGTAGTCCCCGAAGGAGAAATTTCCCAGCATCTCGAAAAAGGTATGGTGGCGGGCTGTACGCCCCACGTTCTCGAGGTCGTTGTGCTTCCCTCCGGCCCTCACGCACTTCTGGCTGGAGGTCGCGCGGGTGTACTCGCGCTTCTCCTTGCCCAGGAAGACGTCCTTGAACTGGTTCATCCCGGCGTTGGAGAACAGGAGCGTCGGATCTCCCGCGGGGATGAGCGAGGAGGAACGCACGGCGCGGTGGCCCCTTTCCTCGAAGAACCGGAGGAATGCCGATCGGATTTCGTTTCCCGTCATGGACGCCTCGCTGGGACGGTCTTGGGATCCCCTGATCCCTCCGTCACTCAATAGCTTCATCCTCTTGGACGCGGGAACCCAGAACCGCGGTGATGGCCGAGGCCGTGAACCCCCGCCCCCTCAGGAAACGCCAGATTCTGGCGCGTTCCTTCCCCTCTGTCAAATCAGCGGTGCGGATCCCCCGGCGCTCCAGGAGCCCCCTCAGCGATCTCTCCTCCTCCTCGGAAGAGATCTCGGGGCGTTCCCCCGCCGCGCCCGCCCGCTTCAGTTTGTACCGGATGGAGGCGGGTCCCCTTCCCCGGGCCAATTCGCTCCGGATCAAGGCCTGTGCGAATCGAGCGTCGGAAAGGTGACCGGCGCGTTCCAGGCGGTCGAGGGCTTCCTCGACCTCCCCCTCGGGGAATCCTTTTCGCACCAGCTTGGCCCGGATCTCCCCCCGGGAGTGTTCCCTCAGCGCCAGGAGGCGGAGGGCCGCGCCCTCCGCCCCTCCGCTTCGCTTGGCCCCTTCTGACATCAGTACTTCGTGAAGGCGGGTGGCAGGTCCGAGGATCCCGGCGCGTTCACGCCCTCCATCTGTTCCTTCGCGATGTCGGAGGTGGACTGGATTCCCTGGATCTTGAGCTTGAACTCGTCGGGGTTGGTGGCGCGCCTCAGGGCCTCTTCGAGGGTGATCTGGCCCTGCTTGTACAGGAAGAAGAGGGACTGGTCGAAGGTCTGCATGCCGTACTGGCTGTAGCCCTGTTCGATGTAGTCGCGGATGAGCTTGGTCTTTTCCTTGTTCTCGATGCAATCCCGGATGGTGGAGGTGCAGATCATGACTTCCGCCGCGGGAACCCGCCCCCTCCCGTCGGACTTGGGAAGCAGGCGGAGGGAGATGACCGCCTTGAGGATGGCCGCGAGCTGGAGCCGGATCTGCTTCTGCTGGTGGGGGGGAAAAACCGAGATGATCCGGTTCACCGTCTCCGTGGCGTCCAGGGTGTGCAGAGTCGAGAAGACCAGGTGGCCCGTCTCGGCGGCCAGGATGGCCGTCTCGATGGTCTCGTAGTCGCGCATCTCGCCGACCAGGATCACGTCCGGATCCTCGCGCAGGGCGGCCCTCAGCGCAGAGGCAAAGGACCGCGTGTCCACGCCCACCTCGCGCTGATTCACGATGGATTTCTTGTCGCGGTGAAGGAACTCGATGGGGTCTTCCACCGTGATGATGTGCTCGGTGCGACTCGCGTTGATCTGGTCGAGCATGGCGGCCAGGGTCGTGGACTTGCCCGAACCGGTGGTCCCGGTGCAGAGAACGAGGCCGCGCTGCTCGGCGGCGATCTTCTCCAGAATGGGCGGAAGCATCAGCTCGCGGATGGTCTTGATCCCGATGGGGATGACGCGGCAGACGATGCCCACCGTTCCTCGTTGCTGGAAGATGTTGACCCGGAAGCGTCCCAGTCCGGGCACCGAGTAGGCGATGTCCAACTCGAGGTTGGTCTTGAACTTCTCTTTCTGTTTGGCGTCCATGATGGAGAAGGCCATGGCGATCGTGTCTTCCTGCATCAGCCGCTTCTGGTCGACCATGGGCGTCAGGTGGCCGTGGACCCGGATGACCGGATGGGACCCCACTTTGAGGTGGAGGTCGCTGGCTCCGTGGTCGATGGCCATTTTCAGGAAGTCGTTGATATGCATGGACGACTCCTCACTGGAACGGGCCGGCCCCGCCGCGCGCGCGCCGGACCCCGGATGCACCGCGCCCCGGGGGACCGGAGCCTCCCCCACGCGCCTTCCGAACCGTCCGGCGGCGTTTGCCGCCGAAGGTCATTTGTATACCGGCGTCAGCCAACCGTAGATATCTTCCGCCTTGCCCTGGACGATTTCAAGGTATCGCTTCTGGACGGCTTCGGTGACCGGCCCCCGCTGGCCCTTTCCGACGGGGATGCGTTCCACGGAAGCGATGGGGGTGATCTCCGCCTCCGTTCCCGTGAAGTAGATCTCGTCTGCCAGGTAGAGCATCTCGCTCGGTACGGCCTGGTGGCGCACCTCCATCTTCATTTCTTTGGCGAGGATGGTGAGCACGCCGTCGCGCGTGATTCCGGGAAGAACGGCGTGGCCGAGAGAGGGGGTATAGACCGTGCCGTTGCGCACCAGGAAGATGTTCTCCCCCGATCCTTCGGAAACGTATCCGTTCACGTCCAGGGCGATGCCCTCGGCGAAGCCGGACAGGATGGCCTCCATCTTGATGAGCTGGCCGTTCATGTAGTTGGCGGCGCACTTGGCCATGGCGGGAAGAGAGTTGGGGGAGGGGCGGTTCCACGTGGAGACGCACACGTCCACCCCCTTGGCCAGGGCCTCCGGCCCCAGGTAGGCTCCCCAGTCCCACACGGCCACCGCCGTATCCACGGGGCACGGGAGCGGATTCACGCCCACGTCGCCGTACCCTCGGAAGACCACGGGACGGATGTAGCACTTCTGCATGCCGTTCCGGCGGATCACCTCGAGGCACACCTCGCAGTACTCGTCGAGGGTGAAGGGAATCTCCATCCGGTAGACCTTGGCCGAGTGGTAGAGACGCTGGATGTGGTCCTTCAGGCGAAGCACCCTGGGGCCTTTGGGCGTTTCGTAGCAGCGGATCCCCTCGAACACGCTAGAACCGTAGTGGATCACGTGGGAAAGAACGTGAATGTGAGCCTCGTCCCAAGAGACGAACTTGCCGTTCATCCAGATCCAGTCGGTATTCTTCACAGGCATGAAACCCCCTTACGACCAAGGGGATAGTATATCCGCCGGAGTCAGACAGGGTCAATCTTGCAAGGAGATGTCCCCGTCCGGGGGTTGGGTTAGATGGCCCAGGAGGGAGATCGCTGTCCGAGAAGGGAGTGGACCCGTTCCGCGACGGCCGTGGCGTTCTGGATGCAGTTGCCTACGGACACGCCATGAAGGAGGTTCCCCGAGACGAAGAATCCCGGATGCGCGGCCTCGAGGTTCTCGGCGGCCCTCTTGAAGTCGCCGTGGCCGAGGTTGTACTGGGGGATGGCGGGGCGCCAGGACTCCACCCGGCTCAAAACGGGCTCTCCCCGCAGGTCCAACAAGGGTTTCAGGTCGTCCAGAACACGCCGCACGAGGTCCGGCTCTTCGATGGCCGCCCGGTCCGGGTGGACCGCTCCCCCGACGAATACAGAGAGCGCCACGTGGCCCTCGGGGGCGCGCCCGGGGAAGAGGGAGGAGGGGAAGAGGCATCCCAGGACGAACCGGCCTTCCACCTCCGGGGCAAGAAAACCGAAGCCGTCCAAGGGGTGTCCCACGTCCTCCCGGCGGAACCCGAGGCACACGAGCGCCACGTCCGCGTAGGGAAGGCCGCCGATCCGCTTTGGGAAGTCCCCGCCCAGGGGGGCCAGCGCCGCCGCCGCCGCCCGGGCCGGCAGGGCGGACACGACGGTCCGGGCCAGAAGGCGTCCGGGCGAGCCATCGGGGGCCTCAACGTCCACTTCGAAGCCCTCCTCCGCCCTGCGGACGCCGCGGACCACCGTGAGGGCTCGATAGTCCCCGCCGAGGGTCCCGGCGAGACGTTCCGGGAGAAAGGCCAGGCCATCGCGAAAAGAGAAGAGTCCACCGGCGGGCGCCGGCCCCTTCCTCTTGGCCAGCGCACCCCGGATGAGGCTCCCGTGGTCGCGTTCCAGCGCGTAGATCTTGGCCACGGCGTGACGAACCGAGAGGCGCTCTGGATCCCCTGCGTATACACCAGATACAAAAGGGGATACGGCGTAGTCCAGGAGCTCGGGTCCCAGGCGCCTTCGCACGAATTGGGCGATGGACTCCTCCCGGTCCTCGGGGGCCCGCGACACGAAGGGCTCCCGAAGAAGGCGCAGCTTGGCGCCCCCCGAGAAAAGCGGGGTGCCCAGAAACCCCAATGGGCCGCCAGGAAGGGGAATCAGTCGTCCTCCCTTGACGACGTATCGCCGCCTCGCGGCCCCCTCCGCCGTGATCCGCTCCGGGAGGAGCCCCGCCTTCTCGCAAAGGAAATCGATTTCGAGGGCGTTGTTGAGGACCGTGTTGGGGCCGAGCTCAAAGAGGAAGCCGCCCTTCCGCCAGGTCGTGATGCATCCTCCAGGACGGCCCGCCGCTTCGAACAGGGCGACGCTCCGGCCCCGCTCTTTCAGCAGAAAGCCCGCGGTGAGACCGCTGATCCCGCCTCCGAGAACGGCGGTGTCCACCCGGTCCGGCGCGACGCCGCTCAAGGCCGGCCCTCTCCAGCCATGCCCACCGCGACCCGGACGGACCGGGCTAGCGCCGCGATCAGACCGGGGTCGGTGCCCAGGGTGGGAACGCGGCTGTACCCGAGCCCCAGCCGGCGGGCGAGGTTTCCGTAGAGGACGTCGAGTTCGTAGAGCGTCTCGCTGTGCTCGTTGACAAAGGCCACGGGAACCACCACCGCGTGCGGCACGCCGCGGCCGGCCCATTCGCTCAGGACGTGCTCCACGGAGGGTCCGAGCCACTTCGCGGGTCCGACTTTGCTCTGCCAGGCGAGAACCCCCGGCCAACGCCCCTCCCCGGGGCCGTAAAAGGGACCTTCCCCGATCCCAGCGATCTCGATGCGGCCGCTCGCAATCCCGGCCCGCTCGCAGATTTCGGCGACGGTGCGGGCCACCTGGCCCGGGTAGGGATCCTTCCGCGCCACGGAGAGGGGCAGACCGTGGGCCGAGAAGAGGACTTCTGCTCGTTCCGGGGCCTTCTCCAGAACGTCCAGGACCTTCCTCGCCATGGCGTCCAGGTATTCGGCGGACTCCCAGAAGGACCGGACCTCCAAGACCTCGCCCTTCCACTCGAGGGCTCGCAGAGACCGCAGGGCCTCGTGGATGGAGGAACCCGTGGTGGTCACGGACTCGTGCGGATAGACGGGAAGGAGCACGATTCGCCGAAATCCGCTCTCCGAAATCTCCCGGCACACACCCGCGATAAAGGGCTCCCAGTAGCGCATGCCCACAAAGCAGCGGTAGCCGCCACCGAGGGCTACCTCCAGCGCCCGCGCCTGGGCGGATGTCTCCCGGAGGGTGGGGCTGAACTGGCCCATGGCGGAGTAATTCTCGGCGAGCGAGGGAGCCCGCCTTTTCGCCACCAGGGAGGCCACGAGGGGGCGGATCAGCCCGGGAATCGGGATGAGGTCCGGGTCCATGAAGATGTTGCGGAGGTAAGGCCCGCATTCCTCGGCCTTCGTCGGTCCGCCGTAGTTCATGAGGAGCACCGCTGTGGGAGTGCCCTTCGTGGGTTCGTGTTGCCGCGGGCCCGTGGCCCAATCCTCGGGCCGCATGGAGTCCTTCACCGGGGCCCTCTCGGTCTCTTCTCTGCCCACCTTCGCACCTGCTCCCCAGCTCATGACGATGGAGAACCGCTTAGACGGTTCTCGAGAACCGCTTCGGGTCACCCTTGCTCAGATACGCGTCGAAGGCCATGGCGATGTTGCGCACGAGGAGCCGGCCCAGGGGCCGAACCTCGATCCGGTCCGCGTGGAGATCCAAAAGCCCGTCGGCCGCGAGGGGTTCCAGGACGGTCAGCGCGCCGGCGAAGGTTTCGTCGAAGGACACGCCGTAGGCGTCCTCGATCTCTCGCTTGTACAGAACGAAATGGCACATGAGCCTTGTGATGATATCCCGCCTCAGAAGGTCGTCTTGAGTGAGTTCGATGCCCCGAAAGACGGCGATTCCGGTTTCGGACACCCTCTTCTGGTAGTCGGCCAGCGTCTTGGCGTTCTGCGCGTAGCACCGTCCCACCTGGCCGATGGAGGTCACACCCACCCCATAGAGGTCGCACCCCGCCTTCGTCGTGTACCCCTGAAAATTCCGGTAAAGGGTCCGGTCCTTGAGCGCCTTGACGAGTTCGTCCCCGGGCCTCGCGAAGTGGTCCATACCCACGAAAACGTACCCGGAACGGACGAAGGACTCCACCACCATTTCGAGGGTTTCCAGCTTTTGGGCGGGAGTGGGCATGGCCTCCCTTGGGATGGCCCGCTGGTGGCCGATGAGGTCCGGGAGGTAGGCGAAGTTGAAGACGGCGATGCGGTCCGGTCCGATGGCGGCCACCTTGTCCACCGTGTCCCGGAAGGTCTCCGCGGTCTGGTGCGGCAGGCCGTAAATGAGGTCCACGTTGATCGACTCGAAGCCGAGCTCCCGGCATCGGGCGATGACCCTGCGCGTGAGATCCTCGGGCTGGATCCGATGAACCGCCTTTTGCACCCTTGGATCGAAGTCCTGTATTCCCAAGGAGATACGATTAAAGCCCGACTCCGCGAAGAGGTCGAGGTGGTCCTCGGTGACTTCTCTCGGATCGATCTCCACGCCGATCTCCGCTCCCGGAGCGATCTCGAACCGAGAGCGAATGGCCTCCCAGAGTCTCCTCAGCACCGGCGCGGGGATGAAGGTCGGTGTCCCGCCGCCCCAGTGGACTTGGACGACCTTTCGCCCGGGCTTCATCCTTCGCGCCAGGGCATCGAGTTCCAACAGCAGGTGGTCCACGTAGGAGGACCCGAGCCCACGGTCTTTGTTGTAGGTGACGTTGCACCCGCAGAAGTAACAGACGGATTTGCAGAAGGGGAGGTGAACGTACAGCGAGAGATCCGGGGGCGACGGGGCGGCGTTGGTCCTTGCCACCTCGCGTCCATAGGCCGCGGCGTCGAAACCCTCGTGGAAGTAAGGGGCCGTCGGATAGGAGGTGTACCTCGGACCGGGCCGGTCGTATTTCAGGATGAGTTCACGGTCGAAAAGCGGTGGATCCCAGCGCTGAGTCATGGATTCCGCCTCGATGGAGCCCTACGGGAAGACCGGGCTCGGGTGGGTGGACCATCCGGAATCACCCCCCGACGCATTGTCGCCGCGGGAGGATCGCCCCGTTGCTCCGCTGCCCCTGCCCCACGCTTTTCGCTCTCCGATCCGTTGTCTCCCCATCTCGTCAGGGCTCCTTCCTCCCCAGACGGTGAACGGCCTCCACGAGGGCTTTGACGTTTTCCACCGGAGTCTCGGGAAGGATCCCGTGGCCCAGGTTGAATACGTGGCCGATCCCGGGCGCCTCGCCGAGGATCCGGGCCGCCTCACGCTCCACGGTGGCCCTCGTCCCGAAAAGGGCCAAGGGGTCCAGGTTACCCTGGAGCGCCACGGCGCCCCGGGTTCGCTCCGAGGCCTCCGCGAGGGAGACCCTCCAATCCACCGACACCCCATCAACGCCTGTGGCCGCCATCTCTTCCAGGAAGGGGGCGCACCCGTTCACGTACAGAAGCACCGGGACGCCCGCGGAAGCGAGAGCTTTCACGATCCGGACCGTGGGGGGAAAGGCGATTTCCCGGTACAGCCGGCGGGAGAGGACTCCCGCCCACGTGTCGAACAGCTGGAGGGCCTGCGCGCCCGCGGCCACCTGCGCCCGGAGGTAGACGATGACGGTCTCCGCGAGCAGGTCCAGGAGTTCGCGGAAACCCCGCGGGTCTTCGTACATCCATCCCAACACGTGGCGGAAGGCTCGGCTCGTCCCCCCTTCTACTATGTAGGAGGCCAGAGTAAAGGGCGCGCCCGAGAACCCGATGAGCGGCACGCCTGCCGGAAGCTCCTTTCGAAGGATTCGCACGGTTTCCAGGACGAATCCGGTTTCGCTTTCGGGATCCGGAACGTGGAGGCGGTTCATGTCGCCGCGGCCCCTCACGGGATCCAGCCGCGGCCCCTCCCCCTCGGCGAAGGAGAGCGGCACCCCCATGGCCTCCACGGGAATAAGGATGTCCGAAAACAGGATGGCGGCGTCCACTCCCAGGATGCGAACGGGCTGCAGGGTGACTTCCGCCGCCAGTTCTGGGGTCTTGCAGAGGGAGAGGAAATCCCCGGCCTTCTCCCGCGTGGCCCGGTATTCGGGCAGATAGCGTCCGGCTTGGCGCATGATCCAAATGGGCGTCGCATCCACCCTTCGGCGCCTCAGGGCGCCGAGCAATCGGGACTCGGTCACACCGGCTCCTTTCCGCCAGGCAGGACCGGGAATCGGCTCCACGCTGGCATGAACATCCGAAGTGTATTACATTTCAGATAAAAAGGGAGGATGCCATGGTGAAGTGGGAGACCATTCTCTGCCCCATCGATTTCTCCGAGATCTCCTTGGCCGCCCTTCGCCTCGCCCGGTCACTCCGCAAGCTCGTGGACGCCAGGCTGATCCTCGTGTACGTGGTGGAGCCCATCGTGGCCCCCTCCGACTTCACCTTTGGACCCATGACCTCGGGGGACGTGGAGGATCGGCTCGTGGAGCGGTCCCGCCAATCTCTCGCCGAGATCGTGAGTGGGCTGGATGTGCCCTCCGATAAGCTCGGAAGCCGGGTGGAGCACGGGAGGGCCTCCCAGGAGATCGTCCGGGTGGCGTCGGAAGAGAGAGCCGACCTCATCGTAATGGGCACCCACGGGTACACGGGGATGGCCCACGTGCTCCTGGGCTCAACGGCCGAGAGGGTCCTGAGGAAGGCCCCATGCCCCGTTCTGACGGTACGGGCTCAAACGGCGCCCGATTCATCCCGGGAGGGGTGATTTTTTTCTTCGAAGGTGCTATATTAGGATTACTCGGCGGCTCTCTCCAAGATACGCGCCGAGTTTCCCTGGACGGCCGGAAGCCCCCCCATTCCGGCCGTCCGTCTTTTTAGCAGGCGGCACTCCCCCGGCACCCGCCATCAGGGTTCCCCCCTCCTTGAACGTCCAGGCTGGTCCAGTTCAAAAAGCCTCCGCGCGTTCTCGCTGGTGGTCCGGGCAAGCTCCAGGACATCCATCCCCAGAAACCGAGCCACGTGCCCGCCCACAACCGCCACGTGGGCGGGTTCGCACCGCTTCCCACGGTAAGGAGGGGGGGCGAGGTACGGGGCGTCGGTTTCCAAAAGGATCCGCTCCGGCGGAACCCGGCTTAGAGCCTCCCGGATCCCCGAGGCCTTCGGAAAGGTGGCGATGCCCGAGAAGGACAGGTGCATCCCCAGTGCGAGGAAGGCCTCGGCCTCCCGGATTCCGTAGGTGAAGCAGTGAACCACTCCCCTCAAGGCGCGCCCCGCCTCCCCCAGGATGGCCGCCGTGTCCTCGAAAGCGCTTCTTGAGTGAACCACCACCGGAAGGCCCAGATCTACGGCCAGGTGGACCTGCTCCGAGAAGGCCCGGCGCTGGACGCCGCGCTTCGACAGGTCGTAGTGGTAGTCGAGTCCGATCTCCCCTACGGCGCATACGCTCGAGTGGGAAAGGGCCTTCACGAGGGCGGGGGCGGTCCCTGAGCTCCAAAGCGAGGCCTCGTGCGGATGAAGACCTGCCGTGGCTTTCAATCCCTCCCCCAAAGCGAGGGCCGCCGAGGCATCCCAGTCGCCAGGGCAGGTTCCAACAATGACCATTCGGGAGACTCCCGCCGTCCGCGCCCGTTCGAGGACTTGAGCGCGGTCGCCACCGAAGGCCTCCATGGCCAGGTGACAGTGGCTGTCGGTCCAAGGCCCCTCTGAACTCACGGGACCCGCTCCACGTCCCCGGGCGGGCGGTCCGTCGCGCCCCACAAGCTCAACAGGGCCGAAAGGACCTCGCCGGCGGAGATGGCGCCCATGCAATTCCGGTGGACGCAGGCCTCTCCCGCGCACGCCCGCCGCACTCCCTTTCTGTGCACCACACGGTTGCGGTCGCCGAAGGGGCGGTTGACCACGGGATCCGTGGGCCCCAGGACGGCCACCGTGGGCACCCCCATCAAGGCCGAGAGGTGCATGGCGCCCGTGTCCGCTCCCACGAAGGCCCCTGCCCGCCGGATCACGGCCACCAGGCGGTCCAAGCCCCAATCGGGAATGACCTCCAGCCCCTCCTGAGGGGGGAGGGACACGAGGAGCTCGGCCTCCTCGGGACCCCAGCCCAGCAGCGTGGGCTTTCCGAGGCGGTCCCGGACCTCTCGCGCCAACTCCAAGTACCGGAAGGGCGGCCACCGTTTGCGGCCCTGTGCGCGGCTCGTTCCCAGGAACGCGAAGAGGAAGCCCCCCTCTGCGAACCCCCTTGTTTCGAGAAACTCGTCCACCTCACGCTGGGCCGCCTCGGGAACGGTCGGCTCCAGGAAGGCCGGCTCCGGCTCCGAGAACCCCAGGGCGCGCAGGGCGCCGGAGTAGCGGTCGAAGCGGGAAATCCGGACTTCCGGCCCCGGCTGGAGGGTATGGTCGTAAAGGAGATGGCTGTGTTCCTTGCCGAATCCCTTTGCGTAACCGGCAACCGCCATCGCTCCCGAGGCTCGCCCGACCAGGGCGGACCTGAGGATGCCGTGGAGATCCAGCGCCAGATCGTACCTTGACTGACGGAGCCTGTGGAGGTACTCCGCCATGGCCCGGCCCCATCGGAGCGGATGGCGTGCCGGAGACCCCGGAGACCGCCTCGGATAAGCGATGACTCCTGAAACCACGGGGAAAAGCTCCAGGAGGGGCGCGAACCGGTCCTCCACCGTCAGGTCCGCGCGGCCCGCCTCTCTTTTCATGACCGCAAGGGCCGGAAGCAGGCGGGCGATGTCTCCCATCGAGGAAAGGCGTATGGCCAGGAGCGAGGAGCCCCGGTAGTCCCGCATGGAATGCAGGATAACATAGGATTTCTTGACACATTTTCGGGGGCAGGCCGATAATCGTTGGTGGAGGTGGACATGGCCCCCCAGCCCCGAGAGCTCCGCAAGGGAGAGCTCCTCACCATCCTCGGCGAAATCGTCCAGAACCAGGACACGGGAACCCTCGTTCTCCAGAGGGATCAGCTCAGCAAGTTCCTTTACGCGCAGGATGGACAGCTTATTTTCGCCGCCTCCAACGCCTCCGAGGACAAGTTCACCGAGATCCTCATCGAGCAGGGAAAGCTCACCCCCGACCAACTTGCGCTGGCCATGGACAAGAAGGGCAGCCGGACCATCGGCCGCACGCTCGTGGAACTCGGGTTTCTCGCCTCCTCGGACCTCCTGGACGCTCTGGTGGACCAGATGCGCCGGATCGCCGTATCGGTGGCCAACTGGGACCGGGGCCACGCGGCCTTCAAGCCGGGCGTCCTCCCTCCCAACCTCGCTAAACTCCCCGTGGCAACCCCCCGCTTCGTCCTGGACACGGCGCTCGCGGTGGAGGACAGGGAGTGGGCCGTCGAGGCTCTCGGTGGCATGGAAGCGCCTCTCTCGCTGACCCCCGCCGGACAGACGGCCGCCCCGGCCCTTCCCCTGAGCGCGGAGGAGCGAACGGTTCTGGAGGCCGTGGATGGCGTCCGGAACGCGCGCCAAATCGCCGACGTCTCCGGTTCCGACCCGTTTTTCGCCTCCAGACTCCTCATCGGGCTGACCCACTTGGGCCTGCTGGAAATCCGGTCCACCGGGCCGGCGGCCGCCTCTGCCGAGGAGGACCCGCGCTTCGACTTGAATTTCCTCGACATCCAGGCGCCGTCTGCGCCGCCCGTTCCGGGACCCACACCATCGGTCTCCCTTCCCGAGCCGGTCATGGCCCCGCCACCCTCGCCGCCGGCGGCGCCCACCCCCGCCGGGGAGTCGGCGCGCTCGACGGCCGGTGCGGAACCGTTGCCCGCTCCCATCCGGGTGGAGTCCGGACCCATGCCGCACCGTCCCGCCCCTCCCTTCCGGCCCATACGGATCGACACCGCAGCGCCCAAGTTCGAGCCGCTTTTTCCTGAGGACGAGCCGGTCCCGCCTCCTCAAAATGAGCGTACGATCCGAACCGACGGTCCATCCGGTCCAACGGCCCGCCGTCCCTTCAGGAGGTGGCTCCTCTACGGAGCGGCCGCCTCCGCCGTGGCGGTCCTCTCCTTGGCCGCGGTCTGGTTCTTCTTCCTGAGGCCCTCCGAATACGTTTCTCTCGCTCCCGTTCCCCCTAGGGCGGTGGAGTCCGATGCGGAGGAGACCCCAGCGGCGCCGGCGCAGGCTCCCCAGGAGAAGACCCTTCCCGCGCCCGCGCCCGGGATCCCCGTCCCCACTCCGGGGCCGGCCCGAGAGGAAACGGCGGCGCCCATCGCGGCGACGTCCTCCCCACCGGTCCGGACGGCCCCACCGCCCGCTCCGGCGGCCGGCGCCTCCCCCATCCCACCGGCCTCCGACATGGCCGGCTCGGCCCGGGAGCTCCTGACCGCCGGGCGCTTTCCCGAGGCGGCGCGCGCCTTCGCCGCGGCCTTGAGGAACGAAACTTCCCCCTTCACCATCGACGTGGAGGTGGCCTGCCAGCCCGAAACGCTCGTCAAGGGCCTCACGGCCGCCGGAGGGGACCCGCGCTTCATGGTTCTTCCCTACGATCTCAAGGGGCGCGACTGCTACAGGGTCATCTGGGGCCTGTACCCCGACCGGTCGTCGGCCGAGACCGCGCTGGCCTCGCTTCCCGACTTTTTCAAGCAGCACGCGAGCCCCCGCGTGGCCTCCTGGAAGAGACCGGGGGCACCCTGAGCCGTGGCTTGGATACTGGACGGAAACAACGTCCTCGGGTTCATTGCCGCCCGAGAGGGGCGGGATCCAGGGCGGGAGGGCCTCCTCCAACGAATTGCATCCAGCCGCTCCCCCCTTCCCCTCACGGTGGTGTTTGACGGCCCCCCTCCCGCAGGCAAACCCGGCGGAGAGCGGAGGGGGCGGGTCGCCGTGACCTACTCCGGACGCAGGTCCGCCGACGATCTGATCCACGCCCTGGTGCGACCCGGCGACACCGTCGTGACCGCTGACCGGGAGCTCTCCTTGAGGTGCAAGGAGCGGCGGGGAAAGGTCGTCACGCCGGATCGGTTCCTGTCGGAGCTCCGCCCCAGGCACGGCTCCGGCGCGGAAAAGCCTTCTCCCGCCGGGGTGGACGTTCAGGACTGGATGGAGTTCTTCCGTCGGGAAAGGTGACTTCTATCCGGGGCCGATCTCACCCTCCACGGCCCTCGAAATCTCCTGGATCTGGGAAAAGATGCGCTGAAGGGCAAGCCCCGCATGACTCCCGCCGCGGGCCACCTCTTCCGCCGCCGAGGCGATGGTGCGACTCACCTCTTCCTGGCGCCCCGCGAACCGCCTCGCGGGTGCGGGCGATGGACAGGGCCTGCTCCTCCGAATCATTTCCCAAGGAGGCCGCAGTCCTGGCCAGACGGGCGATCTCCTCCTCCACCAGGGTGACCGACTGGGAGACATCGGTGGCCAGGGCCCTCAGCCCGGAGAACTGGGTCCGTAGGTTGTCGGACACGGCGCCCAATTCATCGTCGGACCATCCGGCCGTCGGCCTTCTGAGGTCTCCGGCTGCAAGGGAGTGGCTGAAGGCCGCGATCTTGGATCCGATCCGGCCCAGGTCGCCTCCGAACAGCCCGATACACCCGCCCATGATGGCCAGCGCGGCCAGCAGATACCCGAAACCGACGGTGAAGATCCCAAACATCTTCCTCGGGAGTTCCCGCACGGAGGATTTCGACCCAGCCATCCCGTGGAGCCTCCTCCAGCCGCTCGAGGAGACCCCGTATCTGGGGCTCCGAACTCCGAAGGAGAGGACCAGCGCGATCATGACGATGAGGCTCGTCGCGAACAGGAGGGTGACCATGGAGAGGATCGTCCCGACGAGCCATACCTGATCGGCGGCCAGAAAGTATTCTCCCGTGAACGGAAAGGTGGCCGGGAGGGCCACGATGAAGTAGCCGAGGGCGGTAACCACTCCCGCTACCACGGGTAACAGTTCGAGAACTCAAGTGAGAAGCCGGAGGATCAAGGAGCGCAGGGCCACCTCCCAAGGACCCGCGGCGGGACGGCGCCCGCGGACCGACGCGGCTCGGCGGCCCGGATCGGGGAGCCCGCAGCCTCCTGCCCTTCCCTGATCGTAGGCGCGGAGTTCCGCACCGGCAAGGCCGCGCACGCACAGGACGTACGTCTGCGGAGAACCGAGAGCCCCCGTTCCTTGAGGGAGGCTGGTTTATCGCCTATACTCGGACTTCTCCAGGGGGAGGAACCGTTTGGACGTCCCCAGCGAACTCATCGAGCGCCTACAGAGCCGAGACCCGGGAGCCTTCGAGGAGTTCTTCGGCCAGTACGGGGACCGCCTCCTCAACTTCGGTCTGCGGATGTGCGGGGACCGCGAGGACGCCCGGGAGGTGCTCCAGGAGACCCTCCTCAAGACCTTCGAGTCCATCGGGACCCTCAAGAACCCCGGAGCCTTCGCGGGGTGGCTCTATCGGATCGCCCACAACGCGTGCCTGATGCGGCGGCGACGCTCCAAGTTCCTCAAGGAGGAAGTGGAGCTGGACGAGGCCCTGCCCGACCCGAAAGCGACCGCCCAACCCCTGCCCTGGAACCGCCTCCCGGACCAGGCCGTCCTGGACGCGGAGCTTCGCGAGCGCCTGCGCCAAGCCATTCTGGACCTTCCGGAAGGATACAGGTCGGTGCTGGTCCTGAGGGACCTCGAGGGGCTCGACACGGATTCGGTGGCCAGCGTCCTCGGGCTCAACAAGGACGTCGTAAAGATGCGCCTTCACCGGGCGCGCGGGAAGGTCCGGAACGCCCTGGAGGCCTACCTCCGCAACCGCCCCACCGCCGCCTGACGGCCCCCACTCCCTCGCCACGCCCCCTCGGCCACGGTCCTTACGACCCCGGGCACGCGGGCCATCGCCCTCTTGACGGGGGCCAGGGCCCCTCCCTGAAGGGAGGCGCCCTTGGAGGAATACCCGCCCCACTCTGCCGGTTCGCCTTCCTCTTGGGAGGCCGCCATGATCCGCGTAAGGAAATCGGAAGACCGGGGCTCCTTCGACTTCGGGTGGCTGGAAACCCGCCACACCTTCTCCTTTGGGGACTACCACGACCCCGAACACATGGGATTTCGGGTTCTGAGGGTCTTGAACGAAGACCGGGTGCGCCCGGGCGGGGGGTTCCCCATGCACTCTCACTCCTGCAGATCTGGGTTCACCCTGCCCGGAAGGGCCTGACGCCGTCGTACTCCCAGGAGACGTTCCGGGACGACGAAGGACAGAGCGGGCTGCGGCTGGTGGCCTCGCCGGACGGCGCCCGGGGCTCCGTCGCAATCGCCCAGGATGCGAGGGTCCTCGTGGGTCGCCTTGAAGCGGGGGACGCCCTCTCCCACGAGATCCCCGCCCACCGCCACGCCTGGGTGCAGGTGACCCGGGGGGCCTTGTCCCTGAACGGGACCCTCCTTTCGTCCGGGGACGGCGCGGCCGTCTCCGACGAGGCGATCCTCTCGCTCCGGTCTCCCGACGACGCGGAGGTCCTCCTGTTCGATCTGCCGTAGGGTCGGGCAGTGAAATCCAACACATGCCGCCGGAAGGCGCGCCGTCAATCCCCGTAGACTACGCGCCTTTCGCCTCGGCGGAGTTCCCCGGCCAGGAACGGCGCCTCCCCGCGGGCCCGCAACCCGGCCATGAGGGAGTCGGCCCGATCCCTTTCGACCAATAGGAGCATGCCCACGCCCAGATTGAAGGTCCTCCGCATGTCTTCCTCGGGCACCTTGCCCTCCCGCCGGATGTAGCCGAAGATTGGCGGCTCCTTCCACCCGGCCGGGCGCACGAGCGCCTCCACCCCCTGAGGAAGGACTCGAGGGAGGTTGTCAGGGATCCCTCCTCCCGTGATGTGGGCCATCCCCCTGAGGCCCGAACCGGGCTCCAAGAGGGGCCGGAGAACGGGCAGGTAGGATCTGTGAACGGCCAGCAGGGCCTCCCCGACGGTTGTCCCCAGGTCCTCCAGGTGCGTTTCCGCCCGGAATCCCTTCACCTCGAAGAAGAGCTTGCGAGCCAGGGAATAGCCGTTCGTATGAAGCCCGGTGGAGGGAAGACCCACAAGGACTTGGCCCGCGGCGACCCCTCGCGGAAAGAGATTGTCCTTGGAGACCCTGCCCACGATGAATCCAGCCAGGTCGAAGTCGCCGCCCCGGTATAGACCCGGCATTTCGGCGGTTTCTCCGCCCAGCAGGGCGCAGCCGTTTTCCCTACATCCGTCTGCAAGCCCGGAAACGACCTCCACGAGCCGGGCGGGGTCAAGCCTGCCTGCGGCGAAGTAGTCGAGAAAGAAAAGCGGCTCCGCTCCCTGCACGAGGATGTCGTTCACGCAATGGTTCACGAGGTCGCGGCCCACCGTGTCGAACCGTCCGGCCATCTCGGCGACCTTGAGCTTGGTCCCGACACCGTCGGCCGAGGCCACGAGCACGGGCCCCGAAGGGTCAGTGGGGTCCAGGGCGAACAGGCCCCCGAAGAGGCCGATGTCCGAAAGAACCCCCGCCGTGAAGGTGGACTTGGCGAGCTTCTTGACGCCCTCCAGCCCCCTGTCCTGGGCGTCGATGTCCACGCCGCTGGATTTGTAGGTAAGCCCCGTGTCCTTCATGCCTCACCCGCGAGGAACGTCCCGGCTCCGACGCGCTCCCGTTCAAGGGCCGCAGGACCCGAGGTCGCCCTTCAGACTCGAAACGCCTGGATCTCCCGCCGGAGCACGTTGGCGCTCTGCTGGAGTGTGGAGGCCGCCGCCGTGAGGTCCGCAAAGGCCTTTTCAATGGTCTGGGCGGCGCCCGCCACCTCCCGCATGGCGTCGCTGATGGCTGTTGCCTCCTGGGCCTGGGCCTGGATGGCCTGGTTTGTCTTGCGGCTGTCCTCCATGATTCTCGTCACGGCCTCGGAGATGACCCGCGAGCCCTTCGCCTGTTCCTCCGTGGCGTTGCGAAGCTGTCCCGCCACTTCGCGCACACGCTCCGCCTCGACGTTCAGGAACCGGGTGGAGGCGGCCTGTTCCTGCGTGGCCCGGGCGATGCCTTCCATCCTCTCGAAGATTTCGTGCATGGCCCGGCTGGCCGATTGGCCCCCGTGAGCCAGTTCCTCCGTCGCGGAGGCGATCCGCTTGCTCATCTCCTCCTGCGTGGAGGCGGATTCAAGGATGGTCCGCAGCGCCAACCCGGCCTGGCGGCTCAGGACCGTACTCGCGTCCACCACACGAAAGGTATGGTCCATGGAGGTGGCCATCTCGCCCCCGCTCTCCGTCAATTTCGTGATGACCGAGCGGATCTCCTTGGCGTGGCCCGCCGTGCGCGAGGAGAGTTCCCGGATCTGCGTGGCCACCACGGCGAAGGGTTTCCCGTGTTCGCCCGCCCCGGCGGCGATGATGGAGGCGTTGAGCGAGAGGAGGTTCGTCTGCTCCGTCACCTCCTGGATCACGCCCACGATCCGGCCGATCTTCTCGATGGAATCCATGAGCTCCCGGAGGGTTCCCCGGCTTTCCTCGCTGGCGGTACGGGTTTTCAGGATCCCGTCCTCCACGGCGGCGACCGAGGAAAAGCCGGCCTCCGCGTCCTGGGTGACCTTGCCGGAGGCTTCCGCGAGGGTTTGGGAGTTGCGGCGGGTCTCCTCCAGGGAGGCATCCAGCTGGGTGAGGAAGGAGACGGCCTCCTGCCCCGAGCTGTGGAGACGGTCCGTCGCCTCCTTGATCTCGTCGGCGCTGGACGCGATTTCATTGGAAGAGGAAACGGTGGCCTCGACGGACCGGATGAGAACGTCCGCGTTGCGGGCGATCTCCTCCACGCTGGCCTGCATCTCCAAAATGGCCGAAGACACCTCCTGGGTGGAACTCGCCACCTGGTCCATGGAACCCGATACTTGGACCATCCGGGCCTCCATGGCTTTCACGGCGTCGGTGGTCCTTCCGGCGGACTGGGTCTGAGAGGCCACCATGTGGTGGAGCCCCCCCACGACCTCCGCGGTCTTCGACACCTCCACCTCCACGGCCGAGGAGGCGCCCGAAACCTCGCGGGTCATCTTCCGGAGCCCCTGGAAGGTGGAGCGAAGGTTGTCCGCCATGTGTCCCATCTCGTCGTCGGACCAGATGGCAGGAACCTTCGTCAGGTCCCCGGAGGCAAGCCGGCGGCTGTACTCCGCCGTCCGGGACAGGGCCCGGGCCGTGTCCCGGCTGAGCCAGACGATGTACCCTCCGAGGACCAGGAGGGTCCCCACGAGGAAACCCACTGAGGTGGCGCTCAGATCCCTCAGGACCGAGCGCAGAGACGACCGCTGGGCCAACAGCACCGCCGTCCGGTCTCCGCCGAGGGGGAACACGGCGACGGGGCCCCAGTTGGTGGGAAGCACGCGGCTTTCCCTCGCCCCACGGCCCGCCTCCAGACCCGCCGCCAGGGTCTCGACCCGGTAGTCCCCCCCCGTCTGTGCCAGGACGGTCCCATCGGCCTGGACGGCCACCAGGGTCCACAAGCTGTCGGAGCGGGACGAGAGGATCCGGGGCCACTCGGCGGCGTCAGCGGCCCGGAGCTGCGCCGTGAGAGAACCGGCGTGAACCATGCCCGCCCGCACCGCGAAATCGGCCAACCCCACGGAAAGCCTGGAGTAGATGAGCACCCCGAAGGCGAGGAAGGCCAGGACGGTCAGCAGGACGATGGACGCCCCCACCTTGCCCCCGAAGGAGAGGCGCCACTTGGACACGTCCGGCAGACGATCGAGTCCGGCCTGGATTTCCTCGATGAGCGGGCGGGTCTGCCTCTGGAGAAGGAAATACGTGAAGCCGAGCGAAACGGACGCCGCGATGGCGCCCGTGAAAAGAACGCCCAGGAAGGCGACCCACGTGCGCTGAAGGTAGAGAAACACGATGGTAGCAAGCACCAGCGCCGCTGCCGCCCAGGCGATCCCGCTGACGACCTGGTGCCTCAGGACGTGGGAGGCCAACGCCCTGTAAAACGCCTCCATCTCCTGCCGAGAGAAGGTCTTTCCGGCCCTTTTGCCCCTCTTGTAGGCCAGGATGGGAGGAAGGAGCTTGACGCGCATGTACCAGGTGATCAGAATCCGGTCCACCGCCAGAAGGACCAGGACCACCAGCAGGTACTTTTCCCAGAAGGGCCGTGTGTTGGGCACCACCGTAAGGAAGTAGACGACGGCGACGAAAAGGGCGAAGAGAATGGGCAAAAGATCGTACAGAAGCTTCTGTGAACGGCTGGTCCAACCCGACATTTCGACACCCCCTGGGCGCCGGACCTCGACTGTGGACCGGGTGGCCCCAGTGTACCCGCCGGCCGCGGGGACTCGCAAGGGGGGGTGTGCATCGAATCGGCTGGCGTAGGCGGCAGGATTGCCGATGTCTGGAGGACTCTTCGGGACCGTTTGCCTTAGGTTTCCCGGAGTGTACGCACGAGGGAGACGGAAACCGGGGGCCTGAGCATCGGTCGGTTCCGGAGCAGGGTGGCCCACCCTTCCCCCCCAGGTTCTCCGACAAAGGCTTACGCCCGTTATGCAGTGGTCCCTAAAAGGCGACCACCACCCCGACCCGCGCGGCCTTGCTGAAACGCGAGGCTTGTATTTCTGGGACCAGCGACACGTATTTGCCCAGCTGAATGAGGGCGCCTGCCGAAACCGTGGTCAGGGGTTCGTGCTTGGGGTAGGTCAAACCAAGGTGGTAGGCCACTAAGGCCGAATAATATGGTTGAGCGCTCCTCGGGATATTGTCGAAGGTCCCCGGCTTGAGGTAGAGGCCGTTGTTCCGTGTGTACGCAAGACCGAACATCAACTGGGTCTCGCCAAGACGCTTGAGACCAGAGAACTTCATGCCGCAGCGGTAGGCCAACCCGTTGTCCGTGCGGAACCAGGCGGCTGGGTAATATGAGCTCACCTGGCCGGTCTGAATCTCGGACCACAGGCGGTCCACCTGAATAGAAGCCTGAAAGTGTCGCGATGTGTATGCCAGTCCCGCCGAGGCCCGTGGCGGGCGCCGGTACTCGCCGGACAGCTTCTTGTAAATCAAATACACCGTTTGAACCGTCATGGGGGTCGAGAATCCGCCCTCATAGCTGAGCCCGAGACTCCAGTGGTTCTCGTGCCACATGAGCCCCGCGAGGGGGACCAAGCGGCTGGAAGATGATCGAGTGCTCTCGCTGCCCATCGCGACATCGGTAAAATCCGGGTCATAGAAGATGGTGGATAAGTTCACATTACTATGGATCCACAAGGCCCCAATGCCGAGGGAGAGGGAATCGGTAGGTTTGAACGCGGCCAACAGCGCGTACTGATTTTCTCGAAGGTTCCCCTGCCCCTTCAGCGGCGAAGAATACCATCCCAAACTCCAAACCGGCCGCAACCAAGTAATGGAAATGTTGTCCTTCTGGAAGGGGACTCGGTAGGCAAGACTCCGGTTGACGACGAGGCCCACCGCCCAACGCCCGCGAGAATAGGAAATCGCGTTGTAACCAAGATAGAGCGAGTTCTTGCGATTCGTCGAACGGATGATGTTCTCCCGCACGAGCCGGCCCGTCTTTGCGATGTAGGCCTTGCGGGCACTCCATGCGCCCTGGTGAAAAACGGACTCCATTAAGGTCGCGTCAAGAGCCAGAGTCCACCCCTTTCGCGCCTTCGCGGCGGCCAGCGTTGCCGGATTAAGAAGCGCCGCCCCAATGTCCCCAGGCAACGCCACCCCCGCACCGCCCATGGCCGCCACGGACGGGCCGCTCTCCTGCACCTGCGGATAGGCCCCGCCCCAGAATTCGCTGATGCTCTGAGCGCCCGCCGCGAGTTCAACGAGAATCGCCATCAATCCTATCAAGATCATCCGTCTCATGACCCGCCACCTCCCGTGTTGAGCTTGCCTGTCAAGTGACACGATCTTTTGCGACGTTAGGTGACACGAACCTTTACGATTCC
>CAZPSH010000035.1:0-19248 GCA_964589625.1 uncultured Thermoanaerobaculia bacterium
GGGGGCACCCCCCGTTGACCCGGCGGGGGGGGGGGGGGGGGGGTAGAATCGAACCCGCGGAACCCATTGGACCGATTCCGCCGCCCGGAAAACGGAAAGCGGTTTTGGGGCGGCCGTCTCAAGAGGGGGAGAAGAATGAAGGAGAAAGACGCCGAGGGGAGATGGCACAGCACGTCCTTGCTCCGAAGGGTCCTGGGAGGTACTCTTCTGGCGGCGGGGCTTTCGGTCTTTGGGGTTCCCATGTTTCCCCAGTGTTTGGGAGAGCCACAGTTCATCGTGTTCGGCGGGTTTCCCTGCGGGGCCCCCATCACCAACCAGTACCAGGCCTGGGGCGTCCGGTTCAACCTCGTCATGGACTGCACCTACGGCCCGTACCTGCCGAACACCCCACAAGGGGATTTCGTGGCCCGATTCGTGGATCCGAACAACGGCTACGCCGACATGCAGGCCACGGGCGTCTCCTTTCAGCTCTACGACGTGACGGCGTACCTTCACGTCGACTTCTGGGACCGGCACGGCCGGCCTTTGGGAACGGTTTGGGTGACGCCCCAAACTCCCCACCATCACGTCGCGCTTCCCGGCACCGTGGGAGGCTTCGACATTTCGAGGGAGTGCGCCTGGCACATCGACTACGTTTCCTTCCAGCTCGCCTACGACTACGATCTCGATTGGTCCTACGCCCTCCCTGAAGGGAGCCAGATCGCGCGCCTGACCGAAAACGACTTCACCCAAACACCCCCCCTGACGTACACGGGCCAGTTGGAAGGCGTGGCCTCGGGGACCCTCCATTACCTCGAGTTCAACACCTACGAGACCTCCATCCGCACCGGGGGCTATTCCCGCACCTTCACCCTCGACGGGTCCCTGGGCCAGCCCGCCTCCACGGAAAAGACCCTGGGCGGCGTCTGGGAGGTCACGCCTTCGGCCACCTTCCCGGGATCGGCTTGCCCCTCCTACGGCGGCCCCAAGAAGACCTACTACGTCGTCGGTTCTCTCCTGCCCGAAGGTCTCGTGACGCCGTACCTGGTGTCCCTCTACGCAGGAGGCGCCACGCCCAACCTCATGACTGGCATCGCGATGGTGGAAAGCACCTACCAGCAGTTTCGGCACTTCACCCGGTACGATATCGCGGAGTACTGGCCCAACGAGCCCTTCGGACAAGGTGGAAGTCATGTGGGGCTGATGATGATCGACATCAAGAACCATGCGAAGAAGTGCTTTTGGAACTGGAAAGAAAACGCCGAAGCCGGTGTCAACTTCTTCGTCTCGGAAAAGATCTCCAAAGCCAGACAAAACATGAAGAAGATCCAAAGGCAGAACCCGGGATTGCGCGACTTGACGCCGGTGGAACTTGAGAAGATGGCGCTTGTCTTGTACAGAGGATTGCCTAGAAAGGCAGTAGAGCCAAAGGATCGTTCTCTTCAGTATCAGTACTTTCGCGTGAACAAGTCCGTTTCCCCTCCATCCTGGGTTCGGAACATCGAAAACAATCCTGTGGGAGTCACCTATGCTGACACGGTCTTTTCCAGCAGAAAGTAAGCATGGTCTAAAAATAGGGCACCGCATTGGCCTGGCAGGTCTGTTTCTTCTGGCCTCGTTTGGACTAACGTTCAGCTTTAACGCGACGACCTGTTCTGAGTATCCTCCCGAAAAATGCGCTTCCGTTCGGGATGCGGTGGCAGGCGTACCGTGGACCGTAGAACACACTGGGAAGTTGCAGGAAATTCTCTCTTCGGTGGACAAGGTTCAGCAATTTCTCTGCACCTTCGTATACCCCTACGATGAAGATGCCCCGTCTTCCAGCGTCGTGTCTCAGGCATACACGGGTCTGGCATTTCGAGACGAGGAGGGCGCCACCTATCCGGAATTCGACATCCATCTGTACCAGGAGTACAGGTTCCTGGACCTCCATGGGGACGGCAAGGTCGAGCTGCTTTGCGTTGCAGAAAACGGGAAAGCCGAGTTCATCGTCATGGTTGAGCAAGTGGGTGGCTTGTTTCACCAGCACAGGATCGTCAATCAAGGAGAATACCCGACCCTCGCCAGTCGGCTATATCGTCCAGAGGGAACCGAGGCTTATTGCATCCGGGCCGACGAAATTCTGGAGTGGCCTGCGGGTTGGGCTTTTGCGGACGGATTGCCCAGAATCACGCACGTGTACGAATGGAACGGGCAGGACTGGGTCCTGGCGGACACGAAGCACAAGGACTACTACGCCAAGGTGGTCTTGCCGCCCCTGGAGGCGAAGCTGGCCCAAGGCCCCTGCCCGGACGAGGACGCGGCCCTCCAGGCCAAGTGCCGCTACTCCCTGGAGAAGGAAATCGCCGCCGTGAAGGCCATCCTCGCCGCGCCGTAGGCGGGGTACAGCGAGACCTTCGGTCGATTCCCGCTACCCCTTCCGGGCGGGTTCCGGGACGGGGGGCGAGCCTAGGAAGGGGGAAGGGGCCGTTCGGCGGAAGGGCTGGACGCGGGCGTACCCGGCGCACCGCCAGAGCCACTCCGCGGGTCCGAAGCGGTACCGCCTCAGCCACCAGGCGCTTCTCCGGCAGGGTAGGGGCGAACTCTCCCGCCTCGGGGCCCGGAAGGGGCGCACCTGGAATGGGCGCCGCCTCCGGGTTGATCTCAGGGTTTTTCATGAAGGTCCCTCTTCCCCCCGTGCTCCGTTCAGGCCAATCGCTGAAGTCTACGTCGGGCCGCGGCGTTTGGTTTATTGGTTTAGACGAGGCGGGCCGGCCTGCGCGGCTTCCCGTTCCCCCCCTCCCGCGCTATCCTGGGTGGGGAGGCGCCGTGGGGCTGAGGATCCTCGACCGGTACATCCTTCGGGAGATGGCGGGGCCCTTCGCCATCGGGCTCGTGGTGTACTCCTTCTTCTTCCTCATCAACCTCCTTTTCCAACTGGCGGGCCTCGTCATCCAGCAGGGCCTCTCGGCCTCGGCGAGCGGGGTCCTCTTCCTGCTGAGCCTGCCCAATCTCCTCTCCTACACGATCCCCGTGGCGCTCCTGGTGGGCACCATCATCGCGTACGGCCGCTTGTCGGCGGACAGCGAGATCGTGGCCATGCGCGCGGGCGGCCTGCGGGGGGCCGCCTTTCTTCGGGCTCCCCTCCTGTTCGGGACGGCCCTCTTCGCGCTCCTTCTGGCCTTCAACCTGTGGCTCATCCCCGCCTGCCGGGCGCAGTCGGACCGGATCCAGACCGAATCGGCCCAGGCCCTGAACCTCGTCCGCCTCCTCAAGCCCGGGGCCTTCTTCGACCGGGTGCCCGGCGTGCTCCTCTACGCGAGGTCGGCGGACGTGGGCGCGGGCCGGTACGAAGGGGTCTTCGTCTTCAACCGGACGGGTCCCTCGGTGGACATCCTCACCCTCGCGGACTACGGACGGGTGGTGCGCTCCCCCGAATCGGGAACCCTCACGTTCCTTTTGGAGAAGGGGGAGACGATCCAATTCAACCGGAAGACGCCGGGCAAGGTCCAGGTGGCGACCTTCGAGGAGCAGGCCCTCACGGTGGAGACTGCCCCCGACACGGCGAAGAGCCAGCGCAAGAGCCTGACGGAGTTATCCACGCGCGAACTCCTGGGCCGCCTCCGCCTCCCCCAGGGCAACGCGGGGATCGAGGAGGCGGAGCGGATCCGCAACGGCCTCTCCTACGAACTCCACCGGCGCCTGGCCACCGCCTTCGCCGCCCTCATCTTCGTCCTGGTGGGCGTGCCCCTGGGCATGGTGAACCTGCGGGGCGGCAAGGGCGCCGGGTTCAGCCTCTCCCTCATCGTCCTCCTGGTCTATTGGATCCTCCTGTCCGCCCTGGCGGACCTGGCGGTGGCGGGGAAGGTGCGACCCGAGGTGGCGGCCTGGTTCCCCGATGCCCTCCTCCTCTTCGCCGGCCTCCTCTTCCTGGCCCGGAAGGACCGGATGGCCGAGCCGCTCTGGATGCGCCCCTTCCTGCTCCTCTTCCCTTCCCGGGAGCCCTCGTCGGCAGGCACGTCCCCTCGGGGGAGGTTTCGGCTCGGGGCCGGACTCAAGATCCTGGACCGGTACCTTTTGGGGCAGATGCTCCGCTACGCGTTTCTCATCGGCCTCTCCGTGCTCCTGCTGGACTGGATCATCGAGATCCGGGGCCTCTCCGAGTTCCTCTCGGGGGCCGACAAGGGAAAGGTCCTCTTCAAGTACCTCCTCGCCCGTTCGCCCGAGGTGCTCACGCTCCTGGCCCCCCTCGCCGTGCTCATGACGGTGCTGGTGACCTTCGGCATCCTGGAGCGGACGAACGAACTCACGGCGCTGAAGGCCTCCGGCATCTCCCTCTTCCGGCTCTGCCTCCCCGCCCTCGCCCTGGGCGCCGCGGCGGGGTTCCTCACGTGGGGGTTCCAGGAGGCCGTGGTGCCCGCCGCCAGCCGGAAGGCCCTGAACCTGCGCGACAAGCTCAAGAACTACACGGCCCGCAACGTGGCCAGCACCATGGACGTATGGCTTTTCGCGCCGGACCGGGGGGCCCTCTTCCACTACAACCACTACGACGCCCGCGCCAAGTCCTTCCAGGGATTCTCGGTCTACGGCCTCGAACCGGACCGATTTCGAATCCGCAGCCGCACCTTCCTCAAGCGCAGCTCCTTTTCGGAGAAGACGAGCCTCGAATACGCCAAGGGATGGAAGTGGGACCGCGGGGTGAAGCCCGCCTTCGAAGACCTCGCGCCCGGACGGCTCGACGTGAAGCTCCCCCTGGATTATTTCGTCCTGCCGCCCCAGCGGGAGGGCCGGTACTTCTCCTCCTCGGAGCTGAAGCGCCTGATTCGGAGGCTGGAGGAGCGGGGGTTTCCCGCCGATCAGCAGAGGATGGACTACTACAAGAAGTTCTCCGAGGGAGGCGCCCCCCTCGTGCTCCTGCTCGCCGGACTCCCCTTCGCTTTCCTGGCGGGCCGCAGGGGCTCCCTGTACGGCATCGCCATCGCGCTCCTTCTCGTGGTGGGGTTCTACACGCTTTCCGCGGTGTTCAACTCCGTGGGGGTCATGGCCTGGCTCGACCCCGCCCTGGCCGCCTGGGCCCCCGCCTTCCTTTTCGCGTGCGCGGGCGGCTTCCTCCTCCTCAACCTCCGCACCTGACGGCCCCGTCGCGTTGACGGGAGCCGGCCAAAGGAGCTACGTTGGGAAGCGGCTCCACCCCAACCGGGAGGAGCGGAGGTTCTTGCCATGCGCTGGAAAATCGCCTTGCTGGTAGCCGCCGTCGCGTCCGTCGCCTGCGGGCTTTCGCTGAACTCCCGGCTCAAGGTCGGGGACTCCCTGGAGGCTAGGATCGAGAGCCCCCATCCCATCCGGGGCGGGATGTGGAGCCAGGAGGTCGTCCTTCCGGGGGCCACCTTCCTGAAGTTCCACGTGGACACGCTGGACCTGGGTCCCGAGGGCCTCTTCCTCCTCCACGACGGAGAGGGGGCGCTGGTGTTCTCCCACCTGGGACCCCTCGATGCCCGGTGGCTGCCATCGGTGGAAGGCGAGCGGGCGGTGCTCGAAGTCTGGCCCGGAGAGGGCTCCATGCCCTGGGGGCTGGTGGTGGACGGCCTGGCCCGCGGGACGGAGCAGATCCGCGCCGAATCGGGGCACGTCGATCCCGAGTCCATCTGCGGTTCCAACGACTCCCGCGATCCGGCCTGTTACGGTCCTTCCCTCCGCTCGGGCGGGGACGCCGTGGGGACGCGAAACTGGATCCCCCAGCACCCCGGAGGCAGCCCGAAGCGGTTCGCCGTCGCCTCGGACCTGGACGCCGGCGGAAACGCGACGATCCAGGCCGTCGGCCTCAAGGGGAACGCCAAGAACACAGACGTGGGCTACTTCGCCGATACCGAGGGTGGCCCCTCCTTCCGGTTCGTCGTGACGGGGACCCACTTCACGCCCAGCACCACCGTCGCCATCAACGGCGCGGCCTGGACATCGGTGGCCTACAAGTCGAGCACGAAACTCGTGATCAAGGGCGGGGCAGCCCTGAAATCCGAAGTCCCCAAGAACACGCCCGCCACCTTCACCTTCGCCAACCCGGGCATTCCTCCCACTTCCCTCGTGTGGCAGTGGCCCTAGGCGGCGCCCTCGGATGAGGCATCCATGAAGATCCTGTCGGGAGCGGCGGCGGCCGCCGCCGCCAAGGGGAGCGCCCTGCAGGCGCTGTGGACCTTCCCCTCCATCGTCGGAAGCGCCTTCATGATCGCCTGGGCCGCCGAGTCGGCCCAGTTCTTCATGTCCCAGGGCCTCTCCCTGGCCATCCTGGCCTGGGTCCAGACCCTTCCCGAATTCGCGGTGGAGGCCGTCATCGCCTGGCAGGCCCCCCGTACGCCCGACGGGATTCACCTGGTATCGGCCAACTTCACCGGGGCCGTCCGGCTCCTCGTGGGCCTCGGGTGGCCCATGATCTACGCCACGGCCGCCGTCTTCCACCGCCGCAAGTACGGAAGGCCCTTGAACGTCATCCGGCTGGAGCCGGAGCACAGCGTGGAGGTCATGGGTCTCCTGGGCGGGGTCCTGTACTTCACGGTCGTGGGGCTGAAGGGCCGTCTCTCCATCTGGGACGGGATCGCCCTGACGGGCATCTACGCGGCCTACATGTTCGTCCTGAACCGCATCCCGCCCAAGGAACTCGAGGACCCGGAGGGCGAGGAGTGGCCCGTCCGAAAGATCGTGGTCATGGCCCCGTGGAGGCGGAACCTGACCATCGGGACCCTCTTCGTCGGAGGGGCCGTGCTCATCTACTTCACGGCGGAGCCCTTCCTCCACTCCCTGCTGGCCATGGCCTTGTCCCTGGGCGTCTCCCAGTACGTCTTCGTCCAATGGGTGGCGCCCTTCCTGAGCGAATTTCCCGAGAAGCTGTCGGCCTTCTACTGGGCCCGGCGGATCACCGGCGCCCCCATGGCGCTCATGAACATGGTCTCCTCGAACATCAACCAGTGGACCATGCTCGCCGCCATGATCCCCTTCGTGTACGCGCTCTCCGCCGGACACGTGGAGCCCATCCCCTTCGACCACGCCCAGCGGCTCGAGATTTTCCTGACCCTTGCCCAGTCGGCCTTCGCCGCCTGCCTCCTCGTCAACATGGCGCTGGCCTGGCACGAGGCGCTGGTCCTCTTCGCCCTCTTCGCGGTCCAATTCTTCATCCCCTCCCTCCGGGAGGAGGTCACCGTCCTCTACCTGGCATGGGTCTGCTACGAAGTTCTGAGGTGGCTCATGCGCTACGAGCGCCCGGCGGCCTTCATCGAGTTCGGGAGGCTCTTCCGCGAGAGGGTGCTGAGGCGGGGCTGATCCTGCGGGAAGAAGGGACGTCCCCCACCGCGTTTTGCCAGTGAGCCGCCCCTGCCGGGGCGGGGGGAGACTCCGGGTGGACCAGACGTTTTACAAGACCCTTCTCGACAACCTGTACGACGGCGTCTACTTCGTGGACCGCGAAAGGCGCATCACCTACTGGAATCGCGGCGCAGAGCGTATCACCGGGTACTCCGAGGCGGAGGTCGTGGGCCATCGATGCATGGACAACCTCCTGGCCCACGTGGATCTGGAGGGGTGCGCGCTCTGCACGGGTGCCTGCCCCCTGGCGAGGACCATGGCGGATCGGACATCCCGAGAGACCGAGGTCTTCCTTCACCACCGGGACGGCCACCGCGTGCCCGTTCTGGTGAGGACGACACCCATCTTCGGGTCCGACGGCGGTGTGACGGGGGCCGTGGAGATCTTCACGGAGCACACCTTCCGCGTCGCCGCCCTGGAACAGGTGAAGGTCTTAGAGAGGCTGGCCTACCTGGACCCCCTTACGGAACTTCCGAACCGGCGCTTCGCCGAAATGGGCCTCGACGCGGCCCTCAACGAGCTCGACCGCTTCGGCTGGCCCTTCGGCGTCCTCATGATGGACCTTGACCGATTCAAGGAGATCAACGACGGGTTCGGCCACGAGGCTGGCGACCGCGTTCTGCGGATGACGGCCCGCACCCTGGCGTCGGCCTCCCGCTCCTTCGACCTCGTGGGGAGATGGGGCGGGGAGGAGTTCCTCGCCGTCGTGAAGAACGTCTCGCCGGCGGGGCTTCGGGCCGCCGGGGAGAAGTTCCGGTTCCTCGTGGAGAGCTCCAACCTCGAGGTGGCCGGGCGGCGGGTTTCGGTGACCCTCTCCGTGGGGGCCGCCTCCGCGCTCCCCGGGGAGACGGCCGGCGAACTCCTAAAACGCGCCGATGGGGCTCTCTACGCCAGCAAAAAAGCGGGCCGCAACAGGGTCACCCTTACATTGGAGGGTCCGAGCGCCGAACGGACGGGCTCGTAAGTCCCAGGGCGGTTCTCCGGCCCCGTCCCCCCGCTCACCTGACCTCGCCGGGGAGAACCCACCGTCCCAGGGTCCCGTCCCTCTTTCTCAGGAGGTCGGCCATGTGCCGGTCCCCGAGATCGAAAGCGAGCCCCAGGGGTGTGAATCCGTCCGCGTTTCTCAGGCGCGGGTCAGCTCCTTTTTCCAGGAGCGTGGCCGCCGCCGCGGCGACCTGGCGGCGGACGGCGGTATGAAGGGGCGCGTCTCCATGATCGTCCCGGGCGTTCACGTCCGCCCCCCGTTCGACAAGGACCTGGGCGAGGCGCGCGTCCCTCCTCAGGAGGGCCGCGTGGAGAGGTGCGCGTCCCTCCCGGTCCCGGGCGGCGGGGTCGGCCCCCCGTTCAAGGAGGAATCCGGCCAGTCCGCCGCGGAATCCCTCGGAGGCCTCGAAGAGGGGCGTCCGGCCCTCCCCGTCGGCGGCGTTGGGATCGGCGCCCGACTCCAGGAGCCGCAGGGCCAGGTCCCGCCGGCCCAGGGACACGGCGGCATGCAGGGCCGTGCGCCGCTGGGGCGGAGCGGAACGGGAGGGGTCGGCTCCGGCGTCCAGAAGGAGTGAAAGGAGCCTCCGATTGCCCGATTCGGCGGCGAGAACCACGGGCGGGGGGACGTTCCCGCCCGGTCCGTCGGGCGAGGCTCCGCCCGCCAGAAGGGCTTCCGCCATCTCCGCGTCCCCCTGTTCCACCGCCAAAGCCAAGGCCGTGTTCCCGTCCAGATCGGCGGCGTCCGGCTCCGCGCCGGCCTTCAGGAGCCGCCGGACCTCCTCCCGCTCCCCGCCACGCACGGCCCTCAAGAGGTCCGCTTCGAGGGGCCGGCCCAGGCGGGCGCCTCGTCCCCTCAGGACCTCCGCCGCCCCGGCGTGGCCCCTCTCCACGGCGGCCGTGAGGGGGGTGGCCCCGTCGCCCGATTCGGCGGACGCGTCCGCTCCCACCTCCAGCAACCGGAGGACCGCTTCCACGGCCCCGGATCCCGCGGCGGCGTGTAGGGCCGTCCGTCCCCCCTTGTCCCGGGCCGATAGGTCGGGGCCGCTCGCCAGGAGGAGATCCAACGCGGCGGCGTCCCCCGAAGCGGCGGCGTAGTGGAGCGCGGTGCGCCCCTGCGAATCGGCCTCCTTAGGGTCCGCACCGGCCTCCAGGAGAAGCCGGACCGCTCCGGTGGAACTCGTGGCCAGGGCCACGAGGAGGGGCGTTTCTCCCGACTCCTTCAAGGCCGGGGAATGCGGGGCTCCTGCGGCGAGGAGCCTCCTCACCGAGTCCTCCCTCCCCAAGGCGGCGGCTTCGTGCAGGGGTGCGTTTCCCTCTCGGTCAAGCGCGCCCGGGTCGGCTCCCGCATCGAGGAGGAGATCCCGAATCTCCGGGGCGTTTGCCTCCACCGCGAAGTGGAGGGCCGTTCGGCCCTGTTCGTCGCGGACGTCGGGATCGGCCCCCAGGGCCAGCAGTTCGGCCAGGCTCTCCACGTTCCGCGTCGCCGCCGCCCAGATCAGGAGGGGCAAACCGTAGGGCCCGGCGGCGGTGTCCACGTCCCCGGGGCCCAAGCGGGCTCCTCCCTTTCTCAGGGCCTCCACTGCGGCGAACCGGCCCAGCCGGAGGGCTCGCCCGAGGGGAGTCTCCTGGCGGATGTTGCGGGCGCCCGCCGACGCCCCCCGGGCCAGCAGCGCCGCGCAGATCTCGGCGTCGTTGGCCGAAGCCGCCAGGTGGAGGGGCGTGTCGCCGGAAACGTTGGGGGCGTCGGGGTCCGAGCCCCAGGCGAGCATCAGCGAGGCCACCGCGTCCTTCGCATGGAAGCTGGCCCAGTGGAGGGGCGTCCACTCGTCCAGGTCTCGGTCTCCCACGCCCGCACCCCGCACGAGGAGGTGCTCACAGGCTTCCTTGTGGCCGGCCATGGCCGCTAGGTGGAGGGGCATGAACCCTTCGGCGGTGCGCGCCTTGAGCCGGGCTCCCCGGGAGAGGAGGAGGTCGGCGATCTCCCGCTGACCCATCAGGGCCGCCACGTGCAGGGGCGTATACCCGTCCCCGCTCTCGGCGTGGAGGGAGGCGCCTCCAAGGAGGAGGGCCGCCACAGCCTCGCGGCTCCCGGCGTGGACCGCCCAGTGGAGGGCCGTCTCGCCGGTGCGGGTCCGGGCGTCTGGATCCGCTCCGGCCTCCAGCAGGGTGGCGCAGAGGGGCGCGTTTCCCCTCCGGGCGGCGAAGTGGAGGGCCGTCCATCCGTTGTCGTTCTTTGCCCGGACCTCGGCCTTTGCCGCCAGGAGGGCCGCCACGGCTTCAGGCGACCCGTCCGAGGCGGCCGTGTGGAGCGGGCGGACGCCGGTCGCGGAGGCCGCGTTGACGTCGGGGGCGCGTTCCAGAAAGAGCCGCAGGGTGTCCAGGTCGGAGGAAGCCGCGGCCAGGTGCAGCGGAAGGAGCCCCTCGCGGTCCCTCGATGCCGGGTCGGCGCCCGCGCGAAGAAGGAGGCGGCAGACGTCGGCCCGTCCACGGAGGGCCGCTTGGTGGAGAGCCGTGCGGCCCTCCCCGTCGGTGGCGGCGGGGAAGGCCCCCTGGGCCAGGAGGTAGGCGCAGACGTCGGCGCGCCCGGCGGAGGCGGCCCACATGAGCGCGGTCCAGCCCGTCTCCGTCCCGTCCTCCACGATTTCCCGATCGTCGACGGGGACCCGGCAGGTCTCCACCAGGAAGCGGACCACACCCAGATGGCCCTCGCCGGCGGCGGCGCCCAGCGTGTTCCCGTAAAAGCCCTGGTCCGGCGGGTCAAGGCGCAGGATTCCTTTGCCTCTTGGATCAGCGCCCTTCTCCACCAGCAGGCGCAGGATGTCCTCCCGGCCGTTCCGCGAGGCCCACAAGGCGAAGGGGGGAAACGGAAACCCCGGACCCTCGGGATCCGCACTGGATTCCAGGAGGTTCCGGACGGCCGTCGAATCCCCCTGAAGAACGGCCTGAAAGAGAAGTGGATCGCCCGGGTCCTCCCACTCCTGGGCCGCCGGCGGAAGCCCCAAGATGGCCGCCAACAGGACGGGAACCAAGACCCGGAGCCCCCCCCGCGTTCGCATCATGGGCCTCAGTCTAGCATGCAGGGGAGCCTACTTGAGGTGGAAGGGGGAGGGCGGGAGGTCGGCCCCGTTCCCCGCAAAGTCGCGCACACGCCCCGACACGGTGTGCGTTCCGGGGGACACTCGGGAAAGGTCCACACGCGCCTCACCCGAATCCGGATCCCAGTCGGCGAAGGCCGTCTGGCCGTCGAGAAGGAGGGTGAGACTCCGCAGGTCTGGCCCCGTCTCCGCGTCGGAGATGGGAAGCACAAGTTGGGGATCCCCCTGGTTCGGGATCCGTCCCACCCTGGGCTTTCCCCATACAGGCGGCCGCCGATCCTCTCGGAGGCCGTACACCCCGTCGCCCCGGAAGGGCACGGCCTTGCCCGTCCAGTTGTCCAGGAAGAGCCGGTCCCGCCAGACGCCCAGACCGCCGCCGGGCTTCACACCGGGATAGGTCACGGAGGCCCGGAGAGCGGCGGCGTAGGGCCCGGCCCGAAGCTCGAATGCCGTCCCCGGGCGGAAGCCGTCGCGGCGCGGCCTGAGAATCCCCACGGCTCCTTCGGGAATCTCCAGCGCCACGGGTCCTGAAGCGACCTTCCCGGGTCCCGCGGCGGCGAGCCATCCCGTGGGAGCCCCCCCCAGGACAAGGGGCGCGCCTTCGGCAGGCAGGGATTCGAGGGGGATAAGGGCTTCCACAGCGGCGGATCTCCCCGACAGGACCCGGAGCCCGCGGACCGGAAGGGTTCCGAGAAGGACGGGGGTGGCTCCCTCGCCGGAGCCTCGCTCCAGGCGAAGCCGGATCCCGGCAGGCACCACCTCGGCGTCTTTCAAGACGTATCGAGAGCCCGGAAGGGAGAGCCGCGACTCCGCGCCGAAGCCGGGCCGCACCCGGAGAGTGCCGGAGGCCGAAGCCGAGCGCTCCGGACGCCCCCCGGCGCGGATCGAGAGGGCGTGGTCCCCGGGCGGCAGGCCGGACGGGAGGCCCTCCCCGTTCACGCCCGCCACGCGGAAGGCGGGCGGTTTCCGCAGGCGGTAAGCCGCGGCCCCGCCCCGCTCGTGGTCCGGCGCGAAGAGGAGTGGCGAATCCTTGTAGTGGGCGAGGCTGATGGACGCCAGGTCCATGTGGAAGATGGGCCGCCCGTCCAGGGAAGCCGAGAGGACGGACACTCCGACGGCGTTCTGTGCCACGCCGAGGTGGTCCTTCACCACCGCGAAGGCCTCCGCGGGTCCCGTCACTTCCGCCGGTCCGAAAGCCGCCGTCCCGTTCTTTCCGGGCCGGGCCGGATAAAAGCGGGGTGAGAAGGAACCCTGAACGAGGCTCTCGGAGGAGAGCGGCTCGATCACCACCCCGGCAATCTGGGGAGGCGCTAGACCGGCAGGAAGGGCCATCCCCTCGAGGAAGGGATCCAAGAGGTCGTCCCCGCGGCGAATCTCAAGGTGGAGGTGGGGCGAACCCACGCCGAGGTCCCCCGAGTAGGCCACCGTCTGGCCCGCCTTCACCGGCGGAGGCGGATCCAGCCACACGTCGCCGGGGAAGGAGGTTCCCCCCTTTCGGCAGGCCTCCAGAAGGCGGTCCTCCAGGCCCAGGCGGGCGTTTTCGAAGCGGCACACGTGGCCGTACACGGCCATCCGCCCGTCGTCGAGCTGGAGGTAGAGGACGCGCCCGTATCCCCCGGCCTCGCGACGGATTCGGACAACCCTCCCGTCGGCCACGGCGGCGCAGGGCCAGCCCACCGTGCGGCGAGTCGGAAAGTCGATCCCCCCGTGGAAGTGCGTGCGGCGGTACTCCCCGAAGGAGGAGGTGCACCCGTCGAAGAAGGGGAGGGGCGTTTTCAGGGCCGGGGGATCCCTGGCCAGGAGGGCGAGTCCCGCCGCGGCCGCCAGCGGAAACAGCAGGTGAAAAGGGCGTGCCGGCTTCCTCAAGACGGTTTCTTCTCGAGGGAGGCGGCGACCTCCCGGATGAACCGCGCGAAGGGCGCCCCCACATCGGGCCGCGCCAGGGCCATCTCCACCGTCGCCTGCAGGAAGCCGAGCCGGTCGCCCGTGTCGTACCGCCGCCCCTCGAACCGGTACGCGTAGACCTTCTCCCGCTTCAGGAGGGCCCGCACCGCGTCCGTGAGCTGGATCTCGCCGCCGGCGCCCGGGCCCGTGGCGGCCAGTTCCTCAAAGATGGTGGGAGTGAAGACGTACCGCCCCACAACCGCCGTCAAAGAGGGCGCCGCTTCCGGCGCGGGTTTTTCCACGACGTCCGTGACGGCCAGGAGCCTGTCCCCCACCGTCTGGCCCGCCACGATGCCGTACTTGCCGGTTTCCCTCCGGTCCACTTCGATAACCCCAAGGACGCTCGCGCGGGTGCTTTCGAACACGTCCAGCATCTGGCGCATGCACGGCGTTTCCGAGACCACGATGTCGTCGCCGAGGAACACGGCGAAGGGTTCGTTTCCCGCCCAGGTCCGCGCGCACAGGACCGCGTGGCCCAGCCCCAGAGCCTCCCGCTGGCGGACGTAGGAGATCTCCGCGAGGGCCGAGATGGCCCGAACGGCGCGGAGGTCCTCCGCCTTTCCCCGGGCCTCGAGCACCCGCTCGAGCTCAAAGGAGACGTCGAAGTGGTCCTCCAGGGCTCCCTTGCCGCGGCCCGTCACGATGAGAATGGACTCGATGCCCGCCGCCGCCGCCTCCTCCACCACGTACTGGATCACCGGCTTGTCCACGATGGGAAGCATCTCTTTTGGGGAAGCCTTTGTGGCCGGAAGGAACCGGGTGCCGAGCCCGGCGGCGGGAATCACGGCCTTTCGCACGCGCATGGAACCTCCTCCTCAAGCAGGCACCATTCTAGCAAAGCCGGGCCCTTCCGTGGCGGAGCGGTTCGCCGGATGGGCCGGTCGGCCTCCTGGGAACTGAAAAGCGGGGTCGAAGCGTCCCTCGAACCCGCCCTTTCTCACCGGCTCGACCAAACCCATGCGCCGGGCCACCGCCCCTTTTCGGCCCGGCGGGGGTGGTGTACTCTCCCATCGGGAGAGCGAGATGAACAAGGAACTGTTCCTGACCCTCCTCTACCTGCTCGGGCTGGTGGCGGTGGTGGCCCTCACGGTCCTCCTTCTGTGGCCCTTCCTTTCAGCCCTGGCGTGGGCGGGGGTCCTCGCTCTGGCGGCCCGTCCCCTCTACCGCCGGTACCTGCGCTGGTGCCGGGGGCGGGGAAACGTGGCCTCCTTCCTGGCAACGGCCACGGTGGTCTTGATCATCGTCCTCCCGTTCATCCTCCTCGCGGTCCTCTTCGCGGGGGAGGCGGCGCAGGTCATCATCGCCCTGGAGGAATACGCTTCGACGGGCCGGGTCCCCGGCATGGACGCCGCCCTGGGCAACCCCAAGGTCCAGAGCTTTCTCGAATGGGCCCAGCCCTACATCCGGGACTTGGACCTCAAACCCATCCTCCTCGCGGCGATGAAGACGGCGAGCACGGTGGCCGTGGGCCTCTCGAAGACCCTCTTCAAGAACTTCTTCGTGGCCATCCTCAAGTTCTTCGTCATGGTGGCGGTCCTCTTCTTCGCCTTTCGGGACGGGGAGGCCATCACCCAGGCCTTCTGGGAGGCCATCCCCCTCAAGCGGTGCGACAAGGAGATCATCGCCTCGGCGGTGCGCCGCGTGGTCTACGCGGTTCTTTACGGGATCATCCTGACGTGCGTGATCCAGGGGGGCCTCGGGGGCGTAGGCTTTGCCATCGCCGGCCTCCCCTCGCCGGTGTTCTTCGGCGCCGTCATGGTGGTCTTCGCCTTCATCCCCCTGGTGGGGACGGCCCTGATCTGGGTTCCCGGCGTGCTGTACCTCTTCGTCGCGGGCCAGTACGGAAAGGCCCTCTTCCTCACCATCTGGGGCATGGCGGTGGTATCAAGCATCGACAACCTCATCCGGCCCTACTTCATCAGCACCCGAGCCCGCATGCCCCTCCTGGTCATCCTCCTGGGTGTGCTCGGAGGCCTCGCGAGCCTGGGATTCCTGGGCATCATCGTGGGCCCGCTCTTCTTCACCGTGGCCCTGGAGATCTTCCGCGTGTACCGTACGGACATCTTTCCGAGGCTGCGGGAGGGCCAGCCCGACGCCGAGGAGCCCTGCCCGGACGCCGGCGTCCCCGGCCCGGGAAGGGGCGGTTGAGGGGAGGGCAGAGCCCTTCCGCGAGGCGGCATGGACGCGTTCCGGATCGAAGGTGGCGTCCCCCTGCGGGGCGACGCGGCCGTGGAGACATCAAAAAACGCCCAGCTCCCGTGTATGGCGGCGGCCCTCCTGACGGGGGAGCCCGTGGTCTTCGAGGCCCCCTCGGGCCACGCCGATATCGCCACCATGCGCAAACTCCTGGGCGGCCTGGGTGTGACGGCACAGGACGGAACGGACGGGACCCTCTCGCTCCAGACCACGCGCGCGGGGGGCCACCTGGAGGCCCCCTACGATCTTGTTCGAAAAATGCGCGCGAGCATCCTGGTCCTCGGGCCCATGGTGGCGCGGTTCGGCCGGGGGCGGGTGTCCCTGCCCGGCGGGTGCGCCATCGGCGCCCGTCCCGTGGATCTCCATCTGAGGGCCCTCGCGGCGCTGGGGGCCGACATCCGGGTGGAGCACGGCTACGTCGAGGCGACAGCTCCGCGGCTGAGGGGCGGCGAGGTGGTCTTCGACCGGGTCACCGTGGGGGGGACGGAGAACCTGCTCATGGCGGCGGCCCTCGCCGACGGACAGACGACGCTGCGGAACGCGGCGCGGGAGCCCGAGGTGGCCGACTTGGCGCGCCTCCTCGCGGCGATGGGGGCGAAGGTCGAGGGCATCGGCACGGACACGCTGAGGGTGGAAGGGGTCCGGGATCTGGGCGGCGCGAGGTTCCGGTGCATCCCCGACCGCATCGTGGCGGGCACCCTCCTGCTCGCGGGGGCCATCACGGGAGGGGACGTGACCTGCCGCCCCGCGGTTCCGGAGCACCTCGAAGCCCTGCTCGCCAAGCTCCGCCAGATGGGTGCGGGCATAGAGGTGGGTCCGGACTGGATTCGCGTGGCGGCGGAGGGGCGCCTCCGGGCCGTGGATGCGCTGACCCTTCCGTATCCCGGCTTTCCCACCGACCTCCAGGCCCAGTTCATGGCCCTGCTGACCCAGGCCGAAGGGACGGGGACCGTACAGGAGACCATTTTCGAGAACCGGTTCATGCACGTTCCCGAGCTCTTGAGGATGGGCGCCGACATCCGCATCGAAGGGAGGCTGGCGGTGGTGACGGGGCCCCGGCCGCTCACGGGGGCGCCCGTCATGGCCAGCGACCTCCGAGCCTCCGCGTGCCTCGTCCTCGCCGGCCTCTGCGCCGAAGGAACCACCACCGTCCGACGGATCTACCACCTGGACCGCGGCTACGAGCGCCTCGAGGGGCGCCTCTCCTCCCTCGGCGGGCGCGTCGCGCGCGTGGACGCCTGAGGCCCGCCCAGAAAGGACTCCATGGCTCTCCCGGAGCTTCTCTTCGCCACGTCAAACGCCGGCAAGCAGCGTGAGATCCGCGGCCTTTTGGAGGGCCTGCCCCTGACCCTCCTCTTCCTGGATGATGTGGGGAACCCCCCGGAGGTCCCGGAGACGGGGGCCACCTTCGAGGAGAACGCGCGCCTGAAGGCCGAGGGCTACGCGCCGCACCTTCCGGGCGGGATGGTGGCGGCGGAGGATTCGGGCATCGTCGTGCCCGCCCTCGGTGGCGAGCCGGGCGTCTATTCGGCGCGATACGGCGGGCTCGGGACGGACCGGGAGCGCAACGACCTCCTCCTCCAGCGCATGCGGGGGCTGGAGGGTAAGGACCGGTCGGCCTACTACGAAGCTGTCGTCGTGCTCCTCCTGCCCGGCGGCGGCGAGCGCGTCTTCCGCGGGCGCGTCCACGGCTTCATCGCGGAGGAGCCCATGGGGACCAAAGGTTTCGGCTACGACCCCCTCTTCTTCCACCCGCCCTCGGGAACGACCTTCGGACTGACGGACCAGGCGCAGAAGGACCGGTATAGCCACCGGGGGGAAGCCGTAAGGGCCCTAAGGGCCTTCCTGGAAAAGGGCCTCGGGCGCTGAGCCTCGCGCGGCCGCCCACCGGCGTATAGAATGGCGCCATGGCGAAGGACGCGCTCCAGTCCGCCCTCTCCGAATTCGAGCGCCACCTGCGGGACGAGCAGCGCGTCTCCGGCCACACCCTTCGGAACTACATGTCGGACCTGGAGCAGATGGCGGCCTTCCTTCGGCGCCTGTTCCCGGCGGGCGTGGAGATCGCATCCGTCGACGCGCTGACCCTGAGGGCCTACCTGGGGCGCCTCCACCAGAGGGGGCTCGCCAAGGTCACCATCATGCGGAAGCTCGCCGCCGTGCGCACCTTCTTCCGCTACCTCCACCGGGAGGGACGCCTCCAGCTGAACCCGGCCCGCGCCCTGGGAACGCCGCGACAGTTGAAGAAGGTCCCGCGGGTCCTCACGGAGGAGGAGGCGGCGGCGCTGGTGGAGGCGCCGCCCCGGCCCGACACGAGGACCCTGGCGGGCCTGAGGGACCGCGCTCTCCTCGAACTCCTCTACGCGACAGGGTTGAGGGCATCCGAAGCCGTCGGGCTGGATTTCGAGGGGCTGGACTTGGAGGGGCGAATCGTGAGGGTGCTCGGAAAGGGGAGGAAGGAGCGCATCGTACCCTTCGGGGAACCCGCGGCCCGGGCGTTGGAGGCCTATCTGGCGGCACGAAAGGCGGCCTTTCCGGCGCCCTCCGCCGCTCCCGTCTTCATCAACCTAAAGGGGGGACGCCTCACCGCCCGCTCGCTCCAGCGAACGGTGGAGCGCTACCTGCCCCAAATCCCAACGGACGCAGACGCCTCGCCCCACACCCTCCGCCACTCCTTTGCCACACATCTGCTTTCCCGGGGGGCGGACCTCAGGACCATCCAGGAGCTCCTGGGACACGCAAGCCTCTCCACGACCCAGAAGTACACGCACGTGGCCACGGCCCAGCTCAAGGCCGTGTACGACGCGGCTCACCCCCGGGCCCGGAGAAACCGGACTCCGGACCCCGAGGAGGATTGATGCAGACGTACCTGGACGCCATGACCGAAGCGGCCCTGGAGGCGGGACGGATCCTGAAGAAGGCCCGGGTGGAGGGGACCGCCTGGGTGGAGACGAAGGGAGCCAACGACTTCGTCACCGCCACAGACAAGGCCTGCGAGGCCGCCGTAAAGGAGATCCTGGCCCGGCGCTGTCCGGAGGTGCCCCTCCTGGCGGAGGAGGGATCGGGCACGGCCACGGGCAAGGAGGGGCGCCTCTTCTGCGTGGACCCCTTGGACGGCACCAACAACTTCGTTCGGGGCCTCCCCATCTACTGCGTCTCCGTGGGCCTCATCGAGGCCGGCGCCCCGGCCCTGGGTGCGGTCTACGACCCCGTACACGACGAACTCTTCCAGGGGGGAAAGGGACTTCCCGCGACGCTCAACGGAAGGGCCATCCGGACCACCGGCCGGCGCACGCTGGAGGGGGCCTTCGTAGCCACCGGCTTTCCCTTCAAGGAGCTGGACCACCTGGACCACTACGTGAAGGGGTTTCGCCAGGCGGCGTGCGCGACGGGGGGAATCCGCCGGTGCGGGGCCGCGGCCCTGGATCTGTGCTGGACCGCGGCGGGGCGCTTTGACGGCTTCTGGGAGCGCGGCCTCTGGGCCTGGGACGTGGCCGCGGGCGCTGCCATCCTGCGAGCCGCTGGGGGCCATCTGACGGACTTCTCCGGGGGGGAGGACTTCCTCTTCGGCCGGAACGTGGTGGCAGGCGCCACGCGTGACCTTGCCTCCGCCTTGAGGGAGTGCATCGGATAGGGGAAGACGTTAGACGGAAGACGAGAAACGAGAGACGTTAGACGGGAAACGGGAGACGGAAGACGTTAGACGGGAAACGGGAGACGG
>CAZPSH010000035.1:19348-23068 GCA_964589625.1 uncultured Thermoanaerobaculia bacterium
AGACGTTAGACGGGAAACGGGAGACGGAAGACGTTAGACGGGAAACGGGAGACGGGAGGCGGGAAACGGGATCGGGGGAGGAGAGGCTGGGAAGGATGAACGGCCGGACGCAGATGCTTGCGATGACGCTGGGGCTGATGGGGCTGGCCTCGATTGCGCAGGGGCCATCTCCGGCGCTGGGTCTGCACGTGTCGCTTCCTTACTCGGCCTATGCGCCGGGCCAGGATATGACCCTCTTCCTCATCGTGCGAAACCGGGGCGGTGCGCCCGTCTCGCTTCCGTCCCGAGCCCCCGTGAGGGTGGAGGCGGAGGTGGCGGGTCGGACCGTTTCCCTCGAGGAGGTCACAGCGGAGGACGGGAGCCGGACGGTGCCCGCCGGTCCGGAGGTGATCATCGGTCCCGGCGACCACCTCATCCGTCCCGTGGTCATTCGGCTCGACCGAACCCTCTTCCTCCCCGGGGAGTACCCGCTCCGGGTGGCGCTGGACCTCTCCGGCCGGGGCGTTTTTGCCGCCGAAGCCACTCTCACCGTCCGATACAAGAGAATCTTTTTTTACTAATGAAACGTGTGTGAAACGGGAGACGGGAGGCGGGAGCGGCTCCGAGCGCCTATCCTTCCGTCCTCTGACGGTCCTGCAGGCGGGAGAGGAAGAGTTGTGCCAAGAGGGCGCCGATCAGAGCCATAAACATGTCCCACTGGGTGTCCCAGACGTCGCCCTGGGTACCAAGGAAGGCGTCGGCGGCGGTTCCGGTGGCGACGGCCACGCCCCACTCGAAAAACTCGTAGACGGCGCTCACGGCGAGGCACACGCACGTCACGAGGAAGAAGAGCCACCCGCCCGGCCGCAGAGGGGACGCGCGCAGGAGGATTTCCCGGGCGAGCAGGGCCGGGACGAATCCCTGGAAGAAGTGCCCCACCCGGTCGTAGTAGTTGCGACCGAGGTCGAAGGCGCCGCGGATCCAGGTGAAGAGGGGAACCTCGGCGTAGGTGTACTTTCCGCCCACCATGAGGACGGCCATGTGCAGGGCGATGAGCGTATAGGCCAGGGGCGTAAAGCGGAAGCGCCGGTAGGTGAGGGCGAGAATCGGCCAGGCGAGGAGGACGGGCAGGACCTCCAGGAACCAGGTGATTCGGTCTCGGGGGTGGATTCCCGACCAGACCAGGACGGCGGCCACGGCGAGGCTGAGGCCGACGACGAGTCGCAACGGCTCGGAGTGCGGTCTCATCCTCGCTCTCCCTTCCACGGTCAGGGTACCCTCGAATGGCGCCGGAGGGCCACCCGCTTGTACACAACCTCCCCGACTCGGGCGGCGCCGGGAAGGTGAAAAAGGAGCGCGGCGGGCCAGGTCAGGGGATGGATCCAGAGCAGGCGCCGCACGGCGCGGAAGCCGCGGTGCACCCTCCCGCGCGCGTCCACGACGTGGAGCGCCTCCGCGAGGGTTTCGGGGCGAAGGCCGTGGGCTCGCAGGAGCGCGTCCGGCGCCTGGGAGACTCCCACGAAGCGCAAGCGCCGGAAGACGTCGAGCCGCTCCAAGCGCCTGCGGGAGGCGAGGCAGAGGGGACAGGCATCGTCGAAGAAAACCGTGAGCGCCATGGCGGAGAGACCCGGCCTATACAGCGCGACGGAAGTCCGGCGCGCTGGTTGCGGGTGGAGGTCCGGGGGAGGCGCCGCCGCGCCTCTCCCGGTAGGGCCCGCGGGGAGGGCTCAGCCCTTGCGCGGCCCGCAGGGACGCTCTCGCAAGGGATGGGGCCTTCCCCGCGAATACAGAGCGGCATACCCCCAAGCCCCACCCCCTTAAGCGCATTCACTTATGCCGCTCTGTAGAAACCCGCAGGCTGCCCGTGCCCACGGTCTCCCATATGCGCGCGCCGATGAAGAGGCCGACGAGCGCGGGATCGAGAAAGCCCTCGCGGGCCTCCTCTTCGAGGATCGCGAGGGCGCGTTCGGGCGGTACGGCCCGCTTGTAGGGTCTGTCCGAGGCCGAGAGGGCGTCGTAAATGTCGGCGACGGTCATGATGCGGGACTGGACGGGGATCTCCGGGCCGGAGACCCGGCGCGGGTACCCGCGCCCGTTGAGCTTCTCGTGGTGACCGAAGGCGATCTCCGGAATGCGGCGGAGCTCCCCTGTCCACGGTATCTTCTTCAGGAACTCGAAGGTGTGGGTCACGTGGCTTTCGATCTCCAGGCGCTCCTCTTCGGTGAGGCTGCCCTTTCGAATCGAGAGGATGGCCACCTCCCTCGGTTCAAGGAGGGATCGCTGTCGCCCCTCGCGGTCGGTAAAGGAGGCTGCGGCGATCTCCTGCAGGGTGGAGAAGTCCCCTTCCGGGAGGACCGTGGGTTCGTTGGCCCGGAGGATCGTCTCGCGGAAGCGCGCGAGGTCCGACTCGAAAAGGGCCAGCGCCCGGTCGAGGGAGGCGAGGCGATCCCTCCGGTCCGGATCGTCCCCGAGGGCCGCCTCCACTTTTTGCATCAGGATGGCCCTCTCGCTGTGAAGCCGGGCCACCTCGAGGCGCGCCTCGATCCTCTCCAGCTCGAAGGGGTAGAGCTTCTTGGCCTTCACGAGGACGTTCTCGCGCACGCCGACCTTGCCGAAGTCGTGTAGGAGTGCCGCGTACCGGAGCTCGCGCACCTGCTCGTCGGTGAAGGCGATCCCGGCCAGGGGCCCCGTTTCTTCCCGGCCCGCCGCTTCGGCCAGCCCCACGCAGAGGGCCGAAACCCGGAGGGAGTGCCCAGAGGTGGTGGGGTCGCGCTGTTCGATGGCCGTCACCGAGGCCTTCACGAAGCCCTCGAAGAGGCGCTCGATGTTCTCGTAGAGGCGAGCGTTGTCCACCGCCACAGCGGCGAGGCTCCCCACGGCCTTCATGAGGCGCGTGGCGGCGGCGTCGAAGGGGATCACTTCGCGTTCGACGGCTTCGCGGGAGTTGAGCAGGGCCGCGGGGTCCCGCTTTCGGTTGATGAGCTGAAGGACGCCCGTCACCTCGCCCTTGGGGTTGGTCATGGGGAGGACGAGGAGGGAACGCGTCCGGTAGCCCGTCTCGCTGTCGAAGCCGGCGTTGAATCGGTAAGGGGCCGAAGCGGGGATGGCGTAGGCGTCCTCGATGAGGAGGGGCTCCCCCGAGAGGGCCGCGTGGCCCGCAAGGCTCCTCTCCGTGATGGGCAGTTCGGCCTCCCGGAAGCGGAAGGCCACCGAGGCATTCTGGGCGGCCACGAAACGCAGGCGCGGCGGGCCGGGATTTTCCGGGTCTTCGTCGGGAACCCGGATGTAGAGGCTCCCGGCGTCGCACCGGGCCAGGAGGAGGGCCCTGGACAGGATCAGATCCAACAGCTTCCGGAAGTCCCTCTCGGTGGAAAGGGCCAGGCTCACCTCCGTGAGCTGATCGAGAATCAGGGCCTGGTCGTCGAATTCCCGCTCTCGGGTCATGGGGCTCCCCGGGGATCCTGGATCGCCCCCCCAGGATGCCCCACATCCCCTCCTCTGTCCAGGCCCCGACGGCTCGAATCGGGCGCGCGCATCGCCGTTCTTGACAGGGCCCGGTGGGGCTGATATCTTCGCCCGTGGGGGCTTCGGCCCCCGGACGGGAGCGAGGCACTTTCCCTTTGGAGAAACCACCTCACTTCCCGGTACTTCCGCCGCCCCGGTTTCCCGCGAGACCGGGAGATGCCAAGACCGTTCTTCGGGCCCGGAAAGCCCGGCGGACGATGCCGGCGGCGCTCCCCG
>CAZPSH010000036.1:0-22221 GCA_964589625.1 uncultured Thermoanaerobaculia bacterium
GTCTTTTCATCGAAGGCCGCGGTTCTCCCTTTGGCCGCGGCCGCCAGCATCCACAGGACACAGCCCCATCTGCCCTGTTTGAAGCCCATGGCCTTTTCGGGTCTATCATCACTCCAAAGGATGGCCACAGGATGGTAGTTCAAGTTAAGTGATCGAGCCGTCTTGCTTTCCATGCTTTCACCTCCCGACTTGTTGAATGATTCGCTTTAGACTCCGCTCGTTCCCGTATGGGCATCCAAGGGGTCATTCGGGCTCTAGCAGGCTGCTGAGAAACCCCTTGTGGGTCGCGTTGCCAGCGCCACGGCCACGAATGCAAGGCGTCGCGACGCCGTCCATGCCTTTGCGCATCGTCTAGGAGCGACAACGCCGCGGGCGGGCTCACAGTCGCGATGAAGATCGCCCCGCAACCGCGCTTGGCCAGCCGGTCCCGAACGGCCCTGGCAGTAAACTCGGGGCCGTTGTCGCTCCGGTTGTGCTCGGGCGCGCCATAGATCATCACAGCCATTCCAATGTCGAGACCACAGGCGCCGAGTACGTACTCCGCTCCACCCGGAAGGCAAGAGACACCCGCGTGTACTCGTCCAGCACCGAAAGGGTCCTGAGTTTCCGGCCGTTGGCCGTACGGTCCTCCATCAGGTCGTCGGTCCACACGTGGTTGACGTGAAGGCCTCCCCGCGACGGAAGTCCGGCGCGCTGGTTGCGGGTGGGGGTCCGGGGGGAGGCGCCGCCGCGCCTCTCCCGGTAGGGCCCGCGGGGAGGGCTCAGCCCTTGCGCGGCCCACAGGGCCGCACTCGCAAGGGATGGGGCCTTCCCCGCGAATCCAGAGCGGCATACCCCCAAGCCCCACCCCCTTATGCACATGCACGAATACCGCTCTGCATAGCGGTGCACCGTCGCCTCAGAGACCCCCTACTGCCGACATACCTCGGCGGTCGAGACGCCCTTCTCGACCTCCCGAAGAATCCCGAAGATCTGCTCCTCCGTGTACCGCTTTCCCTTCATGACCCGGTCCTCCACACACCATCCTGCCGGATCCTCTCACTCCACTTGTACCAGTTTTCGGGGGGGAGGTCACTCCCCTTGACTCCCATATGGGCCTTCTCCAGCGTCACCGAGAAAAAGGCCCCTGGACAGGGAGGGCCTCCGAACCTAAATTGTGAGCAGAGTCGTTGGGTTTACTCGGAACGGACAACATGGGCCCGCTCCAGAGGACGAATGCTTTCGCCAAGGAAAGGGGAGAAAGGAGGACGAGTCCCGGGGCCGCGTGCGCGAGCGATTCGTGGCGGCGGGGTTCCCCCGCTCCGCCTCCGACGGGGGCTACCTTCCGGCCCATTGGGCCCTCGGACGAGACGCCAGCAGGCCGGCCGCACACCGCTGTGGGGAAGATTGGCCGAACCAGGGAGGGTCCGACCCATGGAATGCAGGGAATGTCTGAAGCTCTTCGAAGAAATCGGAAACGCACTCAATGCGCCCATGGACACCCCTGAGTACCTTAGTGAGATTGCCGGAGTCCTGGTGCGGCACTTCGGGGTGGCCGGATGCCTCATCCGGTTGTTGAGCCGCGATCGGAGAGCCCTAGAGGAATTCGCTTCTTACGGGTTGAGCGATCGCTTTCTCCGGAAGGGGCCGGTGGACCCCGAGGTGAGCGCCCGGGAAGCGGTGGAAGGCAAGGCGGTGGTCATCCACGACTGCGCCACCGACCCGCGCATCCAGTATCCGGCGGCTCACGCGGAGGAAGGCTTCCAATCCGTGGTGATCGTGCCCCTGTCCACGCGGGGGCAGACTGTGGGCGTCCTGAAACTGTACGCCAAGGACCGGCGAGAGTTCGGTCCCGCCGACCTGGAGATCCTGGAGGTGGTCGCCTCCTTCTGCGCCAGCGCCGCCGTCCATGCCATGTTCCACAAGGTCCTGCGCGACATCAACAAGACCGTGCGTTCCTCCCTGGAACTCAAGGAGCGCTTGGCCGCCATCGTGAGCTTGGTCACCGAGGACTTGCGGATCAGGGGAACGTACATCCAACTCGTGGAGGCTTCGGGCGCCCTCTCGCCGCGGTGCTTTTCTTTCGGACTGAGCGCCGCGTTCTTGGAAAGCGCTGTCCGGCTCCAGGGCTCCTGGATCGGGGAGGTCCTCGGCGGAAAGACGGTGGGCATTCTCGACGCCACGAGGGACCCGAGGATCGCGTTCGGGGAGGACGTGGAAAAGGAGGGCGTCACGTCCATGCTCTTTCTCCCTCTGCGAATCACCGACCGGCCCATGGGCATGATGGTGCTCTGCACCCACCGCGCCTACCCCCTTTCCCGCGACGAGAGCGCCCTGCTCAGGAGCATCGGCGACGAGTGCGCGCTGGCCATTCAAAACGCGCTCGCCTACGCGGCCATGAAGAAGCAGTACGACACGCTCATCGAGGACTTCCGAAGTTGGGTGGGCCAAAGCGGCGGCTACTTCCCCATCACCTGACGCGGGGTCCCGGGCGTGCCGGGAGAGGCAACGGGGAGGCGGTGAAGAGGGGAGGAGCGGAGAAGCCGGGCCCTCTTTAAGAATCTCGCATCCTGCCCTCGGGATTCCATTGAGGGCCATCGCAGCGTGAAGCGCGCCAGGGTCCGCGGGATCGGGCCGGAGAGTGCAGGGGGTGAAGGCCAGCGCCCTGGAACCTCCCGCCGGCCCTTCGGCCGAGAGGGCCCGTTCTCGTCCCCGCGGGCCTCTTGGGACGTCTGGCGGAGGTCCTCTCAAGAGCGACACAGACAGGACCTTCGCACGTCGCGAAATCGGACCCTCCTGCGCGGAATACGATGGTGTCCCCGGAATTTGTGGCAGGCCGCTTGCAAAGGTCCCCGCGGGCGGGGTAGGCTAGCCCCAGCCGAAGCGGAAAGAAGGGGAGCGGGGAAAGCGGCCATGAATGTCCGTGCGGTCGAGGCCGACATCTTCAGGGACCTCGTGGAGAGCGCCGAGGACATGATCGCCCTCTTCGACGCCGAGGGCCGGTTCCTGACGGTGAACGCGGCGGGAGCGGCCTTCTTGGGGTGCTCCGGTCCGGAGGAGGTGGTGGGGCGTCCCCTTTCGGACTTCCTCCATCCCAAGTACCGGGAGGACTGGCGGCCCGTGGTGGAGCGCGTGCTCCGCGAGGGTCGGGCGGAGAGTCTCGTCTGCGTGAAGACCGCCCGGGGGGAGACGCGTCTTCTCTCGTGCCTGAATACGCGCAAGACGGCGGGGCCCTCGGGTCCCGTGGTGCGCACGACGGCCCGGGACGTGTCCCGGTTCAAGCGGGCCGAGAGCGCCCTGATGGAGGGGGTCCGAAGCTACCGCGCCCTCTTCGACGCCGTGAGCGACGCCGTATACGTGCAGGACCGGGAGGGGCGCTTCCTCGAAGTGAACCGGGGCGCGGTGGAGATGTACGGCTACACGAGGGAGGAATTCCTCGGGCGGACGCCCGAGTTCCTTTCAGCGCCGGGCCGCAACGACCTGGAGGCGCTCAAGCACCGCGTCCGCGCGGCCTTCGCGGGCCGGACCCAGGTCTTCGAGTGGTGGGGGGTAAAGAAGAACGGCGAGGTCTTCCCCGAGGAGGTGGTCCTCAACCCGGCGGTGTACTTCGGCCAGGAGGTGGTGATCGCGTCGGCCCGGGACGTGACCCAGCGCTTCAGATCGGAGGAGGCCCTCCGTCGCAACCGGGAGTTCGTGGACCGCCTCCTGGAGACCTCGCCCGTGGGAATCACCGTCGTGGACCGGTCGGGCCAGATCACCTTCGCGAACGCGGCGGCGGAGCGCATCCTGGGCCTGAACCGCTCGGTCCTGGCGGCGCGCCACTACGACGCGCCCGAGTGGCAGATCACGGCTCCCGACGGCAGACCCTTCCCCGCCGAGAATCTGCCCTTTCTGAAGGTCATGCGGACGGGGGAGGCGGTCAACGACGTTCGCCACGCCGTCGTCCATCCCGATGGGCGCCGCGCGGTCCTGTCCATCAACGCGGCCCCCCTCAAGGACGCCTCGGGGGAGGTCGCGGGCATGGTGGCGGCCCTCACCGACGTCACCCAGGGGGAGGGGATCCTGGCCGAGCTGCGCGAGGCCCGGGAACGCCTCGCCAGCCTTTTCGACAACGTCCGCCACGTGTACTTCTCGGTGGAGATGCCCTCCTGGAGGATGTTGCAGATGTCCCCCGCCTTCGGGCGCGTCTTCGGTATCCCGTGGAGCGACGCCTGGGGGAGACCCGACCTTTGGATGGACCGGATCCACCCCGAGGATCAGGCCGCCGTGGGGGCCCTCCGCGCGGGCCTTGCGAGGGGGGAGCCGGCGGACGCGGTCTACCGCATCCTGCGGGAGGACGGCGAGATCCGGTGGCTCCACGAGCGGACGGAGCCGGTAAGGGACGAACGGGGCCGCGTCGTCCGGCTGGACGGTATTTTGGAGGACGTATCCGAGGGCGTTCGCCTGCGGGAGATGGAATCGCGCGCCCAGGAGACGGAGGTGGTGCGCCTCCTCTCCCAAGGCCTTGCCCACGAAGTGCGCAACCCCCTCTTCGCCATCCAGGTGAACCTCAAGCTCCTGGAGCGCCACCTGAGGGACGATGCCGAAGGCCGGACGGCCATGGGGCACGTCACGTCCCATGTGGCGCGCCTCAACGATGTCATGCGGGACGTGATCGAGCTCGGGCGGTCCTCGTTGCATCGAAGGGAGCTATTCTCGCCCGGAAACGCCCTCCGCACCGCCCTCGAAGCCCTGGAGGGCGAATTCTCCGGGCCCTGCCGCCGGATTCGGAACGGCTTGCCCCCCTGCGAGGGGCGGATGGTGGGCGAGCCGGTCAAGGTCGCGCGGGCCCTGGAGCACGTGCTGCGAAACGCCCTCGAGTCGGGAGGCGCCCCCGAAGGGGTCACGGTCTCGTGCCACTGCGGCGCCCGGTGCGAGATTCAAGTCCGGGACGCGGGAGGGGGCATCCCCGCACCGGTGCAGGCTTCCCTCTTCAACCCCTTCGTCACCACCAAGGCGGGCCACCGGGGACTCGGACTGGCCCTGGCCCGCCACTTCGTGGAACTGCACGGGGGGCGCCTGACGGCCTTCGGCCTGCCCGACGGCCTGGGCACGGTCCTGACGTTGGTCCTTCCCCTCGAGGGGGCCTCGCCCGCACCGGAGGCAGGAGCCGGAGCCTGACGGAGCAGAGGGGCCGGGCCCCGGGCGCACGGGACGCCGCTTTCTTCGCTTTGCTACGAAAGCGAATCCATCTTCGGCGTTGCACAGATTCTCCAGACGAGCCAATCGCTTCAAGGTCCCTGAAACGGCAAGAGGGGGGCGATTCCCCGCCCCCCTCCCGTTCCGCGCGCGCGGCGGTCAATCGCGGCAGACGATGTGGCAGTCGGGGCAGTAGCAGACGCAGCGGACGGCGCCGAACTGGCACTGGCGACAGTCCCCGCAGATGCAGCAGAACTCCAGCGGCGGCATGTCGGGATCGGGGGGAAGCACCACCGACACGTTGAAGTCGCTCAGGGAGGTGGAGATGACGCCGAGCGCACGAGGCCCGCTTTCCGTGAGGACCGTGAGGGCCACGCGGTCGTCGCCGTCGGGCAGGGCCTCCCGCGTGCACAGCAGGGGCAGGGGCACGCCGATGGGGCCGCTCCCGTGGACCCGGGCCGCCGGGAAGGGAGGATCCGCGGGTTCCGTGTAAACGGCCAGAAGGGTGTGGCTGGGCTCGGCGTAGAGCTCCACGCCGGTTATGGCCCATTCCGGGCGGGTTTGCACGTCCTCGAACTGGGTGATGGCCATTTGCACGCAGTAGAGCTCCGCGTCCATCTGGCGGCCCACCACGGCCACGCCGCCCGGCTTCTCGGGCAGCTTGAGGGGAATCTCGGGAAGGCCCCCCGCCCACGCCGCGCCCGCCGCCGCCCACAACGCCGCACCCAGGACCCACGCCTTCTTCATGGCTGCCTCCTCCTCGAACCGGATCAAGTGATCGCCCCGCGCGGCGGATTCGCTTCGGAAGGGACGCCGCGCCTTTTCCCTTTCCGTCAATATAGGCCCTCGATGGCCTTTCCACCAGGGACCTTTCCGCTTGCGCGGCGCTTCCCACGTGCTAGGATGACCCCACGGGGGAAAGCCGGCATCCGCGGCGCTTTCCCAGGGGGCGCGGTCCCATGGCGATCCAGGCGGTCCTTCGGAGGATGTGGCGCACCGTGCCCCGGTGGGGCGGCACCCTCCTCGCCGCGGCGGGGGGGCTCGCCCTCGGCGCCACCCTCCTCGGCTACGGCCGGCAGCAGTCCTCTTCCGCCCTGGGTTTGTGGGCCCTCCGCCTGGAGACGGTGGCCGCCGAAGGGGCCTCGGGGGCGGGAAGAGTCCTGGACCAATGGGAAGCGGACGCCCTCCAGTTGGCGGGTATGCACCCCTTTGCCCAGTTGCTGGACGATAGGACGAGCGCCACCGCCCGCCAGGTGGAGACCGCCGGGACGTTGCTGGACATGCCCCGCCGTGGGTACGGCTACGAAGGGGCCCTTCTCCTCGACCAAAAGGGGTCCCTCGTCCTCGCGCGCCCGGAGGAGCTTGCCACAGCGGACCTGTTGAACGCCGTCCGGGAGTCGTTGGAAGCGGGGAGGCCCCGGGCCTTCTGCCGCGGACCGTCGGGCAAGCCCCTCGTCGCCTGTCCCGCCCCCGTCCGACGGCGCTCCGGATCGGATTCCCCGACCTTCCACATCGGGAGCGTGGTTCTGGTGGCCGACCCCGAAAAAGCCTTCTTCCCGACCCTCTGGAGGACCGCGGCCATCGTTCCACCGGCTCGCGTGGCCCTGGCCGAGGTAACGCCGCGCGCCGTGAACGTCCTCGGCCGCATGGGCCTCGGGGCGTCGTGGGAGACCGGGGCCGGCCCCACGGGAAAAGTGGGCCTCCGGCTCTTTCCGCCTTCGGGCCCCGACATGAGGAGCTGGGGAGAGGACGTGTACGCCGTAGGAAGGCCCGTCGCGGGCACTCCGTGGTCCTGCGTGGCCTTCGTCGGGCGGAGCGAGATTCTGAGGGAGGCCCGGCTGAAATGGGCCGCCGTTGCGGCCGCGGCCTGCGCCCTTTACCTGTCTCTCCTCTTTCTCTTGTATCTGCTGTCGCACCGCCGGGAGATGATCCACCTGCGCCGATTGGGCGAAACGGAACGCCGCCACGCGACCCTCCTTTCCAATCTCCCTGGCATCGCCTACCGGTGCGCCAACGACCCCCGTTGGACGATGGAGTTCGTGAGCGAGGGGTGCCTGGACCTCACGGGCTACTCGGCAAATCAGCTTGTCGGAAACGCGGAGGTGGCCTTTGGCGACTTGATCCACCCGGAGGACAGAAGGCAGGTGTGGGAGGGCATCCAGGAGGCTTTGCGGTCGAACGCCCGCTATACCTTGGCCTACCGCATCCGGACCCGGGAGGGGCGGACGAAATACGTGTGGGAGCAAGGGGCCGGTCTCCGGGGGCCCGAAGGAGAGGTGGAGGCTCTGGAGGGATTTATCACGGACGTGAGCCCCAAGGTGGAGGCGGAAGAACGTCTCCGCGCCGCCCAGGAGGAACTCGGAAAGGCCCGCGCCCTCGAGGCCGTCGGTCTCGTCGCCGGCGCGGTGGCCCACGAAGTGCGCAACCCCCTCCAGGCCATCGAGGCCCTGGTCGGGGGACTGGAGAGGAAGACCCGAGGCCTGGCCGACCTCTCCGAGTTCCACCAGCATCTGGGCGAACAGGTGCGGCGTCTGAAGGCCCTGATGAACGACCTCCTCCTCCTTGGAAAGCCCCTCCATCCTTCCGAATTCCATCCGGTCTCCCTTTCCGAGGTTCTCCGTCCGGCGGTGGAGCAGGCCGTCCTCGGGCGGGGCGGCGAGGCGGTAGCGGTGGAGATTCGGCAGGACCCGGAGGATCTGCGGGTCCATGGGGCCCCGCTCCGCCTTCAGCAGGTCTTCGTCAACCTGATTCAGAACGCCCTTCACTTCTCTGCGGAAGGTGTTCCGATCCGGGTGACGACGTCGTCGGAGGGCGGCCAGGCCGTCGTTTCCGTGGAGGACCGCGGGTCGGGCATCGCCCCCGAGATCGTGCCCCGCCTCTTTGAACCCTTTTCCAGCGGAAGAAAAGGGGGAACCGGGTTGGGTCTCGCCATCGCCAAGAGGACCGTGGAGGCCCACGGCGGCACTCTCTCCGCGGCAAACAACCTCCCCGGGCCAGGGGCCACCTTCACGGTCCGGCTTCCCCTGACACCGGAACCGGAGAAGGCCCAGTCCGTGCAGGCTCCGCGGGAGTCCCGCCGGGAAAGGCCTTCGTGATCGGCGGTCACCGAATCCCGGCGGGTCCCGGCTCGGCAAGCGGGCATGGGTGCCGATCCCCTCGGGCATCTTGTGGCTTCCCCGGTCGGTGAGGGAGAATGGCCATCGCATCGGAGCGCGCACGGTGAGCGAGGAACGGAAACCCTCGGTCCTTGTGGTGGACGACGACCCGTCGGTTCGCCAGGGTCTGGCGGCCCTCCTGCAGGGAGCGGGTTACGAGGCCGCCGAAGCGGACTCGGGGGAGGCCTGCCTCCAGGCCTGCCTGGACCGCCCTCCGGACCTCGTGGTCCTCGACGTGAAGCTCCCCGGGCTCTCGGGCCGGGAGGTCTGCCGCGCCCTCAAGGCTTCCCCCCGCTACGGCAACCCGCTCGTCATGCACATTTCGGCGGTGTTTACCTCTTGGAGCCACGCGGCCGAGGCCCTGGAGGAGGACGCCGACGACTACCTGACCCACCCGCTGGAGCCGCGCACCTTCCTGGCCCGGGTCAAGGCCCTCCTGCGTCTCCGCTACGCCGAGGACACCCTCTACGCCGAGCTCGGCAAACGGGCGGAGCTCGAGGCCATCGTCAATCGGAGCCCGGTCGTGGCCGTCGTATGGCGGACGGAGCCGGGGTGGCCCGTGGCCTACGTTTCGGAGAACATCCGGCAATTCGGGTACGAAGCGCGGGAGTTCACGGAGGGCGGCCTGCCCTTCCGGAGCCTGGTCCACCCCGAGGACCTCGAGCGGGTGACGGGGGAGCTCGAGGCCTTCCAAGCGGAGGGCCGGGAGGAGTACTTCCAGCACTACCGGATCCTGACCGGCCGCGGCGAGGTCCGCTTCATCGAGGACCGGACCGTGGTGAGGAGGGACGCGGACGGGGTCGTGCGCTTCCGTGAGGGGCTCCTCCAGGACGTGACGGAGCGGCGCCGCCTGGAGGAGGAGCGCCTGAGCGCCGAAACCCGCGCCCGGACCCTTCAGAACCTCTGGCGGCTCACCCAGGGGCTGGCCCACGAAATCCGGAACCCCCTCTTCGCCATTCAAGTCAACGTCGCGGCCCTCGAAAAGTCCCTCAGCGAGGGGCTGGAGGAGCAGCGCTCCCTGCGCTTCATCAAGGAGCACGTCTCCCGGCTGGCCTCCCTCATGCGCGACGTGATGGAACTGGGCCACGCCTCCTCGCCCGACGAGTTCGTGGAGGTGGATTTGGGGCAGGCGGTCCGGGAGGCCGTCGGACAACTCGACTCGATCCACCCGGGAGCCTCCTCCAGGGTGTCCCTTCCGCCGGACTCCCCGTCCGTGCGAGGAATCCCGAACCGGCTTGTCATGGCCTTCTATCACCTGCTCAAGAACGCCCAGGAGGCGGGGCCGGAAGGAGCCATCCGGGTCGTGTTTTCGGCCCAGGCGGACCGGGTCCGGGTCCGGTTCGAGGACGAGGGGAGGGGCATCCCGCCTTACCTCCAAGCCACCCTCTTCGAGCCCTTTGTGACGAGCAAGGCCGGACAGCGGGGGCTCGGCCTCACCCTGGCCCGCCACTACGTCGAACTGCACGGGGGAACCCTCGAGGCGGAGGACCGCACCCCCCCGCCGGGTTCGGTCTTCACCGTCACGCTTCCGGTTCAACAGCGGGCTGGGTAGGGCCCCGTGCGCCTGACAGACCGCCGAGAAACCCTTGTGCGTATCACAAGGGGTTTCTCAGCCGCCTGTTAGCGCTTGAGCATCTCCTTGAGGACGGCTTTTCGCTCTAGGGCGGCGTGCAGTCGCTCGCAGAGCTTTTCCACGGCGGCGGGCTTGAGCAGGTAATCCACGGCTCCCCGCTCCATGGCCTCAACGGCCGTGTCCATTTCGGCGTGGCCCGTCAGGAGGATCACGGGAACGACGGGGAAGTCTTTCTGGATGTGCTCCAGGGTCGTGAGGCCGTCCATCCCCGGCATGCGCTGGTCCAGGACGACGACGTCAAATTCCTGCTCCGCCATGCGCTTCAGCGCGGCCGTGCCGTCCTCGGCCGTCTCCACCTCGTAGTCTCTGGCCCCCAATACCTTGGACATGGACTTGAGAAAGATGGGCTCGTCGTCCACGAGAAGCACCCGGCACTTCGCCATGGCGGGACCCTCCCCCGGCGCCATCATAGGTCGGGGGCGCCGCTCCGTCCAGAAGCGCCCGGAGGCGCCGCGTGTACCGTCCCCTTCTGGCCCTCCGCCACGCCCCCCTCCAGAGCGTAATCCTCCTGCAGGAAGGCGCTCACGACGCGCTCCACCCAGGCGTCGGACTCCATGGCGGCGTCCATCTGGCGCATGAACTGCAGGAGGCGGCCGATCCGATCCAGCGTGGCGAGGAGGACCTCCCGGGGTTGCTTTTGGAAATGGGCGTCCACGAGGTCGTTGACGGACCGGACGGTGAAGCCGAGGGCCTTCAAGATCTCGGCGATGGCCTTCACACGCCGTTCACGGCGCTGTCGGTCCGCGGCGCCTCCCTTGAACCGGAAGGAGATGTAGTTCTCGTTGAGGAAGTCTCCGCAGTAGGCGTCCACGGCGCTGAAGTGGTAGCCCACCCGGGCCGCCAGGTTCAGGTACCGGTCCGAGACGAGGGCGTAGCATGGTTCGCGAAGCGATGCGTCTCCCTCCGGTGCGGTGACTCCGTGGTGGAGGACCACCTGGAAAAAGCCCCTCGCGGAAAGGGCGCGCGGACCGCCCCGGGGGATCCCGTGGTGGAGCATCCCGTCGAGAAGGGACGCGAAGAGGGGGGAGGCCACGTCGGAGCGGCGGACGCGGCGGGAACCCCTGGGCGAGGTCAGGCCTCCCCCGAGGTCGATGACGTACAGGTCCACGGGGAGAAATACGTCCAGAAGTGGGGCCTGGCGCCTCGCGTCCCCGACGAGGCGGTTGATCCCGAACATCTCTTCGAAGAGTTTCTCGTGGCAGTACCGGGCGACGTCGTGAACGGTGGAACAGGCCAGGGGAGTGAATTCGGCCGACCGCGGATCGGTCAGGGAGAGGGGAACCACGTAGCGCGAGACGTCCGCCAAGAGCCGGAAGCCCTCGCCCTCCGGCCGGCAGGCGCGGTCGGGCCTTTCCGTCAGCACCTCCTCCACCCTTCCCGCGTAGATCTTCCTCGCCCCGGCGTCCACCGTGACGATTTCGCCCTCGGCCAGGACGTCCAGGGCGTGCGGGACTCCCAGGAGCGCGGGGACCCCGATTTCCCTCGCAACGGAGGCCATGTGTCCGGCCACGCTACCGACCTCGGTCACCACCGCCGAGGCTCGGCGCAAGGCGCGCACGTACGCGGGTGAGGAATGGGCCGAGACCAGGACGGCGCCAAGGGGAAAGGAGGCGAGATCCGTCTCCGGACCGACGCGCGCCACGGGTCCGGACCCTGCGCCGGGAACGGCCGTCTCTCCGCCCTCCAATCGCATCCGTGTTCCCTCTGGAGGAAGGCGGGCGGGCCGGACGGGTTGAGAGAAGACCAGGGGACGGGCCTGGAGGATCCACAGCTTGCCCTCCCGATCCCGCGCCCATTCCGCGTCCTGGGGCACCCCGAAGTGCTTCTCCATGCGGACGACCCAGGACGCGATCGTGGCGGCCTCGTGGTCCGAAAGGAGGGGGGAGGAATCCGCCGCCCCGGAATCGGGGGCGGACCGGCGGCGGATGGCGCCGGACTCCCGGTGGACCGTGAGTTCTTCGGGAGGTACCCGGCCCTCCACCAGCGCGGTCCCGAGGCCCCGGACGGCATGGAGGATCACGTCGTTCGAATCCGGCTCCACGGGATCTCGGGAATAGGCCACCCCGGCGCAATCCGCTTCGACCATGGCCATCACGCCCACCGCCACCTCGAGGTCCCTCTCCTCCACGCCGAACATGCGGCGGTACGAGATCCCCCGAGGTTCGTACAAGCTGGCGATGACCCGGCGGTAGGCGTCGAGAAGCTCGACGGGGGTCACGTTCAGGAGCGTCTCGAACTGTCCGGCAAAGGAGAGCTCCGAGTCCTCCATCAGCGCGCTGGATCGCACGGCGACGCGGGAGAAAGGGCCGGCGGACCGGAGGAGGGAGGAGTGGGCGTCGAGGATGGCGGCCTCGACGGCGCGGGGGATCTCCGCGGCCGTCAGCTGGGCCCTCAGGGCGCGCCCCAGCCGCTCCATGTCCTCGTCCGGGGCCGCCGCTCCGGAATCGAGGAGGAAATCCCCCCCCACCGCCGAATCCACTACCGCGCGGAAGGCCCGGGCCGTCACGACGAACCCTTCGGGAACGGGGAGGCCGAGGCGGTTCCTGACCTCCCCGAGGTTGGCCATCTTGTGGCCGACCCAGGGCGCGAGGCTCCGGTCGAGGCGGGAGAGGGGCAGGACCCACTCCAGGGCTTCCGGGGGTTCCGCGGCGCCCCCGAAGCATGTGGCGAGGCGCCGCTCGATTCGTTTCAGGGCGAGGCGGAGCGAGGGGTACCTCTCGTCGGAGAGGCCGTTCAGGGCGTTGACCATGCGCTGGGCCGCCGTGAGGGCGGCCACGGCCTTCGCCTTCACCGACGTAGGTCCCGCAGGCCTGCGCTCCTGAAGGCGCACCTCGAGATCGGTGATGAGAGCGAGGATTTCGTTGTTGGCGGAGAGCGCGTCCCGGAACTGGAGATACCGGAGCCGGAGGGACTCCAGGCGGGATTCGAAGGGCTGGATCTTCTCGTGGAGCCCGATGATCTCCAGGAATTCCAAGAACAGGGAGACGGCCCTCCGGACCCCGTTCCGGGCCGGTCGGAGGCCCTCCGGGCTCAACGGGCGCGCTTTCATGGCGGCCGTTCCGGTGGCGCGTCGCTCCGGGCCTCCTCGATGGTTCTAACGATCTCCTCGAGGGTGCAGGGTTTCGTCAGGTAGGCGAAGGCGCCGAGCCGCAGGCCTTCCTGTTCCGTGGACTTGAGCAGATGGCCCGTGAGAATCACAACGGGGACCTCGGGGGCGAGGCGTTTCATCTCCCTCAGGGTGTCGATTCCCTGAAGTCCCGGCATCTTGAGGTCGAGAAGGACCACGTCCACGCCCCCCCTGAGGACCACGCGCAGGGCCTGGGTCCCGTCGGGAGCCGTCTCCACGTCGTACCCCCGCCGGGAAAGAATCTTCTTCATGGTCTCGGTGAAGTCCCGCTCGTCGTCCGCCAGGAGAATCTTCGGGGCCATGGGAGGTCTCCTCGAACATGATAGGACCGGTGAACCGGTCCTGCCATCATCGGCCTTCCGAGGGGGGAGAGAGGGGAATCGTCAGGGTGAAGGTCGTCCCTTCGCCGACCCGGCTCTCCACCTCAAGGTCGCCCCCCATCTGGTGGGCCAGCCCGTAGCATACGGCCAGGCCGAGCCCCGTGCCCTTGCCGACGGGCTTGGTCGTGAAGAAGGGCTCGAAGATGCGCGAGAGGTTCTCCGGCGGGATGCCGCACCCGGTGTCGCGGAGGATCACCTTTATGGCGCGTCCCCTGACCCGGGTCGAGAGGAAGATGGTCCCCCCCCGTCCCTCCATGGAGTCCACGGCGTTGTTGAGCAGGTTCACGAGGATCTGTTGGATCTTCGAGGGGGAGGTCAGGAGTGGGGGAACGCCCTGAAGGTCCGTCTCGAAGGCGATGTTCTCGGCCCTTGCGCGGTGCTGGATCATCTGGACCATGTCTCCGAGGAGGGCGTTGACGTCCGTGAGGACCTGCTCGGTCTCCACCTTTCGGGAGAACTTGAGGAGGTCGTGGGTGATGCGGCGGCACCGCTCCACCTGGTCGCCGATCTTTTGGGCCGAGTCGATGACCTCGGGGACGTCCTCGCCCCGAACGCCGGCCGGTGTTACCAGATCCAGGATCCAGGTCTTCAGGGTCTCGATGATCCCGAGGGGGTTGTTGATCTCGTGGGCGACTCCGGCGGCCATCTCGCCGATGGCCGCGAGTCGGGAGGTGGCGAGAAGCTGGCGGGTGAGGGCCTCCTTCTCCTCGTCGGCGCGCCGGACGTATCGGACCAGGTTGCGGGAGATGAGCAGCGCCGCCGTCATCACGCCGAGAACCCCCGCGAAGGTGACGGCCACCCAGATCCAGAAGGCCCGGTACAGAGGGCCGAAGGCCTCAGACTTCTCCTGGCGGAAGACGAGGAGCCAGCGGTCCTGCGCCATCCACACGTCGGAGTACAGAACGATGCGGTCGCGCTCCTCCACCTCCCGAGAGAGGATCCCCGCATGGGGCTGCAGGGCCGGATAGTTGGAAGGCTGGAGCAGGCCTCCTCCGAACTGGGTCTTGGTCTGGTGGAGGCCGTTCCGATCGAGGAGGAAGGCCTCCCCCGTCCGTCCCACGCGGACGCGCTCCACGATCTCGCTGAAGTAGTCCGTGGAGAGGCTGGCCCGCAGGATGTAATACCTGTCTCCGGTCTGACGTTTCACCGCGATGATGAAATGCGGTACGGCGCGGTACCCCATGAAGAGGTCGCTCACGTACACGTCCTGGTGGGCAAGGACCTTGAACCAGTCCGCGTCCCGGTAGTTGCGGCCCTGGAGGTTGTACGGGCCCACGTACAGGACGTGGCGTCCCGCGTCGTCGATGATGCCGATGTCGGTGTAAATCCCGGATCCCTGCTGGATCACGCGGAAGACCCTCTCCAGTTCGCCGTGGAGGAGCTGTTCGAGGGTGTACCGGTTGGCCACCGCCTGGAGCTCGGCGCGGCGGTTCTGGAGGAAGGACTCGATGAAGTCGCGGTGGTTCGAGACGAGCCGCTCCTGCTGGTCGAGGACCATGGATTCGGCGTACCGCCGGAACTGGAGGTATCCCGCCCCGCCCACGAGGAGGAGGGGGATGAGGCAGGCCAGGAGCAGGGCGCGGAGCAGCCGCCGGTGAAGCCTGGCGTAATTGTTGGGGGCGTCGCCCACGGTCTCACCCCTCCCGCGGAGGAGGGCATGCCTCGACCCGGGGAAGCAAGGCGAGGAGCCTCCGTCCGCTCTTCTTGCCCGAGGCCCGCACCGGCCAGACCGGCTCGCGGGGGTTCCCGGGGACAATCTCGGCCCACCGGCTGGGAATCGCCAGCCCGTGGAGCGCGGCCGCCGCTCCCAGGAGCGCCAAGGCCCAGCCGGTGATCTGCAGGTGGTCCCACAGAAGGAGGGCGAGGCCGAGAATGGCGGCGCCGGCGGCCGCTTCTCCCCATCTCCAGGCATAGCGGCGGCGGACGCCGGCCAGTTCCGAGAGCCGGCGGACCTCCAAAGTCTCTTCCCAGTCGTCCAACTCCCCGGCCTCGGGGACCGTCCTGTCCTGGAACCTCCACCGGAAGAGCCGCCGATCCGTCAGGTAGAGACTCTCGGCGCGGAGGGCAGTTTCCTTGAGGGCCGACAGGGGCAGGTTCAAATGGCCGAGGACCCAGTGGTGCTCCCCCGCCCACTGTTCCCCCGGCTCGAGGTGGGGGGCGATCAGTGCCTTCCCCAGCTCCGCCAGAGCCTCCTGGCGGAGCCGGGGGTATTTCTTGGCCGGAACGTCCCCCGTCCGGAGGCCGAGGTCCAGGGCGTCGAGGCGGCGCCTCCAGTCCTGGACGGCCGGGTCTCCCGAGGGGAGGTCAATCTTCATACGGGTATTCGCCCGGAGACACGCCCCGGGCGTGGAGCCCGGGGATGAGGGTCACCACGCAGGCGACCACGAGGAGGAAGACGACGACGAAGGCGAACCAGGGATCGGGTTCGAGGAAGAGCGAATCCACGGCGAAAAAGACCAGGACCCCGTACAGGAGAAGGTTGCCCAGAATCTGCCCGAGTTTCATCATGGCTCGACCCTCACACGTGGTCTTTCATGTAGGCCAGGAAGAACAGCGTGGCCAGCCCCATGGAGACGATCAGCAGGAGCAGCGCGTACCCCCACATGTTCGACAGCAGCTTCTTCACGGCAACCTCCTCACACCGCGTCCTGGACCAGGAGGGGAACCACCCAATCCGGCACCCATTTGCCGCGCCGCGCCCTCCAGGCGAAGAGGACCAGCGAGATGATGAAAAGGCACAAGAAAATCATCTGCCCCAGGGTGACGATCACCGACAGGGCCTGCAGGACCCGCATCTTTCCTCCCAGGAGCACGTTGGCCAGGGGCAGCCCTGCGCCGAGCGTCGCCAGGGCGAGGGAGAAGGAGAGCATGTACCGGATGGCGGGTCCACGGACGAAGGCCGTGGCGATGGAGCCGAACTGCGCGCCGAACATGGCCCCCACGATCATGAACATGACGGCCACGAAGTCCACGTTGCCCTCGATGGTGTGGCGCAGGCAGCCGTACGCTCCGGAGAAGACGATCTCCACGAGGTCCGTCCCGACGGCGATGTGGGTGGAGCATCCCACGATGTAGACGAGGGCGGGGACCCGGATGAACCCCCCGCCCACTCCGAGGAACCCGGCCAGGATGCCAGTCACCACGCCCACCAGGACGATAACCCACATGGAGACCACCACCCGAGCCGTCCGGCACCGGACGATGGGGGCGAGCGGAAAGCGCTGAAAGAGGCGGGGCAGGCCCGAGGTGGTCACTTCCCGCGCCAGGGCCTTTCCCTCCTCGGCCATCTGGGCGAGGCGGCGGTGGGACTTGACCGTCTCGTAGAGGGTGTAGACGAAGAGGGTGAACATGAGGCAGACGGAGGCGGAGAGCAGCGCCACCGAGGAGAGCCCGAGGTGTTTGAAGTACCCGAGGAGGCGGATTCCCTCCTCCACGCCGAACATGGTCCCCGCCACCATGGACAAGGCAAGCACCCAATCGATATTCCCGAGTTGGCGGTGCCGCACGGTGGATACGATGCCCTTTCCGGCGATGTGGGTCATGTCAATGCCCGAGGCCATGTAGCCCGGAAAGCCGAATACGATGAGCGCGGGAGTGACCATGTAGCCGCCGCCCACGCCGATGAAGCCCCCCACGATCCCCACCGTGAAGCCGGTGAAGACGAGGAGGAACCAAGGCGCCTGAATGCCCGCGATGAGAAAGTCAAACATGGCGTCTCCTCCCGTCTCAGTGACCCACGGAGTGGTCGATCTTTTTGAACTTCAGTCCCAGCATGTCGGTGAATCCCTCGGCCAGGTACCCGAGGCATACGCCGATGAGTCCTACCATGACGATGTTCCACAGGCCCGAAAGGGGATTGGTCTTGATGTTCTTGTGGGTGAAGGTGTCCTTGTACTTGAACCCCTTGGCCTGCTTGTGCTCCCAGGGGACCTTCACGGTGAGCGTCCCTCCCTCCAGGGAGGCGCGACGGCCCTCCGCGAGCGTCTCCAAGGAGATCACGCCCGTGGCGTGCTCCGGAAGGACCTCCCCCTTCTTGACAGCCCGGGCCTGAAGGCCGTCGAGGCTCGAGTACTCGCCGACGGTCAAGGCGGCGGGCCTCTCGGGCGTGGCGTCCATGAAGGCCCGCGCGTTTACCGCATATCCGTCGGCCTTGGCCTTGTAGTAATACCAATGGACCATCCGGCCGGAGGTGTAGAAGTGGACGGCGTACCAGAAGGCCCCCGTCGAGGCCGCCGCCCAAAATAGGAACTTGATGATGGACCGGGTTCGTTCGCGTCGGGTCATGTTCCCCCCTTTCTCATTCGCACCAGATGCCAGCCTAAGGGCGAGCGGGGGGGCAAGCCACGGCTGTCCCCTCGGCCGGTTGGGAAGTGGGTGAAATAACCGATATGAAGGGGGCCGCGAAACGTATCAATTTGGCAATTTACCGCTTGGGCGATCAGGTGAAACCGAGACCGCTGGGTGGACATAGAGGTAGACAAATAAAGGAAAACAAGCGCCATCCGATTCGAGGATCGTGAGGGGCGTGAGGGGGGACGGTGGCGGAAGGAGAGGGTCTTGCGTGAGTGAAGGTCTTTCGGAAATGAGTCACAATGTCACATGTTGGCCCTCTCCCCAAAGATGCATGAAAGGGCTTGAAAAGACTGGCGGATGCTTCACCTTTATGGAGGGAAGGTTCCCCGCCAAACAGGGACGATCCCCGCGAAAAGCGAACCGCGAAGCCTCAGTGCGCCGTGGAAGCCCGGAAGGAGAGACCTCCCCCGAGCGCGGAGAGGAGGGTCCCCACGCCCAGGAGAAGGAGCAGTTCCTGAGGCGAGAGAAAGCGCTGGGAGAGCCACTGGAGAAACAGGGCGCCCGATCCCGCGAATCGGGCCACGAGCAGGTGTGTGGCCAGAAGTCCGGCGAGGGCCAGGAGGCCCGCCAGGGCGCCGAGGAGGAACCCCCCGGCCACGAAGGGCCCGCGGATGCTCCACTCGGTGGCCCCGACGAATCGGAGGATGGCGATTTCTTCCCTTCGGGAGAGGGCCAGAATCCTCGTCACCGCCGCCACGGTGAACACGGCCGCCACCGAGAGGGCCGCAAAAAGCAGACCACCCAGAAGGGCTACGAAGCGCGTGTAGGTCCTCAGCTTCTCCACCCAGTCCCAGTCGAAGAGGACCTGTTCCACGCCCTCCTCCTTCTGGGCCGAGGTCACCAGGTGTTTGACCGCGTCGAGGTCCACGGGGCCTTTCAGGGAGAGGGAGAGGGAGTCCGGCAGCGGGTTCTCCCGGAGGGTTCTGGCCGCGGCGCCGAAGGCCGGGGAGAGCCCCGCCAGGCGCTGGAGGGCCTCTTCCGGGGAGACCCTCCGGACGGAGGCCACCAAGGGATGGGCGCCGAGGCTCTTTTCGAGGGCCTCGCGCCGGCCGGGCTCGATCCCGTCCACCAGAAAGACGCGCACCTCGAGGTTCCGCTCCCAGGAGGCGAGGAGGGCGTTCACGTTGCCCGTGAGGTACAGGGAGAATCCCAGCACGTACAGAGAGAGGGCCACGATGAAGAGGGCGAACCCGTGCAGGGTCTTGTGGCGCATCAGCGCCACCGCGCCCTCGTTCAGAAAGTACCCCAGCATCCGCAGGAGGCCCATGGCCGCCCCAGGGTAACAGAGCGGACGCCGGCGGCGAAGGCCCACCCCGCCGCACGGGCGGGGCGCGGGTGCGAATCTCGCCGCGTCCAGGGCGACGCATTCCGAGCCCGGGGCCCCGAGGCCGGTGTTGTCTTCTTCTTCCGCCCGGCTCTGGACCGACTCACTCCCCGTCGTCGAGGAGGCGGCCCTTTTCCAGGAGCAGGACGCGTCCGCCGAATTCGGCGATGAGCTGGCGGTCGTGGGTGGCCACGAGGACCGTCGTGCCCGCGGCGTTGACCTCCCGGAAAAGGTTGAGGATCTCCCGGGCGAGCTCCGGATCGAGGTTGCCCGTGGGCTCGTCGGCGAGGAGGATGGCGGGACGGTTGATCAAGGCGCGGGCGATGGCGACGCGCTGCTGTTCCCCTCCCGAGAGCTGCTCGGGGTAGGCGGTCATGCGGTTTTGGAGTCCCACCCATCGAAGGGCCTCGAAGGCCCGGCGCTTGCGCTCCTTGGAAGGTACCCCCTGCAGGGTCAGAAGAAGGGATACGTTCTCGTACACGGTGCGCGTGGGGATCAACCGGAAATCCTGGAAGACCACGCCCAGGCGGCGTCGGAAGAAGGGCATCTGGCGGCGCGTGAGCCCCGCCAGGTTTCGGCCGTTGACCACGATCTGCCCGGCGGTGGGGCCGTCCTCCCGGATGATGAGCTTGAGCAGAGTGCTCTTCCCCGCCCCCGAGGAGCCCGTCACGAAGCAGAACTCGCGCGGGTGGATCGTGAAGCTTACATCCGAGAGGGCCTGGACCTCTCCCCGGTAGTTCATGTCCACGTGGTAGAAGCGGATCACGGCGCTCCGTCCTCCCAAGGTGCAGCCTGAAGGCCCCCCTCGCCGTCCGGTCTTCCCGCCGGGCCGGTGCCCGATGCAAGTATACCTCGGGCGGGAAGGTCATCCAGTAAAGAGCCCGCTGTGACAGGCCTGGACCCTCCGCGCCCTTGACAAAGGACCGCGGGGGGGGGTAGGCTTTCCCCAGACCGACCTTCGGTGTGGACGATACGTTGAGGGAAAGGGAGAATGGGACGGCGCATCTTCGCACGGGTCATAGCCGGATTGCTAATAATGTCAAGCGCGTTGTGGACGGTCAATGCTTTTGCTCAAGTCGAGCGCCCCTGGGTCTGGATTCAGGCCAAGCCTTCCATTCCAAAGGACATGCTATGCCAGCCCGAGGACTACGAGGTGTTTGCGTTTCGAGTAGGCTGTTACGACGTCAGCAAGGGCAGGTGGAAAGACTGCGAGACCCTCTTCATGGAGTACTACTCGTTGAGCGGTGTCCCTGCAGAGGAGCGGCTGTTGTGGACGGGGGGCCATGAACACAGCCGTTCAACCGGGGACGTGTACCGAACCCTTGGGTTCCTCGCTTCGGCGGTGGATGAGAGCGGGGGCAGTGATCCAACTCTGTTTTATGGCCACACGCTCAACCAAGGGTGGAACGCCTACAAGGGCATGCCCGAAGCCAGCGGCGTGGTCCGTGTCATGGGGCGATACACCTGTGGGGACACGAGATTCCGGTTTCTTCCCGATGATGTTTGGCGTCTCGACCCGGCGGATCCATCGGGAAGGACGGTGTACGCCGAAATCGCTTTCCTGGTTGGTGTCTTTGGGCTTGAAGTCCTCCCCGACAGCGAGGATTACCTGAAGGACTCTAACCATCCTGGGCACAGCGATCCGGTTTTCTGTGGCACCTCGGATATGAATCGAAAGCTGGCGAAGCTGGCGCGGGAATTCAGAGAGAACTACCCTCAGGGAGGCACGGTTTCCTTCAATGACCTAAGCCTTCAGTACGGAGGGTTGTATGACGTTGCTCAAGATTGGGACTGCGACCACGTTCTGCACCGCGAAGGGAAATCGGCTGACGTAAATCGAACGGTTCCTAAAGAACAATTGAAAGACCTGGCCAAAAGATTGGGTCTCACGGAGTGCCATCCCGGAAGCTCACGCATGCATTTCGAAATGGGGCCCTGCAAAAAGAGGAGATCGTGACATGCGAAACCAGATTCCCTTTAGATGGGTGGCTCTGGCTTCCAGTCTGGCTTTGGCCGGGATTCACTCCTTCGCCCAGGCGCCCCCCACGCCGATTTTCGAAAACGTGCAGGTGCAGGCGTCGTGCGAACCAAACTTGCAGTGCGGCGGCTACCGCTATGCTTTAGCGGTGACCAACCCCGCGGGGAATACCATCACGCTGTGGCGTGTCGCCCTTCACCTTGGAGTGGAAGTCTCCGATGTTACGGACCTCTTTGGTCCGCCCGATTGGTCGAAAAACAAGCGCGGGCGGGATTTTTCTCCCAATCCTGAGGATTCCCCTCTTCCTCCCAAAATCTCCTGGATTGCCTCCGATGACCCATTCTTGCTCCTTCCGGGAGGAACTGTGGCGCCGTTGGGTTTTTGCGTTTCGGCGCCTCCAGCGGTCCGCGATGCCTGGGTTTACGCGTGGCTTGACCCCTGGTTTGTAGCCTACAAGCAGTCCACGGGTGAAGAGTACGACGACCCCGCTGGCTTGGAGCGCGACTACATCCGCAAGATTCCCACCCTCGCCCCCCTCTCCGTCCCCCCCGGGACCTTCGAGCACTGGAACGTGTTCCTCACGGACGTGGACAAGGCGGGGACGCTGGGCTGGATCGCCGACGGCGGGCTCCTCTCGCAGATCCAGGCGCGGGTCTCGGAGGCACGCCAGGCGGCTCTGGCGCAGGACCTGCCCACGGTGAACGCCAGACTGGACGCGGCCATCGCCCTTGCCGAGGGCGCCACGCCCGCGCAGATGCGCCGCGAGGCCCACGACCTCGTCGTCCTCAACGCCCGCTACCTGAAGGCCCACCTCCCCTGGCCCTGCGAGCCGAAGCTGGTGCTGGATCCGCCCGCGTCTTCCCGCTCCGTGGGGGAGGCGGCCGTGGTGACGGCCACGCTGACGAATTCGGCCACGGGCACACCCATTGCCGGAAACAGCCTGACCCTGGAGGTGATCGAGGGCCCCCACGCCGGGACGAAGGGGGAGGGGACCACCGACGCCCAGGGACGCCTGAGCCTGACCTACGCGGGAGCGCGCCTGGGGACGGATCGGATCACGGCCCGCACGCCCTTCGGCACCGCCCCCACGCCGGCCGGGGGCGCCTCCGACCGG
>CAZPSH010000037.1:0-21698 GCA_964589625.1 uncultured Thermoanaerobaculia bacterium
CACAATATAATCCCTCCGACGCAATTAGTCAAGTTATTAATGCGCGAAGCCTTAGACTCTCTGGAAGGGAACGGTGGCCCCGGGACCCGCCGCCAATTCAGGGAGGATGGGGTATGAGCGACGTCTATCAGGCACAGCCGGTCGCACCGGAAAAGGCCAGCGGAATGGCCATCGCGGCGCTGGTGCTCGGGATTCTGGGCTTCTGCTGCTGCGGAATGTTCGCCGGGATCCCGGCGCTGATCTGCGGCTGGATGGAAAACGGGAAGATCAACCGGGGAGAGAGTTCCTCCAAGGGCAAGGGCTTCGCCGTCGCGGGGATGATCCTGGGCATCATCGCCACCATCCTGGGATGCATCCAGATCATCTGGATCTTCTTCTTCGGAGGCCTGAACGTGCTCCAGGGCATGTCCCAGATGCGCTAGCCCGCTCCGGGCGATAACACCTTGCGGGCGGGGCCTGGCCCTGCCCGCCATTTTTTGGCTCGTCTGGAGAATCTGCGCCACGCCGAAGATGAGTTCGCTTTCGTAGCGAAGCGGAGAAAGCGGCGTCCCGGCGCCCGCCTTCCGTCCCCCCTGTTCTTCTGCCTCCCCGATCCCACGTCGGTCAAGCTCTCGGGTGGTATTTCCGGTAGATCCTCTTGAGGCGCTCCTGCTCCACGTGGGTGTAGATCTGCGTCGTGGAGATGTCGCTGTGGCCCAGGAGAAGCTGGACCGAGCGAAGGTCGGCGCCGTGCTCCAGGAGGTGGGTCGCAAAGGAGTGCCGGAGGGTATGGGGGCTCATGTGCTTTACGATGCCCGCATCCCGCGCGCAGGCCTTGATGAACATCCAGGCGTTCTGGCGCGTCATGGACGCCCCCCGGGAGGTGACGAACAGCGCACGGGACGTCCTTTCCCCGAGAAGGGAAGGCCGGGCCTCCTTCCGATAGCGCTCCAGCCAGTCCAGGGCCACCTCGCCCAGGGGAACGACCCTCTCTTTCCCGCCCTTTCCGAGGACGAGCACGAAGCCCGCCTCGGGGTTCACGCGCTCCGTGGTGAGGCCCACGAGTTCCGAGATTCTCAGGCCCGTGGCATAAAGCATTTCCAGCATGGCCCGGTTCCTAAGCCCCCTCGGAGAGGAGCCGTCGGAGGCCGTGAGGAGGCGGTCCACCTCCTCGGGCGTCAGGTAGGAAGGGAGGCGCTTCACGGGACGCGGGCTCTCGATGTTCTCGGTGGGATCCGACTCGACGCGCTTTTCGAGGATGAGGAAGCGGTAGAAGGTGCGCAACGCCACGAGCCTGCGGGCGGCCGTCGCGGAGGCGTGGCCCGCCTCCCGCTCCCGGCCGAGGAAGCGCCGGATGTCCTCCCGTCCGACCTCTTGCGGCGCCTTCCGGCATTGGGCGAAGAAGCGGCCCAGGTCCCCCCGGTAGGCCTCCGTGGTCTTCGGCGAGAGGCCCCGCTCCACGGTGGCGTACTCCAGGAAGCGCTCCGCCTCCTCTGGAAGGGTGGGACGGCCCGGCTCGTCTATCACCAGTACCTCTCCACGTGGATCTCCCCGGGGCTTCTGTGGGTGTGCTCCCTGTACCCGGTGGACTTTAAAAGCCCCGCCATGACATCCACCATGAACGGGTTGCCGCACAGGAACACGTGGGTGTCCGCGGGCGAGGGCATCCGGCCCCACGCGCGCTCCACGGCGTCCGAGGTCCACAGGTCCTGCACGTAGCCCCGGTGGGCCGTCCACGGCGGGTCCTCCTCCTCGGGGCGGCTCACCACGGGAAAATATGAAAATCGCGGCCAGGCGCGCTCCAGCGCCATGAGTTCCGACCGGTACCCCAGGTCCCACGAATGGCGAGCGCCGTGGATCACGGCGAACCGTCGCCCGGGCTGCTGAGCGAGACCGGAGCGGAGCATGCTCATGTAGGGGGCGAGCCCCGTACCCGTGGCCACCAGCACGAGGTCGGACGCCTCGGGCACCTCGCGGAGGGTGAACATTCCGGTAATGCGGGGCGAGAGCCAGAGCCGGTCCCCCGCCGACAGGGCGAAGAGCCTGGGGGTGAAGGCGCCCGACCTCACCAGGGCCACGTAGAACTCCAGGTACTCCCGCGCCCGGGAAGAGGAGGCGATGGAATAGGCTCTCCTCAGGAGGCGGTCGGAGGCGGGCGGGGAATCCTCGGGCTCCGCGAAGTCGCAGCGTGCAGACCAGGGGGGGAGGCCCAGCACGGCGAACTGGCCCGGCGAGAATTCGGGCAGTTCCCAACCTTCGGGGGCCACCCTCAGGGTGATGAGTCCGGGCGCCACTTCGGTGCGGCCCGTCACCCGGGCGTTGGCCTCAGGAATCGCCATGGTCCGCTTCCCCTTCCTGGCTCGGGGCAGGCCTCCTCAGAACGAGGGTCACGGGACCGTCGTTCACGAGATCCACCTCCATCATGGCTTGGAACCGGCCGGTCTGCACCTCCACCCCCTCCTTCCGCAGGTGTTCCACAAAGCGCCCGAAGAGGCGCTTCGCCGTTTCCGGATCCGCGGCCCGGCTGAAGGAGGGCCGCGTTCCCTTCCTCAGGTCTCCCACGAGGGTGAACTGGCTCACCGCGAGCACGGCGCCCCCCACGTCCAAAACAGAACGGTTCATCTTGCCCTCGCCGTCGGAGAAGACGCGGACCTGCGAGACCTTCCGGGCGCACCATTCCGCCTGGGCGTCCCCGTCCCCCGATTCCACGGCGATGAGGGCCACCAGCCCCACGCCGACGGCCCCTACGGTCTCCCCGCCCACGCGGACGCTGGCGCGGCTGACTCTCTGGAGGACGAGGATCAACGCGATTCCCCCTTCCCGAAAGCGACCCTCAACTCTCGAACTTCCGCCATACCGAAAACCCAGGAGAGGCCCGCGAACAGGATAAGGGCGGAGGCCACCGCCGTGAAGAGGGCGAGGGCGCCGCCCCACCCCGGGTGAGGGGGCCAAATCCTGGCCGTCCCGGCGGCGGCGAGGGCGGCGGCGGCCGCGGAAACGAGAAGGCGCGCGCACCAGCTCGGACCCGGCAGAAATTGGAGTCCGAGGCGCTTCCTCAACGAGACGATCAGGATCCCCGTGTAGACGAATCCCGAGACCGAAAAGGCCCCGGCGATCCCTTCGGCGGCCCAAAGGCGGCAGGCGGCGGGGCCCAAGACCGCGAAGGACCCGAAGGCCGCCAACCCGCCGGTCAGCGGACCGCGCACGTCGCCCAACCCGTGGGAGGCTCGAACCAGAAGCGTTCCCGCCCCCCACGGCACCAGCCCCGCGGCGAGCCAGACCAGGGGACCCGCCGTGAGGTCCGCCGAACGGCCCGTGAATTCTCCCGTCTGGAACAGCACTCGAACCATGGCCCCTGCCAGGACGGCCAAGCCCAAGGCGGCGGGTACGAGCAGGAAGAGGCCCAGGGAAACCACGCGCCGCAGGGTCGCAAGGAAGAGCCCTCGGTCGCCCTCCCCGGCCGCCCGCGCGAGGCTCGGCAGCGCCACAAGGGAGAGCGGCACCGCCACGAGTCCGAATGCGATCTCCTCCAGGCGGTTGGCGAAGTAGAGGGCCGAAACGGCTCCCTCCCCCGCCGTGTGGGCGAGGACCGTGGCCACAAGGAAAATCACCTGGGACGCTCCGGCCCCGAAGATGGCGGGGACCGCGCGCGCCATCAGGCGCCGCACGGCGGGGTCGGACCACCCCCAGGCCGGCCCGAGGGAGATGCCCCTCCCCCGAAGGGAGGGAACCTGAACGGCCGCCTGGAGGAAGCCTCCCAAGAGGACGGCCCAGGCCAGCGCCCAGGCGGGGGACGGGAGCACTCGGGCCAGCACGAGCGCGCCCAGGATGACCGTCGCGTTGAGCACGGAATGAGAGAGCGTGGGGACCGAGAATTCGCCCTTCGCATAAAGGAGGGACGAGAACAGGGCCGCGATGCCCGCCAGGGCGACGTAGGGAAAGAGGGCTGCGGTCAGCCCTCCTGCGAGACGATAGGCGTCGGGCGCGGTGGTCCGGAAATCCCAAGCGAGGAGGCGGACCAGCCACGGTGCCATCAGGGCGCCTGCGATCCCGATCGCCGCTCCCAGGGCCCCAAAGGTCCACAGGATCCTCCGGCCCAGGAGGTCGGACCGCCCCCCCCCTTCTCCGCCCCCAGAGGCCCGTGCCAGTTCGGGAACGACGGCGCTCGCGAGGGCGCCCTCCGCAACGAGCCGGCGCACGGTGTTCGGAATGCGGAAGGCCAGGTAAAAGGCGTCCGCGGCGAAGGATGTGCCCAACAGGTGAGCCGCCACCCGGTCACGAAGGTACCCGAGCAGACGGCTCAGCAACGTGAGCCCCGACACCGCCGCTGTGTCTCGCACGAGGAGGGAGGGACCGCCCTGGCCATCCATCGCCCCAAGGTAGCACAGGAGTCAGAGGGGACGAGGACCGGGAGCCGCCGCGGCGGGCGGGACGGGCCGCGCATCCTCCGGCGCGGGCCCGTCCGACACCCTCCCGCCGCCTGCCCGGTTGTGCTATCCTTAGCGTCCTGGAGCACTTGGGATGTCCGAAGGCGCGCGCTTCACCGTCACCTGCCCCTGTTGCGGGGCCCTGGTCACCCTCGACGCGGAGGCTCGCGTCGTCCTGTCCCATGAAGCCCCGCCCTCCGCCGCCGAAAAGGCCTCCTTCGAGGACCGCCTCAAGCGCCTCGACGAAGAGAAGCGCCAGGCCGAGGAGAAATTCCAGGAGTCCATCCGCTCCGAAAAAGCGAAGAAGGAGGTGCTGGAGCAGAAGTTCCAGGACCTTTTCAAGAAGGCCAAGGAAGGTCCCGTGGGACCCATCCCGAGGGACATCGACCTGGACTGAGGGGATTGAATCTTTACCATCGGTACCTGGAGGAGGAAACGATGACAATCACGTGGATCCGGGCCGCCGCCGCGGCCCTCGCCGTGGCCCTCGCGGCCGTCGGCTGCAAGAAGGGACCCGAGCCCCCCAAGGACATCCAAGCCTATGCCGCGGACAGCCTCGACGGCGTCCTCATGCCGGGCCAGGTGTCCCTCGACAAGGCCGTTTCGGCGGACGGGAACGGCTCCCTCCGGGTGGCCACCGAAGTGCCCATCACGGTCTCTCTCTACGAGGTGGGCTTCCCCGGCGTTGAATACGCCAACCTCATCTACCGGGCCAAGCTAAAGACTCAGGATTTCGGTGGGGACGCCTACCTTCAAATGGTGGTTCACTTTCCCGGCGGCGGCGAGGTGACGGCTCAGAACTATCAGAACGCCCTGCGCGGCACGGCCGACTGGACCTCTTCCGAAACCTCTCTGAGGCTCCAGAAAGGGCAGAAGCCGGACTCGGTGAAGCTGAACCTCGTGGTGAACGGCGTTGGGACCGTCTGGATCGACGACCTGCACCTCGTCAAGGCTCCACTGACCGAGTAGGCGGATCCCGCCTCCAGGCTGGGAAGCCCCGGCCACAGCGATTCGAACGCCCGGAGAACGTATGAACCGGTCGCCGAGGGACTCGGTGGGCGTTTGTGTTTTCTGTGCGCGGGCGCAACCAGGGTGTAAACCGGTGCCCCTGGCCGGGGCAGGCCCGTTCCATGCGGGCTCGCCGAGAAGAAGGGGCTTCCTCCCGTCTCCCTTCAGTACTTCGTCAGCAAACCGTGGCGCCTGGCGACCTTCAGGGCGAGGGTGAAGAAAGCGAGGGAGGCGGGAAGGAGGAGGGCCGTAAAGAGGCCCAAGGCGGCGAAGACGCCGCCGAGTTCCGCCGTCCCCTTGCCCTCCAGGAGAACGCCCCGAAGTCCCTCCACGGCCCAGGTGAGCGGGACGAGCCGGGAGAGGACGGCCAGGGAGGACGGCAGGAGTTCGGGGGGGAAGAAGACCCCGCCCAGCAGGGCCATCAGGCCGCCCACGAAGGGAGTGACGGGCTCTCCCCGCTGGAAAACCAGAAGGAAGGAGGCGGCGAAGATCCCCAGGCCGGCGAAGCTCGTCACAGTGAGAATCACGAGCGGAACGAGGGCCCAGGGGTGCGCGATCTGCGTCTGAAGCCCCAGGAGGCCTGCCACGGCCAGCAGGAACGCGGCCTCGAGCGTTCTCGCGCCCATTTCCCAAAGGGAGGAAAGCGCCAGGAGCCCCCCGGGGGGTACCGGCGAGGAGACGAGGATTTCCAGCGTCCCCGTGGCCTGATCCTCTCTCAGCCTGCGCGAGAACCCGTGGAGGGCGGCGTGAACGTATCCCAGGAGGGACGTCCCCGTTATGACGTAGCCGAAGTACCCTCCGGGAATCGGCCCTGCCTTCGGGGAGACGAAGGCCGAAAGGTAGTACCACAGAACCGTGCTGAAGACCCCCGCGCCGGCGGCAAGAAGAAAGTTGAGCCGGTAGGACAAGGCCAGCCGCAAGTCCCGGATCAGGACCGCCGAAGCCACCTTCACGAGGCGCACGGCGGCGCCTCCATGAGGCCCCGGAGGGCCGCCTCATCGGGGGGTTCGCCCTGCCAGACCAACCGCCCCCCCCGAAGGACCAGGCATCGGCCTCCCATGGCCCGCGCCTCGTCCAGTCCGTGGGTGGAGAGCAGGACTGCCCGCTCACGCAAGGGGCCCTCGGATAGCCACTCCCGGAACCGGGCCGCCGAAGGGGGGTCGAGGCTCCTTGTCGGCTCGTCCATCACGAGGACCTCGGGCCGGTGCAGGAGGGCCCGGGCGATGGCCGTCCGCTGCCTGAGTCCGGTGGAGAGGTCCGCGAAGGGGCGCCCGAGCCACGGTCCCAGCTCCAGTTCCTCTGCCCATTCGGAGGCGCGGGCCCGCGCCTCCCGGCGGTCCAACCCCCACAGGCCCCCGAAAAACTCCAGGTTCTGCAGGACCGTCAGCCTCCAGTAGAAGGACCTCTCGTCGGGGTGGACGTACCCTACCCTCCGGCGCCCCTCCCGGTCCGCGGGACGGCCGAACAGCCGGATCTCGCCCCCCCGGGGTTCCAGGAAGCCAAGAATGACCTTGAGGAGGGTGGTCTTTCCCGCTCCGTTGGCGCCCATGAGGCAGACCCTCTCGCCGAGTCCCACGGAGAAGGACACCCCGTCCAGGACCTCGAGGGTCCGGGCGGGGCCTCGCGCCAGCCACGCCAACGGACCCGGAAGGGCGGGATAGGCGAAGCGGAGGTCCGAGACCTCCAGGGCGCGGTTCACCGGACGGCCTCTTCCATGCGGGCGGCGGCGGCGAAGACCTGGGCCCGCTCGTTGGAGGGATCCAGGGCCAGGACCTTTTCCGCCTCCGCAAGGGCCTCCACCTTCTCGCCGCGGGCCAGATAGAAGGAGGCCAGGGTCAGGTGGGCGGCCGGGTCATTCGGGTCCAGTTCGGCCGCCCTCAAGGCCTCCTCGAGGGCCTCCGGCTCATGCCCGAGCCCCCAGAGGGCGCCGGCCAGGTTGAGGCGCGCCCGTCCGTAGGCGGGTGCCCGGCCGAGGGCTTCCTCGAAGAGCCCGCGGGCCTCTTCGAGGCGGCGGTCCTCCAGGCAGAGGACGCCCAGGTTGTTGAGCACCTCCGGTCGTCCCGGCAACACCTCAAGGGCCTTGCGGTAGCAAGCTTCAGCCTCCCCGCGGCGGCCCTGGGCGTAGGCCGCGAGCCCCTTGCGGAACCATGTCTCGGAGGAGGCCGCCGACACCCCGTCCGCCGCGGGCGACCGTGGCGACGTTGGAACGTTGGGATCGGGAGCCGGAACCGGGGATTTCGTCCCCAAGGCCGGCGCCTTCTCCGGCGCTGGCCGGGCGGCCACCGGCTTCCCCTCCCGCGCCTCCGCCTCCATCCCGCCTCCCCTCTCCGGGGAGGGAGCCCCGCAGGGCCACGTCACGGCCGTCACGAAGGGATGCAGGGCCAGGGTTTCGGGGGGCAACCGTTCCAGGACCGCCCGAAGGTCTCCTTTGGACGAGGACAGGCCCGCGCAGACCCGGTAGCAGGTCTGTCCCTTGTAGGGCACCTCCTGGACGAAGACAGGGGCGACGGTGGAAAGTTTGGAGAACTCGCCCCTGAGGTTCTCCCGGTGGCAGAGGAGCACGACGCTCACCGTGTAGAGGGGCTTCCCCGCCTGAGGGCGCAGCATGGAGCAGAAGGCCGAAACCGCCCCGTCCACGTCCCCCCGGACCAGGGCCTCCCGCCCGGCTACGTAAACCGAAGGGTCGTACGACGGCCCCGCCGCCCCGGCGGCGGGCGTCGAGAGCGAGGCCACGAAGACGGCCAGGGCCGGCCACCAGGCCCTCCAGAGCATCCACTCGGCAACCCTCGGCGCCATCTTCACCCGACCCTTCTCCCCAGAGGGTACCCACCCGGCGGGCTCACCGCAAGCGCACCCCTTCCCTCCCGGCTTGCCCCCAGGGTGTCCCAGCAGTATAGTGTGTGTTGCGTCCCGCCCCCTCCGCTTCGGCCCGCACGTGACACGGCGCACACCCGTGGCGGGAATGGAGGGGGATGATCGTGTCGTTATATGAATCCGCGCGCCAAGTGGTGCGCCCCATTTCGAGGAGGTTCCGATGCGCAAAGTTCTGCTTGTTTCCCTGGCCGCCGCCGCCTTCGCCACGCTTGCCTTCGCCGGAGGCCCGGGTTGTGACCCTTCCAAGAAGGCCGAGATGTCCAAGAGCGGCTGTCCGGCCCACATGACCGCCGTCTCCGACGGCTTCACCCTCATGCAGAAGGACGTGGCCGCCCTCAAGACGGGCGTTCCCGAGGCCGAGAAGGCCGCGTTCCTCAAGACCCATTCCGAGAACCTGGACAAGCTCCTCAAGGCCAAGGCCGAGTGCGAATCCACCTGCGGCGCCAACCGGGCCTCCATGGCCGCCTCCTGCCCCCATATGGATCCCATGGCCGCCGGCTTCAAGGCCCTCTCCAAGGACCTCGACGCCCTCACGAAGGGCCTCGATCCCGCCTCCGAGAAGGCCTTCCTCGAAGCCCACGCCAAGAACCTCCAGAAGGTCATCGACCTGCGCGATGACTGCATGAAGACCTGCCACTCCAAGACCGCCAAGGCCGACAAGACCTGAGCCGGGGCAACAAACCGTGTGAGGAAGGGAGCCCTTCGAGGGCTCCCTTCCTTTTTTCGGCTCGCCTGAAGAATCCGGGGCAAGCTCTCCGCCGGAGCTGTCCCCTTCAGCCGGGGGGCGGGTGGCTTGGCTCGACGCGGGAGGAGGACATTCCCCCGACGCCGCCCCGGGCACCTCCGACCCCCGTTGGAGAGAGCTCATGGCGCGGGCCGTGCGCTCCTTCGACCGCAGGTCGGCGGCGTCTCAGGCCCTGAATTTCCTGGCGGAGTCCCTCCCCGAGCCCCTGGAGGTCTGGGCCGGAGGCCCCGGCGCCCAAGAGCTTCCAGGGCTTTCTCCGCGGGTCCTCTGCCTGACGGGTCCGGCCCGCCTGGAGAAGGAATTGGACCGGTTGGCGTGGCAAATCGACCGGTGCGGGGGCACGGCGCCCGGGTGCCCTGCTAGCCCCCGTGCCAGCGAACCGAGTTTCGCCCCGCCAGCTTGGCCTGGTGAAGGGCGGAGTCGGCCTCCCTCAGAAGAGATTCGTAGGTGAGGTCTTGGCTGGGCAAGCGGGTCGCCCCTCCCACGCTCACCGTGACCTCCGAGGGCAGGTCTTCCGAGACGGAGGAGCGACATCCCGTCTCCACTCTCCTCCTCAGCGTTTCGGCCAGGCCCCGGGCCGACGGGACTTCGGTCTCCCCCAGGACGACCACGAACTCGTCGCCCCCGTACCGCGCCACCAAGTCCGTCGCCCTCCTCAAAAGACCCTCCAGGACCTCCACGATGGCCTTCAGGACGGCGTCGCCCGCCGAGTGGCCCCTCTCGTCGTTGAAGGACTTGAAGCGGTCCACGTCCACCAGGAGGACCGAAAGGGGCCGGCCCGTGCGGATGCCCCGCTTCCACTCCTGGTCCAGGAACTCCTCGAGCTTCCTTCTGTTGAAGGCGCCGGTGAGGCAGTCCCTCACGGAAAGCGCCTCCAGCCTCTCGTTGGCCTCGGCGAGCTCGCCCGTCCGCTCGGCCACCAACCGCTCCAGGGTGGCCGCCCGCCTCCGGGCGCTTTGTATAAGGAACAAGAAGAGGCCCGTCCCGAAGGCAAGCACCAGGCCCCCCACCAGGGCCTGAAAGGCGCCGGTCCTCCAGAAGGGAGGCTCCAAGACGAGGGCCGCCTCCAGGGGCGCGCTCCAGACGCCCTCCTCGCTGGAGCCCACGAGCTGGAAGAGGTACTTGCCCGGCGGGAGGTTGGTGTAGAAGGCCTGGCGGCGCCGTCCCGCCTCCACCCAGTCGCTTTCGTAGGGCTCGAGGCGGTACCGGAAGGAGACCTTCTCGGGGGCCACGAGGCTCAGCCCCGCGTACCGGATTTCCACCTCGCCCCGCCCGAGGGGGCGGCGCAGGGGCCCCTGGAGGTCCACCGGCTCTTTGTTCACCAGAACCTCCGAGAGAACCACCCGCGGGGGCGTGTCGCTTCGTGGAATCCTCTCGGGGTCCAGGACGACGAGGCCTCCCGGCGTGGGGAACCAGATCCGCCCGTCGGAGGTGCGGCACCCCGCCGGTTGGGACCCGCCGTTGCACTCCTGGCTCAGGAGCCCGTCGCTCTTGGTGTGGAGGCGGCACCGGACTAAGGGCGCCTTCCCGTCGGCGAAGTCGTGCATCTCTTTCAGGTCCACCTCGGAGACGCCCTTGTTGGAGCTGATCCAGAGGCGTCCGAAGCGGTCCTCGAGAAACTGGAAGGCCTTCTCGTCGCAGAGTCCCGAGGCCGCCGTAAAGCCGTGCCATTTCCCGTTCTTCCACAGGGCCAGGCCGCCGCCGCTTGTGCCCAGCCACACGCAGCCCATGGAATCCTCGAAGAGGGTGAGGACGAGGTCGCTCGGCAATCCCTCGCGGGTCGTCCAGGTGGTCCATCGCCCTTCGTAGAAGCGGCTGACGCCCCCTCCGTAGGTACCGAACCACACGGCCCCGGAGCGGTCCTCTAGGAGGCATCGCACGCGGTCTCCTCCCAAGCCGTCGGAGGTCGAGAACCTTCCCCACGACCTCCCGTCGAAGAAGTGGACGCCGCTGCCGTAGGTCCCCACCCAGAGGGTCCCGTGGCGATCCTCCAGCAGCGCGTAGACCCGTTCGTTGGCCGGGAGGCCGGGAGGCGCCACCTGGACCCAGCGCCGCCCTTCGAGACGGGCCAGGCCGCCCCCCCCGGTCCCTACCCACACGGTGCCGCGGCGGTCCTTGAGAATGGACCGGACCCGATTGTGGGGCAGTCCGTCGGCCGTGCTCCAGGAGGTCCATCGGCCCCCGGTAATGCGGCAGAGCCCCTTCTCCGTTCCGGTCCAAAGCCCGCCCTCGGGATCCGCGTAGGCGCACCACACGGTGTTCGACGACAGGCCCTCCGAGGTGGAGAAGGGAGTCCACTTCCCCTCCCGAAGGCGCTCCAGCCCTCCTCCGAACACTCCTATCCAGAGAGATCCGTGGGAATCCTCGTGCAGCGCGTAGACGAGGTCCGTGCCCAACCCCTCGCGGGTGGTGAACCGGCTCCAGGTTCCTCCGGCGTACCGCCCGAGGCCGCCTCCTTCGGTGCCCACCCAAAGGCATCCGTCCCGGTCCCAGAGGAGGCAGAAAACCCGGTCGCCCGGAAGCCCCTCCTTCTCGGTGAAGAGGTCCCATCGGTTCGAGCGCCACGCCGCGAGGCCCCCGTTTTCCATCCCTACCCAGAGGTCCCCCTCGGGCGACCACCCGAGGCAACGGATGCGAGGGTCGGGGAGGGAGACCGACGGGGGAAAGGGACGGAACTCGCCTTCGGAAAAGCGGTAGACACCTCCTCCCTCGGTGCCGGCCCAGAGGGTACCGCGGCCGTCCTCCATCAGGCACCGGACGCGGAAGCCGCTGGGACCGGGGCCGAGGCGGTAGGAGGTCCACCGCCCCTTTTCGTACCGGCCCACCCCGCCGTAGGTCCCCGCCCAAAGGACGCCCATCCGGTCCACGCGCAGGTCGTGGACGATGTCGCTGGGCAGGCCCGAGGAGGACTGCTGGGAGGACCACCGCCCCTTTTCATAGCGGAGGATGCCTCCCCCTTCGGTCCCCACCCAGAGGGCCCCCGAGGGGTCCTCGGCCAGAGCCTGGACGGTCTGGTTGGTCATAGCGGGCACGTTGGAGCGGTCAAAAACCTTGAATTCGAGCCCGTCAAAGCGGGCCAACCCCTCCTGGGTTCCCACCCAGAGGTACCCGTCCCGGGTCTCCAGCACGCTCAGGCCCGCGTTTTGGGGAAGCCCGTCGCCGGAGGTCCAGGCCGAGTGGAGGTACTGGGTCACGGCCTTGGAAGGGTCCAGGGCGGCGACAGGGAGAGCGCACAGGCCCACGAGAACAAGGCTGCAGAGGCGGATTCCCGCCCCAGCGCTGTACCGCTCCAAATCACACCTCCCTTTCCTGTCGTTGGTACCATCTCCCGGGGCGGCTGTCAAACAACCCGGGAACCGAACCCGGGAACCGGGATCTCGCGGGGAGGGGCATCCTGCGCGGGGAGACGCCCCGGGGCGATGCGCGGGATCCAAAGGAGCTCGAACACCATCCCGCCTCCCCCGGCGGAAAGGGGGACAGCCGGGAACCTTGTGTCGGACCTCCCTCGGCAGGTAGAGTGGCCCTCCGCACGGGGTGCGGACGCGGGGAGGGAGCATGGCGGGACAATCGGCGGGGGCGGGGCTGACGTGGCGATTTCCGGCGGCCTTCTGGACGGGCAACGTGGTGGAGCTCTTCGAGCGGGCGGCCTACTACGGCACCTTCATCGCGCTGGCGCTCTACCTCACCGACGTGGTGGGCTTCACGGACGTGCAGGCGGGCTGGATCGGCGCCATCTTCTCCTCCTCCATCTACCTCCTCCCGTTCCTCACGGGGGCGGCCTCGGATCGCCTCGGGTTCCGGCTTTCCCTCATGCTGGCCTTCGCGCTCCTGGCCGCGGGCTACGCGGGCCTGGGCCTCTTTCCCTCCAAGGCCGCCGTGCCCTTGGCGCTCGCCCTCGTGGCCGTGGGGGGCGCCTTCGTCAAGCCCGTGATCACCGGAACGGTGGCCCGTTCCTCCAACGCCGCCAGCCGCGCCCGGGCCTTCAGCCTTTTCTACATGATGGTCAACATCGGCTCCTTCACGGGCAAGACCGTGGCCAAGCCCGTGCGGACGGCCCTCGGGCTGGAGTACGTCCCCCTCTACTCGGCGGGCGCAGCCCTCGTGGCCCTGCTCGTGGTGGCCTTCCTCTTCTGGCCCAAGGAGGGCGGTGAGGAGCAGCCCCGCTCTACCCGGGACTCCCTCGCGGGCCTCGTTACGGTCCTGAAGAACGGGCGTTTTCTCTCCCTCCTGCTCATCACCGCCGGCTTCTGGGCCATCCAGGGCCAGCTCTACGCCTCCATGCCCAAGTACGTCCTGAGGCTTGTCGGACCGGGGGCAAGCCCCGAGTGGTACGCCAACGTGAACCCCTTCGTGGTGGTCCTGTGCGTCGTGCCCGTGACGCACCTCGTGCGTAGGCTGAGCCCCGTGACCTCCATCGGCATCGCTCTCGCCATGATCCCCGTGTCGGCCCTCATCATGTCCCTCTCGGGCGGCATGACCGGGCAGATCACGATCCTCGGCGCGGCCCTCCACCCCGTGACGGTCCTCATGGTTTTGGGCATCGCGCTCCAGGGCTTCGCAGAGTGCTTCCTGAGCCCCCGGTACCTGGAGTTCGCCTCCAAGCAGGCGCCCCCCGGCCAGGAGGGGCTCTACATGGGCTACTCCCACCTGCACACGTTCTTCGCGTGGCTCGTCGGCTTCATCCTCTCGGGCTACCTGCTCGACGCCTTCTGCCCCGACCCCAAGAAGCTCGCCGCCCAGGGGATCACAGGGGAGGCCTTCACGGCGGCCTACGCGCACGCCCACTACATCTGGTACGTCTTCGCGGGCATCGGAGCGGCCGCTTTCGTGGCCCTCGTCCTGTTCGCCTGGGTGACCCGCGCGGCCGACGGCCGGACGCGAGCGTAGAGGGTAGGGCGTCCGGAGGGCTTCCGAAGGTCCAGCACGAACACCGAAGTCCCGGCGCTCCCGCTTCAGCGGGCGCCGGCTTGGGCCTACTCCCCGGCTCTCAGTTTCAGTTCCAGCGGGAGCGCGAGGCCCTCGCGCTCGGAGTCCTTCAGGACCACGCGGGCGAGCCAGGATCCTCCGTCAGGCAGGGCCGGCGGGACCGAGGCGGCCTCCAGGGATACCTGGGCCGGGTGGTCCGGATAGAGCGCGACGGAGCGGCCCTTGCCCTGCTTGACGGCCAGGACCACCGGTTCGGCGTAGTGGTGGATTTCCTGGACGCGCAGCTTCCAGGAAGGATCCTTGTCGTCGGGATCGGCGGTGGCGGCCCACACCTTCAGGGTGTACTTGGCGTCGGGCTTCGCCCCCGCGGGGGGCGCGAAGTCCACCTCCAGGTGCCGGTAACCCATTCCCTCGGAGACCAGTGCGCTCCCGTCGGCGTCGAGGATCTGCACGGGGATGTCGGTGAAGGTGCCGAAGTCCTCGGCCGGCAAGGTAAGCCGGAAGCTCACGCGGGTCTCTCCGGGGGCCACGGAGAAGGTCCTCTTCCACGGATCGCCCCCCGGCCGCACGGTCTTCTCCGTAATGGATCCCAGGATCTCGCCCGAACCCGTCCCCCTGAGGGCGTCGGGGAGGCCCGACAGGATCTCCAGCTCCGCCCGGGGCGTCTGTCCCTGGGAGAGCTTCGCGGACAGCTCGCCCGCCGCGGGCCGGCCCAGGAAAAAGGCGCGCGCCTCCACCCTCACGGAGGCCGGGGCCTTGTTGAGGTAGCTGGCGTAGAGGTCCACTTCCCAGACTCCGGGAGTGAGGAACTCGCCTTCGAGCGTGAAGGAGCCCTTTCTCCGTTCGGGGCGAAGGACGGCCACCTCGCGCTGGCGCCCCTCGGGATCGTGGAGATAGCACAACACCGCCGCTTGCTGGCCGGAGGGGGCCTCCAGGTCCACCCGCACGGCCCCGGCCTCCGGAAGTACGCGCAGGAAAAGGCGCTCCACGCGGGCGGGCTTGATACCGTCCACGGTCCGGGAAAGCAGCGCCCCGGCGGAGAGGTCCTCGGGAACCACCACCGAGACGGGCACCGCCCAGTCGGGCCCGAGGTCGCGCGCCGCCCCCTTGAGGTAGCCGAGGATCCGGGCCTGGTAGAGGCCCGGCTTTCTCAGCGCCGCCGCGTCGAAGGTGAAGGGGACGCTGGCCCCCTGTTCGGCTTTCAGGAAGGTGGACCCTTTCTCCAGACGGAGCCAGGGGGCCGTGCTCTCCAGGTCGAAGGCCTGGAAGAAGCGTGCCCTCCCGTCGGCGGAGAGGGCCTCGGGAAAGACCGCCTTCACGGTCACCGTTTGGGTCTTCCCGTCCTTCGGATAGTAGTCGCCTCGCCAGTGGACGGCGGGGCCCTTGAGGCCGGCCATCTCCGGCGATTCGGCCTCGGCGCGGTAGGAGAGGACGGCGTCCCCGCCCCTCCGGGCCAAGCTCTCCAGAATCGCGTGGGCCCGCGGGACGTCCACGAGGCCCCAGCCGTAGTCCAGGGGCCCGTAGCCCGCCATGGGCCGGGCGCCGCGCTTGAGGGCCGCGGCCACGTGGTCGCGCCTCACCTCGAGGCCTTCCGCCCGTGCGGCGGAGAGCAGGAGCGCCAGGGCGCCGGCGGCCTGCGGGGCCGCCATGCTCGTGCCCCGGAACACGCTCCGGCCGTCCTCGTAGTTGGGCACCGTGGAGGCCGAAAAGCCGGGGCATGCCACGTCGGGCTTGGCCGCCTCGGCGCCGCGGCTGGAGAAGGAGAACATCTCGTCCTGGAGGAGGGAGGCTCCGTAAAGGTCCTTCGCCGAATCCCGGTTAAGGACGGCGGCCACCGACAGGGCATTCGCCATGCAGGCGGGAAGGCCCACGGTGGAAAGCCCTGGGCCCTCGTTGCCGGCGGACACCGTCGCCACGACGCCCGGGTTCTCGTCGAGGAGTTCGTCGAGGAGCCGCTCGGCCTCCGCCGAACCCTCGTTCTCGGAGCCCACGCCGTAGGACATTTGGATGACCAGGGGCATGCCCAGTTCCTTGGCCTTCTTCACGGCGTAGCGCCACGCCGCCACCATGGAACCGGGGGTGGTGGCCCCGCCCGAAAGCGTGTTGTCGCCGATCTTCAGGGCCAGGACCTGCGCGCCGGGGGCCACGCCGTCGAAGCCCGCTTGTCCGTCGATGCCGAAACCGGCGCAAATGCCCGCCACGTGGGTGCCGTGAGACCCGTCGGCCATGTAGAGGGCCACCTTCTTTTCGGAGGGCCAGAGGTTCAGCGCGAACCCCATGACTTTGGCCTGGGCGTGGGCGTCGCGGCCCCGTAGCTCGAAGCCTTCCCGCGCCACGGCAAAGTCCCGGACGGGCTTCTCGTCGGCCAAGCTCCCGTCGGCGTTGGTGTCCACGACGGCCAGCCAGGTCGCGTCCGCCGCCTTGGATTCGGGAAAGGCCACCACACCGTAGACGTCGTCCTTCGAGCCGTTTCCGTTCAAGTCCCCGTCCCGTGCATCGCTGTTTTTCAGGTCCTCTTCCTTGAAGTAGGCTACGTACAGGTCCTTCTCCGAAGGGGGCTTGAGGCCGAGGCTTTCGAAGCCGTAAAGCCACTTGCCGTCCTTCGCCCTCAGCGCTTTCCCGTTCGCGTCCTGGCCCGCTTCGGCGGGCTCGAGGGAGACCTTGCGGTTCTCGAGAAAGATCCGCGCGTCGAGGATCTTGGGCTTGCCGTCGGAAGCCACCGTAAGACCCGGAAGCCCCAGGTCCACCCCCGAATCGCACACGGCGATCAGAACGCCGCGGCCGTCCCACTCGGGGTGGGCCTTCACAAAGTCCTTCGCTCCGATGGTCGTGGTCGAGAGGAAGGTCCAATCGGGGGGAACCGTGGAGGCGGCCGTCGCCGCGAAGGGAAGGGTCACCGTCAGGAGGAGCCGCGCGCACGTCTTCGACATCATCTTCATTTTCATCTCCCCAAGCCTTGGGATACGGTCCCCGGACTAGGGGGTTTTCCCCGGGCGTCCGAAGGACGGGATTTTACCACGGCGCCCGGCCCCTCCCGGGTCTCATGTTGCACACGGCAGGGTTTCTCTTGTGAAACCCCTGGCCCCAGCCGTTTCACTCTCCCCTCCGGCCCGCTGGTCGCGAGGACGGGAGACGTTAGAAATTAGGGACAGCCACCTTTTTTGAGAGACGGGAAACGTTAGACGGGAGACGAATGGCGAAGGGCATTTGGGATTTGGGATTTGGAAATAGGGGACATTTGAGAGGAGGCCTTCGAAGGCCCCGGGTCTGCCTTCGTAGCGGCCGATGCTTGCATCGGCCGAGGGGCCGGCTCTTGCGAGCAAGAGCTGCTACGGCGGGGGAAGGCCTTTGTGGGGAGGAGATCGGCGTTTAGCAGGCGGCTAGCGACGCCTCCCACAAGAAGCGAGACGGGAGGGGTAAGACGGGAGTCCGTTCCGCTCGTCCCCCAGTCCCCTACTCCCCTACTCCCCTACTCCCCCACTCCCCCACTCCCCCACTCTCCTACTCTCCTACTCCCCTACTCCCCTACTCACTTACTGATTACTCACTTACTCACTTAAACACCTAGCCCTTTCCTCTGGTACGGCTCTTGCTTTCCCCCGGCGGGAGGTTCGCCCGAATGCGGACGTTTGTGACCGTGAAGCAGCACTTTTCCGCGGCCCACCGGCTTTTCAGACCCGACTGGTCCCTGTCCAAGAACCGCGAAATCTTCGGCCAGTGCGCGAATCCGAACGGCCACGGCCACAACTACGAGATCGAGGTCACCGTGGAAGGGCCCGTGAGCCAGGAGACGGGCATGATCCTCGACATGAAGGCCCTCAAGGACCTCGTGCAGGCCGAAATCCTGGATAAGGTGGACCACAAGCACCTCAACCTGGACGTCCCCTTTCTCGAGGGGATCAATCCCACGGCGGAGAACCTGGCCGTGTCTTTTTGGGAGATTCTGGACGCCAGGATCCCCTCCGGGAGACTCCATGAAGTCCGAGTTCACGAAACCGAACGCAACGTCGCCTTCGTCCGCCGTTGAATCGCAGCCTTCTACCGCGCTCCACCGGCCCGTAGGAGCCGCCACCCTTCACCTCGCCGACGTGCGTCCGGGAGGTGCCGACACGCTGGAGGCCCTGAACCGGTCGGTCCTGCAAGAACTGGGAGAGGACCCTTCCCGGGAGGGGCTCCTGGCCACACCGCGCCGAGTGGCCACGGCCCTCCGGTTCCTCACCTCGGGGTACGACACGGACCTCGCCCAGATCGTGAACGGGGCGGTCTTCGAGGCGGAGGGGTACCAGGAGATGGTCCTCGTGAAAGACGTGGAGTTCTACTCCCTCTGCGAACACCACATGCTCCCCTTCTTCGGCACGGTTTCCGTGGCCTACCTGCCCGGCGAGAAAATCATCGGCCTCTCCAAGATCCCCAGACTCGTGGACGTCTTCGCCCGGCGCCTCCAGGTGCAGGAGCGAATGACCGGCCAGCTTGCGGAGGTGCTGGAGGAAGTCCTGACCCCCCGCGGCGTGGCGGTCTTCGCCTCGGGCTTCCACCTGTGCATGGCCATGCGCGGCGTGGAGAAGCAGTCCAGCCGCACCACCACCCAGGCCTTCACGGGTGAATTCCTGCGCAACGCCGACCTGCGCCGGGAGTTCCTCTCCCAAGTGAAGTAAGACGGAAAACGGGACGAGATGGGCCGACAAGGTGCCTCCGGACGTCCTCCCGGTGTTTCCCCTACCGGGGGTGGTGCTCCTACCCGGGGAGGTCCTCCCCCTCCACATCTTCGAGCCGGGCTACCGGGCCATTGTCCGCGACGCCCTTGAGGTGGAGAGAAACCGCCTGTGAGGAGACACGGGCATGTGGGATTTGGAGAACGAGCGGAAGGAGAAACGGGGCCACTGGCGATTGCGGATTTGGGATGTCGGATGTAAAGACAAGGGCAAAGGTGAACTTCGTGGAGCGGGCGCCCCCGCCCGCCTTTCTCCGATTCTTCCGAATCCTCTCGTCCCTCCGTCCCCTCGTCCCCCACTGCACCCCGACCCAGGTCTACGACTTAGACCCCAAAAAGGCTGGAACCGATTCCGTAGGGCTTGGCCCCACACCACTCGCTAACACGAAAGACATGGCCCCTGGACCCTAGCCCCTGGACCCTTAGGGCAACCCCTTTTGTGGCCTTGCTTGCGCCCTTGCTCCTTTGTAACCCGCTTTGTGCTCCCCGATGAAAATGTTCCTGGAGCCGTTGGGTTCCGGGAAGGTTTTCAGATAGAACTCGTCGAAACGGAACTTGGAGCCTTCGAGATACTGCTCGACGGTATCGATTGCGATCCATCGGCGGCCGAGCTTCTCGCATACCTCGCCGGTGACATTGGAGCCCGCGAAGGGGTCCACGACGAGATCCCCGGGGTCCGTTAGCATTTGAATAAAGAACTCCGGCAGGCTGGCAGGGTACCTTGCGGGGTGGGGCTTGATGCCCTTGTCTCGACACGCTCGAAGGTAACGGCTGTTGCTTTCCGTGTTGGCGATCTGGAGGAGGTTGGAGGGGATGGCCCCCTCATTGCGTTTGGAGAACTTGTCGGAGATGTTGTGTCCGCTGGGGCGGAGCTTGGCTTTGTACCCGTTCTTGAGGAGAAGCTCCATGCTCTCGCTGTAGGGCTGGAGCACCTTGAGGTTGCTGGCCTTGGGGTGCGGGTCCTTGGAGAGCCACCAAATACAGTCAACGGCGTCCTTGACGCGCTCGCGCCGCACCGTGACCCACTCGGCGGGCGAAGGCAGGCGTGAAGGGTTGTACCAGAAGAAATCTTGGGCCAGGTGGAAGCGGTATCCCGGCATCCGGCACAGTTCGATCAGGAGCTCGTACTGGTAGAGGCTGCGGGTGGGTTGCCCCTGGACCCATGCGCCGCCGATGTCGATGACGAGGCTTCCCTTAGGCTTGAGGATGCGGTGGAAGACCCGGGCGAAGTCCAAGAACCAGGCCACGTATTCAGCCGCTTCGACGTTTCCGTACTCCTTCTTCCGCTTGAGTGCGAAGGGCGGTGAAGTCACGACCAAGTCCACTGTGCTTTCAAGGGCCTGGTCGGAGAGTACCTCCCGGGCGTCCCCCAGAAAGGCCCTGCCGTATTCGGTCTTGTAGAAGTGCACCCGCTCGGGGGTTCTGGGCATCAGGGTATCTCCAGCTTCTTGATTTCCATGGCGCGCTCGGCCTCTCTGGCGAGAGCCTCGGCGATGTGGGAAGGCTGCTGTTGGATCTTCTGAAGGTCCGCCTTATCGAGCAAGACCACGTTGAGGTTGGTGGTTCGCATCACGTCTTGGGCGTAGCGGCGGGCTTCCTTGCTGATAGCGCCGGTGGACACGACGGTGACCACGTTAGACTTGAGCTGGATTGTGAGCCCTACCTCTTTGGCCACATCGTCCAGGCTCACGGCGGCCGTGTTCTTGCACTGCACCTGCCACCGGGAGAAGAGGAGGCGCGTGCCTTCGAAGACCAGGTCCACTTCGGCCCCGCCCGTCGCATCCCCGCGAAGGCGCGTCGCCACGTATTTCAAATCGATCAGGCGCATCAGGTGGAAGGCCAGGGCTTCTAGTGCAAGCCCCTTCACGTGGCGGTTCGAGGAGCGGACCTCCGAGAGGATATCCTTCATGGGCTTTCGCAGAAGGAGCCGGAGGTCCGGCCTCACCTGGCTCTCGATGCTCTCGAGGATGGGCTGGAGGAAGTCCGTGCGGAGGCGCTCGCAGGCTTTAATCCGGAACGGCTTCGCCCCTCTGCCGGGCTTCTTGGTGCCCCGCTCCATTTCCAGGAAACCCTCTTTCGCCAGCGGGTATAGAACCTGCTTCGGGAGGTTCTTCTCGTCGAACTTCACGCCGTAGGTCGCGGCGGCCAGCTTGGCGACTTCGTTGGAGGCGTGGTCCCGGTCAAGGCCCATGTTGGAGAGTGTCTTGAGAAAAGCCCTCTGCTCCACGGTCAGCATGGAGATCTGGTCCAGGGTCTCCATGGGCAGCCCCAGCACCTTCTTGAGGCGCTTCCTGTCGATGTCCCATCCCTTGCTGGAGACGACGCCCGCTTTCTCCAGCCACAGCCGCATGATGCTGGGGTGCTTACCGCCTGAAGGGAAATGGATGCCCCGCTCCGAGAGCCATTCGCGGAGCTTGTTCAGGGATACCTCTTCGCCATGGGCCTGCATGTCCTGGACCGTTTGCAGGAGCGGGAGCCCCTGGAGAGAAAGCAAGATATGGCGCGCCAGATGCTCGTACAGCTTGGCGGGTTTCGCCTTGAGGGCGAGGAGTTCATGGCCCAGCTCGGTCAGAGCACCCTCCCGCGTAAGGACGCCGTAGGCGATCATGCCAAGCTTGCAATTGTTGGCGAGCTTGCGGCGGTTGTAATCGCTGGTGGCGTGGGAGTCGAAGTACTTCTTGCGGATATCGGTCTCGATGGCCCGCCAATCTCCGGAGCGCTTCTTGGCGATGGACAGCACTTCGGAGAGGTCGATCTGGCTCGGGGAAAACTCGCTGCCGAAAGGGAGGTCACTGCGCTTCATCCGTCACCCCTCAATAATGAAGGCCAGAAGGATAACATGTGAGCCCGGCAAGGAACCGGAGCAAGGATAATGGTTGGGTCTGCGTCCTCGGGCTCCGGCCTCGCTGGGCCTCCGCTCCCAGCGGGCGCAGCCCAGTTGTCGATTAAGTTCGCTCGCACCGGAGGGGACTTGCAGTATCACATTTCCCGCATCCTGGCTTTTCGCCCACTGTGGTTCAGGCTCCTC
>CAZPSH010000038.1:0-19589 GCA_964589625.1 uncultured Thermoanaerobaculia bacterium
GCTGCGCTCGCCAGAATGACGAAGGGGGGCGCGTCATTCCGGCTTGTCCGGAATCTGATTCTGGACTCCCCCGCGAGGGCGGGGTCGCCAGAATGACGGAGGGGGGCGCGATTCTGGACTCGCGCTGCTCGCCAGAATGACGGAGGGGGGGCGTGTCATTCCGGTTTGACGTCCACATTGTCATTCCGGCTTGTCCGGAATCTGATTCTGGTCTCGCTGCGCTCGCCAGAATGACAGAAGAGGGGATGCGTCATTCCGGCTTGACCGGAATCTGATTCTGGTCTCGCGCTGCTCGCCAGAATGACGGATGGGGGCGCGTCATTCCGGCTTGACCGGAATCTGATTCTGGACTCGCGATGCTCGCCAGAATGACGGAAGAGGGCGCGATTCTGGACTCCCCCGCGAAGGCGGGGTCGCCAGAATGACAAAGAGGGGGCGCGGGGTCGCCAGAATGACGGAGCGGGGAGGGATTCTGGACAAACCAGATTCTGGGCAAGCCAGAATGACGAACAGAGGAGCATCCCATATGCCACAGACCAGGAGTCCCATCCATGAGTAATCGCGAGCCGGGGGCGCCGGCGCAGGCGGGGGGAATTCCCCTCTCCGTACCGTGCCTCGAGGGAAATGCCTGGGCCTACGTGAAAGAGTGCCTGGACACCAACTGGGTCTCCTCCGCGGGGCCCATGGTGGACCGCTTCGAGGCCATGGTGGCGGGCCGGGCGGGCACCCCCTACGCGGTGGCCACGGTGAACGGCACGGCGGCCATCCACATAGCCCTGCAACTGGCAGGCGTCGAGCCCGGCGACGAGGTGGTCGTCTCCGACCTCACCTTCATCGCCCCCGCCAACGCCGTCCGGTACCTGGGCGCCCACCCCGTATTCGTGGACGCCGAGCCGCGGTACTGGCAGATGGACCCGGAGAAGCTCGAGGGCTTCCTGAGCCAGGACTGCGAGCCCCGCGGCGGGCACCTCGTGAACCGGCACACCGGACGGCGCGTCCGGGCCCTCCTCCCGGTCCACATCCTGGGCGGGCTCTGCGACCTGGATGCCATCCTCGGGTTGGCCCGAAAGTACGACCTCCCCGTGGTGGAGGACGCTACGGAGTGCCTGGGGGCACGCTGGGGGGACCGCGGTGCGGGGTCCATGGGCCTCATCGGGTGCTTCAGTTTCAACGGGAACAAGATCATCACCACGGGCGGGGGCGGAATGCTCGTCACGGCAGACGCGGACCTCGCGGCGCGTGCGCGCTACCTCACCACCCAGGCCAAGGACGACCCGGTCGAGTTCGTCCACGGGGCCGTGGGGTACAACTTCCGCCTCCCCAACCTCCTCGCGGCGCTGGGATGCGCCCAGATGGAGGTCCTGGACGAGTTCGTCGCCCGCAAGCGCGCCTTCGCCGCGGCCTACGCCGCCGACTTCGAGGGGCTGGACTCCCTGACCCTCCCCCGCGAGCGCCCGGGCACCTTCTCGACCTTCTGGCTCTACACGGTCCTGGTGGACGCCGCCCGGTCGAAGGTGGACAGCCGCGGGCTCCTCAGGTCCCTGGAATCTCAGGGGATTCAATCCCGCCCGCTCTGGCAGCCCATGCACCTCTCGCCGGCTCACCGAGGGGCCTACGCCACCGACTGTTCGGTGGCCGAGAGGCTGAACCGTCAGGCCCTGAGCATCCCCTGCTCGGCGGGGCTCGCGGAAGGAGATCGGGCCCGGGTGGCCAGGGCCATCCGGAGCGCGGTGACCGGAGGAGAGGCATGAAAGCAGCCATCTTAGGTTTTGGGCCCATGGGCAAGAGGCACGCCGCCGCGGTGGGGCGCGTCCCCGGTCTCGCCCTGGTGGCCGTGGCCGACCGGAGACCCGAAGCCCTCGCATCGGAGGGGATCGCCCCGGAGGTGGCGCGCTACGACGACGCCCTCCGGCTCCTCGGCGAACTGAGGCCGGAACTGGTCGTCGTGGCCACCAACGCCCCCAGCCACCCCGCCCTCGTCGTGGCGGCCGTGGCGCAGGGCGCAAGGGCGGTGCTGTGCGAAAAGCCCGTCGCCTGCTCGCTCGCCCAGGCGCGGACGATGGAGGATGCGTGCAGGGCAGGCGGGGTGCGCCTCGCCGTGAACCACTGCCGCCGCCATGTCTCCGCCTACGAATGGGTCCGCGACCGCATCGCCTCCGGTCACTGGGGGGCCCTCCGGGGCGTCCGGATGGCCTGCCCGGGCATCGGCCTCGGCTGCCTCGCCACGCACTTCATCGACCTCGCGGCCTTCCTCTCCGGCCAGCGGTTCGCACGGGTCACCGGCTGGGTGGACCCCGAGCGGGGCGCGAACCCCAGGGGGGCCGAGTTCCACGACCCGGGCGGCCTCATCGTCGCGGAGGGGGACGGCGGCGCGCGCTTCGTCTTCCACCAGATTGAAGACGCCTCCGGGCCGACGAGCATCGTTCTCGATCTCACCCTCGCCCGCGTGGTAGTTGAGGAGCGGGAGGGGCGGGTCTCCGTCATCCGCCGGGACCCCTCGGTGAAACCCGGACCCGGAAGGCCTCCCAAGTTCGACGAGGAGGCCCCCCCCCAGGACCAACCCCTGAAGCTCGACATCGTGGAGATGACTTCGGCCGTCTTGGCCGAACTCGCGGGCGAGGGACGGCTCACCTGTGCCGCCGAGCACGGGTACCGCTCCCTGGAGGTGGTCGTGGGAGCCCACCTGAGCCACGGGCGAGGGAATGTGCCCGTGGAACTTCCGCTGGTGGACGAAAAGGACCTCGCCATGGAGCTGGCCATCACATGAGAGAAAATGGAGTCAAGGTCGCGGTCGTCGGGTACGGAGCCATCGCCGAGAAGCACCTGGAGGTGTTCCGCGCCCTCGGGGCGGATGTCTGTGCCTCGTGCAACCGGTCGGAGGAGAAGCGCCGAAAAGCCGAGGGCGAGGGCGGCATTCCCCGCACCTATGCCGACCCTCTGGAGATGGTCGAAAGGGAGCGCCCCGACGCGCTCCTCCTCACGGCGAACGTCCTCTCTCTCCACGGCCTCGCAGAGCGCCTCATCCCGGTCGGGCTTCCGATATTGCTCGAGAAACCCCCGGGCATCAGCCCGGAAGAGACCCAGAGTCTGACCCGGTTGGCCGCCGACCACAAGACGCCCGTAATGGTCGGCCTGAACCGGCGATTCTATTCCGTCTACCACAGGGGGCTGGAACAGGTGGGGGGCCGAGAGGCCGTCACCGGAGTCTCGGTGGAGTGGTCTGAAGACCCCATGAAGATGCTCCAGTTGGGCCACCCCGCCGAAATGCTCCCCCTGCTGAACTACGCCAACAGCCTTCACGGCATCGACCTTCTCCCCTTCTTCGCCGGGGAGATTCCCGAGCCGACCGCATGGGGCCGGGACCTGGACCCCACCGGCGGGAAGTTCCGGTGGCAGATGGCCCTGAGCGGCGTGGCCTCCCGCGGGGCGAGGGTCCACTTCGAATCGAACTGGGATGTCCCCGGCCGCTGGCGCCTCGTCGTGGACGCCCCGGACGCCCGGATGGTGAGCGCCCCGCTGGAGACGGTCACGCTCCTGAGGCGCGGGAAGCCCGCCGAGGAGGTCGCGCCCTCGGAGGAGGACCGGCGCTTCAAGCCGGGATTCTTCGGCCAGGCCTCCTATTTCCTGGAGGTCGTCCGGGACCGTCGCCCCATCGGATGGCCGGCGTGCGCATTGGGAGAAGCGGCCCACAGCATGGCGTTGGCATCGGCGTTGACCAGGGCCTGCCGGCAGCACTGATGCACCTCTGGAAGTCCTGGGCCCGCAAGGGGGCCGAGACCCTGCGGGGGGACGCCGCGTTCTACACCTTCTCCTCCGCGGCCAAGGCCGGCGTCCAGTTCATCATCAGCTTCGTGACCGTCCGGTATGTCCTCCCGGCGGAACTGGGGCTGTGGACCTCCCTCTCCCTCGCGACGACCTACTCCATCTTCCTGCAGGCCGGCGTGGTCAACGGGCTGAGCCGGGAGCTGCCGTTCAATCTCGGGGCGGGCCGGCAGGACCTGGTGGAAGCCCACGCGGGGGTGGCCCAGGCCGTCATCTACTGGGGGATGATCCTCGTGGCGGTGGCCGGGAGCATCGCCTCGGTGGGATGGGGATGGGGGAACCCGACCCTGGGCGTCTCCATCTTCGCCGTGACCCTCGTCACCCTGCTGACCCTGTACCAGAATTACCTGTTGGTGACCTTCCGCTCCAACCACGCATTCCGCGCGCTCGGGAAAGCCCAGCTCTGGTCGGCGGGGGTCATGCTGGCCTTCATCCCCGCCCTCGTCCTGTGGGGCTACTGGGGGATGGTGGGGAAGGTCGTCCTGAGCACCGGCCTCCTGGTCGTCCTCCTGCATCTGGCGCGTCCCCTGCGCGTCCCCGCCCGGTGGGACGGGAAGGCGTTCTGGGAACTGATGAAGGTGGGGACCCCCATCTTCGTCCTGGCCTATCTCTTCGCCGTCGCGGGGACGGCGGACCGGCTCATCCTCCTTCGGACCGGAGGCGTCGAACAGGTCGGATTTTACGCCATGGCCCTCTACGCGTGGCAGGCCCTCACGGTCCTCCCGCATTCGCTGGCGACCTACATCTATCCCCGCATGACCTACTCTTGGGGCAAGGCTGGGGACCCGCGTCAACTGTGGAATGGAGCCTGGAAAACGGCCCTTGTCATGTTGGGCATTATGGTCCCGATGGCGGTAGTTGGGTGGTTTCTACTTCCAATCGTTGGCCCGACGTTCTTCCCAAAATACCGCGAGGGCATTTTCGCTGCCCAAATCACCCTTGTCTCGGCCGTCTTCTATGGAGCAGTGATAGGTGTCAATGCGCTTTGGAGCATGAAGGCGTGGAAGTACATGGTGGTTTATCAACTCTCCTCGGCGGGCCTACTTGTAGCGGGACCTTTGGCGGGTGCAAAGCTCTTCCAGAGCCCACTCACGGGAGTTGCGACGGGCATGCTCTTCGCCCGGGCTGTTACCTTCATGATAGGCATGGGAGCCACCTACCGCGCTACCCACTTGAGCCCTCGCGCTCCTTTGGGGTAGTCCTACAGGGCAAATTTGTCCCGCTTTGAGTCTGAGTCTAGTGCTCGGACACAACCTTCTTCCCGGAAACTGCGGGGGTGAAGTCGATGCTTAACGAAGACAAGTTAAGTCACTACGGCGACCTGATGAGCGAAAGAGAAAAGGAGGAGCCCGTCCTCTCTCTCTGGAGGATTCAAAGGGATGGCGGGAAACGATTGGGGTTTGCGAGCAAGTTAAAAAGCGCTATCAGACCATTCATCGACCGGGGGCGAGCGGTTGGCAAACCGGAATATCCAATGAACGGGCAACTCGTTTTTTATGCCTCATTCAACACACCGACCACGTGGGGCGCCCTCCAGCCCGTAGTCGAGGAAACAGTGCACAGGGGTGCGGTACCCTTTGTTCTTACGAACTCATATACGGACGGGGTGACACGAAAATCCAGTTCGGTCGCGAAGTCTGACTTTAGAAGTTGGATTGCTCAGTTATCCACACCCCTGCGCAAACGTTTGAAATCCAAAGCGAAGGATCTTGCCTCTGAGGTGGCAGATCATTTCGGCGTTGATTACGACGAAGATCTACCGGCACATCTGGAGTTGGCGTTCCTAATGGAAGCCGCAGCCTACGAGCATTTGTGCGGTGCGCGGGCTGTCATCATCGAAACAGATTACTTCCCCGTCGCCAAAGGGCTTGCGCTTGGTGCTAACCGTCTCAACATCCCTGTGATTACCCTACAGCACGGACTTTTTGGAAGACACCAGTTTCCTATGTACTGCAGTAAACATTTCCTTTGGGGAAAGTACTTTATAGGTCAGGCGGGGAAGTTCGGTCTGGGGGTCGAACGATCTCTGGTGTCCGGGTGTCCGAGATGGGACATTCTCCAAAAGTACGAGGGGATGCCACGGGATTCCGCGATCAGGACCTTGCTCGGTGGAGTAGAGGACAAACCTCTCATCTTGCTTTTATCAAACACGCAGGCTGCAAGGGTTCACAGTGATATCTACAGAGAATATCTGAGATCAGTGCGGATTCTCCTTGAGAAAGGATGTTCAACAGTAGTCAAGCTGCACCCGGCGGAGAAAGACCTTTCCGTTTACAAACAGGAAATCCCCGACCGCTTGCTGCAAAAGCTGAAAATAGTCCCGGCAAGTATTTCTTTGTATGATGCGCTCCGGCATGCGGATGTGGTGTACCACGTATTCTCCGCGGGGGCCCTCGAGGCCATGATTTTAAACGTCCCTGTCCTTTTTACTTCTGCGGTCGAAACAAAGAGATTGACAGACATGCCCGAAATGGGGGGCGGAGCATGGTGCGGGGAAAGCGATGTGGCTGACTTTTGCGATGGCTTCGGAACCCAGGGAGAACGCAGAACAGAGATCCTGAGGAGCCAGCACAGTTTCTTAGACGACGCAGTGGAATTCAGGGGTTATGCGACTGCGCGAAGCATGGACCTCATCGAAGAATGCACGAGATCATAGGAGTCCTTGGCTATGTCCCTCAATAGGGTAGGCTCGCTTACCGCTCGCGTGATTCGCCGCATCCGAGCCGAAATGTGGAGGCTATTGAATAAATGGCGCTACAAGGAATTGGGATCGAGAAGCATGGTCCTTAGGCCCATCAGGATCACTCCCAAGTGCATCGTCCTAAAGAGCCGGGTATCTGTAGGTTGCCACGGCCGCATTCAGGGAATACAGGAGTATGCGGGTCAATTTTTCGACCCCGAAATAGTATTCGATGAGGGGGCGTCGGCGCAGCAAAATATTCATCTTACATGTGCAAAGAGGATCTACATAGGTAAGAACACGGCGATTGCCGCAAATGTGACAATCACCGACATTAATCATCCGTACGAAGATATTAATCTGCCAGTTGAATTGCAACAATTGGAGGTATCGCCAGTCGAAATAGGCGACGACTGCAAAATATACAACAACGCGGTTATCTTACCCGGAACGGTACTCGGGAAGCACTGTGTAGTGGGAGCCAACTCGGTGGTATCAGGGAAATATGATCCATTCACGATTATCGCAGGAATTCCAGCCCGGGCAATCAAGCGATATGATTTCAGAAGCGCAACTTGGGTGCGCCCTTCAAAATCTCGCGACAATCTAGTCCAACCAAGCGAGGAAAGATGAAAAGAGTGCTGATCACCGGAGGCGCGGGGTTCATCGGGAGCGCGCTGTCGTCGAAGCTGTCGGACCTCGGCCACACCGTCACCGTCCTGGACAACCTCTCTCCTCAGATTCACGGGGAGGGGGCCGAGTTTTCCCCCGAGCTCCGACGCGCCGCCCGGTGCCTCCGAGGGGATGTCACCGATCCCGCCGTCTGGCCCGAGGCGCTGGAGGGGCAGGAGGCCGTCGTCCACCTCGCCGCGGAGACGGGGACCGGCCAGTCGATGTACGAGATTTCCCGCTACTGCGCCGTGAATGTCGCCGGGACGGCGCTCCTCCTGGAGGCCTGCCTGGCGGGGGGCTCCACGGTCTCCCGCATCGTCCTCGCATCTTCGAGGGCCGTCTACGGAGAGGGCCGCTACGGGTGCCCCGACTGCGGCGTCTTCTTCCCCGGCTCGCGGAGCGGGGAGGAGATGGAGAAGGGGGACTTCGAACTGCGCTGTCCCACCTGCGGGAAGCCTGGGTCGCCCCAGGCCACGGACGAAGAATCCCCCATCAAGCCGGTATCGATTTACGGCGTCACCAAGGCGGCGCAGGAACAGCTCCTGTCGGCCTTCGCCCCCTCCTGGGATGGCACCGCCGTGGCCCTCCGCTTCCAGAACATTTACGGCCCCGGGCAATCCCTGCGCAACCCCTACACGGGAATCCTCAGCATCTTTTCGAGCCTCCTGCTGGCAGGAGATAAAATTGACATCTACGAGGACGGGACCGAATCGCGGGATTTCCTCTTCGTGACGGACGCCGTGCGCGGCCTGGTCGCGGCTTTGGAATCGGACCCCCCTCCCCGCGTCACTTACAACTGCGGAACGGGCGTCTGCACGCCCGTGACCCGGGTGGTGTCGCTCCTCGGGGAAGCGTACGGAGTCACCCCGAGGGCGGAGGTATCCGGGCGTTTCCGGTGCGGGGACATCCGGCACAACTTCGCGGATACCGCGAGGGCGGCGAGGGACCTCGGTTTCACCTGGAGCGTCCCCCTGGAGGAGGGCATCCGGGCTTTCTCCGCGTGGGTGCGTCAGCAGGAGACGCCACCGAGCCTCTACGGGATTTCGGCGGAGGAGCTCAGCCGACGCAACCTGCTCAAGGGCGGAAAGTAGGGGCCGCGCCGCATGCCACCCCGTATCACCCTCGTGGGGACCGAGTTTTACGGCTACATCGGGTCCATCGCGAGGGCCCTGAAGGAGCGCGGCGCCCTCCGCGCGGTGGTCCCCTACGCCAATGTGCGAAACGGCTGGCGGTCCATCCCCGGGAAGCTGGGCTCCCCCCTCCTCGAAGATGCCTACCGGAAGTCGATCATCGCCCGCATCCGCCGTGAGGGCGTCGGCTCCGACTGGCTCCTCCTCTTCCGGGGGGATCTCCTCGACCCGGAGAGCTTGGACACCCTGCGCGAGGCGACGGGCGCCCGGCTGGCCATCTGGCTCATCGACTCCGTGAGGAACATGCGCAGGGGCATGGACCTGTGCATGAAATCCGACATCGTCTTCTGCTACAACCGGGACGAGTGTGCCCTCTTCCCGGCGGAGGGCCCGCGGGCGGTCTTCGCCCCGCTGGCGTTCGATCCGGCCCTCTACCGGCCGATTCCCCAGGTCCGGCGCGACCTCGACCTCTACACCGTGGGCAACTTCCACCCGAGCCGCATGGAGTTTCTGGAAGTCCTGTACGGGAAGCTGGCTCCGAGAGGGTTGAAGATCCTCGGCGACGGGCGCTTCTTCTCACGCCTGCGCCCCTGGCGGGTCCGACGCCTGCGAAGGCGCTTTCCGAACCTGATGAACCACGCCTCCAACAGGGCCGTGGGCCACGGGGAGATCAACCTCAACACCCAGCGCGCCAAAATCTGCCTGAACATCCTGCCCGCTCAGGCCACCTCGGCGCTGAACATCCGCGCGTACGAAATTTGCGGCGCGGGAGGGTTTCAACTCATCAGCCGGAATCCCGTCCTCGGGGACATCTTCGCGGTGGGGCGCGAGGTGGAAGACTTCTCGGATGTCCGGGAAGCCGAGGAGAAAATCCTCTACCACCTGAGGGATGAGAACGGACAGGCGCGGGAGCAGATCGCCCTCCGGGGCCACAGGCGAGCGATGGAAAGACACACCTTCCCCAAAAGGGTGGAAGACCTCCTCGCCCATCTCGGGTAAAGCTGGCAGATGCCGTCGAAAATCGTGCTCTTCCTCTTTTCGGTTTTTCTCTGGTTCCCCTTCGGCCTCGGGGGCATCAACTACTTCAAGTGGTTCGGATACCTGCTGGCGTTTTCCGCGATCCTTTCGAAGGGGGCGCAGATCAAGAGCCTGGGTCGGGGGAAACAGTACCTTCTGGGTGCGTGCGCCATCTTCGTGGTCGGCTACATCGGCTCCATGGAGAGCGGAATCATCAACATCCCGTCCATAATCAAAATGGGCTCGAACATCATTCTCCTTTTTAGCATCCTGATGCTAACCCAGAGTTTTAGAAATATCCTGCTGGTTCTCGTCGGGCTCACCTCCGGTGGGGTACTCTCCATGATCACTGGATTTATGCCCGGAGGAATCTCCTATGGGCGCGCAGCCGGCATCGTCGGAAATGCCAACGGCTACGGGCAAATCTGCGCGGGCGCGGTGATCTGCCTCCTCGGCCTCAGGGTCTTTTCGAAAAACGGGAACGTGAGGGCGGCCCTTCTCCTGCTGGCCGTCCCGTGCCTTCTCGGCGTGTTCCAATCCCAGTCGCGGGGCGCGGCGATTGCCCTCGGTGTCGGCGTATTGGCATTCGCCCTCCTGCGGTCCACCCGGCGGACGACCTTCCTCTTCGTCCTCATCGGCGGGCTCGCCGCCCTCTACACCCTGCCGGAGGAATATTTCAAGAGATGGGAGAACTTGTTTTCCGCGTCCAAACCTGGCCGGGCAGCTCCCGTCGAAACCCGGATGGACCTGGTCGCCCAGGGGTGGACGGTCTATAAGTCGCACCCGATTGCCGGGGTGGGCTTCGGGAATGTGACCAGGGGCATGACAGAACTGGAGATGAATAATCCGCGCGTCACGCACAACTGGCTCTCGCAGTGCCTCGCGGAGACGGGGACCGTGGGGACGGTGCTCTTCGTCCTGCTCCTCGCAGGTGCCGGGCGCGCCTGCTACAGGGTCTATTCCGACCCCATGGCCTCCCGGGAGGTGCGGGCCATCGCCATCACCTGGCTGGCGCTCACGCTCTTTTCGACCGTCGCGCAGATGTCCAGCGGAAATTACATCCACCCCCTTTGGTATGTCCTGTTCGGGGTTTCCCTGAATTTGGAGCGCGAGGCGAGAAACGAGGAGGAGCTTCTCGTCAGCCCGGCGGCCCGGACCGCGGGACCGGCCCGCGAAGGCTCGGTGTACGCGTGAGGATGGAAACGGCTAAAGTTGCCCGGCTCTGGGCTATCCTCGCCCTCTGCGTCGCCCTAGGGCTCATTGCCCGGCTCGCGTTCGTCTCTACCATGCCCTCGGCGGCACCCGTGTCGGACGAGGTGGACTACATCGAGTCGGCCCGGGATATCCTCGCCAATCGTTCCTTCGACGCGACGGTCTACTACCATGTGCCCCCCGTGGTGCCCATCCTCTACGCCGGCCTCTTCCTCTTCGCGGAACCCGGGTTGGCTGCCGTGAGGGTGTTCCACTGCTTCCTCTTCCTGCTCCTCGCCCCCGTGGCCTACCTGCTCGGAAAGGAGATCGGCGGCCGGATCACAGGAATCGCCTGTCTCGCCATGGTGGCCGCATATCCCTACTTTATTTACTTCACGGGTTACGCCGTGACGGAGACCGTCGCCACCATCGTCATCCCAGGTACGCTCCTCCTCGCCGTGTATTCCGCGCGGTGGTTCAGCGGGGGTTTCTGCCTCGCCTTCGGCGCGAGCTTGGCCGTGGCCTCTCTGACGAGGGCGGCCGCCCTCTACTTCGTCCTGGCCATCCCGCTCATCTACGCCATCGCGTGGGGCCTGAAGGGGACGGCCTGGATCAAGGCCACGGGCCTCGCACTCGCGGCCTTCCTGGCCCTTTACTCACCCTGGTGCTTTGTGAACTACCTGCACTTCGGGGAGTTCGTCCCGACGCCGACCATTGGCTCGGGGGTGATGCTGTACCAGACGGCCCTTCGGATCACCATGCCGGACGATGCCGCCCGGTGGTCCTACCTGAAGAAGGAGATTCTCCCTAAATACTACTATCCACCTGGCGCGAACGACAGGGACCGGCTGGAAGGGGACAAGTATCTCGCGAGGGAAGGAAAGAGAATCATCGGCGAGAACTTAAATAGGTACCCGTCCGTCCTGTGGAAGAACTTCAAGCGTTTCTGGCAGTTCTATCCGAAATACGAGGCCGAAGGGGGGCGCGGGAAGGCCGTGCTTTACAAAGCCCTCGGGCTGGGTACCTACGGGCTCCTTTTCCCCTTCATGGTGGCCGGGGCCCTGGGGTGCATGAACCGCTTCCGCCAGCTCTCGGCCCTCTACGGATTCGTGGTCTACTTCACGCTGGTCCATGTCATCGTCTACGGGAAGCTCCGGTACCGCATTCCGATGGACCCGCTCCTCCTCGCGTTTGCCTCGTTTGGGGCCGTGTGGCTGTGTGCCAGGGTCTCCCCGAAATGGGAAGAGAGATGCGAGCGGTGGCTGGATGGCCCCGTTCGCCCTGTTCATAGGAGAGAGGCATGAGTTCAGACCTGGCCCTCGATGGTGGGAAGCCCGTGCGGGACACCTTCTTGCCCTTCGCCCTCCCCTCCGTCGGGGAGGAGGAGATCCAGGAGGTCGTGGAGACTCTGCGGAGCGGCTGGCTGACCGCCGGGCCCAGGACCAAGGCTTTCGAGGAGGCATTCTGCGCGTACACGGGCGCCCCCCACGCGCTGGCCGTCAACTCCTGCACCGCCGCCCTACACCTTTGTCTCCTTGGCTTCCACATCGGCCCGGGAGACGAGGTCATCACAACCCCGCTCACTTTCGCCGCGACGGCCAACACCATCATGATGACAGGTGCGAAGCCCGTCTTTGTGGATGTGGAGGAATCGACCTACAACATAGATGTGTCCTTAATTGAGCAGGCGATAACGAAAAATACCAAGGCCGTCTTACCCGTACATATCGCCGGGCTGCCCGCGAATATGGAGCCCATCCTCAAACTTGCTGAACGCTATGACCTTAGAGTAATCGAGGACGCGGCCCACGCCGCCGGGGCGCGGCACGGCGACCTGAAGGTGGGCGACATCTCCGACGCCACCTGCTTCAGCTTCTATGTGACGAAGACCATCACCACCGGCGAGGGCGGGATGATCACCACCCGCAACCAGCAGTTCGCCGACCGGGTCCGGATGCTGAGCCTCCACGGGCTGAGCAGGGACGCGTGGAACCGCTACTCCCAGAAGGGTTCCTGGTACTACGAGATCGTGGATCTGGGCTACAAGTACAACATGACCGACATCGCGGCGGCCATCGGGCTCCACCAGCTCCGGCGTATCGACGAGTTCACCCGGAGGCGCCGGGAGATCGCCCGGCGCTATGACGAGGCCTTCGGGAAATACGAGGCCATCATCCTCCCTCCGAGGGACAGCTCGGTATCGGAGCACATCTACCACCTCTACACCATCCGTCTCCGGCTGGACCGGCTCTCCATCACACGGGACCGGTTCATCGAAGCCCTGCGGGCGGAAAACATCGGCACCTCGGTCCACTTCATCCCGGTCCACCTCCACCCCTTCTACCGAAAAGAGTTCGGACTCGGCAGAGGCTCTTTCCCCGTGGCGGAGGCAATCTTCGACAGCATCGTCTCCGTGCCCATCTACCCAGGCATGAGCAATGGGGATGTAGTAGATGTGGTGGCCGCGGTGGAGAAAATCATGGCGGCGGCGAGCCGATGATGGACGGGGTGGTGACCCTCCGACCCTACACCGAGGAGGATCACGAGCGGACCTTCGCCTGGCTTCAAGACGCCGCGCTCCGGAGGTTCACGGGGACCACTGCCCCGCCCACACCCGAGACGCACGCGGACTGGTTGCACCGTATGAGATCCAGGGCGTCCGTGGTCATTTTCGCCGTCGAGCGGGAGGGGGTCCACATCGGGAACCTCTTCTTCGTGGACCTCGACCGCATCAACCTCAGGGCGGAAATCCAACTCTTCCTGGGCCCCCCTGCACTGCTCGGGCGCGGGGCGGGGACAGCCGCCCTCTCTGCTGCGAAGGTCGAGGCATTCGGGAAGCTAGGATTGAACCGCCTCTATGCATTTGTCTTCGGGTTCAACGAGAGGGCGAGACGGGCCTTCGAAAAGGCAGGCTTTCAACTGGAGGGGAGGATGAGGCAACACAAACGGGACGGGGAGGCCTTCGTCGAGGTTTTCGTCCTGGGCTGCCTCCGCGACGATGGCTAGGATTCTTGTGGTCGGGGCGGGGCCCCTCCAGGTCCCGCTCATCATGAAGGCCAAGGAGAAGGGTCACTGGGTCCTTGTGGCTGACATGGACCCAAATGCCGTCGGGATACCGCTGGCGGACGCCTTTACCCGCGCGTCGACCATCGACGAGGCTGCGATCGCCTTGGCCGCCCGGGACCATGTGGTGGAGGCCGTCGTCACTGCAGCAACCGACCAACCCCTCCGCGCCATCGCGCGCGCCACAGCCGCCTGTCGCCTGCCCGGGATGTCCGAGGAGACGGCCCTCATCGTTACCCGAAAAGACCTCATGCGCGAGGCGTTCCGAAAGGGGGGCGTGCCCAGCCCCACTTCCTTCGCAGTGGGCGACCTTCGTGAATGCGAGGCGGCCTGGGAAAGCCTCCCGAAACCCGCTATCCTCAAACCTGCTGACTCCTCGGGGAGCCGTGGCGTGACCCTTCTTCGCAAGCGGTCGGAACTTCCCTCCGCGCTGGCTCACGCCTTGGCTTTTTCCCGGGGGAAGAAGGCCGTGCTCGAAGAGTTCGTGGAGGGCCGTGAATTCAGCGTCGAGACCCTCTCCGTCCACGGACACCTGCATGTCCTCCAGATTACCGAGAAGGAGACAACGGGCCCGCCCCATTTTGTCGAATCCGGCCACTCCCAACCGGCGGAGCTGGCACCTGATGACCGCCGGGCAGTGGAAGAGGCCACCCGAAAGGCGGCCTCGGCCCTGGGTATCGAGACCGGCCCGACCCACACGGAGCTGAAGCTATGCCCTCAGGGACCCATGCTCATCGAGGTGGGGGCCCGCCTAGGCGGAGATTACATCACCTCCGACCTCGTGCCCCTCTCCACGGGGATTGATATGTTGGCCCTGAGCCTGGACCTCGCGTTAGGTGCGGATGTCGTCATCCCCGAAGGGCTCGAGCGCGGGGCTGCCATCCGATATTTTTATCCGAAGGCGGGCAAGGTGATCGCGGTGGAGGGCGTTGAGAAGTGCTCCCGGATGGAGGGTGTGGTTCGAGTGGAGGTATTCAAAGGGCCAGGGGAGGAGATTGTCCCTGTCACCGGAAGCCACGAGCGCGCGGGCTATGCCATCGCACGGGCCACAAGCGCTTCGAAGGCTATTCGGATCGCCGAGACCTGCCGGAACCGGGTCCGGTTCGTCTTGGAGTGAACTATGGTGCGTAGCCCGAGGGTCCTCGTCATCATTCCGGCCTTCAACGAGGAGGGAAACCTCCCTCATGTATTGGAGGAGATTCGCTCCCTCCCCGACCCTCCCGACGTCGTGGTCGTGGATGACGGTTCCACCGACGGCACTGCCGCAGCGGCTCGCAAGGCGAGCGTTCCGGTGATTTCTCTGCCCGCGAACGGGGGAATGTTTTGCGCACTCCAGGCAGGGTTCCGTTATGCGTACCGCAATGGGTACGAGGTGGCCGTTCAGGTGGACGCGGATGGCCAACACGAACCCACGGGCATCCCTGCCCTCCTTGCGCCCGTTTTAGAGCGAGGCATAGACGTTGTGATCGGTTCGCGCTACCTGGGGGCAGTGGAGTACAAGATGCCGCTAGTGCGATCCGTGGGAACCCGGGTTTTCGGGCGTCTTACCTCGGCCTTGGTGGGCCAGACCATCACGGACACTACCTGCGGGTTCCGAGCCTACGGACGAGCCGCAATCCGCCTCTTCGCCACCGAATCGAGCTTTGAGTTCCGGGATGCCGTCGGCCTGGTGGTCCTTCACCGGGCAGGGTTCACCCTCTGTGAAGTCCCTGCGACGGTGCGCCTACGTCGGAGCGGCCAGTCCTCCATCAACGCGTTCCTGACCCTCGTCTATCCCTTCCACTACCTCCTGGCGCTGGCCGTGGTGCTTCTTCGCGAGCCGATCCGGAAAGGCTAATCCATGCCCCTATCGACTAAGATCCTAGCGCTGGCGGCGTGCTTCGCACTCGCATGGACCGTGTTCGAGTTGGTCCGCAAAAAACGCATCCGAGAGGAGTACTCCCTTCTCTGGCTCGGCGTCACCGCGGCCTCGGCCGTGCTGATTCTATTTGACCGGCTCACCCTCTGGCTCACAACTCTGGTGGGTGGAGTAAACCTTTCCTCCCTCTTTTTTTTCGGCGGGGTGGTCTTTTCGGTAGTCATGCTGCTGAACCTCACGGTCCGCATCTCGGAACTTAAGCGTAAGCAGAATGTCCTCCTGCAGGAGGCGGGACTTATGCGTGAGCAAATCGAGCGCCTCGAACGAGAAATGGGCCAGGCTCAAGATTCCACGCCGGGGAAGGGGTCGTGAGCGCACGGTTGTCCGTCATCCTCGGGCCGGCCTTCGTCTCCCTCCTCCTGGCGGCCGGCCAGGTCTTCCTGAAGGGCGCTCTCTCGGAGGCGTCTGGAGATGGATTCGGGGCACTCCTGAAGGCCACACTCACGACCTGGAAGGGATGGACGGCCATGCTTTGCACAGGCGCGGCAACCCTCCTTTGGCTGAAGGTCCTATCCAAGGTAGATTTAGGTGTCGCCTATCCACTAATAAGCCTCTCCTACATATTTGCCCTCGCGCTGGCGGCACTTTTTCTGCAAGAGCAGATCTCCATCCGGCACTGGGCCGGGGTCTTGCTAATTTGTGCGGGCGTGGCCCTGGTGAACTTCAAGGGATGAAAGGGCAACCTACCTGTCCTGCCTGCGGTTCCGCCCGCTCGGTAGCTTGGCATGAGGCGGTGGGGCACCTCATCTATCGGTGCGGGGATTGCGGTACGGGTTTTCTGGATCGCCATAATCTCTTTGTGGACCCCAAGGAACTTTACGGGCGGAGTTACTACGCCGGGGATGGAAGGCGAAGCTACCTCGACTACGCTGCCGAGCGGGAGAACCTCAGCCGATCCTACCGCAGTATCCTCAGTTGGTTAGAGAGCCGCGCCGGAGGCCCCGGTAACCTTCTGGAAGTCGGCTGCGCCATGGGTTTTTTCCTTGAGGCGGCCAGGACGCGCGGGTGGGAAACGAGGGGATATGAGGTTTCCGAACACTCCTCGGCCATCGCCTCCCAGAACCCTGACCTGGGAGTGACCTGCGCGGATTTTACTTCGCCGGACGTGGAGGTCGTGCCGGGGAGCTACGACGCGGCCGTCGCGCTGGACACCATTGAACATGTCATCTCCCCAGAGACCCTTCTCGCCAAAATGAACCTCGCCCTCAAAGAGGGTGGAGTCTGCCTCGTTTCGACCGGCGACTTTTCGAGTCTCCACGCATCCATCATGGGGAGGCGCTGGCGCCTCATTCAGCCGCCAGAGCACATTCACTATTTTTCCCGCAGGGGCCTTCTGACTCTGATGAAGCGCCAAGGCTTCTCGCCGGAGGCCGTGAAATACCCTTGGAAAACTTACTCCGCGGCAGCATTGGCCGCCTTCTTCGGCCTGCGGCTTCCCCGGGGTCTCGGCGGGGTTCCCGTCCCGGTGAACACCATGGACATCATGTATGTCTTAGCCAGAAAGGGAGCGCCTTAACGGGGGTTCCGAGGCGGGCGCCTCGCCCGCAATCTCCCCCGTGGGGCGGGCGCCTCGCCCGCCTTTGATTCGCGGACGAGGCGTCCGCGCCACAAGGGCGACCGCGCCGTGGAGCACAGAGGGACTTTCTGGACAATGACATTCTCTGTGTGGGCACAGATGATTCGGGAGAATGTGAAAATGGTATCACTCCATAAATGCTGGATAATGAATGCCAATCGCATTGCGACGAAGCGCCGATAAGATGCTCGCATAGCCGATGTTTGACCAGAAGACTCCCGGCATCCTCGAGCAGAACGGGCGGATCACCCGCGTCGTCATGTTCCTGTACTTCGTCTTTCTCACCATGCCCGCCAAGCTGGGCTCGTTCACGATTTACCGCGTCTTTTTGGCCTCCCTGGTCATCGTCGCCCTCTTCAGCCTCGCCCACCGCCGTTCGGGGTGGGGTCCGAGGGAAATCCGTGTCGTGCTCCTCGCTGTGATCATGTTTGCGTCTGGCGTCCTGGGGTCATTCCATTTTGGCCAGGTCGAACTGGGCGCCTTCGGAAAAATGGCGCTGAATGTTGTTGTCCTGGCCGCCGTCATCCAACTCGCCAGGGGGGCCGACGACTTTCTGCTCGTCCTCAGGGGTCTGGCCGTCGGTGGGTCCATTACGGCCCTGACGGGCATATACGGCGTGGTGGTGGGCTTTTCGGGGAGGGCGGTCGGCATTGTCGGCAATGCGAACCAGTTCGGCCAAGTCTGCACGCTGACCTCCATATGCCTCGTAGGCCTGGCCGCTTCATCCCGGAAAGTGAGCCGGGGACTCATCTGGTGCGCCCTGATTCCACCGTCCCTGGCGGGGTTGCTCCTCTCCGGGTCTCGGGGAGCCAGTGTGGCCCTCCTGGTCAGCATCTTGGCTTTCTTCTGGTTTCAGTCCCGGAGGGGTTTGATCGTCCTTTTCGCCGGGATGGTCGTTTTCGTCGGCGTCTTCGTGGCGCCCGCGGATTTTGCGGAACGCTGGTCCAAGGCGTTCACGGAGCACAAGTTCGAGCGGGTCTCCGCGGCCGAGGCGAGGCTCGAACTCGTCCGCCGGGGATGGCGGGTCTATAAGCACTACCCGGTCGCCGGGGTAGGGTTCGGGAATGTGAGGGCGGGGATGGGCCGGGTGGAGGTCGAGAGCAACCTCGTGACCCACAATGTGCTCGTTCAGGCCATGGCAGAGACGGGCACCGTCGGGGCGTTTTGCTTTCTTGTGCTTGTGGGGATAACCGCAATCAACATTTATCCGGTTTTCAAAGCCAGACGAAGCGACGTCTATGCGCGTGCAACCATGGGAACATTCTTCGTCCTCCTTGTAATGGAGTGCGTGGCACAGCTATTCAGCGGGAACTACATTCACCCGATTTGGTTTGTGCTCTTCGGAGTTGGAGCCAGCATCCGGCGCTACTGTGGCGAGGAGACGGTAGCCGGTTCGGCACCCATAGCATGCGCCACCAGAATCAAGGCAGTGAATCTTGATGGAGTATCGTCAGAATCTGGAGGAACCCGCCTGGACAAGGGGACCCCTAAATGCCAAGATGATGTAGATACCGAGCCTAAATTCCCAGAAATCTTATTTTGTACTGATGTAGCACCCCAGTCGGGCAGTGAACCCGAAAAGCCCGACCCCAGCATCAGTATTCTTCGCCGGGATTAAGTATGATGAAAGCGTGTGCCGAACGGCCGAGACTCGTTGTTGACCCGGGTATCTAATGCGGATATCAATGGTCATAGAGAACCTCGGATGCGGGGGTGCCGAACGCCAGATTACACTCTTGGCCATTGAGTTGCAGAGGCGTGGCCATGACGTGGAAGTCGCTACCTATGCCCCCGGAGACTTCTTTGTAAACGACCTTAGAAGAAGTGGCGTCAGGCACCAAGCACTTGGTGGGAACCGAACAAGGGAATGGCTGTTCAGTATCAGGAAGTACCTTCGGTCGAAGCAGGCAAACGTCGTATTGGCAGCTCATCTAACTACCATCGGCTATTGCGAACTGGCATCGCTTCCATCCAGAAAATGGGGGCTTGTGGTCAGGGAGGGGTCCGCTTTTCCAGGAGGCCGGATTTCGGGACTCCGGCTGAGACGGTGCCTGCATCTACTCGCTGATTATGTGACAACCAACTCCCACACAAACAGGCTGATGCTGACCAAGATGGTGCCCTGGCTGAACGGGAAGCTTATTACAATCTACAATGCCGTTGATTTAGAGCATTTCGTGCCAAGTGGGCCAATAAGATCTTCCGGAGCGATAAAACTTGTTGTAGCCGCCCGTTTTAGCGCCCAAAAGAATGTAAGCGGAGTATTAAGGGCTCTTGCGCTATTGCGGAAAAGGGGGCTTCCCCGTCCGCTCCTGGTCGAGTGGTACGGAAATAGGCACATGGCGCCAAAGTACCAGAATGATGTCGATCGGTTCATCGAGGCTCATCATCTGTCGGAAATGATCAAGGTCCTCCCTCCCACCCAGAAAATAGAGGAAGTATACGAGGGCGCCGACGCCATCTTCATGACCTCCTACTATGAAGGCCTACCCAATAACGTAAGCGAGGGAATGTCTTGTG
>CAZPSH010000039.1:0-18696 GCA_964589625.1 uncultured Thermoanaerobaculia bacterium
GGGCTAGTTTACTAGACCCCGCGGAGGCCGGCCTCTTCATTCCATCTCCCGTCTCACGTTTTTCGTCTATCGTCTTTCGTCTCCCGTCTCACGTTTTTCGTCTATCGTCTTTCGTCTCCCGTCTACAACTCCAGCAAGGAGGCGTCGGCGCGACCCACGAAGTCGGCCACGTTCTTGAGGAAGAGCCCCGCGGTCTTGCCGTCCACCATCCGGTGATCGTAGGAGAGGGCGAGGATCATCACGGGGCGTACCACGACCTGTCCCTCCCGCACCACGGGCTTCTCCTGGATGGCGTAGGTGCCCAGGATGCCGCTCTGGGGCGGGTTGAGGATGGGGGTGCCCATGAGGGCGCCGTAGGATCCCGCGTTGGTGATGGAGAAGGTCCCGCCCGAGAGTTCGGCGAGGGTGATCTTTTTTTCGCGGACGCGGGCCGCCAGGCGGAGAATCTCGGACTCGACTTGGGCGAGGGTGAGGCGCTCGGCGTTTCTCAGGACGGGGACGGCGAGGCCCTGCTCGGCGGCCACGGCGATGCCGACGTGGATCTGCCGGTTCTCCACGATCTCCGCCCCCTCGATCCAGGAGTTGAGGTCGGGGAAGGCGCGCAGGGCGTCCGCGACGGCCTTGACGAAGAAGCCCATGAAGCCGAGGGCCACGCCGTGGCGGGCCAGGAAGGCCTCCTTGTGGGCCTTCCGCAGGGCCGTGACGGCCCCGCAGTCGCACTCGGTGAAGGTGGTGAGGGTGGCCGTGGTCTGCTGGGAGAGGACCATGCGCTCGGCGATGCGGGACCGGATGGGCGAGAGGGGTTTGCGGACCTGGGCCTCCGTCCGGCCCGCGGGCGAGGCAGGGACCGGGGCCGGCGGGGCGGGAGATCCCGAGGCGAGGAAGGCCACCACGTCTTCCTTGGTGACGCGGCCGTCCCGGCCCGTCCCCCGGATGGAGGCGGGATCCAGGCGGTGCTCCTCCACGAGGCGGCGCACGGAGGGGGCCAGGGCTTCGGCGGCCTCGGGTCGGGCCAGGTGCTCCCTCAGGGAGGGGACGCCCGCCACGGGGTTCAGGGCGGGGCCCGGCGTCTGGGGGACGGCGGGACGGGGACTCGCGGCGGGCGGCGCGGCCGCGGCGGGCGCGACGGCGCCGGCCTGGACGGCGGTGTCCAAGGATCCCACGGTTTGGCCGATCTTCACGGGGCTCCCCGCCGGCACGGCGATGGCGAGGCGGCCGGAGTGCTCGGCGTTGATCGTCATGGTGACCTTGTCCGTCTCCAGGACGAAGAGGGGATCATCGGTTCGCACCACCGCCCCGTCGGCCTGGAGCCACTCGGCCAGGAGTCCCTCGGTGATGGATTCGCCCACGGTCGGAACCTTCACCTCAACCTGCATGGGAAGACCTCAGGAAAGCAGGGGCATTTGGGATTTGGGATTTCGGATTTTGGATTGGAGGAAACGGGAGACAGAAGTGGTGAACAGGGGACCGGTGGGGCGAGCGCCCTCGTCTGCGTGTCTCCGGTTCTTCCTAGTCCCTTCATCCCCTCGTCCCTTCTTCCCTCAGCGCGAGGGCGTCGCGTACGAGGGCGCCCTGCTCCTGGAGGTGGGCCTTGAGGGAACCCACGGCGGGGCTGGCGCTCGCCTTGCGGCCGGCGTAGCGGAGGGGGAGGCCGCCGAGGAGGTCCCGCAGGCGGGGCTCCACAAAGGTCCAGGCGCCCCGGTTCATGGATTCCTCCTGGCACCACACCACCTCCTCGGCCGAGGAGAAGGGCGCGAGGGCCTCCCGGAGAAGGGCGGCGGGGAAGGGATGGACCTGCTCAAGCCTCAAGACCGCCGCGTCCGTGACGCCCGCCTTGCGCCGGGCCTCCAGTAGGTCGTAGAAAACCTTCCCGCTGCAGAGGACCACCCGGTGGACGTTCATGGGGGGCTCCGGGTCGGGGAGCACTTCGTGAAACCGGTCCGACGTCAGGTCGGGGACGGGGGAGACGCAGAGGGGGTGCCGAAGGAGGCTCTTGGGGGCCATGACCACGAGGGGCCGGCGGAAGTTCCGCTTCATCTGGCGCCGCAGGGCGTGGAAGTACTGGGCCGGCGTGGTGAGGTTCACGACCTGGAGGTTGTCCTCGGCGCAGAGCTGGAGGTAGCGCTCCATGTGGGCGCTCGAGTGCTCCGGTCCCTGGCCTTCGTACCCGTGGGGCAGGAGGAGGACGATGCCCGATGCCCTCTGCCACTTGGAGAGGGAGGAGGCGATGAACTGGTCGATGATGACCTGGGCGCCGTTGGCGAAGTCCCCGAATTGGGCCTCCCACAGGACGAGCATGTGAGGCTCTTCGAGGGAGTAGCCGTAGTCGAAGCCCAGGACCGCGGCTTCGCTCAGGAGGCTGTTGTACACGCAGAAGCGCGCCTGGCCGGAGTGGATGTGCCGCAGGGGAATGTAGGGCTCCTGGGTGTTCATGTCCTGCCACACCGAATGGCGCTGGCTGAAGGTGCCGCGGGCGCTGTCCTGGCCCGACAGGCGCACGGGGATTCCCTCGTGGAGAAGGCTTCCGAAGGAGAGGAGTTCGGCCGTAGGCCAGTCCACGGTTCCCCGCTCCGCCACCGCCTTGAAGGTTTCCGGCAGGCGCCGGGCCACCTTCGGGTTGAGGGCGAAACCCTCGGGGACCTGGGTCAGGGCCCGGGCCACCTCCACGAGGACGCCGTGGGAAACGCCCGTTGCCACCGGGGCGTGGCTGTACGGCGCGTCGAGGCCCGCCCACCGGTCCTGGAAGGCGAAGCGCTCCCGCGCGGGGGCCTTCTCCTTGACCGCCTCGAAGGCGGCCTGCAGACGGTCCTTGAAGGCACCGGCGATTCGCTCCGCCTCCTCCTGGCCCAGATCGCAGCACTGGGTCAGGCGCTCGGTGTAGAGGCGGCGCACCGAGGGCCTGTCCTTGATCTTCCGGTAGAGGACGGGTTGGGTGAAGGCGGGCTCGTCCCCCTCGTTGTGCCCGTGGCGGCGGTAGCAGACCATGTCCAGGATGACGTCCCGGCCGAAAACCTGGCGGAAGCGTAGGCAGAGTTCCGCGGCGAAGACCACGGCCTCGGGGTCATCCCCGTTCACGTGGAAGATGGGGGCCTCGATCATCTTGGCCACGTCGGTGGCGTAGGCGGTGGAGCGCCCCTCCCCGGGGAGGGTCGTGAAACCGATCTGGTTGTTCACGATGAAGTGGATCGTCCCGCCCGTCGTGTATCCCGGCAGGCCCGAGAGGTTGAGCGTCTCGGCCACGAGCCCCTGTCCGGCGAAGGCCGCGTCTCCGTGGATGAGCAGGGGGAGCACTTTCTTCCGCTCGACGGTGTCGTTCCGCCGGCGCTGTTTGGCCCGCACGCGCCCGAGGACCACGGGGTCCACGGCTTCGAGGTGGCTCGGGTTGCTCGTGAGGCTGATGTGGAGGGGCTTGCCCGAGGCGTTCACGTGGGTGGAGGAGAACCCCCGGTGGTATTTCACGTCGCCGTCGCCGCCCACCGAATCGGGCAGGCCGATGTCCTCGAACTCCGAGAAGAGCATGGCGTAGGACTTGTCCAGGATGTTGGCCAGGACGTTGAGGCGGCCCCGGTGGGCCATGCCCATGACCAGTTCCTCCACGCCCAGGTCCGGCGCCATCTCCGCCACCGCGTGGATCGCCGGGATGAGGGACTCGGCCCCCTCCAGGGAGAATCGCTTCTGGCCCGGGTAGCGACTCTGGAGAAAGGTCTCGAAAAGCTCCGCGTCGATGAGTCGCTCGAGGATCTCCAGCTTTTTCTCGCGCGGGAAGTTCGGGCGGCCTCGGACGGGTTCGATCTCGGCCTGGAGCCAGCGGCGGACGCGCACGTCCTGGATGTGGAGATACTCCAGGCCGACGCTTCCGCAGTACGTCTCCTTGAGGATCTCCAGGATATCCCTCAACGTGGCCCGCTGAGGCCCTCCCAAATGGCCCGTGTCGAACACGCGGTCCAGGTCCTCCGCCGTCAGGCCGAAGGCGTCCAGGCTGAGGTCGGGGTGATCGTCCACGGGGTCGCCGAGGGGGTCCACCTTGGCCAGGAGGTGGCCGCGGCTGCGGTAGGCGAAGATGAGGCTCGCCACCTGGGACTGCGCCCGGGCGCGGTCCGCCGCCACGCACGAGCGCGGGCACATGGCCAGCTCGAAGCCCTGGAAGAAACTTCGCCAGTGTTCGTCCAGGGAATCCGGCGCGGTCTTGTACTGCTCGTACAGGGCTTCCACGAGCGGGGCGCTGGCCAAGGCGGCGGGGGAGCCGAGGCGCACGGAGGCTTTCTCGAGGGACACGGGCCACTCCTTATCGGACGGGCAGGCCCCCCTCGGAATCCCGCGGGGCCCATCCGTCCCAACAGGCTCGAACCTCCCGTTATTCTAAGCGAAAGCCGCCCCGAAGAGAAGAATCCCCTTGAGACGGGAGACGATAGACGTGAAACGTGAAACGGGAGACGCGGGTCTATGGTGCGGCCGATGCTCGCATCGGCCGAAAGGCCGGCCCTTGCAAGCAAGGGCCGCACCAGTTGGAAGCCCTCGAGGGAGAGGGTCGGCGTCAGGCGTCGTCATCCAACAGGATGGGAGACGGCTCCCCCCAGTTCCGCAGTCCCCTCGTCCCCTCATCCCCTAGTCCCTCAGTCCCCTCGTCCCCTAGTCCCCCAGTCCCCTCGTCCCGTTCTTCCGTACTTCCTTCCCCGCCACACGATGCCCCGCCGGTAGTAGCGGCGGGCGGAACGGAACAGGATGAGGGCCCAGAGGAGGGGGCGCAGTGGGTAGAGCGGGGCGATCCAGAGGGGCTTGCCGGACCAGAGGCACAGAGCGGAGTTGAGGACCAGCCCCGCTCCAAAGGCCGAGGCGGCCAGAGCCGAGATCACCGGGGGGAACGGCAGGAAGGGGGAGAGGAGGAGAAGGGCGGCGGGAAGCGTGTGGACCGCCAGGTTCCCGCCCTCCAGGAAGGCGCCCAGAAAGGGGTTGAATCCAAAGAAGGCGAAGTAGTTCTTGGTAAACCCTTCCACGGCGGAGGCCAAGCCGTCGTACATCCGGACGCGCACGTCCCCGAAGGCCGTCACAAAGCGGAACCGGCCGCCCGAGGCCTTGATTCGCCTCCCCATCGCCACGTCGTCCACGACCTCGCCCCGCAGGGCCTCGATCCCTCCCGCTTTCTGAAGGGCCCCTCGCCGCACCAGGTTCCCCGAACCCGCCCCGAAGGCGAAGCCCTTCACCGCCTGCACGTTGGCGAGAAAAACGGGGGACACGTACAGCGTGAAGGCGTCCAGGTTGCTCATCAGGACGTGCTCCAGGCCCCGGGCTTCCAGGGTCGACAGGAGGAGGAGCATGTCCAGGCGGCGGGCCTCGAGTTCCGAGGCGGCCCTTCGAAGAACGCCCGGGGCGTACCGCACGTCGGCGTCCACGAACAAAAGGACCTCGCCTCGCGCATTCTCGAACCCCACCCGCTGGGCATTGGGCTTCCCGAGCCAGCCCGGAGGGGGCTCCCCACCTCTTGCGACCCGGAGGTTGGAATGGCGCCGCGCGAGGCCCTCGAGGATCTCCGGCGTTCGGTCCGTGGAGCCGTCGTCCACGACGACCACCTCGAAGTCCGGATGGTCTTGGGCGCAGAGGGCTTCCAGGGCCGGTCCGATCCCCCTCTCCTCGTTCCGGGCCGGAACGATCACGGACAGAAAGGGAAGGGCGACCTTTGGCGCCTCCCGAGGCAGGCGGGGGATGAGAAGGCCGTTGAGGATGGCGTGGATGGCGGCGAGGGCCCAGAAGAGGGCCACGCCCCAGAGGAGGATCTCCAATTCCTTCATGGAGAGTCTCCTCCCGCTGGCCCGGCCCGTGCGCGAGCCCCCGGGGGGCGCCCGCCGGGCTCCCTACCGGACACGCGGATCGGGGCGGCGCCGCATCCTCGCGGCGCTAGCCCTGGCGAGCCAGGACGAAATTGACCAAGGTCCGAACGCCCACGCCCGATCCCTCGGACTTGTTGGCGTCCGGGCCTTCGTCGTCCCGAAGGGCGGGTCCGGCGATGTCCAGGTGGACCCAGGGCCTCTTCTCCTCCACGAACTTCTGGAGGAAGAGGCCGGCGGTGAGGGCGCCCCCCCAGCGGATCCGGGACATGTTGGAGACGTCCGCCACGGCGCTCTTGATGTACTTGTTGTAGGCGGGGGGCAGGGGCAATTGCCAGATCTCGTCCCCCGAGTCGCGCGCCGCGGAGAGGACGGCGTCCAGGTGGGGCTGGTCGTTGCCCATGGCCCCCGAGAAGTCGGGCCCCAGGGCCACGACGCAGGCGCCCGTGAGGGTGGCCAGGTCGATGAGGGCGTCGACCTTTTGGCGCTGGATGTAGGTGAGGGCGTCGGCGAGGGTGAGGCGGCCTTCGGCGTCCGTGTTCTGAACCTCGATGGTCTTCCCGCTCAGGCTCGTCACCACGTCGCCCGGCCGGTAGGCGTTCCCTCCCGGCATGTTCTCGCACATGGCCATGACCGCTTCCACCGCCACGCGGGGCTTCAGAGAGGCAATGGCCTTCATGGCTCCCAGGACCGCGGCGGATCCCGCCATGTCGCTCTTCATGGCGCCCATTCCGTCGGCGGGCTTGAGGGAGATTCCGCCCGAATCAAAGGTCAGGCCCTTGCCCACCAGGCCCAGCCTGTACCGGGCGCCCTTGGGCCGGTACGAGAGATGGAGCAACTTGGGTTCGTTCCGGGACCCGCGGGCCACGGCCAAATAGGCGCCCATCCCGAGCTTCTCGCAGGCGGCGCGGTCGAGGACCTTGAGGGTCAGCCCCCCCTCCTGGGCCACTTTGCGGGCCTCCTCGGCCATGCGCGCGGGTGTGAGAAGGTTGGCGGGACGGCTCACGAGGTCCCGGGCCAGAAGGACGGCCTCGGCCACCGCCTGGCCCACGGCGCCGCCCCCGTCGAGATCCTCCCCGCGGCGTTTGACGAGAAACTGCACCCGGGAGAGGGGCTTGGGGAGCTTGTCGGTCTCCGTCTGGAGTTCCGTGAAGACGGCGTTCCCCAGGAGGAATCCTTCCACGAGGGCACGGGCGGCTTGGCGGCGGTCCTTTAGGGCGCCGCCCTCCACGGGGAGAAAAAGGCCGGCGGAGTCCACGTAGCGCTCCCGGAAGCGCCGGGCGGCCAGGGCGGCGGCGGCGCGGAGGGTCGAGGGGCCCAGGGCATCTCGCTTTCCCAGACCGAGGATCAGGAGGTGCTTCGGCGGCTTGCCGACGCGGTCGAAGGCGAAGAAGGACTCGCCCTCGCCGCCCTTGAACCTCAGTTGCTTGGCCGTTTCCTGAAGAGCACGGGAAGCGGGGAGGGCCGAGAAGTCCAGGTCCTCGAAGACGCCCACGGCCGCACCCTCGGCCTTCAACGAATCCACCGAACCCGACGCAAATGACCAGCGCATGCAGACTCCTTACACGGCTCCCATCAAACGGGCTTCCCCCGAGCGCTTCCGCCAGATACAGAAAACAAGAATAGCACGGCCCGAAGGGGGCGAAAACGGGGCCCACGGTGACCGGAGGTAAGTCCCGACCCGATTGGCAGGGGAGGGCGGATCAACGGGGCGAGGCCGGTGCCGGCCGCTTCCAATCGTGCGGCCACCTGCCGATTCGGGAAGGGGTCCCACCAGGAAAAGGAGACGCGCCCAGCCGTCTTTGCCTCGGGATGGGGTTCAGGCTTAGCCGCGCGCTTCTCCCCGGCGGAGGGGGCGAAGCGAAGGGGAGTGGGCGGCGAGGGCCGAGCGGAGGGCTCCGGCCAGACCCTCCGTGGAGAGCCCCAGTTCTGCAAGGAGAACCCCCCGGGGCCCGTGCGGGATGAAGCGGTCGGGCAGTCCCAGCCGGAGAATGCGGGTGGAGGCACCGGCCGATTCCTTCCATTCGAGCACCGCGCTCCCGAAGCCGCCCTGGAGGGCTCCCTCCTCCACCGTGAGGGCCAGGGGAAACCGCGGCAGGCTCTCGGAGAGGTAGGCCTCGTCGAGGGGTTTGATGAACCGGGCGTTCACGACCTCCACGGAGAGGCCCTCGGCGGCCAGGATCTCGGCGGCCTTCAGGGCGTCGCGGACCATGGGGCCCACGGCGAGCACGGCGGCGTCCGATCCGGCTCTCAGCACCTCCCAGCTCCCCACGGGAACCGGCCGGGGCTCACCCTCGGGGTCGAAGGGAAGCGCGCCGGCCTTCGGGTACCGGATGGCGAAGGGGGCGCCGTCCGTGGCGAGGGCCGTGGCCATGAGATCCCTCAGTTCGTTGCCGTCCTTGGGGGCGGCCAGGACCAGGCCCGGAACGTGGCGCAGGTAGGCGATGTCGAAGGCTCCCTGGTGGGTGGGGCCGTCCTCCCCGGCGATCCCCGCGCGGTCCAGGCAGAAGAGGACCGGGAGGTGCTGGATGGCCGCGTCGTGGACGACGGGGTCGTAGGCGCGCTGTAAGAAGGTCGAGTAGATGGCGCACACGGGGCGGAACCCGTTCACCGCCAGTCCCGAGGCGAAGACCACGGCGTGCTCCTCCGCGATGCCCACGTCAAAGAAGCGGTCGGGGAAGGCCTCGGCGAAGGGGACGATGCCGGTTCCCGTGGGCATGGCCGCCGTGATCCCCACGACGCGCGCGTCCTTGCGCGCCAGCTGGACGAGGCTCTGCCCAAAGGCGTCCTGGAAGACGGGTTGGCCCGGCGGGGAAGGCTGAATCCCTTCGTCCGGGCAGAAGGGCTTCACCCCGTGGTAGCCCTCGGGAGACTCCTCGGCGGGGGCGTAGCCCTTGCCCTTCACGGTCAGGACGTGGAGGAGGACCGGATGGTCGAGGTCCCGGAGGTTTCGAAGGGTTTTCACCAGGCCCAGCACGTCGTGCCCGTCCACGGGGCCGAAGTAGTCGAAGCCCAGGGCCTCGAAGAGGGCGCCCGGCGTCAGGATGCCCCTCGCGCCCTCCTCCAGCCGGCGAGCCAGGAAGGTCATGGGCTTGCCGTACCGGGGGATGCGTTCGAGGCCTTCCCGCACGCGGCGCCGGAAGCGCTGGTACAGCGGCGTCTGCGTGAAGTTGTTCAGGTACCGGGAGATGGCTCCCACGTTGGGGGAAATGGACATCTGGTTGTCGTTGAGAATGGCCAGGATGGGCCTGCGGGCCCCGCCTCCCGCGTTGTTGAGCGCCTCGTAGCAGATGCCGCCCGTGAGAGCCCCGTCTCCGAACACGGCGGCCACGCGCCGCTTTTCTCCAGACAGATCCCGGGCGGCGGCCATGCCCAGGGCCGCCGAGAGGGCCGTGGAGGCGTGGCCGGCCCCGTAGGCGTCGTAGGGGCTTTCCTCCCGTTTGAGGAAGCCCGAGATGCCGCCCTTCTGCCGGATCGACCGGAGTGCCTCGCGGCGGCCCGTGAGGATCTTGTGGATGTAGGCCTGGTGGCCCACGTCCCAGACGAGATGGTCGCGGGGAGTTTCCAGGGTGTAGTGGAGGGCCACGGTCAGTTCCACGACGCCGAGGCTGCTGGAGAGGTGGCCGCCGATTCCGGACACCACCTCCACCAGGTACTCCCTTAGCTCCTGGCAGAGACGGGGGAGCTGGTCCTCGGGGAGGTCCCTGAGATCGGCGGGGCTCTGGATGGTATGGAGCAGGGAGTGCTTTCTCACGGCGGCCTCAACGCCCGAGGATCGCGCGCCATTCCGGGCGGCGTCCCGGCAGGGACGATTAGACGCCCTGCGGCTAAGCCTGTCAACCGCCGAAAGAAAACCCGGGTCCGAACGGTTGTATAATCCGTCTTGATCCAGGCGGCGGGTCCGCCTGCGAGGAGGAGGAGCCCGTGAGCGACGGCGCGTCCCGCGAGAAGAACGGGCGAACCATCGGTATCTTCTGGATCCTCTCCGTCCTGCTCCTGGCCCTGGTGGTCGTTCCCCTCGTCTCCTTCGCCTGGAAGACCATCTCGGTCAGCAAGGACACCATCGAGGAATCCCTCCGGGAGCGCCAGCTCAAAACGGCCCTGCCCGCAGCGGCCCACCTAAAGAACCTCATGGACGAGTACCGCCGGCGCCTCCAGGACCTGGTGGCCTCCTTCGAGGTCTTCGCCAACGATGCCGACTACAAGGCCCGCTACGAGGATCTCCTCCAGCGCGGCATCCTGAGCCGGTTCCTGGCGGACGACACGCTCCTGCTCTCCTATCAAGACGCGGAGGGCGGGCACTTCACGGCCCCGTGGCGCGGGCTCCTCCCGGAGGAACAGGGCCAGCTGACGAACCACGTCCTTCCCCTGGGGGAGGGGGCCATCCGGACCGGCCGGCCCAGCCTCTCCGGGATCTTCTTCCTCAAATTGGTCGCGTTGAAGGGGCTGCCCGAACCCGCGGTGGCCGTGACCATTCCCGTCTCTTCCGGGGGACGGCCCGTGGCGGCCCTCACGGCCGTCTTTCTCCTCCAGGGCATCCAGGACAGCCTGAAGGTGTACAGCCGGGAGTTTACGCTCTACGTCACCGACACGGAGGGCCACCTGATCTTCCACTCCGAGAGGGCCCACCAGACCCAGGCCCAGGACCTCTCCTCGGATCCCGTGGTCCAGAGGGTCCTCTCTTCCGGAGTCCTTCCCACAAGCCCCGTGAACTTCAACGTGACCAAGCTCGTGGGCGAGAAGAAGAGAACCTTCCTGGTCACCTGCGCCCCCGTGACGGCCTACGACTGGCTCCTCTTTTCCGAGGTGGACCGGGAGAACTACTACGCCCCCATCGTGCGGCTGAAGGCCCAATCCACTTGGTGGGTGGCCCTCTCCATCGTAGGTGCGCTCTTCATCGGAATCTACCTGGCCCGGCTCATCACCCGGCCCATCACCACCCTCGTTGACGTGAGCCGGGACCTGGCCCGGGGCAACTTCTCCCGGCGCGCCGACGTGCGGAGCCTCACGGAAATCGGCGAACTCGGCCGGGCTTTCAACGCCATGGCCGGGGAGATTGAGGAATACATCCAGAAGGTCGAGGCGGCGGCCAAGGAGACCCAGCAGCTCTTCATGGACTCCATCCGCGCCATCGCCAACGCCCTGGACGCCAAGGACCCGTACACGCGCGGCCATTCTGAACGCGTGTCAGCTTACTCCATGATCGTGGGCCAGGAATACGGCCTCGACGAGAGATCCATGCGGATCATGGAGATCTCCTCCCTCCTGCACGACGTGGGCAAGATCGGCATCGAGGACCGCATCCTGAGGAAGCCAGGAGCCTTGACGGCCGAGGAGTTCGAGATCATGAAGACCCACCCGCCCAAGGGGGCCCAGATCCTCGGCTCCATCCCCCAGATGCGGGACATCATCCCCGGAATCCGGTTCCACCACGAGAAGTGGGCGGGAGGAGGCTACCCGGACGGCCTCAAGGGACAGTCCATTCCTCTTCTCGCACGGATCATCGGCGTGGCGGACGCCTTCGACGCCATGACCACGAACCGTCCCTACCAGAAGGCCATGACCCCCGCCCAGGCGGCCGCCCGCATCAACGACCTGAAGGTCAGCGTGTACGACCCACAGGTCGTGGAGGCCTTCAACCGGGCCTTCCAGAAGGGCCTGTTCGCGCCCTTCTTCCAGCCCGTGCGCCAGAAACAGCCGGCGTGAACGAGGGACCAGGGGACGGGGTAGGGGACGAGGGGACTGGGTGAAAACCGTCTCGCATCTTTGCGTCTCGCGTTTTGCGTCTCCCGTCTCGCGTCTCTCTTCTCCCGTCTAGCGTCTAACGTCTCTCGTCTAGCGTCTAACGTCTCCCGTCTCCCGTCTCCCATCTCTCGTCTAACGTTTCTATTTCGGCAGTTCCACGAGGACGTTGGAACCGGGCTCCATGTTCTCGATGGCGATGCCTCCCCTGTACTTGGAGAGAACCTCCCGGACGAGAAAGAGTCCCATGCCGAAGCCGGGGGATCTGTAGCTGGGCACCGAGAGGCGGCCCGGCTCGTACGGTTCGAGAAGCCGGTCCCGCTGGTCCTTGGGGAACCCCGGTCCGTAATCGCGAACGGCGAAAATGACCTTCCGGGAGTCGTGCAGGAGGTAGACCTTCACTTTGACGCCTTCGGGGGAGAACTTGACGGCGTTGTCCAGGACCTGCCGGAAGAGAATCGCCGCGTCCTCCCGGTTCATCTCGTAGAAGAGGACGTCCTTCTCTTTCTGGACCTGGACCGTCAGATGCCGCGCCTCGGCCGTGGGGGCGAGGGCGGAGAGGACATCCTCCAGGACGGCCACCAGGTCGCACGCCTCCCCGCGGGGGGCCTCCTTGACCTTCGTGAAGGCCAGGAGGTCGTTGATGAGGTTCTCGAGGTGGACCGACTCGTCCACGACGATGCCCAGGTATTCGTCCGCGTTCTTCTCCCGCTTCTGGGGGTACCTGCGGAGGAGGTCCGCGTAGGAGCGGATGTTGGTCAGAGGCGTCTTCATCTCGTGGGAGACGTTGTTCAAGAAGGCCCGCTTGAGCTGGTCCAATTCCTTGAGCTTCTCCAAGGCCTCCTGAAGGTCCGCCGTCCGCTCGAGGACCTTCACCTCCAGCCTCTCGTTGGCCGCCGCCAGATCCTCCATGAGCTGAAGCGATTGGATCCGGGGGGAGACGACCTGTTCCAGCAAGGAGAAGAAGCGGTCCTCTTCCGCCGTGAAGGGCCGTTCCGCCGGGCTGTACACGAGCAGGTATCCGGCGGGTTTGCCGGAGGGGCCCACGGGGACGGCTTGGGCCTCGCCGATGTCGGGGAGGGGGGAGGCATGGAGACGCTGGAGGCGCTCCCGGAGGTTGTCGAGCTTCAAGCGCTCACCGCTCTGAAGCAGTCCGAGAGCGAGGTTCCCCGCCCCCGGGGCATCCACGCGCCACAGGGGGTCCTCCTCGCATCCGAAGGCGGCCGCGGGGGATGGCCCGGAGGCCCCGGGGAGAAAGACCGTGATCTTCCAGACGGGCCGGGCCTCGTGGATGAGAGCGCCGGCTAGCCGAAGGGCCGCCTCGGTGGAATCGATCCCGGCCAGGCCGCGGCCGATGTGGTAAAGGAGGGTCATCTCCTCGAGGCGGTCCTGATACATTCGCCCGAGCTGGTGGGCCTCCTGGAACTGCTCCGCCAGCTGGGTGCTGGACTGGAGCGCCGCCACGAGCTGCTCCTCGTCGCTAAGTCCGTGGGGGGACAGGGGGGGCGAAGCGGGAGGCGGGGGAGGAGGAGCCGAGCGGGCCCGGAGCTTTCCCAGGTAGGGCCGAAAGACATCCTCGGCGCCTCGGCCGATCTTTTCGCTGGTGATCCCTCGCTCCGTCAGCTTGAACTTGGTGACGAACTGGCCCAGAGTCAGCTTCACGCACGTCAGGAAGGTGTCCACCACTCCTTCCCCGGTGAGCGCCGAGGCCAGGGTCACGGGGGCGGCCCCCACCTTCATCGCCGCGAGCACGGCGTCGGAGGAGAGGGCTCCCGGAAGGTCCTGCTTGTTGCACTCGATCACTACCGGGATCTGGGCCACGTCCATCTTGTTGGCGATGAGGTTGGACTTCATATTCTCCCAGGAGATGAAGTTCTCCTTCGCCCGGTCGGGCTGGGAGTCGGCCACGAAAACGATGGCGTCGGCGCCGGCGAGCACCACCTTACGGGTCGTGTTGTAGTGCACCTGCCCGGGCACGGTGTAGACCTGGAGGCGGATGTGGTACCCCTGGACCTCCCCCAGGTCGAAGGGGAGGAAATCGAAGAAGAGAGTCCGATCCTCCGCCGTCTTCAGGGAGACGAGTTGCGTCTTCTTGTCGGGGTCCGTGAGTTCGTGCAGGGCCTCGATGTTGGTGGTTTTTCCCCCCAGGGCGGGCCCGTAGTAGACGACCTTGAACTGGATCTCCCGCTGGGCGTGGCGGAACTGGACCATGTCAGGTCCCCCGCACCGCGCGAAGGAGCGCGGGGGGAGTGACGGGCTTGCGGAGGACTCCCCGGGCGCCCAGCCGCCTCGCCTCCTCCCCCAGGCCCACGTCGTCGCTCCCCGTCACCAGAAAGACCCGGGGGAAGGAGACCGCGGGGGTGGAGGCCAGCATTCTCAACAGCGTCAGCCCGTCGGCGTCGGGCAGGTTGAGGTCCAAAAGGACCACGTCGGGAGACCCCTGGTGGATCGCCAGGAGCGCCTCCGCCGCCGTGCCGGCCTCGGCGCAGGACTCCCCTTCGGCCTCCAGCGCAGACCGGATCATCTTGCGGATCAATACGTTGTCGTCAACGACCAGGACGTTCACGCCGCCAGTCCCCCGGTGTCCAAGGTTGGCCTCCCCGCACGGTTGCGTTGTGGCCAGTATACGGGCGGGAAAGCGGATCGCGCAACGAGAAGCCTCAAAGCCCCAACGCCTCGGCGTTCTCCGCCAGGGCGTCCCGGGCCAGGAGGATGAGGGCGTCCACCTCCATTCCGATCTCGGCCGCCCCCTGGCGGATGTCCTCGCGGTTCACCCCCCGCGCGAAGGATTTGTCCTTGAGTTTCTTCTTTGCGCTCTCGGGCCGGACGCTGGCCACCCTGCGATCGGGTTGGACAAAGGCGCAGGCGAAGAGAAAGCCCGTGAGTTCATCCACCGCGAAGAGGGCCTTGGCCATGGGGGTCTCCCTCGGGACTCCGGTAAAGGTGGCATGGCCCAGAATGGCCGTGACCGTCTCTTCGGGATACCCCGCCGCGCGCAGGACGGCGGCGCCCTTCGTCGGGTGGTCGGGGATCTGGGGGTGTCGCTCGTAGTCGAAGTCGTGAAGGAGGCCACAGAGCCCCCAGGCCTCCTCCTCACCGCCCATCCGGCGCGCCATGGCCCGCATCACCGTTTCCACACCCAGGGCGTGCTTCCTCAGCGCCTCCGATTGGGTCCACTCACACAGGAGCGCCCACGCTTCGTCGCGGCTCGGCATCGAGGTTCTCCTTCCGGAGAGAAGTATAGGACATCCTGGCCGGAACATTCCGGGGTGGAGGGCGCGTCACTCCTCCCAGGCGTCGTCCTCGGGGACCGCGACTTCCGCCTCGGCCTCCGCGCGGGATCTAAGAATCCCGGACCGTTCGTCCATGGGGAGAAGGTGGGCCGGGAGAAAAAAGGTTTGGGCGATGATGGTGGGAACCACGGCGCTGGCGATGACCGCCGACACGAGGAAGGAGTATTGCTCCCGGGAGACGATGCCGTGGGTCAGGCCGAAGAGGGCCGAGATGGTCCCGAAGGTCAATCCCGTGGACATGACCCAAATCCACCGCCTGTGCCTCTGAGGGTCGGCGGTAGGGGTCGTCCGAGGTTCTTGCCGACCGAATCGGAACGCCGCAGCCCTTCCAGCTCGCACCGCTCCAAAACCCGGCAGAACCCCTCATCTGCTTCCAGCACCCGCAGATCGTCCACCGCGCTCCCGCCCGCAAGGTTCAGCAAGACCAGCGCCATCACAACTTGCTCGTCCGCCCACCCCTGCCCGCCCCGCCTCACCTGCATGTTTTTCCGGATCGACCGCGTCAACCCCAGCACCTGCGCTAGGTCCAGGTACACCGGCAGGCCCCCCAGCGCCGTCATCCCGCTCTTCCGAGGCTCCGGTCCGTACTGGTAAGCCAAAAGTCCTTGTGCCATACTGTCCCCTCCTCGTTGGTGATGGTTCCTCAACCATGCCAACTCTATTTTAGCACGCTAAAATAGAGCCATCAACGAGGAGTCTCTTTTTTTGGACGGTGGATCTAGGGGGGCCCGCTCCCCTTGGCATTTCCTCCCCCTTGCCGTATACTCCCTCTCCCTGGGCGGTTAGCTCAGCTGGGAGAGCGCCGCGTTCGCAACGCGGAGGCCGAGGGTTCGAATCCCTTACCGTCCACCAAAGGACAAGAAAAGGCCCCGGTGCAAGCCGGGGCCTTTTCCATCAAGGGAGCGAGGGAAGGGATGAGAAGGGTGGGGGGGCCCGTGGTTTTCGAGGCGAGGCGTGAACTGCTTCACGCCGAGCCGTAGAAAACGAGGGAGGGGCCCCACCCCGGGAACCGTAGGCGGCCTTTAAACGCAGGGGCCTCTGGCCCTTTTGTGGATGTGGGGTGCCTGGATGAAGTCGCGGTCATGCGGTTGGCTCGGCACAGATGTGCAGACCCCGCGTCCTCTTTACCGCTCTGTGTAGGAAAGGGCCAAACGCGAGAGGGCGGACGGGACATCCCGTCCGCCCTCGGGCGTTCCGGGCGGACCAGGGCCTCAGCGGGCGACCTTGACCTCGAACGCGACGACGGAGCCGTCGGCGAGGGATTTGCCCGTTACGAACACCCGCATTCCCGCCTCCAGATCGCCTGGGGAAAGGATTCGGCGGCCCTTCCGGATGAGGGTGAAGGGCGCCAGGACGACGTTGGATGCCGTCCCGTTTTTGTCCAGGACGAAGCCCGTCACGTTCCCCGACTCGTCCGTGACCAGCGAGGCGATGGTCCCGGTGGAGGCGAAGTCCAGCGCCGCCACGTTCACCACGACGGCGGCGAAGACCCCGTCCTTCGCGATGCCCTCCACCCCGAGGGTGGCGCCGTCCAGAAGAAGGTAGGGCTCGCTCTCCGCTGCGGACGCGCCGTCCAGGGCATCCGGCGCCGAGGCCTGCTCCTGCCCGGGCGGGACCCCCACGACCCGTGCCTGAGAAACGTGGATGGTCACGGCGTCGTCAAGGGTGACGGTCAGGGGATGGCCTGACTCGTCGCGCACGACGGCCGTGACCACTCCATGCCAGAAGAAACGGTCTCCCACGTAGCCGCGGACCCAAGCGAAGCCGGATTCGCCCCGGACGGCGTGCCCGTGGAATGGGTCGGCGGGCTGGATGGATGCGAGGGGGATTTCGGAGATCGTCCCGTCCGGGAGGACGGTGGCGAAGGCCGCCTCGGCGGAAACAGGAAAGGTGAGTCCCTGCAAGGTGATCGCGTCCGCGGAAACCGCACCCACGTTCCCGGAGAGCCATGCGGCGCTGGGGGGAGCCTGGGCGGCGGCGGTCGCGGCCGCGCCGAGGGTCAGGATGAGTAGGATCGTCAAGCATCTGGAACGGTTCATGCGAGCCTCCTAGTGTGTCGCCCTCCCGTCGGGCTTCTGACGTGGAGACCGCCCGGCCTCCGGGTTGGTTTAGCGGCGCGGCGCGGGAACGGCCGTTCGTGATCTTTCTCACGTTCTTGAGGCGAGCCCCCCTTTGGGATAGGATGATCCAAACGGGGAGCCCATGGAGCCAAAAGCCAACGTGGTCATCGCCGACGACGACCCGGATACCCTCCGGATCCTGGGCCACACGCTGGGCGCGGCGGGGTACCGTACACTCCTGGCCCGGAACGCGCGCGAGGCCCTACGGATGGTGGACGAGGAGGAGGTCCACCTGGTCCTGACGGACCTTATTATGCCCGGCATGGACGGCATGGAACTGACGAGGGAGATCAAGCGCAGGCGGCCCGAGGTGGTCGTCATGCTGATCACGGCGTACGCCTCCATTGAGACGGCCGTGGAGGCCATGCGCGCGGGGGCCTTCGACTACATCACCAAGCCCGTCATTCTGGACGAGCTACAGGTGAAGGTGGAGAAGGCCCTCGAACAATACAGGATGCGCGAAGAGTTGGGCGATCTCAAGGTCCGGCTCTCCCGGAGCCAAGCGCCACCCAACCTCATTGGGGTCGGTGCGAGGATGCGGCAGGTCTTCCAGATGGTGAGCCTCGTGGCCGGGAGGGACGTTCCCGTCGTGCTCACGGGGGAGAGTGGGACCGGGAAGGAACTCGTGGCCCGCTCCATCCACTCCATGAGCCGGCGATCCTCCAAGCCCTTCGTCCCCATCAACTGCGGCGCCGTGCCGGAGACCCTCCTGGAGAGCGAACTCTTCGGGTACGCCAAGGGGGCCTTCACGGGGGCCGCGGCGGCCAAGAGGGGCCTCTTCGAGGAGGCCAACGGCGGGACCCTCTTCCTCGACGAGGTGGGCGACGCCCCCCTCTCCATCCAGATGAAACTGCTCCGGACGCTTCAGGACGGCGAAGTCCGCCGGCTGGGAAGCACCCAGACCGTCCAGACCGACGTGCGCATCCTCGTGGCCACAAACAAAAACCTGCAGGCGGAGATCGCCGCCGGACGTTTTCGCGAGGACCTCTACTACCGCCTCAACGTGGTCGGCATCCACCTACCCTCCCTTCGGGAGCGCCGCGAGGACATCCCCCTCCTCGTGGACCACTTCATCCGACTCCACCGGTCCTCCATCAACCCGGCCGTCCAGGGCATCACGCCGGAGGCCCAGTCCAAGCTCGTTCGGTACGACTGGCCGGGAAACGTCCGCGAATTGGAGAACACGCTGAAAAGGGCCCTCGTCCTCTGCCGGGCCGACACCATCGCGGCGGAGGACGTGGTCCACCTCGGGGCGGAGGTTGCGGAGCCGGACACCTTCGTGGCGGATGGAAGGGGGTACGGCGCCGCCCTCGAACGGTTCAGCCGAACCTACTTCATCGACGCCCTCGAGCGGCACCGGGGCAACGTCAAGAAAGCCGCCGAGGAGGCGGGGCTTTCCCGCAAGAGCGTCTACGAACACCTCAAGCGCCTGGACGTGGATCCCGCGGCTTTCCGGAGGCGCGCATGAGGCCGGAGGAGGAGCGCCTCATCTTCGAGCACGACCTGGCCACGCCGCTGACCAACCTGCGCGGAGCCCAGTATCTGCTCAAGCTCTACGTCAAAGATCCCTTGGAGCCCGTGGCGGAGGCCCTTCAGATTCTCGAGTCCAACACCCGGACCCTGGAACGAATGCTAGGTTGGTACTGGCGCCTGCGGGAGTTGCCCGAGTCGCCCGAGGAGGGGGAACCTTGGAGCCTCTCCGGCCTCGTGACGGACCTG
>CAZPSH010000040.1:0-18637 GCA_964589625.1 uncultured Thermoanaerobaculia bacterium
CGCCCTTTCCCCCACGGCGAGACGCCGGATCTTGAACCATGCCGGTTTCCGAACGACCTCCACGAGGGAACCTCCTCCGGGCGGTCAAGATAGCCCCTCGGGGGCCGCCGCGCAAGGTGGCGGGGAACCGTCACCTCTCTGCCGCCCGGGGCCCCCGTTGAGGGCGGAAGCAATCGGTGGTATAAGGAGCCCGCCCCTGGGACCGGGCCGGGACCCCTCCCGGCGACGGACGAAGGGCCGGGAGGATGGGGACGGCTACCGGGTCGGACACCTTGAATGGCCAGGGCCGGAGGCTGTTCTTTCTCAGTCTGGCAGCCCTCGGCGTCGTGTACGGAGACATCGGTACGAGCCCCCTGTACACGCTCCGCGTGTGCTTCGGACCGGAACTGGGCCTCCCCGTCACGGAGACTAACGTCCTGGGCGTCCTGTCCCTCGTCACCTGGGCCCTCCTCTTCACGATCTCCTTGAAGTACCTGGTCTTCATCCTCAAGGCCGACAACCGGGGAGAGGGGGGGATCCTTGCCTTGATGGCTCTGGCTAGGCCGGAGGCTTCCCGGAGCCGCACCCGCGCCTTCTTTCTGACGGCGATGGGAGTATTCGGCGCCGCGCTCCTGTATGGGGACGGGATCATCACCCCCGCCATCACGGTCCTGGGCGCCATGGAGGGCCTGGAGGTCGTGACTCCGGCCCTCGCCGCCTACGTCATCCCCTTCAGCCTCGCGGTGCTGGTCGCTCTCTTCGTCATCCAGAAGAGGGGCACGGCCAAAGTCGGCACCCTCTTCGGCCCCGTAATGACGGTGTGGTTCTTGACTCTCGCCGTTCTCGGCGTGGGCGGCATCCTCGCTCAGCCCCGCGTCCTTCTCGCGTTCAATCCCTTGTACGGATTGAAGTTCTTTGCCCAAAACGGCTTTCACGGGTTTCTGATCCTGGGCGCCGTTTTTCTCGCCATCACGGGCGGAGAGGCCCTCTACGCGGACATGGGCCACTTCGGCCGCCGCCCCATCCGGCTGGTGTGGTTCCTCCTGGTCCAGCCGTCCCTCATGCTCAACTACTTCGGACAGGGAGCCCTCCTGATGACGGATCCCGAGTCCGCCCGGAATCCCTTCTTTCTCCTGGCCCCGTCCTGGGCGCTCTATCCGCTCGTGGCCCTGTCCACGGCGGCGGCCATCATCGCCAGCCAGGCCGTCATTTCGGGGGCCTTCTCCCTGACCCGGCAAGCCGTCCAGCTCGGCTTCTGCCCCCGCATGCAGATCCGCCACACCTCCTCCCACGAGATCGGCCAAATCTACGCCCCGGGCGTGAATTGGGCCCTCATGGTCTCCACGATCCTCCTGGTCCTTGGCTTCCAGAACTCCAACCGGCTCGCCGCGGCCTACGGCGTCGCGGTGACCACGACCATGGTGATCACGACCCTCATCTTCCTGGTGGTCACGGTGCGAAGGTGGAACTGGCCGCCCCTCGCGGCGGTCCCTCTCGCGATGGCGTTCCTGGCGGTAGATCTGGCCTTTTTCGGCGCCAACATCATCAAGGTCCAGCACGGGGGATACGTCCCCCTCGTCCTGGCCGGGGCGATCTTCGTCCTCATGTTCACCTGGAAGAGGGGGCGGGGGATCCTGGCCCAGCGCCTCCAGGAGGAGGCCCTCCCCGCCGACCTGTTCTTGGGCGACGTGGAGCGCAACCCACCCCATCGCGTCCCGGGAACGGCGGTCTTCATGACGGGAAATCCGGCGGGGATCCCAGGCGCCCTCCTCCACAACTTGAAGCACAACCACGTCCTGCACGAGCGCGTGGCGCTCCTGACCGTAACCACCGAGGAGGTGCCCACCGTAAACGCAAAGGACCGGCTTACGGTGGAGCCCCTGGGCCAGGGCTTCTTCCGCCTTTCGGCGCGGTACGGCTTCATGGAGATGCCCGATATTTCCCGGTTGCTGGCGCTGGCCGAGGGGAAGGGGTTCCCCTGTGATCCCATGACGACGACCTTCTTTCTCGGCCGGGAGAACCTGATCCCCACGGACAAGCCGGGCATGGCGCGGTGGAGGAAGTCCCTGTTCGGGCTCATGTCCCGAAACGCGCAGAGCGCGACGGCCTTCTTCGGGATTCCGCCCAACCGGGTCGTCGAGCTCGGCGCGCAGATCGAGCTCTGACGCCGCCCAACCTGCAGACGCTCCTCAGCCCGTCATCTTCCGGGCGTCCAGGAGATCGTCGAGAACGCGGGTCGGGAGGACCTTTCGCTCCATGCAGATCTCGCGCACGGTCCTCCCCGTCGCGTGGGCCTCCTTGGCCAGTTCGGCGGCGCGGTCGTAGCCCAGGGCGGGAGCCAGGGCGGTGACCATGGCCAGGCTGCGCTCCACCATCTCGGCGCACCGCTTCTCGTCGGCCTCCAGCCCGTGCACGCAGCGCCGCCTGAACGCTTCCGCTCCGCGGGAGAGGATGGCGACGGACTCGAGAAGGTTTCGGGCCATCACGGGAAGCATGGCATTCAGCTCGAATTGGCCCCGGGCTCCCGAGTAGGCCACCACCTGGTCGTTCCCGAAGACCTGGGCGCAGACCATGACGAGCATCTCGGCCATAACGGGGTTGACCTTTCCGGGCATGATGGAGGAGCCCGGCTGAAGGTCGGGCAGGCGGATCTCCCCGAGGCCGCACCGGGGTCCCGATCCCAGCCACCTCACGTCCTCGGCGACCTTGGTCAGGCCCACGGCCGCCGCGCGCAGGGCGCCCGACAGGGCCACGAGGGCGTCCCGGGCCGCCAGGGCCTCGAAGAGGTTCGGCGCCTGGCGCAGGGGGAGCCCCGTCTCTTCGGCGAGCCGCAGAATGACGGACCCGGCCAGGCCGGACGGGGCGTTGAGGCCCGTCCCGACGGCTGTTCCGCCCAAGGCGAGCTCGCAGACGGAGGGCAGGGTCGCCTCCACGCGCCGGGCCGCGTTGCGTACCTGCTGGGCATATCCGGAGAATTCCTGCCCAAGGCGGACGGGCACGGCGTCCATGAGGTGCGTGCGCCCGATCTTGACGATGGGATCGAAGGCCTCGGCCTTCTCCGCCAGGGCCCGTGCAAGGGCCTCCAGGGCCGGGAGAAGCTCCGAGGTTACCGCCTCGGCCGCCGCCAAGTGGATGACCGAAGGGACGACGTCGTTGCTGGACTGGCCCATGTTTACGTGGTCGTTGGGATGGACGGGCGACTTGCTGCCCCGCGCGCCGCCCAGGATCTCGATGGCCCGGTTGGCGATCACCTCGTTGGCGTTCATGTTCGACGAAGTGCCCGAGCCCGTCTGGAAGACGTCCACGGGAAAATGGTCATCCCAGAGCCCCTCCAGGACCTCCGTGGCCGCCTTCGAGACGGCCTCCGCAAGGTCTGGGGCCAAGGCACCGCGCGCTCGGTTCTCCAGCGCGTAGGCCCGCTTGATCCGGCCGAGGGCGCGGATCATTCCCTTTGGAATCCCCTGTCCGCTGATGGGGAAGTTCTCCACGGCGCGCTGGGTCTGCGCGCCCCACATGGCTTCGGTGGGGACCCTCACCTCGCCCAGCGAATCCTTCTCGACGCGGTACTCCGTCATGGCCCCACCTCCCGTCCTCCGCCGCCTTCCCAGCCCTTTTCGCGGGCCAGCCTCAAGAGAAACTCCTCCTCCCCGGGCGCGAATCGGGCCCGGGACCACGCCTCCGCCTCCGTCCCCACCACGATTCGGAGGCGGCTGTCCCCCTCTCCCGAGACGGCGCGGTAGATGGCTTCCGCCACCGGCTCTCCCGTCGGGTTCCTCTCGGACGCGAAACCCGCTCGCAGGCGGGCGTACATCCCTGCGTAGGGGCTTCCGGGGTTTCCCACGGCCTTCCCCACGGAGAGGGACCGCTCGCCGAATCCCGTGTCGAAGGCGCCGGGCTCCACGATGCAGAGGCGCACCCCGAAGGGTCTCGTTTCGTGGGCGAGGGCTTCGGCCCAACCCTCGAGGGCGAACTTGGCGGCGCAGTACCCCGAGAAGCCGGGGACCCCCATCCTTCCCCACTGGGAGGAGACGAAGACGAGGCAACCGCCCCCGCGGGCCCTCATGGACGGGAGCACCTCCCGGGTCACCGCCACGGCCCCGAAGAAGTTGACCTCGAACTCCCTCCTCAGGGCGTCGGGTTCGGCCTCTTCCGCCGAAGAGAAGTGGCCAACTCCGGCGTTGTTCACCACCGCGTCGAGGGCACCGAAGCGTTCGAGGGCCGCCCCCGTCGCGGCGGCGACGGAGCCGGGGTCGGTCACGTCCAGGCGGAGGGGCAGCCAGCGGCGGGGGTCCGAGGGCGGCGGCGCGATGCGGCGAACGTCTCGGGCCGTGGGCACGACGTTCCATCCCCTCGCGTGGCAGAGCCGCGCCGTCAGAAGGCCGAAACCGCTGGAGGCGCCGGTGATGAGCACGGCATTCGCCATGGGGTCTCCCGTTCAGGGCTACCGAAGTATAACCCCGCCCGGGTCTTCTGGCTTCCCACAGTCATGAAAGACCAAGCGACCCCCCGGCCCTCAGGCGGATCGCCACGAGGACCCGAGGGCTCCGACTTCGGCCTCCACGGCGTCGAGGACCGAGCCGGCCTTCACCGCTTCGGCCATGGCGTTGTGGTCCACGTGAAGCGGGCGGTCCTCGTCGAGGTGGCGCACCACCCTCCGCACGGCGGCGTGGGCGGCGCGCGTGCCCCTCCCGAAAGAGAAGTCCCTGAAGTCGAGGGCCTGGGCGGCGGCGATGAGCTCCACCGCCAGGACCCCCTCGGCGTTGTCGAGGATCTGCCGCGTTTTGAGAGCCGCGTTCATCCCCATGGACACGAAATCCTCCTGGTCCGCCGCGGCGGGAATGGAGAGGACGTAGGAGGGAGCCGAGAGGATCCGCTGTTCCGAGATGAGCATGTCGGCCGTGTACTGGCTCAGCATGTGGCCCGAGAACATCCCGGCGCCCCGGGTGAGGAAGGCGGGCAGGCCCACCGAGAGGGCGGGGTTCAGGAGCCTGTTGAGGCGGCGTTCTGAGAGCACGCACACCATGGCCACCGCGGCGCCGCACACGTCGAGGGGGAGGGACACGGGCGTCCCCTGAAAGTTGGCGCCGGTATAGACCTTGTCCTCCTCGGGCACGAAGATGGGGTTGTCGGCCACCCCGTTCAGCTCCGTCTCCACCTGGCTCCGGGCCCATGCGAGCTGGTCCCTCAAAGCGCCCACGACCTGTGGCGTGGAACGCATGGAGTAAGCGTCCTGGACCTTCACCTTCACTTTTCCCGTGGCGAGGTCCGACCCCTCCAGGAGCCTCCTGAGGTTCGACGCCGTGGTCTGGGCCCCCCGGAATCCGCGAAGTTCGTGGAGGCGGGCCTCGTAGGGTCTCAGGTTCGCCAGGAGCGCCTCGAGGCTCATGGCGGCGGCGATTTCCGCCTGGGCCGTCCACCGCTCGGCGTCGTACAGCTCCAGGCACGCCATGCCGGTGATGAGGTTGCTGCCGTTGATGGCGGCGAGGCCGTCCCGGGCCCTGAGCCCCGGGACGGGGACGCCGGCCCGCTCCATGGCCTCCCTCGTGGCCATGCGGCCCCCGAGGTAGAAGCACTCCCCCTCCCCCAAGAGGGAGAGGGCGCACTGGCTCATGGGCGCCAGATCGCCGCATGCCCCCACGCTCCCCTTCTCGCAGACCACGGGTGTGATGCCGGCGTTCAAGAGGGCCGCGTAGGTGAGCGGGATCTCGGCTCGGCACCCCGAGAAACCCTTGGCGTGGACGTTGATTCGGCTGACCATGGCCGCGCGCACGTGCTCCACGGGGGCCGGCTTTCCGATGCCGGCCGCGTGGTTGTAGATCAGGTACTTCTGGAACTGGCCCACCTGCTCGTCCGTGAGGGCCACGCTGGCAAGCTCCCCGATGCCCGTGTTCACGCCGTACATGACCTCGCGGGCGGCGATCTTGCGCTCGACCATGGCCCGACAGGATCCGATGCGTTCGATGGCCCGGGGGGCGATCTCCACCGCCTCGCCGAAGCGGGCCACGCGGACCACTTGTTCGATGGTGAGGCTCGATCCGTCGATGCGAACGGTCATGGTTCCCCCCCTCCTCGCACCGCCCCGGGAGCACCCGCTGGCGGAGGCACCATCTTGGAATCCGTCCCCCGGGGTGTCAACCGCCGGGAGGAGACCTCCTGGGCGGAGGGGCGAACCGCACTCTCCCCGCGGGATCCTGCCGCGGAGGGGCCTTCAGGCTCCGGCGCCGGGTCTGGCGTCGGGGTCGCTCAGGCCCAGGGGCCGCTTTTTCCACTCTTCGAGCCACCGCGCGAAGGTGGCGGCCAGGGACGGATCGCTCCCCTCCGGGTCCGGATGGCCCCCCGATGGAGGACCGCACCCCCTCCAGCCTCATGCCTCCTGCGACTCCGACTCCCGTGGCGACGGCGGCCGGAACGACCGAAAGGTACCAGGTGGACGCGTCGTAGAGCATGTCCCCCTCCCTGGGCGCCCGGCGCCCTATGGGACTCAGTATACCCTTCTCGAGGGTCGGCCCCCGTGTTATACAGAGCGGCAAGACTGAATGCGCATAAGGCGGTGGAGCTTGGGGGTATGCCGCTCTGTATTCGCGGGGAAGGCCCCATCCCTTGCGAGTGCGGCCCCGCGGTCCGCGCAAGGGCTGAGCCCTCCCCGCGGGCCCTACCGGGAGAGGCGCGGCGGCGCCTCCCCCGGACCTCCACCCGCACCCAGCGCGCCGGACTTCCGTCGCGCTGTATAGCCGTCCGTCGAAGCCACCAAGGGGAGACCGTCATGAAGCTCCTCGTCGCGATCCTCCAGCCCTTCGCCCTGAACAAGGTACAGAACGCCCTCCTGAAAACGCCCTGCTTCCCCGGAATGATGATGGTTCCCGTCCGGGGGTTCGGCCAGGGGAAGGGCTGCGACGCCCCGGACTTCGAAGCCGAGATCGTGGACTTCACGGACAAGGTGCGCGTCGAGGTGGCCGCCCCCGACGACGCCGTGGACGCCATCGTCGAGGCCATCGTCCAGGCGGCCCACTCGGGGCGTCGCGGGGACGGCAAGGTCTTCGTGCTCCCCCTGGAGCGCGCCGTGCGGATCCGCACGCGCGAAAGGGACGGCGAGGCCCTCCGCTCACCGCTGAAGGACGACTGACCGGGTCGGGGGACCCGAAACACCGTCCCGGCCGGACCCTACGGGAGCCGTCCCGCGGCGAAGGACCACCCGATCCTCAGCGCCAGCAGGACCAGGAAGGCCCCGCCCGAAGCGAGTTTCGCGGAGAGGCCGAGGGTCCTTCCGAGGGCCGCCCCGAGGCCCGTCCACAGGGCCCTCCCCGAGTGCCGTTCCCGCCACGCCGCCACCGAAATCGCCCCCGCGAAGGCCCCGAGGACCGTGCCCGGGATGGCCCCGAGACCGAAACCGAACCCCGCGCCCAGGAGGGCCCCGATCACAGATCCCGCCAGCGCCCCCGCCCCCGCCCAACGGTCTCCCCCGAAGCGTCGGGCCCCCAGGTACCCCGCCAGGAATTCCGCCGCCTCGCCCAAGCCCGCCAGCAGGAGCCCCAGCGCGAGGACCCACCACGTGACCACCGAAAAGTCCTCGAGCCATCCGTAGAGGAGGGCGGCCAGGACCATGATCCAGTTGCCCGGAAGTTGGAAGACCTGCGAGACCCACGCGGCGGCGCAGAGCAGGAGTAGGAGGAGCGGTCCCGCCCACGCCGCCCAGTCACCCAAAAGCGTTCCCGCCATGGAGGGCCTCCCGACGGGGAGTGTAGCGCACGCCGGGGCCCGGAAGCGCCCCATCTCGGCCTCCCGCGCCGCGCCGCAGACGCGGCGCCCGTCCCGTCTGCCTTCGGAGGCGGATCGCTGGGGCGTCGTGGAGAGGCGTACCCTGTGTCCTTCTAATCCTTCGGGTCGATCAGGACGGTCACCGAGGGTTCCGGAGGCCCCTTCCCCTCCGACGGCAGCGCCGGCGAAGGGATCTGGGGGATCACCTCGGCGAGTTTAGCCAAGACGACGGCCGCAGGGTCCCGGAACTCGAGCCCCGCGCGGTAGAGGAGGACGCGGTGGCCCTTCTCGTCGTCCCCCATTCCCCACACGCGGCACCGGCGGACCTCGGCGCGAAGCAGGACCTCCCCGTCCCCCTTCGGAAACCTCAGGTCGCAGGCTGTCTTTGGCTGCATGCTGTGGGGCAGTTCCACCAGGATGCCGTTGGCGGAGACGTCCACCACCCGGGCGGCCAGGTAGGCCTTGACCTTGGCCACCAGCCTCCCGGCGATCGGGAGCCGAGGTGCGGTTCTACGTTCGGGCAAGTTCCACTCCATCGCGTGCGCTCATCCCCGGGCCGCCCGGCGGCCCGCCTTCCCGTTACAACCTCCGGATGGTGTGCCTGCATTCCACCGCCTGATCGAGTCCAGTTCGTCGTAGACCATGCCCCCGTACCGCGCCGCCGCGGCACCCGGATCGCACATGGGACGTCCTCGCGCGGCGCACGCCCTGATCGCCATCTCTCCATTTACCTGTTGGTAGTATACGAGTGAGGGAGGAAAAATCAAGCCCCGGAGGAGGGTCGCTTTTGGCCCCCATCTCCGGAGCGCTGGAGGACAAAGATTTAGACTGGCTTACCTACCCTCTACGAATAGCCATCTCGTGCGGTGTTTGATCGTCCGGAGGACGATCCAGAGGGTAAGGCTGATTGTCAAGATCCAGATCCACAGTACGTCGACCTCGAACTTGCCTTGGGAGACCAGGTCTCCCAGTATCTCAAGGACAAACAAAGTCAACACGACGGCGAAGGACCCGTTGTACTCCCGCCGCATTACATTTTTCAGCGAGAAGGGCAAGTCCGGTTTCCGATAAAGGCGGACCTTCGGCAGGAAGGCGGGGGTCGCGTGGGCCCATCCGAGGTAGGTTTCCCCAAACTTTTGTCTCAGGTAAGCCTCCTCCGCGAGGACAATCCTCTCGTAGTAGAGCCAGAAGGCAAGGATGTAGATCAAGGTTAGCCACCAGAGGTGAGCGAACACGACGACGCCTAAATACATGAAGAAGTTGCCCAGGTAGAGCGGATTCCTCGCAACGGAATAGAGGCCGCTCGTGTTGAGGGTGTCCGCCACCTGGGTCCTCGTGTTCCTTCCGGAGGTTCCATGGGGCGCGTGTCCTATGGTGAAGACCCGGATTCCAAGCCCCAGCCCGCTAATCAACAGGCAGGCGACCTCCCACACATGGTCGAGGGCAACGCTGCGGCCCGGATACTCGTACTCCCGCAGGGCCAGCAGGATCAGCCCGAACATCACCAAGGGAAGGTAGCTTCTCCATCGGAAAAGCCAAGTGCCGGACCTTTCGAGTTCTTCCCTCAAGGCCATGGCTGGGTCTCCGTTCTCCAGGGCCCTCGCCCCGGGACGAATCGAGGCCCGCGCCCCTTCTCAACCCCGGTCGCGCCAAGTGCGCGTCGGGGTTTGATCGCGAGACGTCGAGACGACGGCGGCGGGCAGACCGCAGTGAGTCGCCCGCCGTTCTGACAAACGAAAGGTTGGTGCCCCCGGGCGGAATTGAACCACCGACACAAGGATTTTCAGTCCTCTGCTCTACCGGCTGAGCTACAGGGGCACCGAGCGCCATACGGCGCCCATGATGGTACCCTTTGGCCCCCTCCAAGTCAAGCGGGCCGCGGCGCCCCGAAGGGCGGCAGCGGCGCCGCCGACGGCCCCCGCGAATCCGCCGGGGGCGCGGGCGGCGTGGTATGCTCCGGCCATGGACGGACGGACGCGAAAGACGGCCCTTCGGATCCGCGTCGTGGCCCCGGCGGGACCGGTCTCCCCCGCCGACTTCGAGGCGGGCCTCTCCTTGCTTGCTGGACGCGGGTTCCACGTGACTACCGGTCCCCACGCCCGGGGCCGCCGCGGCTACCTCGCGGGCACCGACGCCGAGCGCCTGGCCGACTTGCGCGAGGCCATCGAGGACCCCTCCGCGGACGTGGTCTGGTTCGCCCGCGGCGGGTACGGCACGACCCGGATCCTCGCCGGCCTTCCGCCGGCGGACAAAGCGGGCCGGCCCAAGATCCTCGCGGGCTTCTCCGACGCCACGGCCCTCTTCGCCTGGGGCCAGCGCCGCCACCGCCTGCTCTACGCCCCCTCCGTACAGGAGCTGGCCCGCCCCGGCGTGTGCCGCCTCCCGCCCCTGTGGTCCGCCCTCGCGGGGCGTCCCCGACCCCTGCCGGGCCGCGGCACGAAGGCGAAGGCGGGACCGTGGCCCGTCTTCGGCGGGTGCCTCTCCCTCCTTTCGGTCCTCGTGGGCACGCCGTGGGAGCCGGCCCTCGTGGACCGGTGGCTGTTCCTGGAGGACGTGGGCGAGCGCCTCTACCGGCTGGACCGCCTCCTCACGCACCTTCACGCGGCGGGATGGTTCGACCGGGCCTCCGGCGTCCTCCTCGGCGGATTCACCGGCATGGGTGAGGGCGAGCGGCCCTCGCGGGTGGCGGACCGCATCCGGGAACTCCTGCCGGAGGGAAAGCCCCTGGTGACGGGATTGCCCGTGGGCCACATCCACGGCAAAATGCCCCTGCCCCTCGAGGCGCCCGCCCTGTGGGACGGCGCGGCGCTCCGCTTTCCGGGTTCCACACCGAAATAAGCCGCCGGAAGGGCCCCCGCGGGCCCGGGCTCAGACGCCGGGGATGGCGTCGGCGATCCACCGCGCCGCTCGGTCCACCGCGCCCCGGTGGGCCTCCACCGCGGCCTGCGCCCTCATCCCCGCCGCCGCCGCCAGGCGCGGGTCCTGCAGGAGAGAGGTGACTCTCCAGGCCAGTTCCGAGGCGTTCTCCACGCGGAAGGCTCCCCCCGCCGCCACGAGCCGCTCCGCGTCCTCCCGAAAGTTCTCCGTGTGCGGGCCGAAGAGGACCGGACGGCCGAGGTAGGCGGGCTCGAGGACGTTCTGTCCACCGAGGGGCACGAGGCTACCCCCCACGAAGGCCGCCGCCCCCAGGGCGTAGGCTGACCAGAGTTCCCCCACGGTGTCCAGCAGCAGTACGTCCCACCCTTCGGCGCCCGGGCGCGACCTTCTCGCGGTCGAGAGCCCGGCGCGGGAGCAGGCCTCCAGGGCCGCGGGGACCCGGTCGAGGTGCCGGGGAGCCAGCACAAGCCTCGCTCCGGGCAGGCGCGCCTTGACCTCGGCGTGGGCCTGGGCCGCGGAGGCCTCCTCGCCCTCCCGCACCGAGCCGGCGACCCACAGGGGCCCCGGGGGGAGGAGGGCCGCCAGGGCCTCCCGTGCCGCCTCGAAGGCGGGGGGCGGCGCGAGGTCGTACTTCAGGTTGCCCAGGATCGTCACCCGCTCGGGCCAGGCGCCCAAGAGGCGAAAGCGCGCGGCGTGCTCCTCCGTCTGGGCGGCCACGTGGACCCCCTGCAAGGCCCGCGCGTAGAGCGACTTGAAGCGCAGGGTGCGGGAGAGGGCGCGGTCCGAGAGGCGCCCGTTGGCGATGAGGACGGGGAGGCCCGCCCGCCGCGCCTCCCGGAACAGCACCGGCCACAATTCCGTCTCCACGAGCACCAGGGCGCGGGGGCGCAGGGAGCGGAGGGCCTTGCGCACGCAGGGGCCCAGGTCCAGGGGAAAGGCCTGGGGGTCGAGGCCGGGGGGGCCCTCCTTGCGCGCCAGGGCCAGACCCGCCGCCGTCGTGCTCGTCAGCGCCACGGGCAGACCGCGGGAGGTGAGGGTCTGGGCCAGGCGGAGGGCGATGCGCACCTCGCCGACGGACACGGCCTGGATCCAGACGGGGCCGTCCGAACGGGCGCCGAGGAGGCCCAGGCGCTGGAGGGGCCGGCAGGCCCCGCGCTGGCGCATGGCCAGCACGAGCAGCCAGAGGGGAGCCAGCGCCCATGCCGCGATTCTATACAGCGTCCACACGATGCCTCCTGCCCGGATCCATTTCCTCGGAGAGGGCTTCCCCGAGAGTATTTAAGGCCCATACGGCGGAAAAGAGAAGGGCCCCCGGCACGAGGGCCAGGTGGGGCGCCTCCAGCAGGTAGTCGCATCCCGTGGCGAGCATCTCGCCCCAGGAGGGATGGGGAGGCTGGATCCCCAGGCCCAGGAAGGAGAGCCCCGCCTCCGCCAGCATCACCGACGCCGCCCCCGCCCCCGCCTGCACCCAGAGGATGCCGAGGGCGTGGGGAAGGATGTGGCGGCGCAGGACGTGGACCCCGCCTGCCCCCGAGGCTAAACTCGCCGTTACGAACTCCCTTCCCCGCAGGGAGAGGGCGAGGGCCCGCGCCACCCGGGCGTAGCCCACCCAGGCTGTGGCCGAGAGGGCCAGCACCAGGGGGGCGAAGCCGCGGCCCACGTAGGCCACGACGGCGATGGCCAGGAGGATGCCGGGAAGGGCGAGGAGCACGTCCACCGTCCGCCCGAGGGCCTGGTCGAGAGGGCCGCCCCAGTACCCCGCCGCGGCCCCCAGGAGGGTCCCCGCCGCCAGGGCGATGGCCAGGGCCGCCGCCGTCACCGCCAGGGAGACCCGCGCGCCGTAAAGCGCCCGGGACAGGACGTCGCGCCCCAGGTCGTCGGTGCCCATCCACGCCCGCGCCGACGGCCCCTCCAGCCGGTGCTCCAGGTCCTGGGTCGCGTAGGGCGCGGGGGCCAGAAGCGGCGCCAGCGCCGCTGCCGCCATCCAGGCCAGGACCAGGCACGTGGCCGCCCTCCGGGAAAGTCCTCCCCCCCTAGCCATCGCGCCGCACCCTCGGGTCGAGGAGGCCGTAGAGGAGATCCGTGGCCAGCGTCGCCGCCAGCGTCAGGAGGGCGAAGAGGAGCACCGCCCCCTGGAGGACCGGGTAGTCCCGGCTCCCGATGGCCCCCAGCACCAGCGTCCCCAGGCCCGGCCACCGGAAGATCCGCTCCGTCAGGATGGCCCCCGTGAGGAGCCCGCCCAACTGGAGCCCCAGCACCGTCACCCCCGGCAGGAGCGCGTTTCGCAGGGCGTGGCGCCGAAAGGCCGCCCCCTCCTCCAGCCCCCGGGCCCGCGCCGCCGTCAAGTACTCCTTGCCCAACTCCTCCGAGAGGGAGGCGGACAGGAGCCGGCAAAGGAGGGCGGAGGTGGGCACGGCGAGGGTCACCGCCGGGAGGAACCAAGCCCCAGGCTCGTCGGCCCCCGAGACGGGGAACCAGGGCCGCCAAACGGCGAAGGCCAGCAGGAGAACGGGCCCGAGGAAGAAGGAGGGGAGCGAGAGGCCCGCGCTCGTCGCCGCCCGCACCCACCGCCGCGCCGCCCCACCCCGCGCGGAGGCCAGCGCCGCCGGGAGCGCCAGAAGAACCGCCAGGCCAAGCGCCGCCCCCGCCAACCGCGCGGTCTGCGGCAGGGCCGCGGCCAGCTCCTCCGAAACGGGACGCCGCGTCCGGAGCGACACGCCCAGGCGGCCCCGCGAAAGGTCCGACAGGTAACGGCCGTACTGCACGGGAAGGGGGTCGTCCAGGTGAAGCGCCCGCCGAAGGTCCTCGCGGCGCTCCGCCGGCGCCCCCTCGCCCAGCATCAGGTCCACCGGGTCCCCCGGAAGCGCCCGCCCCAGAAAGAAGACGAGCGTCACCACCCCCAGCATCGCCGGGACGAACAGCAGCAAACGCCCCGCCACGTACCCCCGCATCCGCCCTCCGCCTCCCAAGTCTATCGCGAAGCCCGCCGCGGAACGACGGGTGCATGCAGGCCCGATTCGAGCGCCTGAAGAAGCGACTTGCATTTTTGCATTCTGATTGCAATATTGCATAAAGGAGGAAGGAGATGCCCTACTTGCGCCGGAGCCTCGAAGAAGCCCTCCGGAAGGCCTCCAAGGGGTTTCCCGCCGTGGTACTCACGGGGCCCCGCCAATCCGGGAAGACCACCCTGCTCAAACACCTCTTCGCCGGAAAAATGCGCCACGTTTCTCTCGAACCTCCCGATGTTCGGGCGTCGGCCCAGTCGGACCCCCGCGGATTCCTCGAACTCCACCCGCCCCCCGTCCTGTTCGACGAAGTCCAGCACGCGCCCACCCTGCTCCCGTATATCAAAGAGAGGATCGACGCGGCCCGGGACCGCTGCGGCCAGTACATCCTCAGCGGCTCCCAGAACCTCCAGCTTGCCCAGGGGGTGACGGAAACCCTGGCCGGGCGGGTGGCGATCCTGAGGCTCCTGCCCATGACGGAGAGGGAGCTGGCCAGGAAACCGGCCGCCCCGCTCCCGTGGGAGCGAAAGCTCCTCGCCCGTCCCCTTCGAACGCGCCCGCTCCCTCAGCTGTGGGCCCATTTCCTCCGGGGCCATTACCCCGAGCCGGCCACCCGGCTTCGCAAGGACGCGGTCCTCTGGCACGCGGGATACGTCCAGACCTATCTGGAGCGGGACGTGAGAACGGTCCGCCAGGTGGGGGACCTTGGCCAATTCCAGGCATTCCTTCGCCTCCTGGCCTCCCGGAGCGCCCAACTGATGGACCTTTCGGGCCTTTCCCGCGACCTCGGCGTGGCGGTCAATACGGTCAAGGCCTGGCTATCGGTTTTGGAGGCCACCGATCAAGTCATCATGCTACGGCCCTACCACTCGAACGCCGGCAAGCGGCTCGTTAAGACCCCCAAGGTCTACTTCATGGACGTCGGCACGCTCTGCTACCTGTGCGGCCTGAGGGACCCGCTCCACGCCATGGCCGGGCCCATGGGGGGGGGCATTTTCGAGACGGCCGTCATTGGGGAGGTGTACCGGACCCTGGTCCATCGCGGCCAGGAGCCGCGTCTCTTTTTCTGGCGCACGGCCGCCGGTGCGGAGGTGGACCTGATCGTGGAACGAGAGGACGGCCTCGTCCCCATCGAGATCAAGTTGGGTTCTACGCCCAACCCGGGAATGGCCAAGGGCATCCAGTCCTTTCGGCGGGATTTCGGAGAGAGAGCCCAGACGGGCCTCGTGGTTCACACCGGCGGCGAGCCCCTCCCCCTCGGCCCGGGCGTACTCGCATGGCCCTTCGCCCGGCTGTAGGAGCGGAGCCCTCCTTCCCAAGGGCCATCCAGCCTCCCTCGAACAGGCGGGCACGCCAGTCCGCTCGACCGGTCCCTGCGCGGCCGCGCCGAGCAGCCGCTACCTTGATGCCTCATGCCGCCGTTGCCTTCGCATGCCAGTTTGCGGGAGCACTACCAATGCGCTGCACAATTCCAGTTGGTTTGAGGGGTGTAGTGGTGTTGGCGGCGCTCATGCTCGGCCCAACGTGGGTTTTGGCGGAGGAAATCATGGCTGTTGCCAACAAACCGCTTAGTCGAAGGAACGCGGAGAAGCCAGGCGCCTACGAACTTGCAGTCCTAGTTTCGAATCCCATCGTTGATGCGGGGGATCGGCTTGAAATCGAGGTGTACGTTTCTGGCTATGGCAATATTGAGACTCCCAAGATCGCCTTCTACCCTTCCCCAGCGACCTTTGACACGAAGAAGTCTGTCGTGTGGCATAGCCTGAGACGCTTCCCTGACAGCAAGTTGGGGTGGGGGGCGGAGACTGCCGCACTCGATCCTACAGGGGCCGTAATCAGCCTGTCGGGAGGACTCTCTTTCGATGAGGCTTCCGGCAAGAGCACTTGGGTCTTTGACGCGCATCCATCATCGGAACCCCATAACTTCCAGATTTCGACTGAAGTTAAGCACCCTCTGGGGAAGTCCCCCATTTGCCTTGACTTGGCTCTTTCCCCAAAACCAAAACCTGGCCCACAAGGAATTAACTTCGTTTTAACGTATTTCGACGGCCAGGCATGGCAAACCAAGACTGCCACTGCGGGCTTCACAGTCCGCAACTTTTACCAGAGGCATGAGACAGGAGTATGGATCTTAGGTACTGTTCTGGCGGTTTTGCTTGCCAGCATTTCATTTGCCACTGACGGCTGGGCGCTCTTGTGCAGACTTGCAGGCTTGGCGAAGGGCCTTAGGTTCAGGTAGCATGCAAAGGCGGGGGCCAACTCCGGTAGCATATCGGGAGATAGGGCAGATAGCCGAAAGGAGGAGACCCCCATGCTGTACGCAGGTCTAGATTACCACGAGCGGTACTCGCTGATTCAAGCGAAGGACAGGAACGGCGTGAAGAGGAAGTCCGCCCGAATCTCGAAGGAGTTTCAGGCTGTGCAGGAGTTTTTCGAAGGGCTCGATGAGCCCTGTAAGGTGGTGCTGAACGGGGGTGACAACTGGGGGAAGGAGTACGACTGGCTGGACCAGATTGAGGCGGTGGACGAGGTGTAACTCGCTCATCCGTTCCGCGTCAAAGCCATCGCGGCGGCCCGGGTCAAGACGGATTCGATGGACGCGGGGACTCTGGCGGACCTCCTCAGGGCCGACCGAATCCCCCGAGCCCACATCCCGTCGCAGGAAATCCGGAAGTTGAAAGCGGTTCGGAGAGGCCGGCGGCCGGGTTGCACGTCCAGGTCCGGTCCTGTACGGAAAACGGGTCGTCTTGCAGACCAGGCTCACCGCGACCCCGGCTGCCAGGAGCAGAAACGGCGGGGTTCCAGCTCTCTTCTTCCTAACGTCTCTACCTCATGAAGGCGAGGGGGGAGGAGGACCGCCCGTCGGCGGAGACGACGGTGATCTCGACGGCCGCGCCCTTCGGGACCATGCTCTTCAGAACGCTCCCCCCCTTGGCCACGATCTTCCCGGCCTCCTTGAAGACGGTCTTGGGGACGGCGGAACCGCCGACGCGCACCTTGCAGCCCGGCCCGAAGCCCGAGCCGAAGACCTTCAGGCGCGCCGGATCGGTGGCCCAGGCCACACCGGTGACGGCGATGGAGTGGCCGACCTCGACGCCTTGAGTAGCCGTCGCCGCCGCCCCTGCGGCGTCTGTGACCGTCAGCGTGACCGCGCAGCTTCCGGGCGCGAGCGCCGCCGTCACCTCCTCGCCGCTCGCGCTCTGCCCGCACACGTCCCAGTCATAGGCGTACGGCGGCGTCCCGCCCGCGGCGCTCGCCGTGAACGTCACCGGCGTGGCGTCCGTGGGAGATTCAGGAGTGAAGGAGAAAGCCGTGGTGAGGGGCGCCACGGCTAGGAGCTGTTCCAAAATGACGGGCCGCACGGCGTTCCAGATGGCGGTTCCCGTGCTCGTTCGGTCCTTGATCAGGAGCACTGCCCCGTACCCCGGCCCGAAATCGATCCAGGGCGTGCAGCCGAAGGCGCCCTGGTCGGAGAGCTCGGGACCCTCGCTTCCGGGGTGAAGGCTCGGATCCGAGATCCACCAGCCGAAACTGTAGCCCGGCAGATCCTCTCCTCCCGGGCTGCGCACCACGGGCAGACCCTCGATCTGGTTGGTTTTCATGACTGCAATCGTCGCGGATGAGAGGATTTGGCGGCCGCCGGACGATCCTCCGTTCAAGAACATCTGAAGGATCCTTCCATAGTCCTGGGCGTTGGAGAACGCTCCGCCGGCGATCCTCGGGTTTTGGGTGTCCGTGCAGGTGAAGCGGGCCAGACCCAGAGGGGCGCCCAGGCGTTCCTCGAAGAAGTCGGTCCAGGGCTTTCCCGCGAGCATCTCTGCAACGTAGCCCGCCATCTGGAAGCTCCCGCCGCCGTAAGCGAACTTCGTGCCGGGCTCGAAGTCGAGGGGCTCATACGCGATGGCCTGGGCGCACTCCTGGAGGGTGGTCCCCTCCTGGTCGGCGAGGCATGGGGGATCGCCCCGCAGCCCCGAGGTGTGGTTGAGAAGCATGCGCATGGTGATGGATGCCTTGTCCTGTGGCCAGTCGATGCGCCCGGAGAGATACTCGCCCACGGGTCGGTCCAAGTCGAGCTTCCCCTCGTCCACCAGCGTGAGGATGGCGGCGGCCGAGGGCATCTTCGTCGAGGAGGCGATGGGAAGGAAGGAGTCCAAGGTCTGATTGCCGAAAGCCCCTGCATACAGAACTTCCCAGCCATTCAGGAGCAGGAACGTGAGGCCGTCCAAGGTCCCAGGGACGAAGGCCTGGAGAGTGGATTCGAGCTCGCTCCAATCGTAGGAGGGCTCCTTGGGCGGAGTCTCGGCGTCGAGGTCCGAGGAGAAAAAGCCTTCCGCCTCCAAGCCGCGCTCGGCCGCACCGAAGAGGTCGGCGATCTGCGCGCCCGCGGAGTGGCCCACGTACACGGGGCGGCCCGAGGCGCCGTCCACCGTGCAGATGTCCGGGCTCAGGCGCCTCGGGGCCACGCTATGAATGGAGTCGTAGGACCCGTCGAGGTTTTCCCGCGCCTGGAGAGCGCCGACCGCGAGAGGGAGCAACACGAACACCGCCGAGACCCGTGCCAGCTTTCCCCATTCGAACTTCATCGCCACACCTCCCCGGCCGGGACGCGGGGGAGGCCCGGCCTCACCCTTGGACCGGAACGAGCGGCGGGAGGTTTGGTCCTCCGCGATACCCCACCCGAATCGAAAAGCAGGGCACGGAAAGAGCGCGGGGCATCGGGAGCCCGCTCCATGGGAGCGGGGTCGCCCTTTCTGCCGGTCCTGTCGACTTTTTGAATTGCAACATCCTAGCCGAATCGCCTTCCATATTATAACTGCTCCGGTCTCCTACTTGTGGAAAGACCCACTCGAAGACCCTGAGACCCAAGGGTCGGTTGCAACTGCTCGACACGTCCCGGGGGCACGCGCCAAGAGGCAAGGGCCCGGGGGTGAGCAGGAGGAACTGCCCATGCTCGCATCGGCCGAGAGGCCGGCTCTTGCAAGCAAGAGCCGCTACGGTGGAGGCCTTCGAAGGGGGAGGGC
>CAZPSH010000041.1:0-18252 GCA_964589625.1 uncultured Thermoanaerobaculia bacterium
ACGGCCGAAGACTGCACGGCGTGGGACCTCGAGCAGGGCCCCGTGACGGTGAAATGGGAAGGCGGGCCCGACCTTGCCGTGCCCCTCTTCGTGCCGCCGGTGCTGATGAGCGGGCCGGGGCAGAGCTTTTACGTGACGGAGAGAACGAAAAACCATGGGAACCTGCCTTCGGGGCCGAGCGTGACGCGCTACGTCCTGTCCGCAACGAGGCCGGTGGACCCGGCGAGCGCCCTCGTCGTGGGCCAGCGGAGCGTGGCGGCCTTGGCGCCAGGGGAAGAGAGTGGGGTCTTCGAGGCGCCCTTCACGGTGCCGCAGGACCTTTCGCCCGGGACGTACTACCTGGACGCCTGCGCCGACGCCGACGGGGCGGTCATCGAGACGAAGGAGGACAACAACTGCGCCTCCGCGCGCGTGAATCTCGTCGTGGGGGTGATGCCGGCGAACCGGCCTCCGGAATGTGCCGGGGCCGCGGCCTCGCCGGCCCGCTTGTGGCCACCGAACCACAAACCACAGGACATCGCCCTCCAAGGGGTCACCGACCCCGACGGGGATCCGGTGACGGTCACGGTAACGGGAATCACCCAGGACGAGCCAACCAACGGCCTGGGCGACGGCGACGAGGCCCCCGACGGCTTCGGGGTGGGGACGGCCTCGCCGCAGGTGCGCGCCGAGCGATCTGGGACGGGCAACGGCCGGGTCTACCGCATCGCCTTCACGGCCTCCGACGGCAAGGGCGGGTCCTGCCAAGGCTCCGTCACCGTGGGCGTTCCCCACGATATCAAGGACGCGCCCATCGACGACGGCCAGGCCTACGATTCCACCAAGTAGCCCCGGCGTAAGGGCCTTGGAACCACAGAGCACACAGAGGACACAGAGGGGGCTCTGGAAAAAGAAAGGCCCCTGAAAAATAGGTGACTGTCCCTAATTTTTGTGGTTGAGAATCGCTCTCCCCCGGGCGCCTTGGCTCCGAGGCGTTCTGGACCGGGGCGTGGGTCCGCATGTCCCCGGGGTTCCTGGAACACATGGGCTTCGCGTGCGGTTTCAGACGGGATGCGCGCTCCCTGTGCTAGACTCCGCACGCGGGGCAAACGAATAGGACGGCGCGATGGAACCGAAGGATCCGGAGGATCTCAAGCGCCTGAGCGAGGCGGAGGACCGGGAGTGGATCCAGTCCCTGGACGGGGTCTTCGAGGAGCAGGGGGCCGAGCGGATCACGGATCTCCTCTGGCGCCTCCACATCCGGGCCGCGAAGTACGGAATCCGGCCCTTCTTTACGGCGAACACCCCGTACCTGAACACCATCCCGCGGGACCGCCAGCCCCCGTACCCAGGCAACCGCGAGATCGAGCGCCGGATCAAGAGCCTCGTGCGGTGGAACGCCATGGCCATGGTGGTTCGGGCCAACCGCGAACTTTCTGGGATCGGCGGCCACATCTCCACCTTCGCTTCGGCGGCGACGCTCTACGAGGTGGCCTTCCACCACTTCTTTCGAGGAAGGGAGCACCCCTGCGGAGGAGACCTCGTCTACTTCCAGGGCCACGCGGCCCCGGGAATCTACGCCCGCGCCTTTCTCGAGGGGCGGCTTTCGGAGGCTCACCTCTCGCGGTTCCGTCGTGAACTCTCGCCGGGCGGCGGCCTGCCCTCCTACCCGCACCCCCACCTGATGCCGGGATTCTGGCAGTTCCCCACCGTGTCCATGGGCCTCACTTCCCTCATGGCCATTTACCAGGCCCGCTTCAACCACTACCTCATGGACCGGGGCCTCCTGCCTCGCTCGGACCAGAGGGTCTGGGCCTTTCTGGGCGACGGGGAGATGGACGAACCCGAGAGCCTGGGCGCCATCACCCTGGCCTCCCGCGAGAAGCTCGGCAACCTCGTCTTCGTCGTCAACTGCAACCTCCAGCGCCTTGACGGGCCCGTCCGCGGCAACGGCAAGATCGTCCAGGAACTGGAGGCCGCCTTCCGGGGCGCCGGCTGGAATGTCGTCAAGGTCCTCCTCGGCGAAGACTGGGACGAGCTCCTCGAAAAGGACGCGGAAGGGCTCATCGCCCGCCGGCTCGAGGAGACGGTGGACGGCCAGTCCCAGAAGTACACGGTTTCCGACGGCGCCTACATCCGAAGGCACTTCTGGGGGAAGGACGCGAGGCTCCTGGAGATGGTGCGGCACCTCTCGGACGAGCACCTGAGAAAGATGCGAAAGGGCGGCCACGACCCCGAGAAGGTCTACGCCGCCTACCGCGCCGCCACGGAGCCCGGGGCCGGGCCCTCGGCGGTCCTCGCGCTCACCATCAAGGGCTACGGCCTGGGCGAAGCGGGCGAGGGGAAGAACATCACCCACCAGCAGAAGAAGCTCAACGAGCAGGAGCTGAGGGAGTTCCGGAGCCGCTTCGGCATCCCCATCTCCGACGACGACGTGGCCCAGGCCCCCTTCTACCGCCCCCCCGAGGAGAGCGAGGAGATCCGCTACCTGAAGGCCCGCCGGCAGGAGTTGGGGGGGTGGGTGCCGAGCCGGTCCGCCGGATGCCCCGCCCTCCCGCCGCCGCCCCCGGACATCTTCCGGGAGTTCGACGAGGGGACCGGCGGGAGGGAGATGGCCACCACCATGGCCTTCGTCCACCTTCTGGGAAAGCTCCTCAAGGACCCCGAGTACGGCCGGTTCGTGGTGCCCATCGTCCCCGACGAGGCCCGCACCTTCGGCATGGAGAGCCTCTTCCGCCAGGTGGGCATTTACTCCCACGCGGGCCAGCTCTACGAGCCCGTGGACCGCGAGAGCCTCCTCTACTACAAGGAAGCCACCGACGGGGCCATCCTGGAGGAGGGGATCACGGAGGCGGGGGCCATGTCCTCCTTCATCGCCGCCGCCACGGCCTATTCCACCCACGGGATCCCCACGATTCCCTTCTTCATCTTCTATTCCATGTTCGGCTTCCAGCGAATCGGCGACCTCATCTGGGCCGCCGCCGACATGCACGCCCGGGGCTTTCTCCTGGGAGGGACCGCGGGCCGCACGACCCTCATGGGAGAGGGCCTCCAGCACCAGGACGGGCAGAGCCACCTCCTCGCCTATCCCGTGCCGAACCTGAAGGCCTACGACCCGGCCTTCGCCTACGAGGTGGCCGCGATTCTCGAGGACGGCCTGCGACGGATGGCGGTGGAGCAGGAAAACGTCTTCTACTACGTCACCCTGATGAACGAATTCTACGCCCAGCCCGTTCTGCCCGATGGGGCGCGGGAGGGGATCCTCTCGGGCCTCTACCGGTTCCGGCCCTCTCCTCTCGAGGGCCGCCCCCGGGCCCACCTCCTCGGCTCGGGCACGATCCTGAGCGGGGTCCTGAAGGCGGCGCAGATCCTCGAGGAGCGCTACGGTGTCGCGGCGGACGTTTACAGCGCCACGAGTTACAAGGAACTGCACCGGAACGCCTTGGAGGTCTCCCGCTGGAACCTTCTCCACCCCAGGGAGGCCCCGCGGAAAACCCGCCTGGAGGAGGTCCTGGGTGGCGCGGAGGGCGTCTTCGTGGCCGCCTCGGACTACGTGAAGGCCGTCCCGCTTTCGGTGGCGCCGTGGGTCCCCGGCCCCTTCGCCGCCCTGGGCACCGACGGCTTCGGCCGCAGCGACGGCCGGGAAGCACTGCGGGATTTCTTCGAGGTGGACGAGCGCCACACGGCCTTCGCGGCCCTCTCCCTCCTGGCCCGCGCGGGCGAGTTGGAGCCGAAGGCGGCCGAGAGCGCCCGAAGGGACCTGGAGATCGACCCGGAAAGGCCTGACCCAGCGGGCCGGTGAAAGGCGAGGTTCTGGCATGCGGAGGGACGTGACCCTTCCGGAGGTCTCCGAAAACGTCACCCAGGCCGACGTGGTGAAGGTGCTGGTGGCGGTGGGCGAGGCCGTGAAGGCCGACCAGCCCCTGCTCGAGGTGGAGACGGACAAAGCCCTCTTCGAACTGCCCGCTCCCTTCGCGGGAATGGTGGCCGAGGTCCTCGTGAAGGCCGGAGACCGGATCCGCGTGGGACAAGCCCTCCTGCGCCTCGAAGTCGCCGGCGGGGAGGCCGAAAGCGTCCCCGCTCGGAAGGCGGGAACCGAGATGCCCTCCGAGTCCGGTGCCCTCCCGTCACCGCCCGCGCCGGCTCTGGCCTCTCCTCCACCCCCCCAGACCGCACCGGCCGCCCCGACCGCCGCCCCCACTGGGCCGGCCTCTCCGGCTGTGCGGAAGCTCGCCCGGGAGCTGGGCGTGGACCTGGCCTCGGTCCGGGGAACGGGCCCCCGAGGGCGGCTCACCCAGGACGACGTGAAGGCCCGGGCCAAGGCCCTCCTAGCGATCTCGCCGGTCGCCTCCGGGCCAACTTCGCGCCCCCTTCCTGACTTCTCCCGGTGGGGGGCCGTGCGGCGCGAGCCCTTCACCACCGTGCGCCGCCTCACCGCGGAGGCCATGGCCCACGCCTGGGCGACGGTCCCCCAGGTGACCCAGTACGACGGGGCCGACGTGACCGACCTGGAGGTCTTCCGGGCGAAATACGGAGCCCGCGTCGAGGCGGCCGGGGGCAAACTCACCGTCACGGCTCTCCTCGTCAAGGTCGTGGCCTCTGCCCTGAGGGCCTTCCCGGCCTTCAACGCCAGCCTCGATCCGGAGCGGGGTGAAACAGTTTTCAAGGAATACGTCCACGTGGGCGTGGCCGTGGACACGGACCGGGGACTCCTCGTGCCCGTGGTGCGGGACGCCGACCGGAAGAACGTCCTGAGCCTGGCGCGGGAAATCCGCGACCTGGCCGAACGGGCCCGATCGCGGAAACTCCTTCCCGACGAGATGGAGGGGGGTACCTTCACGATCTCCAACCTGGGCGGGATCGGCGGCACGGCCTTCGCGCCCATCGTCTACTGGCCCCAGGTGGCCATCCTGGGTGTCTCCCGGAGCGAGGTGCGGCCCGTGTGGCGGGAGGACCGCTTCGAGCCCCGCACCTTCCTGCCCTTGAGCCTCTCCTACGACCACCGCCTCATCGACGGGGCCGACGGCGCCCGGTTCCTCCGCTGGATCTGCGAAGCTCTGGAGGAGCCGTGGCTCCTCGCGCTGGAAGGGTAGGCCGGCCGTGAAACGACTACGAAAGAGCATCCAGGAACACAGAGTTTCTGAAATCCGCGGAGGCAAGGGAAGCGCCGGGCGGCTCGACTACCTTTCGCCCGGCGACATGGTGGGCGCGGACTTCGTCAGCATCCTGACCCTGGAGGCCGGCGCCTCCGTGGGAGAGCATCTCCACGCCGCCGAGGAAGAACTCTACCTCGTGCTCGAAGGGGAGGGCTTAGGACTCCTCGACGGGGAGGCCTTTCCCGTAGGCCCGGGCGACGCCTACCTCTGCAAGGTCGGCCACACCCACGGGCTCGTCAATCCGGCGTCGAAGCCCCTCACCTTCCTCGCCGTGCTCGCGAAGGCTCGATAGACGCAAGGCGGGAGATGAGAGACGAGAGACGGGAGACGTAAAACGAAAAACGGGAGGGGCAGGACACCCCTTCTTAGGAGCGTTCGGCCCAGCCGTAGGTGAGGCGGAGGCGGACCCGGCGCGGGCCCGAGGCGAAGGCCTCTTCCTCCCGATCGGCCAATGCGCGGGCTTCGTGTTCCTCGAGTAGCCCGCCCCTTCGCAGGGCGTCCACCTCCGTGAGGGTTTCGCGAGGGTCCGAGAGGGTCAGCCACTCGGCCGGCGTCGCGCGCAGGCGCGGCCGGAACCCCGCGTCCCGAAGCCAGCCCTCCGCCCGAAGGCCGGCTTCGGGGTGACCGCCCCAAGACCTCACGGCCCGCTCCAGGGTCCGCCCAAGGCCCGTGTCCGGGCGGTCCTCTCGGCCCGTCAGGTCGGGCTCCGCGAGGAGGAGAAGGGCACCGGATTTCCCGAGCACCCGCCGGATCTCTGCCAGCGCCTCCACCGGGCGCGGTAGCCAGAGAAGGACGAAGTGGAGCAGGACGGCGTCCAGAGAACCGGAGCGAAAGGGGAGCCGGAAGGCATCGCCCAGGACGAAGCGGACACCAACCGGATGCGAGGACGGCGCGACCCGGTCCAGGGCCAAGACCGGACGGCACGTCCGCAGGGCCACCTCGGCGGCCACGGGGCCCTCGCCCGCGCCCACCTCGAGCACCCGCCGGCGCGCGGCCAGCCGAGCCTCGCGATACAAAGCGAGCCGGAGGGGCCGCGTGCGTTCGAACTGAAAGGCGGACGGGGGTGGCAGTGCGCGCACGGGCACAGTATACCCGTCGTGTGACCGAAGGCCGGTTTCTGGAAATAGCGGTTGACGGGGACGCGCGGAGCGTGCCCGCGAGGGAGGGGGGTCCCATGGAGGCACCCATGCTGCATCGAGTCGTCGCCGTCCTGGCCGCCGCGGGCTTCCCCATTCTTGCCGTCTGCGGGGTGGACCTATCCCGGCTGCCGAATCCCCAAAACGACCGCGAGGTCGCCTTCCACGCTGTCCGCGAGGTCTGGAACATGCCCGCGGACGAGGCGCAGGCGCTCGTCAACCGTCCCGGGATGAGCCTCGAAGAATTCGCCACCTACGGCCTCGTCTACGGATCCTCGGGCGTATCCCTTTCCTACATCCAGGGTTTGAGGGACTCGGGCAAGTCCTGGGAGGACGTGGCCCGGGAAACCAAGGCCTCCCTCAGCGAGGGGGCCGCTTCCCCTTCGGGGACGGGTTCCTTGCGGGGAGCGGGCGGGGGGACGAGCACCGGGTCTGGGTCTGGGCAGGGCACGGGCAGCGGCTCCACCCAAAACGGGAGCGGGAGCGGCGCCCAGACGCGCGTGCAGGCCATGGCCCGCATTCGGACCATGGAGCGGTTGAAGGCCCAGGGCGGAACCGGCGCTTCCACGGGCTCGGGTTCCGGCTCGGGGAGCTTTGAGAAGACCGCCGCCGACGCCTATCGGGACAGCCGCGGGCTCTCTGCCGAATCGGGATCGTCCCAGGGCGCGTCGCAAGGCAAGGGCCGCGGGCAGGGGTCGGGCCAGGGTGCGGGTGCCTCCGCCGAAGGTGGCTCCTGCACGGGCCAGGGCGCGGGCCAGGGTTCGGGGCAGGGCTCTGGACAGGGTTCTGGACGGGGATCGGGTTCGGGATCGGGCCGGGGGGGCGGGCGCCGCTGAGCGGGCCTCCCCGTAGGGATACCACCGCCCTCGTGGGCGGCGAAAAGGGATCGGACGTCACGGACTGAAGGGCGGTTCCTCCCAAGCCGGCCTTCACCCCCGCTCCGGGCGTCCGATCTCTTGCTGTCTGGCGGGAGGGGACAAAAAGACGGTGAGCCAGAAGGGAGCCCAACGGCGCCAGGACGCCGCCATCCGCCTGTGGCGGCGCATCCGGGGCTGCTTGCAAAGGGCTTCAAACCGGGGCTCCTTGGAACCAAGACCCAGCGTTACCCCAAGAGGCGCTGGTGCCCAATCACCCGCCTGAGGCCACCTCGCGGCAATGGAGCTTCTGGTGCTGGGTCTCCAGGGGGCATCCGCCGCCGCAGAGACGGAGGTGCTCGCAGGCTTCGCATTCGGGGAGGGGGGTCTGGGGTTTGCGGAGGGACGTGCAGAGAGGGTGGTTCCAGATCTTCTCCCAGGGGTCGGTCAGGAGGTTGCCCACGCCCTCGTAGTAGGACTGGCACGGAAGAACCGTGCCGTCGGGCTCCACGGCCATGGACAGCCGGGCGGCGGTGCACTGCTTGACGCCGAGGGCCATCTCCACGGGGTTGAGTTCGCAGTAGCGGGTGGGCGTGTACCACACGAAGCGCAAGCCTTTTTCGTGGGCCCGCTCGGCGAGCCGGTCGAGCAGGGGCACGACTTCCTGGGCCGTCAACTCGAGGCCGCTCTGCTTGCCCTTTCCCGAGTAGATCATGCCGTTGACGGCGAAGGTCTTGAGGCCCTCAACAGCCTCAAGATCCACCAGCGCCTCGATGCCAAGCGCGTTGACCCGGGTGAGCGTGGTGTTCGTCAGGCAGTAGATCCCCGCGTCGCGGCAGGCGCGGAGTCCGGCCAGGGTTTCCTCGAAGGATTCGGAGCGGGTCAGGGCGTTGTGGAGGGACGGGTCCGCCGATTCGAGGGTGACCTGAACGTGGTCGAGGCCGGCCTCCCTCAGGCGCGCCGTGTAGTCCCGGTCCGAGAGCCTCCGGCCGTTGGTGTTGAGGCCCGTCACGAGGCCCGATTCCTCGGCGTAGGCCACGAGATCGGGCAGGTCGTCGCGCAGGGTGGGTTCGCCGCCGGTGAACACCACGTGGGGGATTCCGGCGGATTGGATCCGGTCCAGAGCCCTCCTCCAGGAGGCCGTGTCCATCTCGGCCACGTGGCGCGAGGGCTCGTTGTAGCAGTGGCTGCAGCGGTTCTGGCAGCGGTAGGTGAGGGCCAGGTCCATGCGGAGCGGCGCCGACAGGTCGGAGCTGTAGGGCTCCACCAGCTCGACCCCGAGGTCGGATTCGGGGCACACGCGGTCCGTGTCCGAGAGGGCCGCCACCGTTTGCCGCACCTTCCGTACGTCCTCGGCCAGGGCGTTCCGCCGCGTCCGGTACCTCCGGCCCATGGCCTTCACGGTTTCCTCCTCCGAAAGCCCGTCGAGGAGAAGCTTGACGATCTCGGCGGCGGTGCCGTTGAGGTGGAGGATCCGGCTCGCGTCCACCGTGAGGACGGCGCGCCCCGAGGGTTCGAGGCGCAGGTGCGCCCGGTGGGACGCGGTCTCGGACTGGATGCGGCCCACGTAGAGGCCCGGGGAGATGGGTTTCTCGTTCTTGAGCCAATCGAGGAATCTCATGGCCGTTTCACCTCCCACCGCCGGCGCAGGCGCAGGCGCATCCGGCGCAGGCGCACGCGCAGGCGCACCCGCCGCCCGAATGGCCCCCGCCCGAGGAGACGGGAACCGGATTGGTCTTCTCCGTGACCTTCCCCGCGAGGCCCGGAACGCTCCCCACCAGGTCGTTGGCGAAGCCTTCGACCCCGCTCACGATGCCGCTGGCCCCGGCCTTCAGGTCGGAGAAGGCCCCCGAGAGGTCCGTTCCCCCCGTCCCGCCCGCGCCCGACGGAGAGGAGCGGTGGCCGTGGCCGTACAAGGGCCCCCACCAGACGGGAAGGGGAATGGGGTTGGTCCCGTACCGCTGGGAGGCGGTCTTCTCGAAGTCCCGGTCCAGGATCATCCACTCGAAGGCCTGGGAGTAGTCCTCCGTCCCCACCTGCTTCCACGCCTGGTCCATGATCTGCTTGTAGTAGGCGAGGGTCTTTCGGCGGCTGTACCCCTTCATCTTCTCCTCGACCTTCTTGACGAGGTCGATGAGCACGCGGGCCCCCTCGGTCTCGTCCAGCTTGCCGTCACCCTGCACGGCCTTGAGAAAGGACTCCTCGTAAGGGAAGTCGGCCTTCTTCTCCGGGACGACCTCCAGCCGGATCGGGTTGCGTCCGGCCACCTTCAAAAGACCCTTCCGAATCATGCCGAAGAGGAGGAGGGCCACCACCCGGTTCACGGGCTGCTCCTGGAGGACGGCCACCTCGGGAACCGTGAGGCCCCGGCGGACCTCGACGCCCTCCATGCCCACCGAAGGCGAGAGGTACTGCATGCGCCGCTTCCGGTTCTTGACGATGCCGAAGACGAAGGTCGACAGGATGATCCCAATCCAGAGGCAGGGAATGAAGTCCTTGAGGAGCCCGAAAAACCCGCGAAGGAGCAGGGCCAGCGGCCCCGGCCCTTTGGGCCTATCCAGGACGCGCTCCATGACGCGCGCGGGGAAGGAGGCCCCGAAGGTGTATTGGGAGGAGGGCGACGCTTCCCCAATCTCCCACCGGTAGATCACCCGGCCGTTTTCGACCCGCGCGGAGGTGAAGGGCGACTCCCGGTGGTAGCGCGGGTCGTCGGGCCCCACGCCCTCCGGGAAGACGAACTCGCAGACGAGATGGGTGCTCCCGCTCGTGAAGTCGGCGCCGTACCAGGTGGGGCTGAAGACCACGCTGGCGTAAGTCTTGTCCTCGTCGTCCCGGAAGACACGGTCCCGCACGACGGCCGCGAGGTGGAGCGTCGCCGAACTCCCCGCGGGGATCTCGGTGCCCTGAAGGTGCACTTCCACTCCGTTCTTCACGTATTCCGAGGGCCGGATGTCCCCGAGGGCCGTCCGGCCGTCGAGGTCCGCCCGCACCGAGGAGAGGTCGTAATCGCCGCTGGGAAGGCCCACGTCGATGACGTCGATGGGCTGGCCCTGGTTGGCGAAGGTGATGGCGTACTCGATGGCCAGGGAGGCGTCGGGGTTCACCGTCACCCGGCTGACATTCTCCGGCACCTGGAAGCGGTACTGGGCCTGGACCGCAGGGAACGGCGCCGCCAGACAGAGAACCGCCGCGGCCAGGCCGGTCCACAGGCGCCTCCGGCGGGGCCTCTCCGGGCAGGAGGGGGCGCCGTCCGCTCGAACCTCCGTCGCCTCCTGTCCCGCCTTCCCCAATCCCAATTCCGAAATCCCAAATTCGAAACTCCCAATCCCAAATCCTGTCCCTCTCCCCCTCACCATTTCGGGTCCTCCTGGATGAGGAAGGCGCCCTTGCAGTAGGCGCACGTCACCGAGAGCGTGCCCTCCGGGTTGAGTTTGGCCGACGCGGGGTCCACCTGGCCCCCGCAGTGCGGACAGGTCAGTTTCTTGAGGGAGAGCCCGCCGGGCGGCTCCTGGCCCGAAACCGTCCGGGCTCCGCCGCCGCTCCCGCCCCCCGGGGCCTCGCGCGGGCCGCCCATGCGCCAGGCGAGCACCAGGAGCACGAATCCGCCGAGGACGAGGCCGCCTCCCACGACGCCGCGGGAGAGGCTCTTTCCCTGCGCCACCGCGTCCGGAGCCGCCGCCGCCAGGAGGAACAGGCCGCCGAGGAGCCACAGAAAAATCGCCAAGAAAATCCCGAGAACCCGCATGGCCGGCCCTCCCCGATGTCCCCATGATAGCGTCGAAGAACCGCTTCATCCAGTCGGAGACCCCCTCCCCGCGCGGAGCCCTCCCGTAATGGTCCCTTGCCACCCCCAGTCTCCCGATCCGGAGCCTTTGGCACGGAGATGAAAAAGGCGGCTTGTGAATCGGCCCAGTCCCGGCTTAGGATGAACGGGTCAACCAGCCAGGAGGAAGACATGGGCGCCGTGGAAACGGCAACGCGTTCGTCGGCGGAAGGACTCGGCAGGGGCCTTCGGCTTCTCCTTTCTGCCGCCGTCCTCCTGGCGCTCCTCCTGGGCGGATTTGCCTTCTGGCGCTTCGCTCGGGCCGAACGCCGCCATGCGCTGGAAACATGGAACGTGCGTCTGTCGGCCATGGCGGACGACCGGAAGGCCGCCATCGAGGTCTGGCTGGCGGACGCCCAGTCCGACGCCCAGGTCCTCCTGGACTTTCCCACCCTCCGGGTGATCCTCGGGGAGAACCGGCCCGCGGAGGGCGAGGTCCCCTATCCCGAGAAAACGGGAGCGGCGGCCCACTTGGATGCCCTTCTCGGGCGCTTCGCCGGCGCCGAGGGCTACCTGGGCATCTACCTCCTGGATGCCGGGGGGCGGGCTCTGGCCTCCACGCCGGGGGCCCCGCTCCTGCCCCAGGACTGCCGCGCCTGGATGGCCGATCCGGAGTGGCGGGGCGTGGGCGCAAGGTTTTTCGCCGCCCACGACCGGGGGGCGCTCATCGTCCACGCCCGGCCCGCCCGATCCCCCGGAGAAGCGGGCGGCGCCCCCGCCGTCTTTCTGGTCCGCGATCCCGCCCACTGGCTCTATCCCCTTCTGGCGCGGGAGCCGGCGGCGACGATGACGGGGGAAGTCCTCCTCATGCGCCGGGAGGGCGAAAGGGTCCAGTTCCTGGCTCCCCTTCGCTTCAGCGCCTCGCCCCTGCTGAGCGTGACCCGACCCTTCGAGGCCCCGGGCCTGGCCGCCCGGGACGCGCTGGAGAGACGGGAGGCCTTCGGGGAATACCGGGACTACCGGGACGCGCCCATTTTGGCGGCCACCCGCCGGATCGCGGGCACAAAATGGGGGCTGGTGGCCAAGGTGGACGGGGAGGAGGCCCTGGCGCCGTACCGTTCCCGGGTGGTCTGGACGGGAGTCGCCTGGCTTCTCCTCCTCCTCCTGCTCGGAACGGCCCTTTGGACCTACGCCCGCCGCCAGCGCATGCTCCACCTGGAGGCCCTGAGCCACCGGGACGAGCGCTACCGGCTCCTGCGCGAGGAGGCCGGCGATCCGTTGCTTTTCCTCCGCCCCGACGGGATCATCCTGGAGGCCAACCGCGCGGCGGAGGAGACCTACGGCTACGGGCCGGGTCAAATGGCCGGCCTCTCCGTGGCCCAGATCCGTGCGCCGGAAGAACGGGCGCAGGCGCCCGCCCAGCTCCAGAAGGCCCTCTCCGGAGGCGCGATTTTCGAGACGCTTCACCTGAAACGGGACGGCACGGCCTTCCCCGTGGAGGTCCGCTCCCGGCCCGCGCGGCTCGGCGGCCAAATGCTCCTCGTTTCCACCGTGCGGGACGTGAGCGAAAGGAAGCGGGCCGAGAAGGCCTTGGAGGAGAGCGAGGCCCGGTACCGATCGACCTTGGATTCCATGATGGAGGGCTGTCAGATCGTCGGCTTCGACTGGAGGCACCTCTACGTCAATCCGGCGGCCGAGGTCCACAACCGGCGGCCCAAGGAGGAGATCCTCGGCCGGACCGTGACGGAGTGCTGGCCCGGAATCGAAGGCACGCCCGTGTTCCACCTGGAGCGCCGGTGCATGGAGGAACGGACCGCGCACCGGTCCGAAAACGAGTTCGTCTTCCCGGACGGCCGCGCGGGCTGGTTTCGGCTCAGTCTCCTGCCCGTGCCGGAGGGGATGGCCATCTTCTCCGAGGACGTGACGGAGGGGAGAAGGGCCCAGGAGGCCCAGCGGGAGAGCGAGGAGCGCCTCCGGCAGGCCCACGGTCGCCTGAGGCGCTTCGTCGATTCCAACGTCATCGGAGTGGTGCTGGCCACCCCCGAGGGCCGTATCCTTGAGGCCAACGATTACTACCTGAACCTCATCGGATATACGCGGGAGGAATTCGAGGAGGGCCGAGTGAGCTGGCGGTCCCTTACGCCTCCCGAGTGGCTACCCGCCGACGAGGCAGCCCTCGAAGAGCTGCAGCGCAGGGGGGTCTGCACGCCCTACGAGAAGGAATACTGGAGAAGGGACGGGAGCCGAGTCGCCGTCCTCCTTTCGGACGCCCTGCTCCCCGGCCCCGAGCCAGAAATCGCGGCCTTCGTCGTGGACATCACCGAACGAAGGCGGGCGGAAGAGGCCCTTCGGGAGGAGCGGGACTTCACGGCCGCGGTCCTCGACAGCCTGCCCGGCGTGGTCTACTGCTACGACGAGTCCTTCCGGTTCCGGCGCTGGAACCGGGACCTCGAGCGGGCGACCGGCTACGGGGCCGGGGAGATCGCCTCCATGAGCCCGCTAGACCTCTTCGCCGAGGACCAGAAGGGCCTCCTTCGGGACCGCATCGGCGAGGTCTTCGAGAAGGGCGCTTCCTCTGTGGAAGCCGATTTTCTCTCCAAGGACGGGACGCGCACGCCCTACTATTTCACGGGCGTGTCCGCCTCCATCGAGGGCCGGCCCCACCTCGTGGGAGTCGGGATCGATCTATCGGAACGCAAACGCGCGGAGGAGGAGGTCCTGCGCCTCAACGCCCGCCTGGAACAGCTCATCGCGGCGGTGAGCGCCCTCGCCGGGGCCCGGGACATGGCGGCGGTCTTCAAAACGGTGCGCAAGGCGGCGAGGGCGATGGCCGGGGCCGACGGCGCCACCGTCGTCCTGAGGGACGGGGAGGAGTGCCACTACGTGGACGAAAACGCCATTTCCCCCCTTTGGAAGGGCCGGCGCTTTCCCCTCAGCGCCTGCATCAGCGGATGGTCCATGCTGAACCGAGAGACCGTCGTCATCGAGGACATCTACGCCGACCCGCGCATTCCGGTGGAGGCCTACCGCCCCACCTTCGTGAAGAGCCTCGCCATGGTCCCCATCGGCCGGGACGCCCCCGTGGGGGCCATCGGAAACTACTGGGCCCGGAACCACGTCCCGGACGCCCAGGAACTCCGGCTCCTGGAGACCCTCGCCGAGGCGGCCGCCGTGACCATCCACGCCGTCCGGGCCTTCGAGGACCTGGAACGGAAGATCCAGGAGCGGACCGCCCTCCTCCACGCCGCGAACCAGGAGCTGGAGGCCTTCTCCTACTCCGTCAGCCACGACCTGAGGGCGCCCCTGCGGGGGATCGACGGCTTCTCCCTCGCCCTTGCGGAGGACTTCGGCGACAAGCTGGGCCCCGAGGGCGAGGACTACATCCGCCGCATCCGGGCCGGCGCCCAGCGCATGGCCCAGCTCATCGAGGACCTGCTCACGCTCTCCCGGGTGGCCCGCGCCGAGATGGCGCGCGAGGAGGTGGACCTGGGCGCGCTCGCCGCCGAGGTGGTCCGCGACCTCAGGCGCCACGGCCCGGAGCGCGCCGTCACGGTGGAAATCGAGCCGGGCCTCGTGGCGCGGGGCGACCCGAGGCTTCTGCGCCTGGTCCTCGAAAACCTCCTGGGCAACGCCTGGAAGTTCACGGAGAAGAAAGTCGAGGCGCGCATCCGCTTCGGGAGGGAGGGGGATGGGTTCGTGGTCCAGGACGACGGGGCGGGCTTCGATTCCCGCTACACGGGGAAGCTCTTCGCGCCCTTCCAGCGCCTCCATACGGCCTCGGAATTCCCCGGCACGGGGGTGGGTCTGGCCATCGTTCAACGCATCGTCCGCCGCCACGGGGGCGAGGTGTGGGCGAGCGGTGAAACAAATCGAGGCGCCCAATTCGGGTTTACACTGGGCTCGGAAGCCTCGCGAACCGTAAGGGAGGATGGCCCATGGAATCCCGCGTGATCCTGCTGGTGGAGGACAACCCCGACGACGAGGCCCTCACCCTGAGGGCCCTCAAGAAAAACAACATTTCCAACCCCGTCACCGTGGCCCGGGACGGCCAGGAGGCCCTCGACTACCTCTTCGGGGAGGGGGCCCACGCGGGGCGCGACGTTTTCGATTTCCCCGCCGTGGTTCTTCTGGACCTCAAGCTCCCCAAGGTGGACGGCCTGGAGGTCCTGAGGCGTCTGCGGGCCGACGAGCGCACGCGCCTGGTGCCCGTGGTCATCCTCACCTCTTCCAACGAGGAGCGGGACCGGAGCGACGGCTACTCCCTCGGCGCCAACTCCTACGTTCGGAAACCCGTGGACTTCAACGATTTCATCGAGGCCGTGCGGCAGTTGGGACTCTACTGGCTGATCCTGAACGAGGCGCCCCCCCCGGCCCGGAGAGGTGGATGAAGAAGCCCCTGCGCCTGCTCGTGGTGGAGGATTCGGAGGACGACACCCTCCTCCTCCTGCGCGTCCTCCGCAAGGGCGGGTTCGACCCGGACCACCGGCGCGTGGAGACGCCCCAGGCCATGGCCGGGGCTCTGGCGTCCCAGGACTGGGATCTGGTGATCTCGGACTACACGATGCCCTCCTTCAACGCCGTCGAGGCCCTCTCGGTCCTCCAGTCCTCCGGACGCGACCTCCCCTTCCTCGTGGTCTCGGGCTCCATCGGGGAGACGCGGGCCGTCGAGATCATGCAGATGGGGGCCAAGGACTACATCTTCAAGGACAACCTGGCGCGGCTGGTGCCCGCCGTGGTGCGCGAACTGAGGGAGGCGGAGGCCCGCGCCCGCGGCAAGGAGGCGGAGGCCCGCCTCAAGACCAACGAGGCCACCTTCCGCCTGCTCTTCCAGAGCCACCCCCAGCCCATGTGGGTCTACGACCGGGAATCCCTGGCCTTCCTCGAGGTGAACGACGCCGCCGTTTCGAAGTACGGGTACGGCCGGGAGGAGTTCCTCCGCATGAGCCTGCGGGACATCCGTCCCCCCGAAGACCTCCCGCGCCTGGAGGAAGACGTGCGGAGGGAGCGGTCCACCCTCCAGGTGTCGGGCCCCTGGGTTCATCTCTTGAAGGACGGCCGGCGGATCGATGTGGAGATCCACTCCCACACCCTGACCTTCCAGGGCCAGCCCGCCGTTCTCGTGGTGGCCGAGGACGTGACCGACAAGCTCGCCGCCGAGCGGGCCCTTAAGGCCTCCGAGCGGCGCCTTCGGACCCTCATGGAGGCCGCCCAGGAGGGCATCTGGGCCATCGACGCCGAGTCGCGCACGACCTTCGTCAACCGGGCCATGGCCGAGATGCTGGGGACCACCGTAGAGGCCATGGCGGGGTCCTCCCTCTTCGACTTCACGAGCGCCCAAGGGAGGGCGGAAGCGGCCCGACACGCGGAGCGGTGGCGCCAGGGCATCGCCGAGAGCCACGCCTTCACCTTCCGGAGGGCCGACGGCAGCCCGCTGGAAACCTTCCTGAGCACCGCGCCCCTCTTCGACGACGTCGGAGCCTTCTCGGGCGCCGTGGCCATGGTAGTGGACCTCACGGACTGGAAGAAGATGGAAGGCGAGCTGGCGCGGGCCCGCACCCTGGAGGCCATCGGGCTCATAGCCGGCGGTGTCGCCCATGAGGTGCGGAACCCCCTCTTCGCCATCCAGACCGTCTCGGCGGCCTTGCACAAGAAGCTGGGAGGGGGGGAGGAGTTTGCCGAATACCTCCAGCACATCCGCGAGCAGGTGGAGCGCCTGAACGCCCTCATGAAGGACCTCCTGATCCTCGGGCGGCCCATCGATCCCGCCACGTTCGGGCCCGTCCTGCTTCGGGACGTCATCGAGGAGACCGTGCGGAACCTGGCGCCGCGCCACCCCGACGTGGCGGAGGTGCTGGAAACGCGCCTCCCGGACGAGGCCGTGTGCGCCCGCGGGGCCCGGGACAAGCTTGCCCAAGTGGTGGAAAACCTCCTCTCCAACGCCCTCCATTTCACTCCCGAGGGAGGGAGCGTGCGCGTGAGCGTGGGCCGGGAAGGCGAAGGCCGGGTGAGGGTGGAGGTGGCCGACGCCGGGCCGGGCATCGCCCCCGACCTGCTTCCCCGCCTCTTCGACCCCTTCCAGAGCCGCCGCAAGGGCGGCACGGGCCTGGGCCTCGCCATCGTCCACAAGATCGTGGAGGCCCACGGAGGCACGGTGGAAGCCCGCAACAACGACCCCGGCCCCGGCGCCACCTTCACCGTGAACCTGCCCCTGTGCGAGGGAGAGAGCGGCGCAGAAGGCGGGGCCGAAAAGAACTGAGACCGGACGGCGGCCGACGCTCCCCGGGGATTGCAGGCTTCCTCGCACGCCCCGCCGTGGCGTGCCGAGGCCCCTCCGGCTGGAAATCGGTCTCCCGACACCGGGGAAGGCCTCCCCGCACCGGGTTGGGTCTCCATCCGGGCTCCCCCGTCCTCTCCTTGCGCGGGGAACGGAGACGGGCCATCCTGGTCCCATCGAAGCCGGTGCGCGTGGAAGGGGAGGGCACGGGCCGAACGGGCTGCACCACGGCGTTTCTGGTCTTTGGCGCGGTGGTGTGTGGAGGCGAGCCGCTTCTGCCCTCTCCTCCGGCGGCGACGCCGACGGCGGCCTCCTCCCTCCCTTGCCAACGATCCCTTGACTCAAGGGTCGATTGAGGTCTACGCTCACCGCGCACCAGGAGCATGAACCCCTGAAGGAAGAAGGCGGCTCGATGGAAAAGTGGCAATACAAGACCCGGCCTTTTTTAATACGTCCTCGGTGGTTCCGCAAATTGCATATCGGCCTTTTCGGAGTAAAGACGCCTGGCTATGGCCTTGCCGATTCTCCTTCCGCCTCCGGTAATGAGTGCTACATGTCCTTCCAAACGTACGCATTGGTTAGACGCCATTCCTCCTCTCATCCACGGATGAAACGTTATCTATATTGTTCGCGAGATACCACCCCGCGAATCGGATTCTCCTGGATGAAATTGCGAACATTTAAAGCCGCCAATTCGACGGCTCTTTCAATGACACCGGGAACCATCGCCGAATTATGCGGCGAGCCAATGAAATTGGGAAGCCCGCAGAAAGGATGATCCATCGTAAATGTGCCCGCGCCGAAAGGTTCGATCCACCAGGCGTCGATGCCTGCCTTGAAATGAGGGCTATTCACAAGGTGTTCGAAAAGAGCGGTCTCGTCTATGAGTGCGGCTCGCGCTACGTTTACCAAAACAGCGTCCGGTTTCATCAACTCAAGCTCGTGACGGCCTATGAGGTTGCGTGTTTGCTTGTTTAGTGCAATGGAAAGAACAACAATGTCGGATTCCTTCAAAACGTAGTCGAGGTCCTTCAGCGTCCCGATGAAGTCCACCGCTTCCCGCGTCCTGCCGCTTGAGTTTATGGCGTAT
>CAZPSH010000042.1:0-18006 GCA_964589625.1 uncultured Thermoanaerobaculia bacterium
TTGTTGGCTCCCGGGGAGGGATTTGAACCCCCGACCTAGTGATTAACAGGAGATAAAGGCATGATTCTAAAGGACATGCAACCTGCAATCGGAAGTTGAAGATAGTCATAGGCGGCCACACTGTTTTGAATCGGCTTTCTCCAGGGTGGCCATCGCGAGTGTAGGGCGACGTGATCCACAACTTGCGATTTACTTGCAATCGAAGCCGCCCAAACTTGAGCCCATTCGGAAGCTCAAGAGGTGGAACCGGCCAAGGGGCCCCTCGAAAGAGGGGCCCCTTCTTGCATGCCTTCGGCTGAATCAGACTTGACAAGGTCTCTGCGCTCTACGAAGGGTTTCCCTTGAGGAACCTCGTTGCGAACCCCTCGTTGAATTGTCTCAGCAAAAGCAGGGAGTTGGTGGTCCTCTGCCTGCCCGGTGGAAGACCGGAGGAAGCTTCCCTCACCAAGGTCGAGTCCTCGCCGGCGGCGACCTCCCGGGCCAGCATTTTTCCAAGATGGCTCCGGGTCCTGGCCCTCGCCATGTCCGCCACCTGCACACCCAACACCCTGGCCGCGGCAAGGTCCAGATCCCAGTCCGCGGCTTCCGTAGCTGAGGCGTACTGCCCATAGAGTGCGTCTTGGCCGACGATCCTGCCTGCGTGGCGCAGGATGTAGGCAATGTCGGGGGCATCCCTTCCTGGTGCCCGAATGTGTCGGTCTTCCCAAGCGATGAGTTTGAGCAAGAGCATCCCTGCTGCCGTGGGCACTCGAACGTGGATCTTCCCGTTCACGAGAACATTGACCGCAGAATCATAGGCCTCTAGAAAGCCAAGGACGCTCAAGACGACACCTTCTTCAGTAGGCCAGCGGATGGTCTCGCCGGGTTCAGCAACGGCTCCGAAGGGAATCAGATCCAGCTTGAAGTCCTCGCCGTACCAGATCCGCTGCGATTGTCGAGGATCTGGCTGAAGTCGTCCTTCCTTGCATATGGAGTCTTTGAGCGCCTGGTACTCGTTCCACGTTCGAACCATGACACCGAAGTCGAGGTCCTCCGTGGCCTTCCCGGGCGGAAGGCCCAGAAGTGTCTCGAGTAGCAGAACGCGGCTTGATGCGCCCGCAAGGAGCCAGGGGATCCCGAGGCCCTCTCCCGCCTCCGCAACCGCCTCCAAGAGGATGTACCGTTCGTCCCTTAGCTCCACTCTAGGTTCGTTCAAGGAAGCGCTCCCGGATGATGGCAGCTGTCTCCCGGTTTCGGGCCTCGCCGGTCGCCATCAAGTCGGCATACACCAGAAGAGGGGGCACGAGCCTCAGGCCCTTTCGCGCCTCCTGGTCGAAGAACCAGAACTTCTGAAGCACCTCCACATTTCCCTCCTCGTCCTTGGCCAAACGAAGAGCCTTGGCCAGATCGGGCAACCCACCCTCAAGATAGGTGGTCGCCGTAACGGGCCGGAGGTGCTTGGTCATCATTGCAGCAGCGGGCTCCCCGCCGAGCCAAGCCCCGAGGCGCTCGAAGTCGGCGCCTTTCCACCATTCGCCCAGATCCGTCCAAAATCGGCGGGGCTGGAGCCGGGGACGAAGTTCCCTGGGATACGCATCGACCCAGGCTTCCAGTAGACGCGCCCTGTTTTCGAGCACGAGTCGCGTCTTGGTCCTCCGAAGATAGCCGGTGTGCTCGAGTTCCTCGATGGCTTTCGCGACCGTGCCGAGAGCCACACCAGCCCGCCCGGCCAAATCTCTATACGTGGCTCCTTCGGCCTCTTGGGCGGGAAGGCATAGAAGCGCGAAGATCACCTTTAACCCCGCGGCGCGAAAGATTCTGAGCGGCTTCTCCCCGGCCTTCGGCTTTGCGGGACGGTTCCCGGTGACCCAGACAAAGAATTGGGGGAACTTGTAGGCAAGGTAGGCATTCCCCTGACCGTCCAAGAAATGGACACCCTCTCGCCGCAACCTCAGCGCCATGGGCGTAGGGATATAGGGAGCGACCAGCAGGCCGCGCCGAGGCGGCCGCCCGATCGCCTCCAAGATGGGGCCGAGGCGGGCAGGCGTCACCTCCCCCCGGAACTCGACCCAATGTGCCCTCAACGGTGGGCCGAAGTCGACGCGGAAGGCCTCCCTCTCAAGGCCCGGAACGCGCTCCCAACGTATCCCGCGCGCCTTGAGCCCCGCCGTCTCCTCGAGCCGCTCGAGGGCTGTCGCAAGAAGAGCCTTCTCCCGAGTGTGCACTTCGTCCCTGTTTGGGTTGCCTTGACGCATCTGTTCACTCCACACCTATGTTCACCGACGGTGAACATAACTTATTAGTGAACAGGAAGCAAGTCCCTCGGGCCGCCCTGACCAATCTCCGTTGCTCAGATTCTCGAAACGAAACCGAAGGAAGAGGCACCCCCGAGACCACAGTCGAACAGAGTATAGTGTTTACTAAGTAATTGAAGTTGACAGAGATTACTGTGTAACCTATGCTTTCCTTCGGGAGGTCACCGTGGCGACGATTGCGCTAATCAACCAGAAGGGGGGCGTGGGGAAAACCACGTCCACGATCAACTTGGGCGCCGGGTTGGCGATGCTGGGAAAGTCTGTGCTTCTCGTGGACCTGGACCCGCAGGCGCACCTGACTTACGGGCTGGGCATCCAGGCTCACGAACTGGAAACCACGGTTTACGAAGTTCTCAAAGGCGAGGTGGCGGCCCAGGAGGCGATCCTGAAGAGGGACGCCCTCGAAGTCCTCCCCTCCTCCCTGGGTCTATCGGCCGCGGAGATGGAGCTTTCCGGGATGGCCGGGAGGGAGTTCCTCCTCAAGGAGGCATTGGCCGGCCTGGAGCATCGGGACTTCGTCCTGCTGGACTGCCCGCCGAGCCTCGGCCTTCTCACCCTGAACGCCCTCACGGCCGCCCAGGAGGTCTTCATCCCCCTCCAGACCGAGTTTCTGGCCCTTCAGGGCATGAGCAAGCTCATCGACACGGTGAACGTGGTCAAGAAGCGCCTCAATCCCGACCTGACCCTCTCGGGGATCATCGGGACCCAGTTCGACGGCCGGAAGAACCTCAACCGGGAAGTGGTGGAGAAGATCCGCGAGTACTTCGCCGACAAGCTCTTCGAAACCCTCATCCACGACAACGTGGCCCTAGCCGAGGCCCCCAGCTACGGCCAGACCATCTTCGAATACCGTCCCGACTGCCGCGGCGCCCAGGACTACCTGGCCCTGTCCCGCGAAGCCGTCGCGAGGAGGTAGAAAATGGCGACCAAGCGACGGATGGGATCGGACCCCTTCCAAAAGAAGGATCCGTTGGACTGGATCGGCGGCGGCCAAAGCGCAGAGGCCGGCCAGCAAGAAGGTGTACAAGGTCCACCCGGTCTGCCTAGTAATCCCGAGCAACCCGGTACACCGGAGAAACCCAGTACTCCGGGTCCACCGAGTAAGGCCGGTAACCCGAGTAAACACGACGTACCGAGTCCACCCAGTAGCCCGGATCATCCCGGTACACCCAGTAAGCCGCCCAGAGGCTCTACCACCCCAAGAGGCCTTCGCCCCGGCTGGACCCGCGCCACGTTCATCGTCCGCGAGGAGACACTCCAGCAACTCAAGGCCGTGGCGTACTGGGACAGGAAGGAACTGAAGAGGGTGGTGGAGGAAGCATTTCGGGCCTACCTAAGCGGGAAGGACATCATACCTGTGCCTGCAGATAGTGGATCTCTCGATTAAGGGTCCACCCACTTTTCCCTTGGTACATGCTGTGCGGACTTTTTGGAGGTTTCCAATGGCCGTCCGTAGACGAGAGAAAGGCAAGGACCACACCGGCAGAAGCCGGATTATGAATCTGGCCAGCCCACCTCCATCTTTCTCCAAGAAGTTTATGAGCTGGCGTAACTCATTGGAAGCCAGTCCTTGCCTCCTCCTTGGCAATGGCATCAATAGGCTCAATGGTGGTGACAGCTGGGAAGCTCTCCTAGAGGCATTGGCCAAGGGTGTCGGCCTTGATATTAGGGACTTGAAAGCAGTTCCTTTTCCATTGCTCTTTGAGATTATCCTGTCGCATCGGAAAGTTTCCAGTCGTGCCCCCTATGCGGAGGAAAAGATAAAGGAAGTGATTGTGGACCGGTTGCATTCTGCCATACCATCCGCCTGGCATAGGAAGGCGTTAGAGGCGGAGTATTCAGATATTTTGACGACCAACTACGATTTGAGTTTGGAAAGGGCCATTTCCGGACCCAGGGCACCACTCGACCCTCCTTCGCCTTTCACGGTGATAGAAGTCCCCGAACGAAGGTATTCCGTATACAGAGGCGTTGTGTTTCAACAGGGATCTTCCCCCTTAAGAAGGCTATGGTACGTCCACGGAGACATCCGTCGACCTAATACTATTTGCTTGGGCACGGATCACTATGCCGGGAATATCCAGAAGGCGAGAGGCATTATCTACATAACAGATCCAAAGAATGCCAATGAACTCTCAATTAACGCAGCAATCCGTGGATCGATGGACCCCAGGACCACCCACCCACATACTTGGCTATCCCAGTTTCTAGCGAGCCCTTTGGTGGTCTTAGGACTCACACTTGATTTCTCAGAGGCCTACCTATGGTGGCTCTTGGTAACCAGGGCACGCATCATGGGCAGAGGCTCCATGATGCGAATCTGCTATCTCTGCAATAAAAAACATGCGGTCGACCCAACATTGCTAAAGGCACTAACTGGCTTGGGCATCGTTGTGCTCGAAGCCACCCATGTGGAAGAAATGTACGAGACTGCTTTCAAGAAGCAATAGCCATCCCTCCATTGTGGCTCCACCTTAGTTCTTCTTAGCGTAGTTTAACCCTGCTGGACATGCTGTGATTGTTGTTATTACTAGCTTGACTATCAATGACCACCGGTATTATATTCACCGTGCAGTGACGCCGGGGTCTCTTGGGCGCGCGCCGGAATGGATCCGGTGCATGGAATACAGGAGAGGAGGAGGGAATGGACTCGTCGTCGGAGTTGGAGGTTCTGAACGGTCTCATCGATGAGGTGGAGCAGGACGAGGGCATGAGCGAGAGCAAGTACACGCACGCGGTGCAGGTGCTAACGCCCATCGAGCTGCTCCAGCAGGTGGACCGGCTGGTGGAGGCGAACCGGGGGCTCACGCGCCCCATCGTCTTCCGCCGCGCCCTGCGGGCCTACCTCAAGGTTCTCGCCAAGACCGGGCAGCTCGACCTCCGTCCCAAGGTGAAGCGCAGAACCGTCTGAGGCCCCTCCCCGGAGGGGCGGAGAGAAGAGACATGGCACGCATCGCCCCTCGAACCGTCGTCACCGCATCCGCTTTCGGCATCGCCTCCCTGGCCGCATCGGCCCAGCAGGACCCCCTCCAGACCACGGCCCAGAAGGTCATCAGCGAGTTCAACGCCCTCGCCCCCTACATCGTGACCATCGGGATCATCCTCGGGGGGCTGGCCATCATGTTCGGCCACTCGGAGGGGTGGAGCCGCCTGGGCAAGGTCATCATCGGCGCCTCCATCGTCATCGGCGCGGCGGCCCTCATCAACGTCCTGATCACGTAAGGCCATGGCGCTCATCGAGCGCCCCGTCCACCGCTCCCTGAACGAGCGCTTCACCATCGCCGGGTACAACGCCACAGAGGTGGTGGCCTGCTACTTCGGCTTTTACTACGGCGTCGCGTTCGGGGGCCTGCTGGCGGGGCTCGTCGTCCTCGCGGTCCTCTTCGCCGTCATGAAGTACGGCAAGACCAAGGACCCGCGCTACTTGGAGATCCTCTTTCGCGCCCGGCGCTTCCGTCCCCAGATGGACGCGGCCCGGCGGAGCGACACGCCATGGTTCACGAAAAGCTGATCCGCGACCTGAGAAGAACCGAAAGCCTCACCGGCGCCCTGAGCTGGCTCGATTTCGTTGAGCACGGGCCCTGCTCCTTTGTCCTCCAAAAGAACGGCAACCTCCTCGCCCTCGCCGAGGTCCTGTCGTGCGAGAGCCAGCTCGCCTCGGACGAGGAGCTAAACGCCGGGCGGGGGGACTTCCACGCCCTGGTCCAGAACCTCGGCCCCGGGACGGCCTTCAGCGTCCACTTCGTGCGCCGGAGGGCGGAGCCGCTCACCCTCGAGACGGACCCGAGGGCCCCGGAGATCATCCGCTACCTACGCGAGCGCCAGGCCTCCTTCTGGGGGTCCCGGCGGGGCGCCATGTACGAAAACCGCGTCTTCATCAGCCTGGAGGCCCAGACGGGCGGCCTGAAGGACACCTTTTGGGGGGCCCTCCTGCGGGGTCACCGCACCTTCAACTGGCCCAAGTTCCACGAGAGCCTAGGACGCTTCGCCGTCCTGTGGCGCTCGGTCCTCGACAACATGGCCGCCTTCGCGAGGGTCAAGCCCCTGGACCGGGACGAGGCCCTGCGCCTCTTCCACCACTTCATGAACCCCCTCCAGCGGGACGCCGGGCGGAGCCTGACCTACAACCCGGTCTACACCATCCCCGAGCAGATCCTCGACGCCCACTGGAACAACGGCGGCGAGGACCTCTGCCGGGAGGACCACGGCACGGCGGGGCCCCATACCCTCTTCCGGGTCCTCAACCTGGAGACCCTGCCGGCGGTGAGCTACCCCACCCTCTTCGACCCCCTGGCGCGGCTCGGGAGCAGCCGGCAGGACGAGAAGCTCTCCGAGTACTGGATCACCCAGCACTTCGAGGCCCTGGACCCCGACCAGTTCATCACCGCCCTGAACATCCAGCAGAATTGGGGCAACTCGCTGGCCAACGTGAAGGCCCTCAAAAGTATCGCTCAGAAGTCCGTGGACCTCGCCTCCGACGCCGCGGCGGCGACCAACGCCATCCAGCGGGACAAGGAGGGGGCCGGGTACTTCTCCATGTTCTGCGTCGTCCACGACCGCGACCGGGGCCGCCTGGAGGCCACCACCAGCCGCCTCCTCACCGAGGCGCGGGCCAAGAACGCCAAGTTCCTCGTCGAGTCCCGCTTCGCACGCTTCGCCTCCTTCCTCTCCAGCCTGCCCGGCCACAGCGGGCTTAACGTCCGGCGGCTCCTCAACTACCGCCAGGCGAAGATCCTCAACGCCAACTTCGCCGACTTCGCCATGCTCCACCGGGACGACGCGGGGGACCCTGACGGGCCGGTGGTCTTCGAGACGCCCGAGGGCGGCTTCTTCCGCTACCACCCCTTCTCCAAGAGGACCACCTCCTGGAACGTCTACGTGGCGGGCACCACGGGGGCCGGCAAGAGCTTCCTCATGAACCACCTGCTGGTCGGCAGCCTGAGCTTCCGGCCCGTGGTCTACATCCTCGACGTGGGCAACAGCTACGACCCGCTCGTCCAGATCGTGCCCGGCTCGGTGAAGGTCTCGGTGGACTTCTCCAACCCCGACCTCAAGCTCAACCCCTTCGCCTTCCCCCAGGCCCCCGACCAGGCCGACCGGGTGACGCTGACCCACCTCATCGAGCACCTCATCACGGGCGGCCAGTGCCCGCTCAGCCAGGGCGACCGGGTGGACCTCATGGACGCGCTCACCAAGACCCTTGGGGAGTATGACCCCAGCGACCCGCCGACCCTCGAGGATTACCACCGCGCGCTGGACGGCCTGCGGCCCGACCTCGCCAAGCCCCTGCGCCTCTGGATCACCGGGGGTCCCTACGCCGCCTTCTTCTGCCACAAGCGGGACACCTTCCAGAGCGCGGACCTTGTCTACTTCGAGCTGACCGGATTCGACGACCACCCCGACGTGGCCAGCGCCATCACGTTCCTGCTCTTCACCAAGATCTTCCAGCGCCTCCAGCGGCAGGAGGACGGTCGCAAGAAGATCATCGTCCTGGACGAGTGCTGGAAGTTCCTCATGAACGAAACCATGGCGTCGAAGATCAAGGAGCTCTACCGCACCGTCCGGAAGCACAACGGCTCCATCATGACCATCACCCAGCACCCCAACGACCTCATCGCCTCGCCGCACCGCGACGCCATCCTCGCCAACACGAGCTTCCTCTTCATGCTGGAGCAGAAGGGGGTGGGGGCGGAGGCGCGGGAGGCCTTCGGCCTGAACCCCCGCGAGCACTTCGTGATGAAGCAGGTGCGGATGCGGAAGGGGCAGTACAGCGAGCTGTTCTTCAAGGGCCCCTACAAGCGCCAGGTGCGGGTGCTGACCGACCCCTACAGCTACGTTCTCTACACGACGGACCCCGACGAGAAGCTCCTTCGGGCCAGGCTCGCCGACCGCCTGGGCAGCCTCCAGGCGGCGGTGGACGCCATCGCGGAAGGGCGCGTCCCCGAAGACCTCAAGAGAGGAGGGAGAGATCATGTTGCGTAAGTGGCTCGGAACCGTCCTGATGGTGGCGCTCGTGTGCGGCCTCGCGGCGCCCCTGCCGGCGCAGGCCCAGATCGCCGTGACCGACATGGCCCACATCGCCCTGAGCCAGTACGGGTGGACGGCGACGCTCACCCAGTGGGCGAGCCAGATCAGCTACATGCTCCGCCAGTACCAGCAGCTCGTGCAGACCTACCAGTGGGCCCAGTACGTGGCCGAGACGCTGCAGAACCCCGGCCTCTTCACGGTCCTGAGCCTCTTCGCCGTGGTGGACTCGGCGACCCTCACGCGGATCGACAGCGTGGAGGACTTCCGCCACATGGTGGAGGGCTCCATGGCCTACGGTTCCCACCTGGGAAGGCTCTACGAGGGCATCTACGGCGCGTCCCTGGACCTGGGAAACATGGCGCCCCGGAGCCCCGAGGACTGGTCCGCCGCGGCGGGGCGCCTCAACACCATGGTGCAGAACGCCGACGCCGCCATCCTGGAAACGGTGGCCCTCGCCTCCAAGGTGAACCGCTCCCTCCAGGAAATCAACTCGCGGGGGACCTACGCCGACCTCCAGACCCAGATCCAGGCCCCGGAAATCACCCCGGAGCAGACCGCCCAAGCGGGGGCCCTCTCCTCGCTCTTCACGGCCCAGGCGGTGGACAAGAACACCCAGGTCCTCGCCGCCATGGCCGCCATGCAGGCCCAGCAGATGGCCCAAGAGGAGGCCTACGCCAAGCGGGCGATCCAGGACAACCAGAAGGAGGACGACTACATCCAGGGGTGCATCCAGTATCTGAGGAGCCACCCCTATGACCCGTCACCGTGGAATTGAGAGTAGGAGTCTGCCGATGCGCCGTTACACCGGTCTAGCGTTTCTCGCTCTCCTCTTGGCCTGCGGGCCCTCAAGGTCCCTGGACACAAGAACGGCCACTAATCTGGTCGCCGCGTACCTCCAGCCGTATCGGGTCACAGGACTGACCCTGCAGAGCATGACTCGAAGCCAGTCGCCCTTTCCCGAGGGATACCTCGCAGTCGTGGGCTTCACGATCCCCTTCGAGGATGGGCAGAAAATTGCCTTCAAGGACCAGCCTATCTACATCACCTTCAACGAAGTCCGCCGGGCCTTCGAGGTGAACCGCCAGGTCACCACGGTGGCCCAGTCCGTGGAGGGCGCCATCGGGCTCCATAAGACGGGCCAGTACCTCAAGAGCCACCCCTACGACCCGTCACCGTGGAAGAAGCGCTAGGACGGGCCCATGAACCCGACCATGACCCCGCTCAACACGCTCTTCAACTACCAGGGAGGCATGGCGGCCCTCGACGCCCTCGTCGGGACCTTCGGCACGGCCGTCTCGGGGCCCCTGGGCTCCCTCACCGTGAGCCTCTTCCTGGTGAGCCTCCTCTGGGTGTGGGTCAAGAACAAGTTCGACACGTGGTCCTTCTGGGAGCTGTTCCTGCGCCTCTTCGTCGCGGCCGCGGGCCTCGCCTCGTGGCACACGGTCTTCTTCTTCGTGGACGACGGGCTCTCCCAGGTCACGACCCTCTTCGGCCACGCCGACCCCAACACCCAGATCATGGACATCCTGCTCATCCCCTTCGCCAACCTCACCAGCACGACCTTCTCGATCCTCCAGATCGGCTCCAGCGCCCCCGTCTTCCAACTGCTCGGCCTGCTCCTCTTCTTCATCGCGTGGGCCATGTACAACCTGAACGTCGTCGGGGCCTTCTTCACGACGATGCTCCTCTACCTCATCGGTCCCATCTTCCTGGCCACCTTCGTCTTCGAGCCGCTCCACGACGTCTGGATGCGCTGGGTGCGCTTCTACCTCACCGTGAAGGTCTGGATGCTCGTTCTCAACGCCTTCATCTACATGGTGGACACCTTCCTCGCCGCCAACATGGCCACCGACTGGGGCCAGGTGAACGCGAGCCTCCTGGCCGACTGCTACCTCTTTTTCCTCGTCGTGGGGTTCGGCGCCTCCTTCCCCATCGCGAGGGGCCTCGTGGGCGGCGCGGGCACGGTCCTCGGCTCCGGCGCCATGGTCCCGGGCGTGGCGGCGGCGGCGGCGGGCACCGCCCTCGCCGTGGGCGGCCTGGCCGCAGGGGGAGCCATCGGAGGCCCCGCCGGCGCGACGGCGGGAGCCGCCGCGGGCGGCGGTGTCGGCAAGGCGGGGGCCAGCGCCCTCGCGCCCAGGCGGGAAGGGTAGAAAGGACGCCCCATGACGAGTCAGAACGAGCCGCTCCAGCGCTTCAAGGTCTTCTACAGCTCCTCGGTCCTCGCGCTTCGGGTCTCGGCCTTCGCCAACCTGGTTCTCGTGGCCGCCGTGGCCCTGCTGGTGCTCAACCTCCACGAGGCCCGCACCCGGATGGCCGCCTTCCAGCCCGTGGTCATCCGGGTGGACCAGGCCGGCAAGGCAGAGCCCGTGGACCTGACCCTCGCGGACAGCCCGGCCTCCGAGCTGGAGGCCAAGGTCTTCGCCGCCGACTACATCGACAAGATCGCCTCCTTCGACCCCCACACCCTCAACCGGGACCTCGGCTTGGCGCTCGGTTGCACCGACGAGGCGTGCGCGCGCCAGCTCGTGGGGCTCTTCCAGTCCGACCCGGAGATCAAGCGCCTGAAGGAGTCGGGGGCGGTCCTCCAGTGCCGCACCCAGGCGGTCCAGATCCTCCGGACCAATCCCTGGGAGATCCGGGTGGAGTACACCCTGACCAACTTGGCCACCCAGGAGCCGAGGGCGTGGTACGCCCTCCTCTCCCTCAAACCGGCCGCGAGGAGCTTCTCCCACCCCTTCGGCCTCCTCGTCACCGGAGTCCGCATCAACACCGCCCTCCACTGACCCCAAGACCGCCGGCGCGGCCGGCCAGAAAGGACGTGCAGGATGTTCACCCTCAGAACAACGCCCAGAATGCGCCCCCCTCGGTTTTTCGCCTTCCTCTTGATTCTTCTTGCATGTAGCCTAAACGGCTTCGCGCAGACGCCCGGCGCGGGGCACAAGACGGAGGACTTCCCCTCCTCCGAAGCGTCCGACCCGCCCGGCCCGCCGGAAGGCATGACCCTTCAGGAGTGGAACCGGACCGCCGTAAAGGACCTCACGGCCGAGCCCCAGCCGGCCCGGGCGCGAAAGCCGACGGCCGAGGAGAGGCGCGGCATCTTCCCCGCGGCCCCGGGCGTCGAGACGGTGCAGGACGACCCCGCCGCGGTGCGGGTCTACCCCATCCAGACCCTCGTGAACCACGCCACCCTCATCCAGGTGCCCGGCGTCGTCCTGAAGGCGTGGTGCGGCGACCTCCAGGCGTGGACGCTGGAGGGCGAGTCCAACTACGTCTCCATCAAGCCTCTCGCCGGCGGCCTCTCCACGAACCTCCACGTCCTGACCACCGAGGGACGCATGTTCAGCTTCCGGCTCATCAGCAACCCCGGCGGGAGCTACACCGACGTCTTCCAGGTGAAGGGGGCGGCGGGCTACCAGGCCAACATCACATCCCTCCTGGACGACCGTGTGGCCGCGATGAAGAGGGACCTCGACGCGGAGTACCAGAAGAAGCTCGAGGAGGCCGTCTCGGGGGCCAGGGCCGAGTGGGTGAGAGACTTCGCGGGACAGACCTACTTCGACTACTCCGTGGGAGAGGGCCGAGCCTTCAAGGTCGAGGGGATATTCAACGACGCCACCTTCACCTACTTCCGCGTGAAGGGCGACGAGAAGCCCATCGTCTTCCTCGAATCCAAGCAGGGCATGAAGTGGGTGCGCGAGGCGCTCAACTTCAACGTGACGGACGGGGACTTCTACCGCGTCCAGAAGCTCCTGGAGCCCCACCAGCGCCTCATCCTGAAACTGCGCGACGAGGAAGTGAAGATCGCGCGCCGGGAGGCTTGAGATGAGCGACCCCGAAGCCGAGAGCCGATCGGTCCCGACCGGCCCCCAGCCCCAGCCGGCGCGGCCTTTGGACCCCGAGCGGAAGAAGAAGCTGATCCTCCTGGGCGTGGCGGGCGCCGCGGTACTCCTCCTCGTCCTGGTGGGCAACCTCGCCGCCAAGAAGCGCCGGGAGGCGGCGGCGAGCGCCCCGCCTCCGGTGACCACCAGCAACGCCGAACCCAAGCCCGCCACTGACCTGCTTCCCTTGGTGTCCCTCGGGGGGCAGGGAAAGGGGGGCTCCCCGTTAACGGGAACGTCCGAGCAGGAGCTCGAGCTGGAGAGCCTCGCCCGGGAGCTGAAGTTGCTTCAGGCGCGTGCCGCCGTAGTCCAGGCGCGGCAAAACCTCGCGGATCTGCGGATTACACCGAAGGCGCAGGAGCAACGGAGCCTGGCGTTGGAGTTCGCCAAAAGGGAAGAAGCCGGGCGACACGCACCGGACCCCGACGGCCCACCGCCCGGGACTTTTTCAGGGCACACCAGGACTGCGAAAAGCCCCTCCTTCGCCGAGGTGACCGTCTCCAAGCCCGCGGACAGCCCGCTGCCCTTCGTGATGAGGATGGGCACCCTCCTCGACGCCGTGCTCGTCAACAAGCTGGTCTCGGACAACGCCACCTCGCCGGTCATGGCCATGGTGGACCGGCCCTACTACGACCCCCTCACCCGGAAGCTCCTCGTGCCCGCGGGCACCCGCATCCTGGGCAAGGCCGAGGCGGTGAAGTTCCAGACGGCCTCGCGCCTGGCCGTCACCTTCGACACCTTCCAGTTCCCCAACGGGACCACCTTCACCGTGAAGCCCGACGAGCAGGCCCTCGAAGGCCTGGGGATCTTCGGCCTGCAGGATTCGGTGAACCGCCACACCGCGAGGATCCTCTTCACCGCGGGCCTCGTGGGGGTTCTCACGGGCTGGAACGCCTCGCAGGTGCAGAGCGGCGGGGCCTACGGCGCCTACGACGGCGCCGACATGATGCGCATCCAGGCCAACAACAGCATGAGCAAGACGGGGGAACAGCTCCTCTCGCCCTTCCTCAACGCCGTGCCCACCATCACCGTCAACGAAGGCCACCGGCTCAAGGTGTGGATCTCCCGCGACATCCCCATGGAAGCCTACCAGGAGGCTCCCAATGAGTAGCCCCCGGGCCTCCTACATGCCCCACCTTCCCCCCATGCGTACCTCCCGGCAGCGCCTCGCCGTTGCCGGGGGGGCGCTCCTCCTCGGCCTCTTCCTCTGGGCGCTGTGGGTCTACTGCGACCCGGGGCGGGTTGATCTGAATCGGACGTGGTTCTCGGTGGAGTTCACCGCCGACAATCAGGCGCACCCCGTTCACCTGACCCTCCCCGAGGGCAGGGAGGGCGTCTTCGACCTCATGGTCGTCGAGAACCTCGCCGACCAGCCCCTCTCCCTCCTGCCCTTTTCTTCGCGTCCCCGAGCGGCACGACTTTCCGCAGAACAAGACATGGCGGCCTGGGCCCAGTGGATCGCCACCAGCCGCCAGGGTATCATCGTGGAGCCCCGCTCCACTTGGTTCCTCGACCCCAAGGCCCTCGACCGGCTCCCCGCTGTCCACGGCCACACCTGGATCGCCGTCTGCTTCGCGAAGGGACCTTCGCCGGTGCCAGCCGGCCACCTCCCGGCGACGGTCCTCCCGGGGGCATTCTCGGGGACCTTCAAGGTCCACTACTGCGCCTCCCAGCTCTCGCGGGAATGGCTCGCGGCGACGCCGTCCTACCGGAGCGACCTGGTCGCCGCGCTGGAGCAGGAATCCAGCGTGGTTGAGAAGACCTTCCTGACCCTGGGGAAGCGGGCGCTCTACGGTCCAACCCGGCTCACGGAGGCAGAGAGGCGCTGACGCCCCATGAAAGACCTCCGTTGCGCCGACGGCGCGGGGCAGGCGACGCTTTTCCTCCTGCGAGCCTCGTCAGCAACGAAACTGCATTCCTCCAGCACGGCCCCGCTGACATCTTCGCGCCAAGGTCCCAGGGGACAGTGGAGCAACGATAACCCTGGGATTCTGTAGTGACGGTTGCGGCAGTATTTAGACTGCCAGCGGTAGACTTCGGCAAACCTACTTCTTGCTCCTTTTCTTTTTTCCCTTGTGCCCGCTTTTTATGGCGCGACGCTTCTTGATTGCCTTCGCCTTTCGAGCCTTCTGTTTGGCCATAGTTTTGAAATAATCTTTATCTAGCTTTTCTGCACGCTTAGCCTTTGCCTCCGCTTCCTTTCTTAGCTCCGCTTCCCGAAGGACCTTTTCCTCTAGTGCTTTCAAGATGGCTGCGTCTACCTCACCAGCGATGCTGGGCAGGGAAAGCAGGTCAATATCCTGGAAGGCATGCTCTGGGTCAGACGTGAAAACCTCCCGGAGAATCTCTTTGTGGTTGACGATGTGCTCGTCCAGGCGATCCCTTGATGCCTCAATGGTGTTATGAAACAACAGTTGCATGGAATGACGAGGCACTACGTCGAAGCGTGATAGAGCCAGTTCCCAAAGGAGTTGGTCGTAAATCGCCTCAGCATCCTCAGGGTCAACAGGCAATGTGAGCATCAACAACTCAAAGAGAGATTCTGGCGCGAGGCACAGGTGCTGACTTTGCCCGGGAAGCCCATCTACAACACGGGAGTGGCTAAGGAAGAACCCCTCGCCATGCCCTCTCGGCGGAAAGCTAAGCTTCTGACGGCGAATGTTGCTGACCATCACAGCCACTTCCGCCTCAGCCTGGATCTGTCTATCCCGCGTGAATGTCCTGTTTTTTTCGCGTCGCTCCTTTATCTGGGTTTTGGCTGTTTCTTGCTCATGCCACATTTCCTCCTTAAAGCCTTGAAGATCAGAAATCGACTGTACAATGATGCCGCGTAACTCCAAGGACCGAGCCACCCCTTCGGCTGAAGGTTTGCCTCCTTCTGCTGACACCACGTCATCAAAGTACTTCTGGAATGGAACGTCTGGGCCATATTGAGGATGGTTGAGATAGCCCACCAGGAACCCGTTCGACCGATAACCACGCGCCCCTCTCGCTGCATCCAGGACGTCTCCCGAGGGAGCACCACATTTGTTCAGGAGTTTCCAGGCCCATAGAGCGTGTTCCACAAGTTCATCAAGCAAGAGCCGAGTAGTCAATAGGGAACAGCCTGCTTCGCTTACAAGTTGCTGAAGACGAACCGCATAGTTGAATCCGGCCGATCCTTTTGCCAATAGGGGGATCAAGAAACTGGAGTCGGCGATGAGAATCGAGGATCGCAGAATATCTCTTCGAACGATCAGCCCCTCTGGGTCTCTGGCTAGGACATGCTTTCCGAAGAAGGCCTGCGTAAGAATGCCGAGGTACTGTTTTTCCTCGTCCCTGGGTTCACTGAGAACATCGCGAACGAGGTCAATGACCGCAAAGGCATCCTCTCTGTCAACACAGTAGGGTAGAAATTGTTGGAGACCTCGCAGTAGCGCGACGGTTCTAGCGCGGACAGTCGGAGTGTCGCTGCCGGCGACCAGATTCTGTGCTACACCAAGCCCGCGAGTTCTACATGCGCTTTTGAAAAAGTCAGTGACGAGCTTAACTCGCCGCAAGTGACTCGTCTCGTCCTCGCCCGAACGTTGAACGCGGGCCCGATTGAGAATGCTGGCCCAGAACTTGTCTGAGAGCAGCTCTGCTTGGGCTCGGCCTTTCTTGCAATAGTCTTCCCCCTGGGTTGTAATAGTGGCATTCTCGCCTTCTAGTGACACGAGCCCACGGTCCTGCAATTGCGAAAGGATGGCCCTAAGTTGATCCGTGGTTACTTGGGGCTCTGCCGCAGCGATGGAGCCGATACTCCGAACTCCAGCTGTGCACAGAATCGTTAACACCCTAGACTGAAGAAGATGCGCACGGGTTGAGCTCTCAGCGGTCAAGATCCTCCCCGCCAGCAACCTGTTGTGAGTGATGAGAGAAGTTACTTGGGGATCATATTCTGGTTTAGTACCGTACATCTCCTTCCCTAGCTGGATATCTCTGCCCAGAAGGAAAGCCCCGTAACCGTGGAGCAAAGGAAGAAGCCCGGAATGGTCCGAGCCAACCGCTTTATAGGGTATTACTTCTACATGGTATGTCTTTCGATATTCCTCTCTCTTCTCGGGGCTACAGTTCGCCAAGAACGCATACGCCGGTTTGACAGGGCTGGTGAGCCGCGCGATTTTTTCAAAGAGTGCAAGAAGATCGTGGTCGCGAAACCCGAACCCAAAAAAGACAAGAGTCTTCATGCGCGCGACTGCTTCAAGCGCATGCAATGTAAGCGAGCCAGCGCCATATACCTCAGCGTAATCGGAGCTTGATAGAACAAGGCGGGTATTCTTGTCGCCAAGCAATGCCCCACCATGCGGATGCCAAACGACTCCCTCCGTGTCACCAGTAATTTTCGCGTTTTCAGTGGACGAATTCCCTACAGACACCCATCCCCCATAATCGCGCAATTTTTTTTCAATCAAGTGGTCGTAGTTGAGGGTAACATAAGCAGCAAAGGGCCAACGGGCGATTTCCGACAAAAGGGAGTCACTTTCGCGATCTTCGCCACAGATGTCTGACACAATGCGATCAACATTGTGGCCTCCGAAAGCGACCTTAAGAATGTCGAACGCTTCGGGGTACTGTCCCTGTTTAAGACATGAATGAAACAGCTGAAGCCGTTCAGGGAGTAAAGCTCCATGATCATCGGTCGCCTTCTCGAGGGTATCTCTTACAAGTTGTTCCCAGGACGGCACACCACATCCAACGGAACATCCAGAACCCAGGAACGCCCATGCTCGTCCTGAATTGACCAGATCGATGAGAGTGCTATCCAGCATAGTGGGCTACGGGAGCGTCCGCCACCGCCTCCATTCCAAGAGCGGCTCATGAGACTCTATAATGCGCTCTTGTGACCGTCTCGTTTCTAAGGTTTCCCTGAATTCAACCTCCAAGCCCGAATCATACTACCATATGGCTAGGTAGCGGGCGGAGCTTTTCTACACCCCCCCCTCCCCCAAGCCACCTACGTCCGAGCATATTCAGTTGAGTGGATAGTGCTGGAAACCGGCCGGTAGTCAAAATGGGTCCCATTCAGGGCTACAGACGACTTAAGCCCACGGCCGCACTGTGGCCCTGGGCGCCCGGACCTCTCGTTGCGCCCATCGGGCGCGGGAAGGGGTGCTCCCTTCCCCCGGCTATCGGCCGCCCCATCCTGCATCTGCCGTGGCCCAGGTGGGGCACCGGGGCTCGTCGCTCAGGAGCCCTGGCGCAGGCTAGGGTCCCCCTCTCCCTCCGGGTTCCCTCCCGGGTGGGCTCCGCCCTGGGTCCCCCCCGGGTCCGAGGCCGGGCCTGAGCCTGGCCTTCCGGCCGTCGCCCTTCGGGCGGGGGTGAACTGGGGTCTTCTGCGAGGTCCGCGCCAGCGCCCTCCGAGCTCTCCCTATCACGGCCCCCGCCGAACCATTCCCGCGGGCCCTGGACCCGAGACAGCCCATCCACGCCACCCCCTCCCTTCTTTTTCGCTCGCCTGGCCTCCATAACCCACGGTCCCGTCCTTCTGCTCCGGTAGACCTACGCCCCCGCGCTGCGCCGCGGGTCCCCCCCTGCCTTCCGCGCGGGCCCTTCGGGGCCCTTGGCCGCGACCTCCCCGACTGCCCGGCGTCAGGCGAGCGAAAAAGCGCTCCCTCCCCAAGGAGGCACGACGATGGCGACAAAGCAGCGAATCCTGAGAGCTGACCGCAAGGCCCTGGACTGTGACGAGTTCACCCTCTCCGGGCGCTCGTGCTGGATCACCGTGGACAACCTTGTAGAAAGACGCCCTAGATTGGCCTCTTGAGTGACACGAACCTTTACGATCT
>CAZPSH010000043.1:0-17719 GCA_964589625.1 uncultured Thermoanaerobaculia bacterium
ACGTTGAGGACGCGGGCGCCGAAGCCTGACGCCGCAATAGGGCCGTCGCCGTCGGCGCCCCCCAGGGGGGGCGGGATTGGTTCAGGGGTGGAGGCCGCCTCCGAAGAATCCGGCCCGCCCGCAGGGCGGACCGAGGGAGAGGGACGCGAGGAGAAAGGCCTTCCTTTCGACGCGCGGACCCGACCTCGGGAGGAGGCGCCGCAGGCGCCGGGCCGGATGGGAAAAAGGGCATTGGGAAATTGGGAATTGGGATTTGAAGAAAGGGGAGACGAGAGATGAGACGGGAGACGAGCGGAGATTCTTCGTAGTTGCCTCGTCCCCTCGTCCCCCAGTCCCCTCGTCCCCCAGTCCCCCTCGTCCCCTAGTCCCCTAGTCCCCTCGTCCCCTAGTCCCCTCGTCCCCTAGTCCCCAGTCCCCCAATCCCCCACTCACCCAGCTCTACTTCGGCGCGAGGTAGTCCACGGCGAGGCGCCAGGCGCCCGCGGCGTCGCGGCGCCAGAGGCGGGCGAAGACCATGGCCCGCGGCTCGTCCTGCCCGGGCGAGGGGGCAACGGTGGCGATGCCCGCCACGAGGGCGAGGTCCTTCGAGGAGGAGGGCCACACGAGGGAGGCGGTCCAGGAGGCCTGGCCCGTGATCGGCCGGAGCGCCTCGCCGAGGGCCTCGGGGCCCGAGGCGGGCAAGACCCCCTCCCGGAAGACGGCCACGTCGGGCGCGGCCAGGGCGGTGGCCCCTGCCACGTCGTTTCCCTTCAGGGCCGCCGTGAAGGCGTGGTCCGCGTCCAGGGCCTTTCGATCCGCGCCTGCCTCCGCCACGGATCGGGGAGAGAGGAGTTCGGCGGCGCCCTCGGTTGGTGGACCGGAACAGGGATGGCCCACGCCCGTGTCGAGGAGGAGCCTCCAGGGTCCCCCGCCTTCCCGCTTCCAGATCGAGAGGTAACGCCCGCAGGCATCCGGCGCGGGGGACTTGGCGTCCTTCCGGTACACCCATGGACCGAAGGTGTAGCCCAGGTCGCCCGCGAAGGAGACTTCCACCCGCTGGGGCACCCAGGCGAGGAGGCCGGGCTGGGGCGGCCTCTCCTCGTACCAGCGCCGGGCCGCCACGGGGCCCGGCCGGAAGACGACGGCCTCCTCGGCCAGGACCCCCAGAAAGGCCTCCCGGATCCCCTTCTCCGCGGCAGTCCGGGCGAAGGCGCGTTCGGCCGCCTCCAAGGACGCGGCGGGCGGTGGAGAGGGCGCCGGAGGCGCCGACTGCGCCAGGGCGGAGAGGGGAATTCCGACGGCAACGACGGCCCACTTCAGGTCCATGGCTCCCTCTTTCTTTTCTTCGTCCCCGGGCCCGGGGCCGGCCGGCGGACGCAGGCCCCTACTCCCCCACCTCGATCCGGTCCGTGGCGGTCCTTCCGAAGACCTCGGGCTCGTACATCTCTTCGGCCCGTGCGGGTGCGACGCGGTACGACCCCGGCGTCGTGGCCCGGCAGACGTAGGAGAAGACGTGCCGGCCCTCGGAGAGCCGGGTGGCGAAGAGGAGCACCCGGTCGTCGTGCCGCTCCACGTGGTCGAAGCCGCCCCGGCGCCACCAGGCGGTCCAGTCGTACCCGGCGTCTTCCTCGCCCGGCGCGTCCTGGGCGCGGACGAGGTCCCGCGCCGTCGTGGCGAACCAGGACTCCACGGGTTCGAACCCCGCGGGAAGCGGGTCCGTCACGGCCACGTAGCGCCGCTCCTTGGTCAGGTCGAGGGTGAGGGTGACGCGCACGAGGGACCCCGCCCGGAAGGTCCGGGAGGGCTCCGCGCCCCCTTTCTCCGTAAAGGGCTCGTAGGTCCGCGCCACCCGCATCCCCGCGTCCAGGCCCTCCTGGAAGAGGGCGTCCACGGCGTACTTGAGACGCGCCGTGTAGAAGAGCGTCCCCGCTCCTTCCTTCCTGAAGTCGAGGGGAAGCCGCGTTCCCGCCGGCCCCCGGGCGAGGATCTCCGGCATGGGCAGGGACTTCTTCGACGTCTCCGTGGAGCGCCCCCGGAAGGCTTTGGACGCGAGCCGGTCGCCGCCGAGGGAGACGAGGGCCGTGAAGTCGGGGACCTCCTTCTCGTAGGCCCTGTAGTAGTCCACGAGGGACTCCATGCACAGGGCGTTCTCCTGGGTGTTGCCCCAGCGGCCCTTCTCGCGGACCTTCATGAGCCACCGGACCATCCGGGTGACGACCTCCTCCCGCGCCGGCTCCTTCACGAAGGTCCTTAAGACGATGGCCGTGGAGCGCACGTTGGAGTTCCAGAACCAGAGGAGGTACGGGTCGGAGAGCTCCTCCACGTGGGCCGCCCCGCCCTCGGGCAGGATGGCGTTGTCCATGCGCCTGAGCAGGGAGGCGCGCTCCATCTCGAAGCGGCCGGAGGCCCGCACGGCGTCGGCGAGGTAGGCCAGGGCGAAGACCGGCATGCGGTCCGCGTACCCGTAGAGCCGCGTCAGGTGGCTGTCCACGTTGCGGCCGCCCTCCGAAAGGACCTTGACGGCGAAGGCCTGCCACGCGGTGTAGGCGGGCCACCACCCTTCGTTCTCCGGACGGGGCCGGTTGAGCTCCCTTTCGAGGTAGCCGTAGCCCTTCTGGAGGACCGCCGGGGTCACCGCGAAGCCCAGCCCCTGGGCCCTCTGGTAGACGTGCAGGACGTAGCTCGTCAAGTAGGCGGAGGCGAAGAAGCAGGGGTCTCCTTTCCAGTACACAAAGCCCCCGTTCTCGCACTGGTAGGCCTCCAGGTCCTTGAGGGTCCTCTGGGAGATGGAGCGAAGCTTGCCGGGCTCGATGCCGGGAAGCGAGAAGGCGTCGCCGAGGTCCGACGCGAGGACCAGGGCCAGGGCGCAGGAGGCCCTCTGCTCGGCGCAGCCGTAGGGGTAGTCTACGAGGTAGCGCGCGCCTTCGCCCAGGCCCACCAGGGCCGTGGAGGAGAGTTCGAGGTCGAGGCCTCCGAAATCGGCCACGGCGCCCGTGGGGACCTCCAACACCTCGTTGGAGTCGGGCCGGGCCTGCCCGTAGGCGGCCACCACCTCGGGGGAGACGAGGAGCTCCACCGGAAGGGACTCCTCCAGGGCGTCCTCCTCGCCGGCGAGGCGGGCCTCGATCCGGAGGCGGGCCCTTCCCACGCCCACGGCCTCGAAGGCGAAGCGGGCTTCGGCGGGGGCTCCCGGAGAGACGGCCACCTCCGTCTCCGCCTGCCCGGCGATCTTCAGGCGGGCTGGATCGAGGCTCCTGACCGAGATTCGGACCGCGCCGGGCTCCTTCATGCGGCTGTGGACGACGCACCCGAAGGAGGCACGGTCCCCCAGCGCGAGGAACCGCGGGAAGGCCGGCAAAAGGAGGAGGGGCTTGCTCGTGCGGATTTCCCGTTGGGCCCATCCGAAGCGCGAGGCCTTGTCTTGGGCCACGGCCATGACGCGGTAGGTGGTGAGTCCGTCGGGTAATGTTACTTCTATAGTCACCTTCCCGCGGGCGTCGGTGACGAGGGACCCCAGGTAGAAGGCGAGCACGCGGAAGTCCTTCCGGATCGTGCCCGGCCCGTCCTCGGGGCCTCCCCCTCCGCCTTCGTCGGCGCCCTTGGGGGTGAGCACGCGGCGGGAGACGATTCGCTGGCGGGAGTCCTGGGTGAGAACCTGGAGGGCCTTGGGCACCCAGACCTCGGGGAGCAGGTCGGGTGTCTTGTACCCCGTCAGGGAGAGGACGCCGTAGTCCACCGCCCAGAGGGTGACCTCGGCGGCGTCGGGTTTGCCGGCGGGATCGGACACCGCCACCGTGACCTTCGCCTTCCCGGCGGGCCGGTACTCCTCGCGGTCCGTCTCGATGGACACGGCGAGGCGCTTGGAGCGGTCCTCCACCTTCAGTTCCACCATGCCCATGCGGAAGGAGGGCTTGCCCGGGTCGCTCGCGTCCTCGGAGGTGAAGGCCTCCGTGCGGCCCTTCACGAGAAGGACCGACACGAAGACGTTGGGGATGTGCTCTTCTCCGATGGGGACTTCCACCGTTTGCTGGGTGGAGGTGAGGTCGAAGACCCTCCGGGTCCTCACGCCCTCGCGCTCCGTGGTGAGGAGGGCCTTGGCCTTCTCCCAGGGCGACTTGACGAGGATGCGGGCCGTCTCGCCGGGCCGGTAGGTCTTCTTTTCGGGGACGAGGTCCATGCGGTTGTGGTCGTACCGCTCCCAGGCCGTGTACCCCGCGCCCAGGGCGTAGAAGGAGACGGAGGAGGTGGTCCGGCGGCCGGAGGCGTCCCCCGCCTCGCCCTTGAGGAGGTAGTAGCCCCCCTCCGCGACGGGGATCCGGACGGGGGCCGGCTCGCCGGCCGTCTCCGCCTCGCCCGTCCACTTCTCCACCTCGCGCCGCTCGCACTCCCACGTGTAGAAACCGTTGCCCTCGGCGCGGCGGACGCTGTGCCACTGCACCTGGACCAGGGACAGGCGCACCTTCACACCGGGCGCGGCCGAGCCGTCCAGGCCCGCGGCCACCACCTCGCTTTCCAGGTCCCTCCCCGCGTCCACGAAATAGCCGGGGCGGCGAAGGCCCACGAGGAACGGCGCCGGGTAGACCGGCAGGGAGGCGCGGCCCGAAAGGCTCTGGCGCGAGACGTCCGTCACCGTGCCCTCGAGGGTATAGGTGTAGGGGACGCCGTCACCGGTCCGGGTGGGGATCTCGACCTTCACCTGCCCCTGGGGGTCCAGCGCTCCCTCCTTCCGCTCAAGGACCTCCTCTTCGCGGGGCCGGTACCTGCCCCAGCCGGACTCGTCCAGGAAGGTCCAGCGCTCCTCGGGGTAGGCGTCGGCGACGGCGGCGGGCACGGAGTAGAGGCGCCGGCGGGAGGTCACCCACGCGACCTTCTTCCCGGCCATGGGGGCGCCGAAGAGGTAGCGGCCCGTGACCGAGCCCATCAGGGTCGCGCCGGCCACGCGCTCGGGGGCGCCGAGGGCGGCGTCCACCCGGAAGTCGGGCTTCCGGTAGGCGGCCACGAGGAAGTCTCCGTAGGTGGAGCCGGTGTGGCCCTCCACGGTGGAGGTGATGGAGTAGGTCCCGAGTGGGGCCTCCTCGGGAATCTTCACGGTCCAGTCGGCGGCGCCCCAGGCGTTCAGGGTCACGGTGCGCTTGTCCACTTCGCCGTCCCGGCTGTCCTTGAGGACCACCTCCACCTTCTGTCCTTCGGGGGGGACCTTCATGCCGGAGGCCGTGTCGCTGCGGAGGATGGCCTTGAGGTGGACCTCCTCCCCCAGCTTGTAGACGCCCCGGTCGGGGAAGACGGCGCCGCGCAGGACGGGCTTGGCCTCGAAAAGGTCGAGGTTGGCGCCGAAGGACCAGGGCTCCACCCCCTCGTTCCAGTCGGAGCAGGCGTAGGCCACGTCGCCGTCCTTCTCGGCGGTCACGACGTAGGCGAAGCGCCACCAGTCCTCGGGGGTTCGAAGGGGCGTGTCGTCGGCCTGGGCCAGGCCGGCCTCGTCCGTGGCGCCCGTCCAGAAGACCGCGCCGTCGGGCTTGAGAAGGGTGACCCGGGCGCCTCCCACGGGCGAGCCGTCGGAGAGGCGGGTGACCCAGACGAGGGTGTTCTGGGGGCTGTCCTTGACGGTGATGCCCAGGTCCGTTACCTGGAGGAGGGTGGCCTTGGGCCGCCCGTCCGGTTCGGGCTCGGCGTTGGCGATGGCCTCCCCGTTGCGGACCGCCGCCCAGACGAGTCCCTTCCCCTGGGAGTTCAGCGCGGACTTCAGATCCAACCCGTAGAACTGGATCTTGTCACTGACCCACCGGAGGGGACGCTTCACCGGCTCGCCGGGCGGTGGAAGCCGGAAGGGCTCCCAGGTCCAGTCGTCCTGGACCTCCCCCGTGTCGGGGTCCTTGGTGGAGGGGCGCACCGAGAGGGCGCGGATGGCCTCCATGAGGCCCTCGGGTCGCAGGGGAGAGACCCACTGGTCCACCCACTTGAGGTTCCGCGCGCTGAAGGGGACCACCGGACCCCCCGCCGCCTCCCAGACGCCGAAACCCGATTCGAAGCTCGAGAAGGCCGTGCGGTGGAGGTTGACGAGGCTTCCGACCCACGTGTAGCCGAGGGTCTGGCCATCGGCGGACGTGAGGTTCCGGTCGAGCTTCAAGACGAAGGTCTGGGCCGCACCGAAGGGGAAGCCGGTCTGGTCCAAGGACCAGGCCGCGCTGGGGTAGTCCCAGGATTCATCGTCCGCCGCCTCCTCGCCCCGGGGAAGCGGCTCGGAGGTGTCGGGACCCGTCGCCCGGCGAACCGTGAAGCCCTTTTTCAGGTCCGACAGGTAGAGGGGCGTCGTGAACTGGAGGGGGTTGTACCGGTCCGGGTTGCAACCCACCGAACAGCGCAGTCCCTCCACGAAGAAGGCCGGCTCCAGCTCCACCGTGTACCCCTGGAACTCGCCCGGCGTTTCCGACCCGGCGGGGCTGGGGACGACCGGGGCCACCTCGAGGCGCATCCAGGCGTTGGGCGGCGGGGCGGAGGCGGTTTCCAGGACGACGATCTCGTCCTTCTTGGGAAAGCGCTTCTCGTCCCAGGAGGAGGCCAGGCCGAAGGGGACGGGACGGTTCGAGCGCGCCGCCAAAGAGGCCTCGGCCGCCTTGAACTGGTAGTCCTCCAGGGCCTGGGGATCTTCCCTCCGGAGCCAGGAGAGGCCCTCCGGGGGCAGGGCCGGGGGCTCCCAGGGATGGGGCTTGAAGACGAGTCCCAGATGGCGGGCCACGTCGGCGGCCTTCACCGGCTGGTTGAAGGCGAGGACCAATACCGCCGGGGATTTCACCGTGCCGTCCTTGCGGTACCACCGGACGCTCTTCAGGCGCACCGTAGGGGTCGTGAAGGAGAAGGAGAGGGCCTCCTCGAGGCTCCGGCCCGAAACCGCCCGGGCATCCCGGCCGATGGTCACGGTGTACCGCGTCGCGAAGGGAAGGGGCGCCTTGGGCGTGAAGAGGAGGGTGTCCGTCCCCGCCCAGCGGAAGGCGCCGTCCACGGCGGGCTGGATGGAAAAGAAGGGGGCCGTCACGGGGTCGGGAATGCGGCCGAGGGCTACCATGGGCTCCGAAAAGACGACCCGGATTTCGTTGGCCTCGGCGAGGGAGGCGATCTCCCCCTCGGGCCCCGCCTTCAAGACCCTCAATTCGTCCTCCGCCCCCCACAGGGCGGTGGACGCCGCCAGGATCGCCGCCAGCCCGATGGCCCTTCCCGCGCCGTTCCTCATGGTCCCTCCCCGTGCGGAGCCGCGTCCCGCCCCGCCCTGGATTCGCTTCGTTAAACGGCGCCAGTTTACGCCGCGACTCCAAGGGTCACAAGCTGGCCGATCCGTCCCCTCCTCTTCCTCCTTCCGGCGCGGCGCCCGAATCGCGCCATTCCCCCCAGGGAGCGCCCCCACACACCGGAGCGATTGCGCGGACGCCCTCCGGGCGTATACTGTCCTTGCATGCATCGGGGATGAGGCTCCGGGGAATTCGGGCCATCGCACGAAAACAGGGTCGGGAAACGCCGGACGGCGCCGCGTGTCCGGTTTGAGGAGGGGATCATGCGCGCGCTCACGTTCCGTTTCGTCGTGTTCCTGGCGTCTTGTTTGGCCCTGGCCGGACCGGCGGCCCTGTCCGCCGAAAAGGCTCCCCGTGCGGGGGGGGCCGTCGGCATCGCCTCCTGGGGGCCCGGGTCGTCGTACATCGAGTCGGCCATCGACGACACCACGGGCCAGTTCACCATGGGCGTGCCCGGCGGGCCTCAGATTCTCTACGGCCATCCGACCCCCTGGTCCTCCTTCAGCTCCATCAAGGTGGACGGAACGGTCTACACGAACGACGGCCAGGCCTTCGGGACGCTGGTCCAGGCGCCCACCACGGTGGGCCTCACGAACGAGGGCATCTGGTACCTCGGGGCGGGGCCCCTCAAGGTCCACCAGAAGATCACCCTGGTGACGAGCGCCACCACGGGCCACCAGGACACCTACCTCATCGAGTACAAGGTGGATAACAACGACTCGGTGAGCCACACGGTGGGCGTGCGCGTCATGCTCGACACCAAGATCGGGGACAACGACAACGCCCCCTTCCAGGTGCCCGGGACGGGCTCCATTTCCAACGAGACCGAATGGGCCGGGGCCTCGGTCCCCCCCTACTTCTTCGTCTTCGACGATCTCTACAACCCCACGACCACCTGCCAGGGGACCCTCCTTGGCGGCCAGGTGGCCACGGCCCCCGATGCCTTCCAGGTGGCCGACTGGGGGAACCTGAACGGGACGAACTTCGATTACACGGTGAACCCGGGCGCCACGATCTACGACACGGCCTACGCGCCCTACTGGGTGGACCGAGTCATCCCGCCGGGCACCAGCGTCACCTTCGGGACCTACTACGGCCTCGGGAGCGTGGCCGTCAACACGACCCCTCCCCTCGCCACGGCCCTCACGGCTCCCGCCACCCTGGACTGCCTCCTCGGCCAGTTCTCCCCCAACCCCTTCACGGCCTCCCTGTACCTGTCCAACACCCTCTCGGGGGCCTCGGGCACGGTGACCGGCGTCACGGCCGCCCTGAGCCTCCCCGCGGGCCTTTCCCTCGCCTCGGGGACCCTTACGCAGACCGTGGGGGACCTGGCCCTTGGGGCCTCCTCCCTCAAGTCGTGGAACATCCGGGCCACGGGCGACGTCACGGGGACCCTGACCTACAGCATCCTGGTCAGCTCCACCAACCTGGGCTCCAAGACGGTCACGGGCCAGGTCTACGTGCCCCCGGGGTGCGTCCAGGCCGGGTGCGGGACCTACATCGTCACCGACGACAACGAGAACAACGCCCGGACGGGCACGCCCGACGGGGACTGGAACACCTGCGTCTGGAACTCGGACGGGAACCACCCCATCGAATTCAACGTGCCCGTCACCGGCCCCCTCCCGGCGGCGAGCGCCAAGCTGCTCCTGCTGTGCAACGACGTGGACGAGACGAGCGGAGAGGTGGACGAGGTCTACTTCAACGGCCACCTCCTGGGGACCCTCACGGGGGCGAACAACCAGGATTCCACCACGGTCTTCACGATCCCGAACCTCTCCTGGGTCCTCGCGGGCAACAACTACGTCGAGATCCACGTGGACGTGAACGACACGGGCTGGTGCGTCTACATGAAGCAGGCCCAGATCGTGATCGACGGCGGGTGCCCCGCCACGGCCTCCTGCCGCACCATCGACACGGACCGATCCTCGTACGATTTCGGCGAGGAGGTGATCGTGACGACGGAGGCCGACACCACCCTGGCCTCCCAGGAGATCCGGATCGAGACCAACATCCTCGATCCCTTCGGCGTGAACGTGGCGGGGGACGATTCGACCTTCACCACCTACGGGAGCGCGGACGATCCCGCCACCTTCCACCTGTACCTGCCCTCCTCGGGAGACTCGGGCCTCTACACCGTGGAGTCGCTGATCTTCGACACGGCCTCGGGGCTTCTCCAGACGACCTGCCAGACCACCATCGCCGTGGGGAGCGTGTCCAACTGCCCCGCCACCTTCCTCCTCAACCAGGTGGACGCCTCGGCGTGCCCCACGGTGAAGGCCGTCGTGAGCGTCCTGGACGCCCTGGGCAATCCCGTCACGGGCCTGCCCGCCTCGGCCTTCTGCCTGACCGAGGACGGGGTGCCCATCACCGGCTTCACGGTGACCAGCGGCTCCGCCGGCGCCGGGGACCTCTACACCGCCCTCGTCCTCGACAACTCGGGGAGCCTCGGCTCCACCGCCTTCAACGACGAGAAGACCGCCGCCAAGGCCTTCCTGGCGCTCCTGGGCTCCACGGACCAGGCGTCGGTGTACGGCTTCACCAGCACCGTGGACCTGGTGATGGACTTCACGACGGACAAGGCCGCCCTCGGCGCGGCCGTGGACGGTTACCCCTACAAGGGCGGGATGACGGCCTTCTACGACGGGGTCTACCAGGCCCTCTCCAACACCTCCACCCGGACCGGGCGCAAGGCCGTCGTCGCCATGACCGACGGCGAGGACAACTCCTCCGCCCACTCCCAGTCCGAGCTCATCGCCTACGCCCAGGGGCTCGGCATCCCCGTCTTCACCATCGGCTTCGGGAGCGCCGACGCCACGGTCCTCGACGCCATCGCCACCCAGACGGGCGGCAAGTACTTCGCCGCCGCCACCTCCGCCAACCTGCAGACCATCCTCCAGAGCATCGGCGCCATCGTGAACAGCCAGTACGTGATCACCTATACGACCACGAAGACCGACGGCCAGAGCCACACCCTCGTCCCGTGCGTCAACGTGCCCGGGTGCACGCTCCTCACGGCCCAGGGCTCCTTCCAGTGCGGAAGCGTCGGCACCTGTCCCACCCTCATCGTCTCCCAGGTGGACACCTCCGCGTGCCCCGCGGTGAAGGTCGTCGTCACGGTGACCAACCCCTCGGGCCAGGCGGTGACGGGGCTCACCGCCTCCAACTTCTGCCTGTCGGAGGACGGGACCTCCAAAACCTTCACCCTTTCGACGGGGAGCGCCGGGGGCAACAACCTCTTCCTTGCGCTCAACCTGGACAACAGCGGGAGTCTCGGCTCCACGGCCTTCGCCGACGAGAAGACGGCGGCCCAGGCCCTCATCGGACTCCTGGGGACCGGCGACCAGGGGGCCCTCTACGGCTTCACGAGCAGCGTAGACCTGGTGCAGGACTTCACGGCCGACAAGCCCACCCTCCTCTCGTCCCTGGCGGCCTATCCCTATAAGGGCGGCGCCACGGCTTTCTACGACTCGGTCTACCAGAGCCTCTCCAACACGGCCGCGCGCACGGGCCGAAAGGCCGTGGTGGCCATGACCGACGGGGAGGACAACTCCTCCGCCCACCCCCAGGCGGAGCTCATCGCCTACGCCCAGGGGCTCGGCATCCCCGTCTTCACCATCGGCTTCGGGAGCGCCGACGCCCTGGTGCTGGAAGCCATCGCCACCCAGACGGGCGGCCGCTATTACGCCTCCGCCTCGTCGGCCAACCTCCAGCAGATCCTCACGGACATCGGGAACGTCATCAACAACCAGTACGTGCTGACCTACACGACGACGAAGAACGACGGCCAGAGCCACGCCCTCGACGTCTGCCTGCAGAACGTCTCGGGCTGCGCCACCGTCCACGCCGCCGGAACCATGCAGTGCGGCGCCGGCGGCGGCGGGAACTGTCCCCAGGTCACCCTTACCCAGGTGGACACCTCCGCGTGCCCGGCGGTGAAGGGGATCCTCACCGTCCGCGACGCCGCGGGCAATCCCATCACGGGCCTCACCGCCTCCTCCTTCTGCGTCAAGGAGGACGGGACCTCCATCACCAACTTCACGGTGGCCACGGCCTCCCAGAGCGGGACGGCCCTCTACCTCGCCCAGGTGATCGACAACTCGGGCTCCCTGGGCTCCTCGGCCTTCAACGACGAGAAGACCGCCGCCAAGGCCCTCGTGAACCTCCTCGGAACGAGCGACCAAGGGGCCGTCTACGGCTTCACCAGCACGGTGGACCTGGTCCAGGACTTCACGTCGAACAAGTCCACCCTCCTCTCCGCCATCGACGGGTATCCCTACAAGGGCGGCATGACCGCCTTCTACGACGGGGTCTGGACGGCCCTCACCAACACGGCCTCCAAAGCCGGCCGAAAGGCCGTGGTGGCCATGACCGACGGGGAGGACAACTCCTCCTCCCACGGCAAGGACGAACTCGTCCTCTACGCCCAGAGCCTGGGCATCCCGGTCTACACCATCGCCTTCGGCAGCGCCGACCAGGCGGTCCTCGAGGACATCGCCACGCGGACGGGGGGCCTCTTCTTCGCCTCCGCCTCCTCGCAGAACCTCCAGCAGATCCTCTCCGCCATCGGGGCCCTCCTCAACAGCCAGTACGTGGTCTCCTACACGACGGCGAAGACCGACGGAGCCCAGCACGACCTCCAGTTCTGCGTCACGTACGGGGGGTGCACCCAGTGGGTCCAGGGCACCTTCCGGTGCGGCCAGACGGGGGCCTGCCCGACCATCTCCATCGCCCAGGTGGACACCTCCCTCTGCCCGACGGTCCAGGCGGTGGTGAGCGTCTTCGACAGCCAGGGCCAGCCGGTCCAGGGGCTCACGGCCTCCTCCTTCTGCGTGAACGAGGACGGCGTGCCCCAGGCCTTCACGGTGACGGGCGCGGGCCAGAGCGGCTCCACCCTCTACGTGGGCGTCACCATCGACAACTCGGGAAGCCTCGGCTCCACCCAGTTCCAGCTCGAGAAGGACGCCGCCAAGACCTTCGTGGGCCTCCTCGGCGCCTCCGACCAGGTGGCCGTCTGGGGCTTCGACCAGGACGTGGACTTCGTCATCGACTTTACCGCCGACAAGCAGGCCCTCTACGCCGCCATCGACGGGTACGCTTACAGCGGAGGCTCCACGGCCTTCTTCGACGCCACCTGGGACGCCCTCGTCGGCACCGCCGCCCGCTCGGGGCGCAAGGCCGTCCTGGCCATGACCGACGGGGAGGACAACAGCAGCTCCCACAGCGAGACCGAGCTCATCGCCTACGCCCAGCAGGCCCGCATCCCCATCTACACCATCGGCTTCGGGAGCCCCGACGACGTCGTCATGCAGCGCATCGCCGACCAGACCGGCGGGCGGTACTACCGGGGCACCGACGCGGGGGCCCTCCAGCAGATCCTTACCGACATCGGCAACCTCATCAACAACCAGTACGTGATCTCCTACGACACGCTCTACACGGACGGCTCCGTCCACGACCTGGAGGTCTGCGTCACCTACCAGGGCTGCACCGCCTACGCCAACGCCACGAGCCAGTGCGGGAGCCCCTGCGCCCTGACGTGCCAGGCCTCGGCCCACACGACGGGATTCACGGGCGTCCCCACGGGCTTCTACGGCCAGGCCTCGGTCTCCTGCGGCTCCGGGACCCCGGGCTACGAGTGGAGCTTCGGCGACGGCTCGGCCCTCTCGACCCTGCAGAACCCGACCCACGCCTACTCGGCCACGGGCACCTACACGTGGACCTTCACGGCCACGTACACGGGGGCGCCCCCCTGCGTGCAGACGGGCACCATCACCATCTCCAACGCGACCTGCGTGAAGCCCCGGATTACGGGTCACCCCCGGAGCCAGGTCGTCAACGCCGGTCAGAGCGTGACCCTCTCGGTGACCGCCCAGGGCACCACGGCCTTGACGTACCAGTGGTACGAGGGGCCGACCGGGACCACGTCCAGCCCCATCTCGGGCGCGATTCAGAGCACGTACACCACCCCCGCCATCCAGTCCACGAAGCGCTACTGGGTCCGCGTCACGGCCTCGTGCGGGTATTCCAACAGCCAGACGGCCACCCTCTCGGTGGCCTCCAACGCCCACGGCTGGGGCAACAACAACAGCGGCGAAGTGGGCGACGGCACGGAAGACACGGACCGCACGAGCCCCGTGGGCGTCCTCGGCCCCTCCGGGTTCGTTCAGGTGGCGGCGGGCAACGACCACTCCCTGGGCCTCACCTCCGGCGGGACGGTCTGGGCCTGGGGCAACAACGGCTCCGGCGAACTCGGCGACGGGACCCAGACCCAGAGCAAGTATCCGAAACCGGTGGCGGGGCTCTCCGGCGTGGTGGCCGTGGCCGCGGGCAACCACTGGAGCCTGGCCCTCAAGTCCGACGGGACGGTCTGGGCCTGGGGCGACAACGGCAACGGCAACCTCGGCGACAACTCCACGACGGACCGTTGGACGCCCGTCCAAGTCTCGGGCCTCACCGGCGTCACGGCCATCGCCTCCGGGGCGTACCACGGCGTCGCCAGAAAATCCAACGGCACCGTCTGGGCTTGGGGCGACAACGTCTACGGCCAGTGCGGCGACGGCGGAAGCACGGACCGCCTCACGCCCGTCCAGGTCTCGGGCATCACCACGGGCTCCGCGGTCTCCGCCGGCGAGCACCACACCGTGATCCTCAAGAGCGACGGAACGGTCTGGGCCTGCGGCATCAACGGCGACGGCCAGTGCGGGGACAACACGACGACCACGCGCAGGATCCCCGTCCAGGTCATGGGCCTCACAAGCATCACCGCCATCGCCTCGGGCTGGGACCACAACCTTGCCGTAAAATCCGGCGGGACCCTCTGGGTCTGGGGCGACAACTACTACTCCCAGCTCGGCGACGGAACCACCACCGACCGGCGCATCCCCGTCCAGCTGGCGGGGATCACGAACGCCTCCTCCGTGGCCGGCGGAGACAAGCACAGCCTCCTCATCCGCACCGACAAGAACCTCTGGGCGTGGGGAACGAACACGGACGGGCAGGTGGGTGACGGCACCACTACCCTGCGAAACACCCCCGTCCAGGTCACGGCCGTTTCGGGCGTCCTCCAGGCCGACGGAGGGTACTCCCACAGCCTCTGCGTGGCCTTCGGGGTCTCCCTCACGGCGACCCCCACCGCCGGGCCCGCTCCCCTGGCCGTATCCTTCCAGGCCTCCGCCACGGGAGGAACGGCGCCCATCACCTATTCCTGGACCTTCGGCGACGGCGGAACGGCCGCCGGCGCCTCCGCGAGCCACACCTACGCCGCGGCGGGCTCCTACACGGCCCAGGTGACGGCCACCGACGCCTCGGGGTACACGGCCCGGGCCTCCGCGACGATCCCCGTGTCGAGCCTGGCGGTCAACGTGACGGCCTCGCCCTCCAGCCCGTCCGGCGCGGCGCCCCTCGCCGTGGACTTCGGCTGCACCGTCACCGGCGGAACCAGCCCCTACACCTACTCCTGGATCTTCGGGGACGGCGGCGTGAGCACCTCCGCCGACCCCTCGACCTACTCCTACACCGTCCCCGGCACCTACACGGCCTACGTCATGGTCATGGACAACGTGGGGAATGTGGACACGAGCGCGCCCGTCACCGTCAACGTGTACGCGCCCGTCCTCGCCAAGGCCTACGCCCGGCCGAACCGGGCGCGCATCGGCGAGTCCGTCTCCTTCCGCGTGAACGCCTCCGGCGGCAACGGCTACTTCAACGGCTTCACCTGGACCTTCGGCGACGGCGGCGTGGGATCCGGCGCCAACGCCACCCACGCCTTCGCCACGGCGGGAACCTACACGGCCAGGGCCACCGTGAGCGACAGCGCCTCCAACTCAGCCCAGAGCAACGACGTGATCGTCAAGGTGTACGGACCCGTGACCGCCACCATCAGCGGGCCCACGGGCGCCGGGCCGGGCGTTTCCGCCACCTTCACGGCGGGAGTCACCGGGGGCGACGGCCACTTCACCTATGCCTGGAACTTCGGCGACGGAGCCACCGCCGCGGGCGCCTCCGTGAGCCACGCCTGGGCGACCAAGGCCGCCTACACCGTCACCCTCACCGTCACCGACGGCCTCGGACAGACCGCCACCGACACCCACGCCGTTCAGATCGTGGATCCGCCGGTGATCAACTCCATGGCCAAGAAGGCCCCGCCCTTCAAGATCATCGTCAACGGCTCCAACCTCCAGTCGGGCATCCAGGTCTTCATCAACGGCGCCCAGTGGACCGGCGTGACCTACAAGACCACCGCGAAGATCATCCTCACCGGCTCCACCCTCAAGACCGCGGTGCCCAAGAACACCCCCACCCAATTCCGCTTCGTCAACCCCGACGGCGGCGAGGCCACCCTCACCTGGCGGTGGCCGTAGACCCACCGCGCCGATACAGCCAAGGCAAGGGGCCCCTTCGGGGGCCCCGTTCTTTTTCGCCGCGGGTGTCCACCTCACAAGAAGCTGTGGGTTGTTAAGCGGAATTTAACAAGATCGAACTGTCGAAGATTTACCAGGGAGAAATACGGGATGGACGACAAGACCCCTCTCCCGCGGCTTCCTTTTCAGGCGGAGGGACTCCCACCGCGCGGCCTGGCCTCTCTTCCTCTTGCCATCACCCCTTGGCCGTGGACGGTGAAGGCGGCTGGAGGAGGCGCTGCATGCCCTCGAAGGTCTGCTTCGCCAACTGGTTTTGGAAGGCCTCCACGGCTTCGGGCAGGGGCGGGACCTGGAGCCACAGGTCCATCTGGCGCGAGGCGGCTTGAAGGTTGGCGGATTCGATGGCCAGCAGGCCCGTCACCCATCCCCGCTTCGGATCCGTCAGGGCCTGGACGTCGATGTACTTCGCGAGGTCCCCCCGGCGGTCCGGGTAGAAGACCTCCTGGATGGCCGTGGCCGCCCCGCCGATGGGGGCGCTCTCGCTTCCCGCCGCGACCTCTGCGGGAACGGAGCCGGCGGCCACCCAGAGGGGGACCGCCGCGCCGCAGATCGGCTGGCCCAGGAGCACCCAGGCCGTGGCGCGCAGGGGGTCCTCACCGGGGCGAGCCCCCGCGGCCACGAAGGCCGAGGACGTGTCGTAGCGGCAGATGCTGTCCCCGGTGTAGGCCCAGACGGGGCCCTTCCTCCGGTTCTGCAGGGGGAAGGAACCGAGGCGTCCGTTGGCCACATCCCGGGCCGCCTCCGCCAAAAGGCTGGCGGCCGACAACCGACCCGATCCAATGAGGCCTTCTAGGAGAGCCACCGCCCGATCCCTCCTCAGAATACCCGTTCCCTCCTCCCTTTCGCCCGACTCGCTGAAGTTGGTGCGGACCAGGTACCCCCTTGGAGCCAGGGCAGGGTCCGAGGCCGAAAATTTCTTGTAGCCGACGGGCCCCGTCTCGAAAATCGCCGCCTCTCCCTCGGCGTCTATAACCCCGAAGTTGGCCGATACGTCCCGCTTTCCGGACCCCGTTTTCTCGAGCAGGGCCTGGAAGTCCCGCACCGTTGCGCAGGATTGGAGGGCGAGTTTCATGAACCGGCCCTCGCCCCGCGTGTCCTCCCCGCCCGGGAGGTTGTAGGAGGCGGCGTTCATGATGGCGAAGCCTTGGGAGTTGACCCCCGCCCAAATGTCCAGCCCGGCCGTGTCTCCTCCGTTGACCACGCCCACGTAAGGGTACTTCCCGTCGGCGCAGTAGACGGCCTGGTTCCGGCGGTCGTCGGAATCCCGGTTTTTCCAAAGGAGGGGACGTCCGTCGGAGGTCGCCGATCCCGCCACCACCGCCGTCGTGCAGGCCCTCACGGCCTCCGGCGCAAACGCAAGCAGTCCCGCCAGCAAAAGCCCCGCAATGAAGCACCGCTTTCCACGCATGATCGCTCCTGCGCAAAAGGAGAGAGTATAGCCCAAGGAACGAGACGATGGACGTTAGACGGGAGACGGAAAGGAAGAGGGCATGGGGGATTTCGGATTTCGAATTTGGGATTTCGGATTTCGGATTTCGGTTTCGGGAGACGGCCCTCTCCGAATCCCCTCATTCCCTAGGTCCTACCAGGCTGCTAAAAAACGCCCTGTTTGTCTTGATCTGAAGTACCTTTCAGGGGCATGGCGCTCAGGATGGCCGGTCTTCCGGAGGGTGGACTTCCTGAGCTTGATGAACCGTGTCGTGAAGGCGTATCCGGGGCGCGAGATCCACGTGATCCTGGACAACCTGAATACGCACAAACCCAAGCACGATCTCTGGCTGGCCCGGCACAAGAACGTCCACATTCATTACACGCCCACCCACGCGAACGGAAGTCCGGCGCGCTGGTTGCGGGTGGAGGTCCGGGGGAGGCGCCGCCGCGCCTCTCCCGGTAGGGCCCGCGGGGAGGGCTCAGCCCTTGCGCGGACCGCGGGGCCGCACTCGCAAGGGATGGGGCCTTCCCCGCGAATACGGAGCGGCCACACCTGTCCAAAATGGCAATTGAAAGGAAGTGCCTCCTCTGTTGTAGGCTTGA
>CAZPSH010000044.1:0-17424 GCA_964589625.1 uncultured Thermoanaerobaculia bacterium
TCGCGGAGGAATCCCTCCCTATTCCCCCGCCCGTGGGCGAGGCGGGCGGCGCCCGGCTGGTGATCCCGCGGAGCGCCCTGGAGACCGGGCTTCTGGGGGCCGCCCTCACATTGACCGCCGCCGCCGGAAAGCCGCCGCAATGGTTCTTTGAGCCGGGCGAGGGCCTGTGCCACGCCGTTTACACCCTTGAGGGCGACGAGGAGCTTCTCGACGCCGGACGGATCCTGCGAAAGGTGTACTGGCCCTCCGCCAAGCCCGTGAAGGCCTGGCTGGACTGCGGTCTGCCCTACCTCTCGGCCGTGCTGAGGCCCTTCGGCGGAGGGCTGGAGCTCATCCATCGGGAGGGCCTCTGGCGCCTGGAGGCCGCCATTCCCCTGGCGCCATGAAGACCGTCTTGGTGGTCGAGGACGACGGCCACGTCCGCCGCATCCTCCGGATCCTCCTGGAGGGAGAAGGCTACCGCGTCGTGGAGGCGGAGAACGGCCACCTCGGGCTGGCCGCCGCCGTCCGGGAGCGTCCCGACTGCATGCTCACCGACACCATGATGCCCCACATGGACGGCATGGCCCTCCTCCGCCAGCTCCGGGCCGGCGGCCTCACGGTGCCCACGCTGGTGGTGAGCGCCGCGGCCACCCTCCCGCCCCTAAAGGAGTTGAGGGAGTACGGTGTGGCGCAGGTGATCGCCAAGCCCTTCGACTTCGACGCCCTCCTGGAGGCTGTCCGGGCCATCTGCCCGCCGTAAGAAGACGGCTCGTCGGGAGAATCGGGGAGTGGGTGAGGCAGGTGAGTAGGGGAGTAGGGGAGTAAGTGAGTAGGTGAGTAAGTGAGTAGGTGAGTAGGTGAGTAGGGGAGTAGGGGAGTAGGGGAGTAGGGGAGTAGGGGAGGAAGAACCTGCCCGGCCCCAGGCCGCTTCCGCGACTCCGCGCCTCAGCGAGGAAAACCCGTGCCCAGGAAGTAGGTGGCCGTCCCTATTACCGCTCTCCGCGCAGCTGAGCGAGGCTCAGCCCCACGCCGGGAAGCAGGCGGTAGAAGAGGTCCAGGGGAAACCCCACCACGTTGTGAAAGGAACCCTCGATGCCGGCGAGGAAGACCGCACCGAGGCCCTGGGCGGCGTAGGCGCCGGCCTTGTCCATCGGCTCCCCGCTGGCCGCGTAGGCGGCGATCTCCTCCTCGTCCATGGCGTGGAAGGTGACCTGGCTCTCGCTCACCCCCCGGGCGCAGGGGCGGCCGGGCCTGGCGAGGCACACCCCCGTCAGGACCGTATGGGTCCGCCCCGAGAGGCGGCGGAGCATGGCGGCGGCCTCGGAGACGTCCCGCGGCTGTCCGAGGGCCTCCCCGTCCAGCACCACGAGGGTGTCCGCGCCGATCACCAGGACGTCTCCGGCCTCTCTGGAGAGGACCGCCCCGGCCTTGTCGCAGGCCAGGCGCAGGATCTGGTCCCGCGGGGATTCGCCGGGGAGGGCGTCCTCCGGGGCGCCCGAGGGCGCGACACGGTGGGGCACGCCGATCAGGCGGAGGAGTTCGGTCCGCCGGGGGCTGCGCGAGGCGAGGATTACGGGGATCACTTGGTGAACCGCACCACCAGGTAGATGCCCAGGAGCAAGCCCACCAGCGTCAGGGGGTTCACCGACAGGGTGATGCCGAAGACCACTTGGAGAACCGAGAGGTCCAGGTGGAGGGGCTCCTTGAGCCCGATGGCGACGCCCTTGAAAAAGATGTCGTGGAGCCCTCCCGAAGGCAGGAGCAGACCCACCACCTGTCCCAGAATCGTGCCGATCACCGCTCCGAGGAGGAGGACCAGGAAGGCGCCGAACCAGCCGAGCTTCACTGGAGCATACCCTTGGGCGGAGCCGGCGGCTCCGCGACGGGCAGGGGTCCGAAGGCCTTCTCGTACCGCTCCAAGTTCTCCGCGAGAGTATGCACGATCTGTTTGAGCGCGATGGGGTTCGTGAGCAAGCGGGCCTGGATCTTCACCTCGGGCTTGCCGGGGACGATCCGCCCGAAGTCCATCACGAACTCCGCCTGGTTGTGAAACACGGAGAGGAAGTTGACGTAGGTCCCCTCGGCGGTCTTCTCGTCTACCTGGATCCGGAGTTCAAGGCCGGCCTTTTTCTTCTCGTCCACGTTCCGCCTCCTCGGGGCCCGATTCTACGGCCGACGGGCAGGGGCCGTCAACGTGCGGGCCGAGACCGAGCAGCGTCCCGGGGTTCCCGTCCCGTGTCATGAGGACCCCGCAGGCGGCCGCGCCCCGCCCGAAGAGGACCTCGAGGCGGTCGCCCGGGGAAAGAGCGGACGCGTCGGAAACGGGGCGCCCGCCTGCATCGAAGGCCGCCGCGTAGCCGCGGCCAAGGACGCGCAGGGGGCTGAGGGATTCAAGGAGCCGCGCGAGGGAGGCCGCTCGATCGCGCCGGGAGGCAACGGTCCCGGCGCCGGCGGCCCGGATCCGGATGCGGCCCCCTTCGAGCCGCTGAGAGAGGACGAGGAGCCAGCGCTTCAACTCCTCCGGGGACAGGGCGCGGCGGCAGGAAAGAAGGCGCCCCGCGTCGCGGTCGAGGCGCCGCTCCATGGCCCTTCCGGCGCGCTCCTCCAGGCGGTCCCGGGCCTCCTCCACCCGTTCCAGGCGGCCGGCCAGCAGGGTCCGAAGCCGGCCGGGACGGCCTCGGTGCAGGCGCTCCCGCAGGGAGCCGAAGCGGTGGGAGAGGAGGCGCTCCAGGGCCCGCCTGGAATTCCGTGCCAGGGCACGGGCCTCCTCCACCCGGGCCGTGAGCAATTCGGCGGCCGCCGAGGGCGTGGCCGCCCGAAGGTCCGCGGTGAGGTCCGTGAGGACCGTGTCCACCTCGTGGCCGACGGCCGAAATGATCGGTACGGGATAGGCGGCGACGAGGCGCGCCAGGCCTTCGTCGTTGAAGCCCCACAGGTCCTCCGGAGAGCCCCCGCCCCGGGTGAGGAGCACGACGTCGATGCCCGGCACGCGGGCCAGGCGGCTCAGGGCCGCCTTCACCGAGGCGGGGCATTCGGCTCCCTGAACGAGGGCTGGCGCCACCACGAGATCGAAGCCCGCCGACCGGCGCCGCAGAACCGAAAGAACGTCCCTCAGGGCCGCGCCCCCAAGGGAGGTCACCACGCCCACGCGGCGCGGAAAGGGGGGGATGGGCCGCCGGCGCGCCGGGTCCGTCAGCCCTTCGTCCGCCAGCCGCCTCTTCGCCTGTTCCAGGGCCATCTGGAGGGCCCCGAGTCCCGAGGGTTCGAGCACCGTGGCGTAGAGCTGAAGATCGCCCGAGGCCTCGAAGACCGAGAGCTTTCCGCGGGCCAGCACGGCCATGCCGTTCTCGGGCTGGAAGGGCACGCGCCCGGCGTGGGACCGGAAGAGGGCCACCTTGAGCACCGCTCGCGAGTCCTTCAGGGCGAAGTAGCAGTGTCCGGACGGGGCCCTCCGGAAGCCCGAGATCTCCCCCTCCACCCAAACGTCCGGGAAGGCGGACTCCAGCTCTCCGGCGAGGAGAGCCACGAGTTCTCCCACGGTGTACACCTGTCGTCCGGACCACTCCTTCGGCATGGAAACAGTGTACGGCCCCGGTCCGGTGGAGGAAAGGGCCGCTGATTCTACTCCGTCGCAGCCATGGGGGAGCCCGCGCCCCCGGCGCCTCCCGGCGCCTCCCCGTCCAGTTTCCCGCTATACTCCGGGGGGAGGTCCGATGCGAGTCGAGGGACCGCTGTTGAGGGGGGTCTTGGTCCGGCGGTACAAACGCTTCTTGATGGACGTTCAGACCCCCGGCGGGGACCTCTGGACGGTCCACTGCCCCAACTCGGGGAGCATGGAGGGGTGTCTGGCCGAAGGGGCCGAGGTGGTCTGCTCCCAATCCCCGAACCCGGGACGGAAGCTCCCCTGGACCGCCGAGTGGATCCGCCTGCCCGCGGGCTGGGTGGGAATCAACACCCACAGGACCAACGCCATCGTGGGCGAAGCCCTGAGGGCGGGCCGCGTCGCGGAATTGAGCGGGTACGCTCAGGTCCGTTCCGAGGTCCCGTACGGGGGCGACAGCCGCGTGGATTTCCTCCTCACCTCTCCGGGTCGCCCCCCCGCCTACGTGGAAGTCAAAAACACCACGTGGCCCACCCCCGACGGGGGGATCGGATTTCCCGACTCGGTGACGGAACGGGGCCTGAAACATCTTCGCGCCCTCGCGCGTACGGCGAAGGAGGGGGGTCGCGCGATTGCGATCTTTCTCGTCAACCGGGAGGATGGGGACTTCTTCCGCCCCGCCAGGGAAAAGGACCCGGCCTTTGCCGCGGCCCTCAGGCGGGCGTCTCGCGGCGGGGTGGAAGTCCTCGCGTTTCGGACCCGTTTCCGGATTCCCGAGGTGACGTTGGGAGAGGCGATCCGTGTGGATCTTTGACGGCTTGCTGGGAGGGTGGGCCATGAACCTACGCAAGAAGAGAGTCGGTTCCCTCATGTGGAGCGCCCTTCTCGGGATCGGGGCGGCCCTCTGTGCCGCCGCGGCGGAGGGTCCTCCCGTTCTGTTCCCGGAGCCCCTGTCTCCGCGGATCGTGAGCTACGACATCCGGGTCGCGCTGGATGCGGAGACAAAGACCCTGACGGGAGAAGAAGCCGTCACGTGGAAAAACACGACGGGCGAGGAGGTCGGGGACGCCTGGTTCCACCTCTACCTCAACGCCTTCGCCAACGACCGCTCGGTCTTCATGAAGGAGTCCTCCGGCACCCACCGGGGCTTCAAAGCGAGCAACGACAAGTGGGGGTACTGCCGGGTCACGTCCATGGTCTTCCTCGGGCCCGAGGGGAGGGAGACCACCCTTCCCCTGGAATTTCTCGGGGAGGACCGGACGGTGGCGAGGGTGACCCTGCCGACGCCCGTCCCGCCCGGCGGAGAGGCCGCCTTCCGCATCGCCTTCGAGGACAAGCTCCCCAAGGTTTTCGCCCGGGCCGGATTCGTGGGCGACTTCGTGATGGCGGGACAGTGGTTCCCGAAACTCGGCGTCTACGAGGCGGGCCGCGGCTGGAACTGCCACCCGTACCACCGCAATTCGGAGTTCTACGCCGATTTCGGCGTCTACGACGTGGCCGTCACCGTCCCGGCCCACTTCGTGGTGGGCGCCACGGGCCTCCAGTGGGACGAAGCGCCGGGCGGCAAGACCAAGACCCTCCGCTTCCACGCGGAGGACGTCCACGATTTCGCCTGGACGGCCTCCCCCGACTTCGTCGAATTCAAGGAGGACTTCCGGGGTACGACGATCCGGGTCCTCATGCAGCCCGGAAACCGGGGAGACATCCCCCGCTACGCGGGCGCGGTCAAGGCGGCCCTCGAGGGCTTCGAGCGCTACCTTTGGAAGTACCCCTACCCGGTCATCACCGTGGTAGACCCTCCCCGGGGCGGGCTCGGAGCGGGCGGCATGGAGTATCCGACGCTCATCACCTCCATGACCCACCCCTTCATCCCGGACGGTTTCTACCTTCCGGAGATGGTAACCCTCCACGAGTTCGGCCACCAGTACTGGTACGGAATGTCGGCCAACAACGAGTTCGAGGAGGCCTGGCTCGACGAGGGAATCAACTCCTATTACGAGGTGCGCATCCTCGACGACTGGCTGGGGAGGGAGACGTCCCTCGCGGGGAACCTGGCCGGATGGCGCCTGGGCGACGGCCAGAGCCAGCGCCTCGGCTACATTTCCCTCCCCGACGCGGACCCCGTGGTCCTCCCCTCCTGGAAGTACGTGACCAACCATTCCTATTCGGTCATCTCCTACAACAAGGCGACCCTGGTGATGGCCGCCCTGGAGGAGCGCCTCGGGCGCGCCCGGATGGACGCGGCCATGAAGGCCTTCTTCGCCCGGGTGAAGTTCACCCATCCGACCACCGAGGACTTCCTCCGCATCGTGTCTCAGGAGGCCGGAGAGGACCTGAGGCCCTTCCTGGAACCCCTTCTCTTCGGGACGGGCGTGGTGGACTTCGAGGTCCTTCGGGTGAGGAACCGCCTGGAATCGCCCCCCAAGGGGATGGACCTTTCGAAGGATCCCCCCGAGGCCTACCCGACGGCCGCCGAGCGGCGCAAGAAGGGGGGAGCCCCGAAGGCCGGCGCGGCGTCGGCGGACCCTGGTGTAAAAAAGGGGGCCGGCGAGGCGGCGGACCCGAAGCCGAAGGACGTATGGATTTCGCAGGTCACCATCCAGCGAAAGGGTGACCTCGTCCTTCCCGTCACCGTGCGCGTTGTCTTCGCCGAGGGAAAGGCGGAGGAGGTCCGCTGGGACGGGACGGGCCGGTACCACACCTTCGAGTTCCGCGGGGCCAAGGTCACGAGGGTGGAGGTGGACCCGGACGGAAAGGTCCTGCTGGATCGGGACCGCTTCAACAACGGGTGGATGTCCAAGCCGGACAGGCGTCCCGCGGGCACCGTGACCGGACGCCTGCGCTTCGTGCTCCAGGGGCTCTTCGCCTTCCTGGCGTCGGCCCTGTGAGGAGGGGACCATGAACGCCCTGCGCGCGCTGAAGAACGGATTTCTCTTTCGCAAGGCGGACCTCGTTTCGGCCGCCCTCCTGTACGCCTCGGCCCTCCTCTTCGGGACGCTGGCGCTCCTGCCCGCACGGGCCGCCCTCCATTCCCTCCTCGACCCGAGCCCCGAGGCCGCCAAGCTCCCCGGCGGCGACCTCGGCGTCCTGGCCGAGGCCATGATGAAGGCCCCCGAAGGCTCGGCGGCGGCCTTTGGAAACGTGCCGATCCTCCTTCTGCTCTTCCTGCCCGTGGCGCTCCTCCTCTCGGCCGGGGTCTACTCCCAGGCGGCCCGTAGCGGCGAGGTCCGCGCCTGGGCGGACTTCTGGACGGGGGCGGTCCGGAACTTCTGGCCCTTCCTGGGGCTGATGCTTCTCAACGGGGTCCTCTTCCTCTTCGTGGGCCTGATTCCGGGCCTTGCCCTGGCGGGCACGAGCCACGCCATGAAGGAGGCCACGGATCCCGCGTGGGACGTGCGTCTGGCCTGGGCCGCCCTCGCGGTGGGCGGGCTGTGGTTCGTGGCCATGCGGAACGGGGCCGGCCTGGCCCGGGTGCGCCGGGCCGTCCTGGGGCCGTCGGAGGGGTTGGGCCCCTGCTTCTTGGCTTCGGCGAAGTTCGCCTTCCGGCGCTTTCTTCCCCTGACCCTCCTCGGCTCGGGGTTCGTCGCGGCCCGCTGGGCCGCCGTGTGGGCCGGGGGAGTGTGGCTGAGCGCCGGCCACGGGAGCCCGGGGAGGACGGCGGCCACGGCCCTTCTCCTCCAGGTCGGCTTTTTCGCCGCCGCGCTCCTGAGGGTCGCGGAGGCGCGGACCCAGGCGGCCTACTACGGGCCCCTACTGGAAGCGGCGACGTCCGCCGCGCCCGCCCCCGCCGGGGACGAGACGACCGGAGCCGCCTCGCCGGACCCCGAGTCCCCCGGGGCTTTGGCCGTAGACACGGTGGCGTGAGCGCCGCCCCGCACGCCGCGGGACCTCGATTCACCAGGTGGAAATAGAGGAATCCGCTGGTCCCGTGAGGGGAAGAGTACGGGTTCAAGTCCGCCCGGAGGGCGGGCGGCCGGACTGGGCGAGGTGGGCGGTGCGCTCGCCGGCCATGCGGTAGACGGTGCTCTTCTCCTCTGGAGAGAGGTGGCGGCTGGCCTCGAAGAGGACGTAGGAGAGGAGATTGCTCAAGGCCCCGTCCAGGGCCGATTGGCGCTCCTCGGCGGAGAGGTCGGCCACGTTGGCGAGAAGGGCCTTCACGTCGAGACACCCTCCCTCGTCGAAGCCCACGCCGTCGAGAGCGGGGCTCTTGGCTTCACCCGGCACGCTTGCCGCAAATTCTCGCACCGCCCCGTCGGGAAGCCGGGTGGCGAGGCTCGACAGGATCCTCGAGAAGATCCGGTTGTACGACCCCACGAGGGCCTCCAGAGCCGAGGCGTCCTCCACGTCCTCCGCGACTCCCCCGCCCTGAGGCTGGGGGATGACGATGTACCGGGCCAGGCAGAGGGCCATGAGGATCCGCAGGGTCTCGAATTCGTCCAGCTCCGAGAGGTGGATGATCTCCCGGACGGTGCGGAAGCCGTCCACCATGTTCAGGATGGCCTGCTCGCCCTCGAGGAAGCGGGCCGTCTTGTCGCGCCCCTCCACGGGGGCCGGCGCGGGCACCAGCCGGTCGCTGGGGATCACCTCGCGGATCCGGGGCCACTCGTCCAGCCGGCGGATCCCCTCCAGGATGATGTTGGTGGTGCTCGTGGAGAGCTTGATCTTCTCCTCGTGGGCGGTCTCCGACTCTTCGAAGGCGAAGTGCCCGTCCTGCCAGGAGAAGCAGGCGTAGATGATCTCCAGCACCTGGTTCTTGACCGCCCACCAGAGCTCCTTTGGGGTCAGGACGCCCATCTGGACGAGGATCTTGCCCTGGCGCTTGCCCGGCTCCACCAGGGAGCCGGAGCGCATGTTCTCCTCCTGCGAGATTTTGCCGTGGCGGATGAGGAAGTTGCCCAGGGCCTCCTCGGGGTCCGAGGAGGCGGCGAAGATCATCTCGCCGTGGTCCCAGAAGAGGCGCCGGACCACGTCGCCCTGCCGGAGGGTGAGCACTCCGGTCTTCTTGATCATGTTGATGAAGGTCAGCACGTCCGGGACGCTAATGGCCCGGAGCGAACCCTCCAGGATCCGGCTCTCCATGGCGCCTCCGCAGGTGATGGTACACCGGACCACAAGGGCGGAAAAGGCCGCCGGGGAGCGGGCCGCCTCGCTCGCCCCCGAAGTACCCTTCCCTTCATTCCCCAGTCCGAATCACTGCTGCCCGGCTATAGCTGGAATGGTAGCAGGGGTTTGCAAGAAGAGCTTCCGGCGCTTACGGGATGATTCTCGCTGAAAAGCTCATGGATAGGGACTTTCTCGAAGATGGACAGACTGTTGATTTGCAGCGTTGTTTGGAGGGAGAGACCGGTGTCGAGACGCTTCTTGACGATGGCGACGAGAACGTACGTGGAGATGGCGATCCAAACCTGTGTCTTCACGGCCTTTTCCGAGGTGCCGTAGAAGGCCTTGACTCGGAGGTTCTGCATGATCCATTTGAAGAACGGCTCGATCGTCCAGCGGGATTTGCAGAGCTGAACGATGGCAAGGGATGGCAGGGCGTGGTGGTGGGTGAGAGGGACGAACCTCTGGTGAGATTCCTGGTCGAAGAAGGTGACCCTGCGAAGCGGTTCCGGATACAGACGGGAGCTCTTGGGGCCTCTGAGCAGGATGCTTGGATCGGAACGCAACCCCCTTGCCGGAATTCATCCGCCACCGCCAACCCACAGAGGAACGGAGAACCCGCCAAATCCGCAACCGAATTCAAATCGAAAACGCTCAAGATGCGCTCTGACGGGCTGTCCATCAACACCCTACACCACAGGATGAGAGATGCAAGACGTAAAACGGCAGACGTGAGATGTAAAACGGGAGATGGGGGGCGTGAGACGCGAGAACCCGTAGGACGGGCGGCGGCACGAGGCCTACGTCCGCGGGGCGGACCGATCGAAGACGACGACGGCGCAGGGGAAGGGTCCGGGATACTCCTCGCGGCGCACCACCTGGAAATCCTCGGGAACGGGAGGGAAAAGGGCGTCCCCGCCGAAGCGCCCCGGCACCTCGGTGAGGACGAGGCGCGACGCGAGGGGCAGGGTCTGGGCGAAAAGGTCCGCGCCGCCGACGACGAACACCTCGCCGTCCATCCCGGCGTAGGGGGCCAGGGCCTCCTCCAGGGAACGCGCCAGGCGGGCGCCTTCAGGCGCGAAAACCGCGTCGCGGCTCAAGACCACGTTCTCGCGCCCCGGCAGGGGCTTCACGGGCAGGGACTCCCAGGTCTTCCGGCCCATGAGGACGGGGCGGCCCCAGGTGAGTTCCCGGAAGCGCGCCTGGTCCCCGGGGACGTGCCAGGGGATGCGGCCGCCGGAGCCGAGGGTCCCGTCCTCCGCCACCGCCGCCACGAGCGTCACCTCCACGGCGCGGGCCTCATTCGAGGGCGTTCCGAAAGGCCCTCAGTTCGTCCACGTCGGCGCGCAAAGCGCGGACCTCCTCCCGCAGGCTTCGCGCCTCCTCTTCCAAGGAGGCCAGGCGCTCGAGGACGGTGGGGGCGGAAGCGTGGGGCGGGGCGGCGGCCTCCTCGTCTCGGGAGGCCTCCGTCCACTCCGGCATCCCCGCGAAGGTGTGGGCCCACCGGGCCTCCTTCCGGCCGGGCTGGCGGGGGAGCCGCACGCAGAGGGGGCCCTCCTCGAGGCGGGAGAGGCCTTCGAGGGTGGATTCGACCTCCGCCACCTCCCGGAAGGAGAAGAGCCGCTCCGCGCGGCCCTTGATCTCGCCCGCCGTCTGCGGCCCCCGTAGGAGCAGCAGGCACAGCGCCGCCGCCTCGGCCTCCGACAGGTCGAAGGCCTCCCGGAAGCGGTGCTTGTACTTGGGCACGCGGGCGTCGGGGCCCGAAACCACCCACAGGAGGTGCTTGTCGCGCAGGCCGTGGAGGGCCGCCTGGACCACCGGCGCCTCGTAAGAGACCACGGGGTCCCGGCTGGACTTCTGGTTGCAGGCCGCCGTCACGGCCACGAGGCTCAGGGGATAGTACTCGGGCGTCGTGACGGACTTCTCGACCAGGCTTCCGAGGACGCGGACCTCCTCGGGCGTGAGCGTGACGCGCATGGGATCCTCCTCGCGCGATGGTAGCAGAGACGGGGGATGGGGACAAAGAAGGGACGAAAAACGAAAGACGGGAGACGTAAAACGGGAGACGAGAGACGGGAAACGAGACGGGAGACGAAAAACGCGAACACGGAACCCGTGGGGTGGGCGAGGACGCCCGCCTGGCTTCAACTTTCCCCAGTCCCGTCGTCCCTTAGTCCCCTAGTCCCCCAGTCCCCCAGTCCCCCAGTCCCCTAATCCCCTAGTCCCCTAATCCCCTAGTCCCGAAAAGCCGAGGGGCCGGCCACGGCGGGGAGAAGATCGGCGTCCGGCGACGCCTCCCACAAGTCCATGCCAAGTATGGGACGGGGGCCCTACGCCCCTGGATCTTCGTAAGGCAGGACGCACTCGGGCCGGTCGTTGCGGGGGGAGTTGACGAGGGTGGAGACGGCGTGGGCGGCCATCTCCCCGGCGTAGGGGACCAGAAGGGCCGCCAGGGCCTCCCCGGTGGCGGCAGGGTCGAGCCACAGGTCCTCCGCCTCGGCAGGCAGGATCACCGGCATGCGGGCGTGGAGGGGGGCCATGAAGGCGTTGGCGGCGGTGGTGACGATGGCGCAGGAGAGGAGGGGCTCGCCCTCGGCGGCCTGCCACCGTTCCCAGATCCCCGCGAAAGCGAAGACCTCCCGGCCCGAAACGCGGATGAAGTAGGGGACCTTGCGGGAGGGCCCCGCCTTCCACTCGAAGAACCCGTCCGCAAGGATCAGGCACCGCCGCTTGCGGAAGGCCTGCCGGAAGGCGGGCTTCTCCGCCAGGGTCTCCCCGCGGGCGTTGATGAGCCGGTTTCCGATGGAGGGCTCCTTGGCCCAGGAGGGCACGAGGCCCCACTGGAAGGCCCGCAGGACCCGGGTCCCGTTCTCCTTCAGCACCACCGGTACCTTCTGGAGGGGCGCCACGTTGTAGGAGGTCTTCAGCCCCTCGGCCTGGAAGGCGGCCCCGAAGAGGGCGGCCAGGGCCTGGGGGTCGGCCTGGGTGGTGAAGCGGCCGCACACGTCTCAGCCCCCGAGGGCCCGGAAGGCCATCAGGGCGAGGAAGACCGCGCCGGCGGCCAGCACCGTGAGGCACCCGCAGCCGCCGCCCGCCGCCCGGCCCAGGGCCGTCCGGAAGGCCGCCCGCGCCACGGCCCCGCCCACGGCCGGCGCCGCGGCGATGGCTACGCGCGCCGCCGTCTCGCGCCAGCGGGCCGTTTCCTCCTGGCGGAGCTGTTTCTCGAGGACCGCCTGCCGCACCGCCACCCGCTCCCGGTACTTCATCTCCTCCCGGGTGCGGACCACCTCCAGCTCCTCCGTGGCCGGGACGAACTTGAGCCGCGACTCGCAGAAGTCGCAGACGACCTCCGTCTCGCCCATGGGCAGATCCAGCGGCGCCGAGCAATTCGGGCAGTGGCCGTGCTTCGCGTCCACGGTACCCTCCGTGGGCATCCTACAACGGACCGGACCCAACCGCACGCCCCTTTGGCGCCGCCAGAGGCCGATCTTCTCCCCGCGAAGGCCTTCCATGTAGCGGCCCTTGCTTGCAAGGGCCGGCCCTCCGGCCGATGCGAGCATCGGCCGCTACGATGCCCTCGCCCGTCCAGAGGCTTGCTTGCCCTTTTGCCTTTCGCCTCTGTTTTTAAATCCCAAATCCGAAATCCCCAATCCCAAATCCCAAATGCCTCTTCCCCCTCCCCCTTGAACGGCCGGGCCGGAGAGGTACAATGAGAACGCACCGCATGAACGCGCACCGGGAGAGGCGTATTGGGGGATCCGTTGTCAGGTGCGGCCTGCCATAGGCGGAGCTACGCGCCCGGCGAAAGGGCGAAACCAAGAATTCGTAAAAGGCGGCCCGGTGAACAGGCCGAACGCGCCATGAAACGGAAAGCAGAAACCACGATTCCCAAAGCGCCTCCCAGGGCGCGCCCGAGGTCCGCCGCGGACTCTCTGCCGCGGGTTCTGGAGCCCCCCGGCACCTACTCCCCCAATGGCGGAAAGAAGCTGCTGGACTGCGTCCGCGAGGCCATCCGGGCCCGCCACTACAGCTTCCGGACGGAGGAGACCTACTGCCAGTGGATCCGCCGGTTCATCCTCTTCTTCAACAAGCGCCACCCGCTCGAGATGGGAGCAGCGGAGATCAATACGTTCCTCTCGTACCTGGCGACGAGCCGGGACGTGGCGGCATCCACCCAAAACCAAGCATTGTCGGCCCTGCTCTTCCTCTACAAGAACGTTCTTGGCCGCGACCTGCCGTACATGGAGGGCCTCGTCCGCGCCAAGCGCCCCAAGCGCCTGCCCGTCGTGCTCACGCCGGGCGAGGTTCGCGCCATCCTGGACCGGATGGAGGGCACCACGAAGCTCATGGCATCGCTCCTATACGGGTCTGGCCTGCGGCTCATGGAATGCGTCACGCTGAGGATCAAGGACATCGACTTCACCCGGGGGGAGATCACGGTGCGCGCGGGAAAAGGGAACAAGGACCGGGTCACCATGCTGCCCGGCTCCTTGAGGGCCAGCCTGGAGACGCACATGGCCCGGGTGCGCGAACTGCACAAGCGGGACCTCGCCCAGGGCTACGGGCAGGCGCCCCTGCCGGGAGCGCTCGCCAGGAAGTACCCCAACGCGCCCACCGATTTCGCCTGGCAGTTCCTCTTCCCCTCCTCGGTACGGTCCAAGGACAGGATTACCGGGAAGATCCACCGCTTCCACGCCAGCGAGCGCGCGCTCCAGCGCGACATGCGGGCCGCCTCGAGGGCGGCCGGCATCACCAAGGCCGTCGGGCCCCATACGCTGAGGCATTCCTTTGCGACGCATCTGCTGGAAAGCGGAAGCGACATCCGGACCGTTCAGGAGCTGCTTGGCCACGCCGACGTCTCTACCACGATGCTCTACACGCACGTCCTTAATCGCGGGGCCAGAGGGGTCTAAAGTCCACTGGACGGGGGAAAAACGTGATATACGAAGCGGCCGCGTCGCATATCACGGAAGGGCCAAGGAAGGGGAATCGTTAAGATGAGGATACTGAGGCACTTGCTGGCGCGGCGTGATTGGCCCCTCTGGGATTATCCGCACTCTCCGAGTCGCCTATCACCTTCTGAGTCGTCCACTTAGCGTTCGGCTCAAGTGTAGGGAGAGGTAATGGAAATACAACGGGTCAACTTCGGACGACTTGATGCTGAATCGGACAGAGATTTGGCAGATTATTTTGTGGATACTGGAGTCCTGGACAGAATTGCTGCTGGGAAACGGTATCTGATCATTGGCCGCAAAGGGTCTGGCAAAACCGCATTGTTCGCGCACACCGATGAGCGCAGGCTTGGCTGCCCGATTCGACGTCTTGATTTTGGGGACTACTCATGGGATGCACACCGCAAGCTGCGTGAGGAGGGGGTATTTGGCGAGGCCGCATTCCAGGGCTCATGGAGATTTACTCTCCTCATGGTCATCGTCGACCACCTCGCCGAAAAAGGCGATGCACCAACCAAGAAGGCCGCGAGCGCCATTCAGACTAGATTGTATGGACGTGAACGGCCAAGCTGGAAGGAATTGCTGTTCGACAAACTCCGCCGCCTGCGTCGTTTGGATCTCCCCGAGATCGAGGGAGTGGGCCAGCTTGGTGGCATTGAGTTCGATGATACGAGCAGTGATGCCGTACTCGCGACTGGTCTTTCCCGCTGGTCTCAGACTCTCCTCACGTTTGTCGCGAAGTACTTTCCCACATGCCCGGTTTCACTATTCCTAGACCGACTCGATGACGCTTGGGACGCATCGAATGAATCAAAAGCCATTCTTATTGGCGCGCTCAAAGCAGCGCGCGAAATCAACCTTGCCTTGGCACAAAAAGGCAAGGCACCAGCTGTGCTTGTGTTTCTGCGGACCGACATTTTTGATCTCCTACTCTTTAACGACAAGATGAAGATGGCGCAAGACATCGAGTATCTTGACTGGGATGAGGACTCCCTCTGCGAGGTTCTTGAAGCCAGAATTGCGTCATCACTTAGTATTACAAAGACCAACGCTTGGTTGGCGGCGTTCTCCGGCAGCTCAATGAGGCAGCGGGCAACAATACGTTCCTATATGACTCGGCGTACGATGTATCGTCCGAGGGACATGATTCGCTTCGCCTTGTGTTGCCAAGAGAAGGCGATAGCTGCGAATCATGAAGTTGTCCAGACAGCGGACGTATATGATGGAGAAATTAGATATTCTCAGGAAATGTTCGACGAGCTTATCGACGAGATGCATAAGCAGGTGCCTAACGCACGCGATATGATGGAGGTACTAAGGGAGGTCGAAGCTCAGCGCTTCAAGGAGAGAGACTGGATCGAGGCCTACGCGCGTAGATTCCCGAATTCAAGCGAATCAGATGCAAAGGCGGCATTGGGTGTTCTCTTCGAATTCTCGGTTGTCGGCGTACCGAAGGCTGGTGGCAGGGCTGGGGGAACCAAGTTCCAGTTTCGATATGAGGATCGCCTCCTGCGCCCGAACTTTACTTCTCAGATGGTGGTGCACTCAGGGCTGAAGAAGGTCCTGTCGCTGAGAGATCGGGGAGCATGACAAGGCCGAACGAAGCGTTGCAGGCGACGCTTGACAGCGCGCCTGAACGCAGTCGTTAGGCGACAGAAAGGACACTACGGCCATGGCCGGTCTCACGCAAGTCGGCATTAATCCTGAGAGATACGTTGTCACTCTAAAGCAACAGGCTCTTACCCATCTCGCCGATTTGCGAAACACAATAAGAGCTCTTGAAGATGAGTCCTTTCCCATAAGAGTCGCTGCTCCCAGACCAAATGCAATGGTCCAGATTCAGATAGACTCATCTGTCATTAAAGCTAGCGACGCGAAACATGAGGCCTGCAAGCGTTGCTTCCTTGACCTTATGCGATCTTTTGTCACCTTCTTAGATAGAATGATCGCCCTAAAAAGGACGATAGGCTATCAGGTGGCTCTCACGAAGAATCTGTCGTCAAAAGAGGAGTTGCGAGAATTCATTGATTCCATTCTTGAATCGGCGTATGTGAAGGTTGCCAAGGATAGCACCATATCGAATCCGAAGAAGCTGGCCGAGTTTCCTGCACTTCCTGGCCAACTCAAGACAATTGCCTTGAGCTACTTTGCGCTCCGCCGTTGTCTCGAGCATCACTCATCGACGCCGACCCAAGAACTTCGCGTCCCTTTCCCGAAGATGAGCCTGTTTGCAGATGACGAGGAGATTCGTGGCTTCCCCTATGAATGCAAAGCCGGTACAGCCATCAAGATGAGCCTCAACTATCCTGAGACCGTATTCCCTGCAAGCCGTAAGATTCTCCTTGATGAGCCTCAAGCAGAAGCCGCCTATTTTGCAGTTGCCTTGCTTCTCGCCCCAGCAGTCAAAGCGGCGTTGCCATGAATCAACAGAATGCTCAAATGTCGCCTAACAACGCAGTGCACTCGGACCCAGTCTCGCTGCGGTGGGTTCAGCTTCGAAGTGGGCTTGCTCGGGGGCCCTTCGCAAATAAAGTCTGGGTCCGGTGACTGCTGGCGTTAGGCCACAGAAAGAAAACGGCACCGCATGCTAATTCCAATTGTGTTGGCTTTCGTGGTGCTTTCAGGCGTGCTCATTATTCTGGGTGTCCGCAAGAAGAGCGGGCGAATTTTCCTGACCGTGTCCATTGTTTGGTGGGTATTCTCTTTTGTGTCGGCGTTCTTTGTGGGCTGGGCGTGGCTAGAAAGAGCGTATTCTGAAAACTGGGCAATGTACGGCTTCTTCTTCATTTCACTTCCAATCATTATTACAACAGGCGTTATGGCGGTTGCGGCGATTGTGGCTGCGAGGTTTCGAAAGATAGAGAACATGAAACACGTCGCCTTAAGCCTCTATCTCCTTCTGCTTTTCCTGGCGGCGCAGCTTGCGGTTGGTATCGTGGTCGGCTGAAAATGAGTGAGAGCAAGTGTGGCCTAACAACGCGGTTCACTCGGACCCGGTCGCGCTGCGGCAAGTTCAGCTTCGAAGTGGGCTTGCTCGGCTGCCCTTCGCAAAAGAAGTCCGGGTCCGGTGACCGCTGGCGTTAGGCCACAGAAAGAAAACGGCACCGCATGCTAATTCCAATTGTGTTGGCTTTCGTGGTGCTTTCAGGCGTGCTCATTATTCTGGGTGTCCGCAAGAAGAGCGGGCGAATTTTCCTGACCGTGTCCATTGTTTGGTGGGTATTCTCTTTTGTGTCGGCGTTCTTTGTGGGCTGGGCGTGGCTAGAAAGAGCGTATTCTGAAAACTGGGCAATGTACGGCTTCTTCTTCATTTCACTTCCAATCATTATTACAACAGGCGTTATGGCGGTTGCGGCGATTGTGGCTGCGAGGTTTCGAAAGATAGAGAACATGAAACACGTCGCCTTAAGCCTCTATCTCCTTCTGCTTTTCCTGGCGGCGCAGCTTGCGGTTGGTATCGTGGTCGGCTGAAAATGAGTGAGAGCAAGTGTGGCCTAACAACGCGGTTCACTCGGACCCGGTCGCGCTGCGGCAAGTTCAGCTTCGAAGTGGGCTTGCTCGGCTGCCCTTCGCAAAAGAAGTCCGGGTCCGGTGACCGCTGGCGTTAGGCAGTCCTCGAGAGGAGACCTTCATGGCACGACGGTCCAAGTCAGTGTCGGTGGCTTTCCTGATCTTCTGCTCACTGTCTCCAGCCTGTCAAATGCAGCTTCACGATCCGCCTCCAAAACCGGTGTCGGTGTAGAAAGACGCCCTAGATTGGCCTCTTGAGTGACACGAACCTTTACGATC
>CAZPSH010000045.1:0-17061 GCA_964589625.1 uncultured Thermoanaerobaculia bacterium
TCTCCCGTCTCCCGTCTCCCGTCTAACGTCTCTCGTCTTACGTTAAACCATGCCTCGACTCCGCTCCGCCCCCCGCATTCTGGTTCTGTTCGCCCTCGCCGCGTCGGCGTGCGCCGCGGTGTGGCTGCACCTCCCGGCCCAGACCCGCCGCCCCTCGCCCTTCCAGCGTGGGGCCTACGGCGCCCTGGCCCGGGCCGAGGCGAGCCTGCGCGCGGGAGAACTCGCCGGGTCCCTCCGGGCCTTCCGCGCCGCCTACGTCCGCACCCGCCACGAGGCCCAGTCGGGCTTGGCCGAACGCGTCCGCTGGCGCATCGGCGGGGCCGGGAAAGACCTCCTGAAGAACGGCCCCGAGATCGCCTGGCCCTTCTTCGAGGCCTTCGCCCTCCTCTCGCCCGATTTCTCCGCCGACGCCCTCGCCGTGGAGGGCCTCGTCCTCGACGCCACCCGAGGCGCCACGTCCCGCTTCGAATACGGCCTCGTGCGTTCAGACGGCCTTACCTATTGGGGCGGCTTCCCCGAAGCCGAGTGGACAACCCTCTGGCCCCTCTGGAGGTCCTACCAGAGCCTCACGGGCAAGCCCCTCGCCTCGGGGATCTACCTCGAGGCCAAGCCCGATTGGCCCGCGCGGAGGTTCACCTATCTGGTGCCCCTGGACCTGCGCGGCGGCGCCCTTCCCTTCCCGGCCGCCCTCGACGTGCGGGCCCCCTACTCCGGGCCCGCCGTGTGCTGGGTCCAGGAGCGCGCCCCCTTCCGCGAAGCCAAGGCCGCCGGCCCGGGCCGCTGGACCCTCGACGGCATCACCGCCAAGCGCGGCCAGGTGCCCGCCCGCGTGCTCTTCTTCAGCGACAGCCTCCCGCCGCGCACCGGCGCCCGCGTCACCCTCATCCGCGAGTACAGGCCCCTGTGACGGTCCCACATCGGCCCCCTTGCCCCTGTAGGAGCGCTCTCCAGAGCGCGAATCTTTCCCGTCTTACGTCTTACGTCTCACGTCTCCCGTCTCACGTCTCCCGTCTCACGTCTCCCGTCTCACGTCTCCCGTCTCTCGTCTACCGTCTCTCGTCTAACGTCTCCCGTCTAACGTCTCCCGTCTTACGTCTTACGTCTCTCATTTGGCCCGCCGCGGGAAATCCATGAGGGTGTTATAATTCCGCCATGATCCTACCCCAGGCGGTCCTGGACTTGATGTGGGAATACGACACCGCCGCGCTCACCGAGGCGACGCACCTCCCCGACGCCCTCATCGGACGGGTCATGGCGCGCGGGCGGTGGGAAGACATGCGGTGGCTTCTGGACACCGCCGGCCGCGAAAGGCTTCGAATCTTCCTGGAGAGCCGCGGCGCGCGCACCCTGGGGCCCAGGGAGATCCGCTTCTGGTCATTCATCACCGGCGTTCCCGAACAACAGGCCGCCGAATGGGCGAACACCGCGCGACGGCGGGAGGGAGCATGGAGGGGCTGAAGGTCCACTGGGAGGCCGCCGCGCCTGGGGTTCGCTCCGTGTACGAGGCGCTCTCCACGGCCCTGGACGGAACGGCCTTCTACCTGGCGGGCGGGACGGCCCTCGCGCTTCTCGAAGGACACAGGATCTCCGCCGACCTCGACTTCTTCGCGCCGACCATCGGCCCGCCCGATGGACTCGCGAACCGGCTCGCGGCCCACGGACTCCCCATCACCGTCACCTCCACAGCGCTCGAAACCCTCTACGTAGAGGTCGGAGGCGTGCAGGTCAGCTTCATCGGCAGTCCAATCCCTCTCCTGGGCCCTCTTCAATTGCTTTCCCCCACCCTTCTTCCCCTCGCCTCGGTGGAGGACATCGCCGCCATGAAGCTTGCCGCCGTCTCGGCCCGCGGCAGCCGCAAGGACTTCATTGACCTGTGGGTCCTGGTCACCCGACACAAGCCGCTCGCGGACCTTCTGGGCGCCTTTCGGGGCAAGTACAAGACGCATGATGTGGGCCATGTGATCCGAAGCCTCGTGTACTTCGACGACGCCGACGCCGAGCCGCCGCTCCGCCTTCTCGCCCCCGTGGATTGGGCCCAAGTCAAGGATGATTTCCGCCGATGGGTCGGGGATCTCTTCGCCTAGACTCCCGTCTTACGTCTCTCGTCTTACGTCTCTCGTCTAACGTCTCTCGTCTAACGTCTAACGTCTAACGTCTCTCGTTTCTCGTCTCCCTTTTCTGTGTCGCGGCCCCATGCCCCCTGTAGGAGCGCTCTCCAGAGCGCGATCTTTTACGTCTCCCGTCTAACGTCTAACGTCTAACGTCCCTATGGCTTCGCCCATCCAGAGTTTTGCTTTCGCTTTTCGCCTTTTGCCTTTGCTTTTGAATCCCAAATCCCAAATCCCAAATGCCCCTCCCGTCTCCCGTCTTGCCACCGACACGAATTGTCGAAGGAACGCGCTTGCCCTACACTGAAGCGGAATTCGCTGGGGTCTTACCGATGGCTTCGAGAAACGGGTGGAACGAGAAAAAAGATGCGGAGGCGCGTCCATGACCCAGGTCCAACAGATTCGGACGGCCCTCCGAAGGCACAAGCCCTCCTTGCGCAGGGACTACGGGGTTCGAACGCTTGGGCTGTTCGGTTCCTACGTCCGCAACCAGCAGGGGCCGAAGAGCGACATCGACATCCTGGTCGAGTTTGAGGCTCCCATCGGGCTCCTGCGGTTCAATAGGCTCGAGCGGCAATTGGGCGAAATCCTGGGGGGCAAGGTCGATCTCGTGATGAAAAGCGCGCTCAAGCCCCATATCGGCCGCCGCATTTTGGAAGAGGTCGTTCCGCTGTGAAGCGCGACCCTGTGGATGCCGTTGCCGACATCCTCGATGCGATTGAAAAGGCCCTTGCCCGGGGCGACCCGAGAGATTGAACCGCACAGAAAGATGGAGCGCATCGCATGAAAGCACCCTCCAAACGCATCATGAAATTGGTGGCCAAGGTTGTCGAGGTGGCTTCCCCCGAAAGGGTGGTTCTGTTCGGTTCGCGCGCGGGCGGTGCCGCTCGGAAAGACTCGGACCTGGATTTGCTTGTCATCGCAGATCCCGAGGGCAACCCGAAGCGAGCCGCCGTTCGCATCCGAGCCGCATTGCCGTGGTCCGGAGGGTTGGACCTCATCGTCCGCTCCCCCAAGCAGCTGGAGGAGCGACTTCGGCGAGGCGACCCCTTCTTTCAGGACATCCTGAGCACCGGAAGAACCGTGTATGAAAAGCCTCGTTCGTGAGTGGGTTGCCAAGGCCGAGGGCGATTTCCACACCGCCACGCGGGAGCGCAGGGCCCGACGCAATTACAACCCGGACGCCGTCTGCTTTCACGCCCAACAGTGCGTGGAGAAGTACCTCAAGGCCTTTCTGCTTCATCACGGAGTTCCCTTCGGCCGGACCCACGACCTGGGCGAACTCCTTCTGCACTGTCTCGACCTCTCGCCGGATTGGGAGCTTTTTCGCGACCCTGTCCTCCTCTTGAACCAGTACGCCGTCGAAATTCGTTACCCCGGCGAGTCCGCCACCGCCGAAGAGTCTAGAGAAGCCTACCGCATCCTTTCTCGCCTTCGCACGGAGATTCGCAAGAAGTTGCGACTGGCCTAAATGGCCGCCCCATGCCCCTGTAGGAGCGCTCTCCAGAGCGCGAATCTTTCCCGTCTGACGTCTCTCGTCTCTGTGGCGCGGTCGCCCTCGGCCGAAAAAACCGGGAGGGCACGGAGGCCCTCCCCTACGAGAACCGTCTCTCGTCTCTCGTCTAACGTCTCACGTCTCCCGTCTCCCGTCTAACGTCTAACGTCTAACGTCTCCCGTTTTACGTCTTCCGTCTCCCGTCGCTCCACACCCACCACCGAATTCGCAGGATTTACAGAGGGGGAACCGTTGCCAACCACCGCCGATGACCTTCGCCAAAAAATCCAACACCGCACGGCCACGGTGGCCGTCCTCGGCATGGGCTACGTGGGCCTGCCCCTGGCCATGGCCACCCACGACGCGGGCTACAAGGTGGTGGGCTACGACATCGACGCCGACAAGGTGGGGAAGCTCAACCGCGGGGAGTGCTACATCCAGCACATCCGGCCGGGCAAGGTGGCCGAAATGGCGGCCTCGAACCGCTTCACCGCCACCTGCGACCCCGAGGCCCTCCGCGCCGCCGACGTCCTGATCCTCTGTGTGCCCACGCCCCTGACCAAACAGCGCGAGCCCGACATGCGCTTCGTGGACGCCACGACCGACACGGTGGCCTCCATCCTCCGCCCGGGCCACCTCGTAATACTCGAATCCACCACCTACCCCGGCACCACCGACGAGCGCCTCAAGGCTCGCCTCGAATCCGTCCTATGGGAGGCGTCGCCCGACGCCGATTCCTCCAATTCGCAATCCGCAATTCGCAATTCGCAAGGCCTGTGTTGCGGCCAAGATTTTTTCCTCGCCTTCTCCCCCGAGCGCGAAGACCCCGGCAACAAGAACTACGGCACCACGAACACCCCCAAGCTCGTGGGCGGGGTGGATCCCGTTTCGGGCGACCTGGCCGAGGCCTTCTACGCCGCCGTCGTGCAAAAGGTCGTCCGCGTGCGCGACGCCCGCACCGCCGAGGCCGCCAAGCTCACCGAGAACATCTTCCGCGCCGTCAACATCGCCCTGGTCAACGAGCTCAAGATCCTCTACGACAAGATGGGCATCGACGTCTGGGAGGTCCTCGACGCCGCCGAAACCAAGCCCTTCGGCTTCATGCGCTTCAACCCCGGCCCCGGCTGGGGCGGCCACTGCATCCCACTCGACCCCTTCTACCTCACCTGGAAGGCGCGCGAGTACGGCCTCACCTCCGACTTCATCGAGCACGCCGGCAAGATCAACCGCCGCATGCCCGAGTACGTCATCGAAAAACTCCTCCTCGCCCTCAACGATCGAGGCAAGTGCATCCAGGGCGCCAAGGTCCTCGTTCTGGGCGTCGCCTACAAGAAGGACATCGACGACCCCCGCGAAAGCCCCGCCTTCGAGATCCTCGACCTCCTCCTCAAGCTCGGCGCCGAGGTGAGCTACCACGACCCGCACATCCCCGAATTGCCGAGGATGCGCGAGTGGCCCCACCTGCCCCCGATGAAGTCCATTGCCCTCTCGGCCTCCGCCCTCGAACGCCACGACGCCGTCCTCCTCATCACCGACCACGCGGCCGTGGACTACGAGGCCGTCCAGGCCCACGCGCCGCTCGTCGTGGACACCCGCGGCGTGCTTCGGGGAACCAACGGAAGGGTGGTGAAGGCGTGAAGGGGGAAGCCGCGTAATGACCGTCCTCGTGACCGGAGCCGCTGGGTTCATCGGTTTTCATCTGAGCCGTCGCCTTCTGCAGGACGGCATCCAGGTCGTTGGCCTGGATAACTTGAACCCGTACTACGACGTGAGACTGAAGGAGGCCAGGCTCAACCAACTGGTCTCCGATCCCGCCTTCCGGTTCGAGAAAATCAGCCTCGAAGACCGGCCGACCATGGAAGCGCTCTTTTCCGAGAACCGATTCGAGATCGTAGTGAACTTGGCCGCCCAGGCAGGGGTGCGCTATTCGCTGACCCATCCCCATTCCTACGTCCAGAGCAACGTGGTGGGGTTCCTCAACGTCCTAGAAGGGTGCCGCCACGGAGGGGTCAAGCACCTCGTCTTCGCTTCGTCCAGTTCCGTCTACGGCCTCAACACCAAGACGCCCTTCTCGCCGCACAACGTGGCCGACCACCCCATGAGCCTTTACGCCGCCACCAAGCGCGCCAACGAGCTCATGGCCCACTCCTACGCCCACCTGTACGGCCTGCCCTGCACGGGACTGCGCTTCTTCACCGTCTACGGCCCCTGGGGGCGCCCGGACATGGCCCTCTTCAAGTTCACCAAAGCCATCCTCGCCGGCGAGCCCATCGACCTGTTCAACAACGGCGACATGGTGCGCGACTTCACCTATGTGGACGACATCATCGAGGGGGTCGTCCGGATCCTGAAGAAACCTCCCTTCCCCGACCCAACCTTCGACGCAGCCCGCCCCGATCCCTGCAGAAGCTCCGCGCCCTTCGCCGTCTACAACATCGGCAACAACAACCCCGTGCGGCTCATGGACTTTGTCGAAGCCATCGAGGCCGCCTTGGGCAAGAAGGCGGTAAAGCGATTCCTTCCCATGCAGGCCGGAGACGTGGGGGCGACGTTCGCGGATGTGAGCGATCTCATGAACGCGGTCCAGTTTCGACCAGAGACCCATGTTGCCAAGGGAATTCAAACCTTTGTTGCCTGGTACGTAGACTACTTCGATGCCACAGCCTTGCCATCGGCGTGACCTCCCGAGTCTGCCTCTTGTGGTCTGGTGTTGCCGGAGGCCATGCCCCCCACTACGCGAACATAGCCACTCCTGAAGGGCCGAAGCTGTTACGCTCCCACTCTTCATGATGTCAGCACGCCCGCCCACAGCGTCTTAAACTCCCGGTAAACCCGTCCTTCAGCGTTTGGTGTCTCACTTGGTCCGAGTCTAGCCTTCACAGGGGGTTCTATTGAACTTCGCTTTGATCGGTGCTGGCGGCTATGTGGCGCCCCGCCACATCAAGGCCATCAAGGACACGGGCAACGTCCTGGTCGCTGCGGCCGACCCCAGCGACTCCGTGGGGGTCCTCGACCGCTACTTCATGGACGTCCGCTATTTCAAGGAGATCGAGCGGTTCGACCGCCACCTCGAGAAGCGCCACCGGGGTCCCGAGTTGGAGCGCGTCCACTGGGTGAGCATCTGCACGCCCAACTACCTCCACGACGCCCACTGCCGGCTCGCCCTGCGCAACGGGTCCAACGCCCTCTGCGAAAAGCCGCTGGTCATCAACCCCTGGAATCTCGACGGCCTGCAGACCCTCGAGCAGGAGACCGGAAGGCGGGTCTTCACGGTGCTCCAACTCCGCGTCCACCCCGCCCTCCTCGCCGTGAAGGAGAAGCTCGACGCCGAGAGGGGCAGGCACCACAGGGTCGTCCTCACCTACGTCACGGGCCGGGGGCCCTGGTACCACTTCTCCTGGAAGGGTGCCGAGGATCGGTCCGGGGGGCTGGCCACCAACATCGGCATCCACTTCTTCGACCTCCTCATGTGGTACTTCGGGGGCGTCGAGGGCCTCGAGGTTCACGCGCGCGAGCCCCAGCGCATGGCGGGTACGCTCCACCTCGAGCGGGCCGACGTCACCTGGTTCCTCTCCGTGGACGCAGGAGACCTGCCCTTCGAACCCCAGCCCGGACACAGGACGACCCACCGCTCCATCAAGGTGGACGGCCAGGAGGTGGAGTTCACCGAGGGGTTCGCGGACCTCCACACGCGGGTTTACGAGAGGACCCTCGCCGGGGGGGGGTTCACCCTGGACGACGCCCGACCCTCCATTGAGCTGGTACACCGCATCCGGAACGCCGAGGTCACCCTGGAAGGTGCCGACCGCCACCCGTTCCTGAGCCGGAGAGAAGGCACCCCCTGAAAAACGTTCCGGGGGGCAGGCGCGCCGCCTGTTTTGCGGGACACGACCAGATCCGGTCTTTGGAATCCGGATCGTGTCCCAAGCAGGACGCCTGCATCCCCCGTGGCCTGGAGCGTGCACGGCGCGAAAGAAATCCCGTGGGGCGGGTGCAGCGCCTGTTTTGCGGGACATGACCGGATTCGGCCTTTTGAATCCGGATCGTGTCCCAAGCAAAACCAATAGCTCAGAGGCCGTGAGCGGTCGCACCACTGGCCCCCCGAGAGAGTTTCCGATTACCGAACAGGAGCCCCTCCATGACTGACGAGAGAAAGTACTTCGCCCACCCCTCGGCCTTCGTGGACGAGCCGTGCGAAATCGGGGAGGGAACCAAAATCTGGCACTTCTGCCACGTGCAGAAGGGCGCCCGCATAGGCAGGAACTGCGTCTTCGGCCAGAACTGCAACGTGGCGAACGACGTGGTCATCGGGGACAACGTCAAGGTCCAGAATAACGTCTCCATCTACACCGGGACGGAGATCGAGGACGACGTCTTCCTCGGCCCCTCTTGCGTGCTCACCAACGTCACGAACCCCCGTTCGCAGGTGCTCCGCCACAGCCTCTACGAGAGGACGCTCCTTCGGCGCGGCAGCTCCATCGGGGCCAACGCTACGGTGGTGTGTGGGATCACGGTGGGGCGGTACGCTTTCGTCGGGGCCGGGGCGGTGGTGGCTAAGGATGTCCCCGACTACGCGCTCATCCTCGGAGTCCCGGGTCGCCAGGCGGGATGGATGAGTCGCCACGGGCACAGGCTGACCTTCGGCCCCGACGGCCTCGCCTCCTGCCCCGAGAGCGGGCTGAAGTACCGGCTCGAAGCGGGCCGGGTTCGGTGCCTGGACCTGGACGAGGACGCGCCCCTCCCCGAGTCCATGTGCCTCGGCCAGAAGGTCTACGACGAATACAAGGGTGGGCGTGAATAGGCCCTGCGACCTCCTGCTCAGACGACGGTATGGCGGGAGGGGAGCCCGTGAAGTGCGCGGACTGAGAGATGCCCCGTGAAGGTCTGCATCTTGGGTACCGGCTCGATCGGCTCCCGCCACATGGGTGTCCTGAAGGAGGCCGGGGCCGAGGTCATCCCCATCCCCGTGCGCGCCGAACGCCTGACCCAACTCGAGGCGGAAGGGTATCGTTGCGCGCGGAGCTTGGAGGAGGCCCGCGAGCTGGGTGCCACCGCCGCCGTCGTCGCCACGGACACGCGGCGCCATGCGTGCGACGCCGCCGAGGCCCTCCGGCTGGGGTACGCGGTCCTCGTCGAAAAGCCCCTCGCCCCCACCCTCGCAGAGGGGCGCCCGGTTCTCACGGCTTCAGAAGCCACCGGGGGGAAGGTTTTCGTGGCCTGCTGCCTCCGGTTCGATGCCGGTATCCGGAGATTCCGCGAACGGCTGCCGGAGGTCGGCGAGGTCCACTCCGTACGCGTCGAATGCCGTTCCTACCTCCCCGACTGGCGCCCCGGGCGCGATTACCGAAAGGCCTACTCGGCGAGCGCGGATGAGGGTGGTGTCCTGAGGGACCTCATCCATGAGGTGGATTACGCCGTGATGCTGTTCGGCCAACCCACCGGAGTGTTCGGGAGGCTTCAGCGCACGGGCCGTCTCGGAATCGAAGCCGAGGAGGCGGCCGAGGCGACCTGGCTGGCTCCCGGCGGAGCCCGCATTAGTTTGGAGTTGGATTACCTCTCGAGGTTTCCCACCCGCGTCCTCAGGGCCGCGGGGTCCGAGGCGGAACTCGTCCTGGACATCGTCGGGCGAAGGTTGACCCTCCTCGGCCCGGGAGGCCTCCGTCGCGAGGAGGCCATCGGAGGAACCCGGGGGGACATGTACGCCGCCCAGGCGTCGGCCTTCCTCGCCGCCGCCAACGGCGAATCTCCGGGGGAACTGGCGACCCTCGACGAGGGGCTTGCGGCCCTCGCCCTATGCGACGCTTGGCGGATGAGCGCCCAATCTGGGAAGGTGGAGGAGATCACGAAATGAGCGACCGGCCGATTCTCGCCGTCATCCCCGCCCGCGGTGGCTCCAAGGGGCTCCCGGGAAAGAACATCCGGCCCTTGGCCGGCCTCCCCCTCATCGCCCACACCATCCGGTGCGCGCACATGTGCCCGGAGCTGGACAGGATCGTCGTCTCCACCGACTCTCCGGAGATCGCCGAAGTCGCCAGGGCCCACGGCGGTGACGCCCCCTTCCTGAGACCTCCGGAGTTCGCCACGGATTCGGCGCCCATGCTGGGCGTCCTCCAGCACGCCCTCAAGGAGATGGAGCGCCTGGACGCGAGGCGCTACGGCTCGCTCCTCCTTCTGGACCCCACCAGTCCCGGGCGCCTGCCGTACGACGTCAGCCGCGCGGTCTCTGCGCTGGAGGGAAGCCACGGGGCCGACGGCGTGGTCGGGGTCTCCCAGCCCGAGTTCAACCCTTACTGGCACTGCGTCGTGGAGAAGGACGGTTACATGGCCCCCCTCATCCCCGGGGCGAGGAACTACTCCCGGCGCCAGGACCTCCCCCTGGTCTACCGCATCAACGCCACCCTCTACCTGTGGAGGCGGGACTTCCTCCTCTCCGCGGAGGGTTCGTGGATGGACGGGAAACTTCTCCTCCTCGAAGTGCCCGAATCCCGCGCCATCCACATCGACGACATCGAGGAGTTCGAACGGGCCGACCTCATGGTCCAGCACGGGCTCGTCACCTTCCCCTGGTTGAAGGGGGAGGGGAAATGAGGCGCGTCGCGGAGCTGATGGACCTCAACGGCCGCTGCGCCCTGGTGACGGGAGGGGCCGGCCACATCGGCCTCGCCGTAGCGGAGGCGCTCCTCGAAACGGGGGCGAGAGTGGCCCTCTCCGACCTCGCCGGCGAGTCGCTTCAGGAGAGGGTCCGGACGCTCGGGGAGCGTTTCCCCGGGCGGGTGGAGGGAGTTCCCGCAGACCTCCTGGACGAGGCTTCCACGCGGGGCGCCGTGCGGGGGGCGATGGACCGCCTCGGCCGACTGGACATCCTCGTCCACAACGCCGCGTTCGTGGGGACGACCAAGTTTCCCGGCTGGGCCGAGCCCTTCGAGCGCCAGAGCCTGGAAGCCTGGGACGCGGCCATGAGAGTCAACCTGACCGCGGGTTTCCTTTTGGCCCAGGAGGCGGCGCCTTTCCTAAGGGCTTCTGGGCACGGTTCGGTCGTATTCGTGTCGTCCATCTACGGGCTCGTGGGCCCCGATATGAGCCTGTACGAGGGGACGGCGATGCGCCACCCCGGCGCCTATGGTGTCTCCAAGGCGGGCCTGATCCAACTCGTCAGATACCTTGCAACGACCCTCGCTCCACAGGTCCGGGTCAACGCATTCACGCCCGGGGGGGTGTTGCGGGGGCAGGCGGAAGTCTTCCGCGAGCGTTACGAAAAGAGGACGCCCCTGGGGCGCATGGCCACGGAGGAAGATTTCAAGGGGGCGGTGGCCTATCTTGCCAGCGACCTCTCGTCCTACGTGACGGGGCAGAACATCGTGGTGGACGGGGGATGGACCGCATGGTAGGGAGAGAAGTAGCCCCGGTCCGCATCGGGGCCAGGCTGGTGGGTCCCGGACAGCCGTGCTTCATCATCGCGGAGGCGGGGGTCAACCACAACGGCTCCTTGGACCTCGCCCTCAAGCTGATAGACGCCGCGGTCGAGGCGGGGGCCGATGCCGTCAAGTTTCAGACATTCCGGGCCGATCGCCTGGTAACCAAGGACGCCCCGAAGGCCGACTATCAGAAAGTGGGTACTCCCTCCTCCGAATCGCAGTTCGATATGCTCCGTGCCCTGGAACTCTCCGAAGACGCCCACAGGGCCCTCAAGGCCCGTTCCGAGGCCCGCGGTATCCTCTTCCTTTCCACCCCGTTCGACCGTCAGAGCGCCGACCTCCTCTCCGCACTGGGCGTGTCGGCGTACAAACTCCCCTCGGGAGAAATCACGAACTTACCCTTATTGTCCCACGTGGCGGCCAAAGGGAAGCCCATCATCCTATCCACGGGCATGGCTTCGCTCCCGGAGGTGAACGACGCGGTGGGCACATTGCGCGCTGCGGGCTGCGATGACATGATTCTCCTGCACTGCGTGAGCAACTACCCGGCCAGCCCCGCGGATGTCAACCTGAGGGCCATGGCTACCATGCGGGATGCGTTCGGACTTCCGGTTGGCTACTCCGACCACACGCCGGGGGACGAAGTGTCCCTGGCGGCGGTAGCCCTAGGGGCATGCGTCATCGAAAAGCATTTCACCCTGGACCGGAACCTTCCCGGGCCGGACCACAAAGCCTCCTTAGAGCCGCACGAACTCGAGGCCCTCGTAGGGCGCCTGCGCAATGTAGAGGCATCTCTTGGCGACGGGCGCAAGGAACCGGCTCCCGCCGAGGCGGCTACGGCGGCGGTGGCCCGAAAGAGCCTCGTGGCGGCCCGGCCCATCCCCGCCGGGACTCCCATTTCTCTCGACATGCTGGACGCCAAGCGCCCCGGAACGGGCATTCCGCCCTCCCGGTCGGGGGAAGTGGCAGGTAGGACCGCGAAGGTGGACATCGCCGAGGATGCCGTGCTGGATTGGGGGATGCTCTTTTGAGGACGCTAGGGCTCGTCACCACCTCCCGCGCCGACTGGGGGATCTACCGCCCTCTGGCCGGACGCATCCGTGACGAGGACGGGCTGACCCTGCGCCTCCTCGCCAGCGGGTCGCACCTCTCACCCGAATTCGGATGTACGGTGAACGAGATCGAGGCCGAGGGATACGAGGTCGCCGAGCGCGTGGAGATGCTCCTCTCCTCGGACACCCCGGAAGGTATCGCCAAGTCCATGGGCCTCGGGGTTACCGGCTTCGCCCAGGTTTTCGGCCGTTGGCGGCCGGACATCCTCATCGTCCTCGGCGACCGGTTCGAAATGTGCGCCGCCGCGCTGGCGGCGCTGCCCTTCAAAATCCCCGTGGCGCACATCCATGGCGGGGAACTGACCGAGGGCGCCATCGACGATTCCCTGCGGCACTCCATCACCAAACTGAGCCACCTCCATTTCGTGGCCACCGAGGAGTACGGCCGACGGGTGGCACAGCTCGGCGAGGAACCTTGGCGAATCACCGTCTCGGGGGCCCTCGGCCTGGACAACCTCAACCGCATGAAGGTCATGGACATCGGGGAGCTGTCCGCCCTCTGTGGCGCGAGGCTGGAGAAGGACTTCCTCCTCGTTACCTTCCACCCGGTGACACTCGAGTACGAGCGGGCCGGAGAACAGGCGGAAGAGCTCCTGCAGGCTCTGCGCACCACCGGCCTTCCGGTCCTTTTTACGATGCCCAACGCGGATACGGGCGGGAGGGTCATCCGCGCGCGCATCGAGGAGTTCTGCTGCGGGTCGCCCGGCTCCTGCGCCGTGGAGAACCTCGGCACGCGGGGGTACTTCAGCGCCATGACCCACGCCGCCGCGATGGTCGGCAACTCCTCCAGCGGAATCCTCGAAGCGGCTTCCTTCCGCCTGCCCGTGGTCAACGTCGGGAGCCGCCAGAGGGGGCGCGTGCGGGGCGCCAACGTCATCGACTGCGACTGCGAGCGTGCGGCCATAGGCGAGGCGCTCGCGAAAGCCCTGGGCGAAGGTTTCCGCTCGTCCCTCGGCGATCTGGTGAACCCCTACGGTGACGGGCATGCGGCGGGCCGAATTGTGGCGCGCCTGGCGGGGCAGAGTCTCAGGCCGGAACTCATCGTAAAGCGCTTCCACGACTCCGGGCCGAATCGGGAGGGGCACGAATGAAGGTACTCTTCATGGGTCGCAAGCCGGCAGCTTCCCTCGCCCTTTGCCACCTGGTGGACGCGGGCGCCGATGTGGTGGGGGTCGTCGCGCCGATGCATCCGGTGCAGAGCTCCACGTCGACGTTCTGGAGGCCTCTCCTCAGGGAGACCGCCCGTGAGCTTGGAATCCCGACCATCGACGATAGTGAGATCTACGCGGCGCTCAGCGGCGAAGGCCCTCGCAGGGTCGGCTCCGTGGACCTCTCGGGCCTCGACGCGGTCATCTCCTTTCTCTTCTGGAAGAAGATCAAGCCCCCCCTCATCACCCTCCCGAGGGTGGGCTGTTTCAACTTTCACCCGGCGCCCCTGCCGGAGTTCCGTGGGAGGAGGGGCTACAACTTCGCCATCCTGGAGAACTCCCCGGAATACGGCGCCTCCCTGCATTGGATCGACGAGTCCATCGACACGGGGGATTTGGTAGAGGTCAGAAAGTTCCCCATCAACCGGGAAGAAACGGCCTTCTCCCTGGAAATCAAAACCATGCGGACCATGGTGGAGATGTTCCACGATTTCGTGAGCAGGCTCATGGCCGGCGAGGCAATTCCGAGGGTCCCCCAGGGCCCGGGCAAGAGCGCCACCAAGAAGGAGCTGCTCGAAGCTATGGAGATCCGCCCCGAGGACCCCCCGGAAATCATCGCCCGGAAAGTGCGCGCCTTCTGGTACCCGCCCCACGAAGGGGCGTATGTGACTCTCGGGGGAAGGCGCTATACCCTCGTGGATGCCGGGACGCTCTCGAACCTGGGGCGCTTCCTCCACGGCAGCCGCTCCACGCCGTACTGATACCAACTTCACATTCTCCCGGCACATCTGTGCCTAAGCGGAGAATGTCATTGTCCTGAAAGTCCCTCTGTTTTCCGTGGCGCGGTCGCCCCGACCGCGGGGGAGAGGGCGGGCGAGGCGCCCGCCCTACAACAGCATCCTGCTCGGCGCCGGGAAGGCAGAATGGAGGCCGTCATGTCCATGGACGTCCGGCTACTCACCATCGAGGTGGGGGCCACCCTCCTCCAAGCCATGGAGGCCATTGACCGTGGCACCTGCGAGATCGCCCTCGTCCTGAATGAGGGTGGGAAGCTCATGGGGACGGTGACCGACGGGGACATCCGCCGAGCCCTGCTCCGGGGCGCGACCCTCGACAGCCCCATCGGCCCCATCTTCAATCGGCAGTTCACGGCGGTGCAGGAAGGGACTTCCCGGAGCGAGGTGCTGGACCTCATGCGGGCGCGGACCCTCGAGCAGATTCCCATCGTGGACGGAGAGGGGCACCTGGTGGGGCTCCACCTCATGCGGGAAATCGTGGGCGGGCACCCTCTGCCGAACTGGGCCGTGGTCATGGCGGGCGGGCGCGGGGAGCGCCTCCGGCCGCTCACCGACTCCCTGCCCAAACCCATGATCAAGGTGGCGGGCCGCCCCATCCTGGAGCGGATCGTCCTTCACCTTCTAGGCCACGGAATCCGGCGCATCTTCCTGTCGGTGAACTACAAGGCGGAGGTCATCGAAAGCCACTTCGGAGACGGGCTAGCTTTCGGTTGCCGGGTGGAGTACCTGAAGGAGAACACCCCGCTCGGGACGGGTGGCGCCCTCTCCCTCCTCCCCGGGCCCCCCGGAGATCCGCTGCTCGTCTTGAACGGCGACCTCCTCACGCAGGCAGATGTGGGCGGCATGCTCGAGTTCCACTCGGCCGGAGGGTTCGCCGCCACCGTGGGGTTCCACGATTATGTCCACACGGTGCCGTACGGGGTGTTGGACCTCGACGGCGACAGAGTGGTGGGCATGCGGGAGAAACCCAGCGAGTCCTGGACGGCCAACGCCGGCATGTACGTACTGGAGCCGCGCCTCGTGGCGAGGGTGCCCCGGGACACCCACTTCCCCCTCCCCGCCCTGGTGGAGGAGTGCCTCGACCGGGGCGAACCCGTGGGCGGGTTCCGCATCGAGGAGGACTGGGTGGACATCGGCCAGCACCGCGAACTGAGCCGGGCGCGCGGGGAAACGGAGATTCCATGAGTCTGAAGGGCCGGAAGGTCATGGTCACCGGGGCGGACGGGTTCATCGGCAGCCACCTCGCCGAGCGCCTCGTCCGCGAAGGTGCGGAGGTCCGCGCTTTTTGCTTCTACAACTCCAACGGATCTTGGGGTTGGTTGGACGGGGCGGAACCTGCGGTGAAGAGCTCTCTCGAGGTACGCCTCGGAGATATCCGGGACTCGAGGTTCGTGGAGGAGGCTTGCCGGGGCGTGGACACCGTGTTCCACCTCGCTGCGCTCATCGCCATCCCCTACAGCTACACGGCCCCGGAATCGTTCGTGGACACCAATGTGAAGGGAACCCTCAACCTCCTGGAAGGGGCCCGCAGGGCGGGGTGCCGGAGGATGGTGAACACCAGCACCAGCGAGGTCTACGGGACCCCGGAGACGACCCCTATTCGGGAAACACACCCCCTTCAGGGTCAGTCACCCTACAGCGCCTCCAAAATCGCCGCGGACAAGATGTGCGAGGCCTACCACTGCTCGTTCGCCCTTCCCGTGGTGACGCTTCGCCCCTTCAATACCTACGGTCCCCGCCAGTCCGCGCGAGCCGTCCTCCCCACCATCCTCTCTCAGCTCCTCTCCGGGGCGCGCGAGGTGCGCCTGGGCCGACTGGACCCGCGGCGGGACCTCACCTTCGTTTCCGATACCGTGGAGGGGTTCGTCCGCGCCGCTCAAGCCGAGGGCATAGAGGGGGAAGTGATTCAATTGGGCACCGGATGGGCAGTCTCCATCGGGGAACTCTTCCAGACGGCGTGCCAGGCGCTCGGGGTGGATGCGGTAGCGAAAACCGAGGCGGAGCGTCTGCGCCCGGATCCCAGCGAGGTGATGGTGCTCCTCTCGGACCCGGCCAAGGCGAAGGCGCTGCTGGGGTGGGAACCCCGGGTATCCCTTGAGGATGGCCTCCGCGCCACGGCCGACTGGGTGAGGGCCCACCTCCACCTCTACGACCCGGCCCGGTACCAGGTGTGAGAGAATCCATCACCCCGGCTTGACCGGAATCCGTCATTCCGGCTTGTCCAACACCCGTCATTCCGGCATGGCGTCCGTATTGTCATTCCGGCTTGCCCGGAATCCCGTCATTCCGGCAGCACGCCCTCATCGTCATTCCGGCTTGTCCGAAATCTGATTCTGGTCTCGCTGCGCTCGCCAGAATGACGGAGAGGGGGTGTCATTGCGGTACGGCGCCCTCATCGTCATTCCGGCTTGACAGGAATCAGTTTTTTTCTGTGTGCGGGGTCTGATTCTGGTCTCGCTGCGCTCGCCAGAATGACGGCGGGGGACACGCCATTCCGGCTTGACGTCCCCATCGTCATTCCGGCTTGTCCGGAATCAGAGGTTCTCACTGACAAATGAAAAATGGCTCCTTCTTCGTCTACATCATGGGCAATGAACGGCCGACCCTGTACACGGGCATGACCAACGACCTGCGGCGCCGACTTTACGAACACAAGAACGCACTGCATGAAGGCTTCACCAAGAAGTACCACCTGCACAAACTCCTCTATTTCGAGGTGGGCGATACGGCCATGGGAGCGATCATCCGGGAAAAGCAGATTAAGAATATGAGTAGAAACGAAAAGCTCGAACTCATTAAGAGTAGGAACCCACAGATGAAGGATCTGAGTGATGACATTCTCAAGGCATGATTCTGGACTCGCGCCGCTCGCCAGAATGACGGAGGGGGGGATTGTCATTCCGGCTTGTCCGGAATCAGTCTTTTGATGATGTATCACTGCTGTCCAAGATAATTTTGTAACCGGATAGCGGCTTAGCAGGAGCAA
>CAZPSH010000046.1:0-16511 GCA_964589625.1 uncultured Thermoanaerobaculia bacterium
GCGCTTTGTTCTTCGTCATGGTGTCCACCCCGAAAGAGGGGGCCGGCGGGCCCGCGGCCCGCCGGCCCAAGAGAGCGTCAGTGCTTGTACAGGAAGGTGATCTGGCCCGCGAAGAGCGTCGCGCCCGTGCACGCCTGCTGGACGATCACGTCGTACTTGCTCTGGGTTTCGTTGGCCGCCCCGGGCTCAATGTACACGTAGAAGCCCAACCTGTGCTCGGTGACGACGCCGCCTCCGGGGGGCGTTGTATCCAGATGCACATGATAGGGAATCGCCTTCAGCTTGGTCTCGTCTCCGGCGTTCAAGGAGGCGCTGAAGGAGATGTCTTCGTTCTGGCCCGTCTTGGCCGTCAGCCAATCGGTCCTGTGGTAGGTGCCGGGAGGGGGCGCCGACGTGTAGGTGAAGGGGCCCTGGAAGACGCCGCAGGGCGCCTGGAACGAACAGACATACGAAAGCGCTGAGCGGGATTCGGCCGTCAGCCCGTCCGCCGTCGTGGCCTGGACGCGGACCGCGCCCACGGGGTGGGCCGGCGCCGTGGCGAAGAGGCTCGTGCCGTCGGAGCTACCCGAAAGTCCGGACCACGAGACGGTCTCACCCGCGCTCCGCACCGAGGCGATGCGCTTCAGGTTGGCGCCGCTCAGGACGATCTGGTTGGAGGTCACGGGGCCGCCGCAACCGGAGACCCCGCCCACGGAATCGGCCCAAGTGGGGCTGAGGCGCGATAGGGATGGCGAATCGGTTTCATCTGGGGGGCTGAACTGCAAGAAGTTGTCGATCTGGGTCTTGTACTGGGGAATCCGGGGGCTGAGCGTCCCGTCCAGGGACACGTTGTCCGGGTTGAGGAAGACGGCCGACAGGGGAGTCTGGGTGGGAATGCAGGGGGTGGCCGGCGTGCAGATCGCCGGCGCGCCGTCGTCGGACCAGGTGCCGTTCCAGATGAGGTTCACCGGCGGCGAGGCGCAGGGGGTCCCCGGGGCGGGGTTGAGCGTGCTCCGGAGGACCTTCACCTTGGTGTTGGCGGAGTCCTTGACGAAGACGAGCGGGTGCACGAAGTCCTGGTCCGGGCGGTCGCCGCATCTCGGAGGGTTCGCGTTGGGCCGGTACTTGGTGAAGGTGGCCATCCCCGTCGCCCGGACGCTGAAGGTCTCCCCGCCCAGGACGCTCGGGGTGGCGCTCGATAGGAGCTGAACCCCCGATACGGGCGACGGGAAGCCGTACCAGAAGCCCTTCTCCTGCCCGGCGGCGTTGAAGTGATATTCGATGGAGGCGGCCTTCTTTCCGTTGCTCGCCTTGACCTTCACCGAAGCGGAGCCAAGGTAGTTTTTTCCGCCGGGTGAATCGGGGACCGTGCACGAGAGGACGCCGGTGGCCGTGGCGGGGTTATAGGACCGGGAGAGGACGGAGGCCAACTTGCTGGAGGATCTCGGAATCTTGAACTTCACGACCGCCGAGGAGAACTCCGCCTGGGTAAAGCCGGTTGTCGTGATGGTGACGGTCTGATGGGCGGGATACCCGCAGGAACACGTGTTGGGAACGTCGTGGTGCGGCGTGATGTCCACGAAGTCGATGCCGGGTGAACTCTCGTAGGGCATGTCCCCGTCCTCGTCCGGGACCGTGTCGGGCGGATCGGGCGGGTCCGTGGGAAGCATCATGGCCCGCTGGGGAGGCTCGAGCTGAACCTCGTCGAGAAGGTAGGTGGTTGGCCACGCGTGAGGACCTGTGGTGGCCTCGAATTCGAGATAATAGTCGCGGCCGGGGAGAAGCCCCAGGTCACCCGACGACAGGGGGTAACGGAAGAACTCCCACGTTTCGGTTTCTGGAGTTACGACCGCGATTGGCACGGAGTTCCCCGTTTCTGCGTCCACCAACTGGACTCGGAGCGAGTCTAACTTACCGCCGCCATGCGACTGTGCGACCGCCATGCAGTGGAAGGACAGAATCGAGCCGTCGTAGTAGGCGGGCAGCCCGCCAACGAACTGGCTGAGCGTATCCACCGTGCCCCTGGCGCCGCCCAGCACGGCGGCGCATTCGCCGCTGAAGGCGCCATCGCTTCCCACCGGCCGGATCAACATGTTTCCAGCCGACGACTCCTGGTTCCAATAGATCCGTGAAGACTCCCCCTCAAACCCTCCCCCTCTGATCCAATTCGTTGCCGGGACCGTTTGCGCCCCAACCAAAGTCCATCCGACAACCATCATCGCCGCCAGCACCCCCGCGGGCAACCGGCGATCCTGTGCAAACTTCATGGGTTACCTCCCATCCATGGATCCCTTGAACGCAAAAACCCACTCAAGTCCTACATGCCACGGATTCGTGGGGGAGGAGCCCTTGGCCCGCCCGGGCTGACCATCCGCCGGACGGCGGTTCGCGTGACCTTTCGTCCAACGGTATTACGGGCGGGCGGGCGGGCGGGCGGGCGGGCGGGCGGACGCAAAGGTCGTGCCACCTCCTCCGGCACACACAGTCTTCGAACGCCGGTCGGGTTCTGCACCCGCAACGCGAGGCGGCTCATGCGGCAAAGTCTACCGATGTCACCTCTTCTTGTCAACGGGCAGGCCGAAAACGGGCCGCCCGGTCCCATCGGGGGAGGAACGGGGAGGCGGTCTCGGCCCGGTAGGCAAGGGTCCACCCGGGCCCGTCGGGGCAGGGCTCGGCCTCGTCGCGGCGGCCCGCGAGAACCCACTTGCGCCATAGCCGGAGGCCGACCTGCTCCGCTCCCGGAAGGAACACGGCCCCTCCAGCGGAAGGGGGGCGCGGTCGCCCGCGCCCCCCGAATTCAAACCGCGGCGGCTTGGAGCCGCCGGGACCCGCCCGCCTACTTGCCGAGCAGTCCGTTCTTGAGCTCCTCGTTGGGAGGGCTCTGGCCCAGCCAGATGGAGAAGAGCGCGTCGGCGAAGTCCTTTCCCTCGATGACGCCCATCTCCTGTCCCTTGATCTCGACCTTCGTGCCCGCGCCCGGAACGTAGGTAAGGACCGCCCGGTCGCCGGTCTTCATGTCGGACCAGAAGCCGTTGAACTTGTCGATGCGCGGCTTGAGGGCGGCGGCCTTGTCGCCTGAGTTCTTCGTGAAGCCCTCGTTCCAGCCCTCCAGGAGCTTGTCCTTTCCGACCTCCTTGTAGAGGAAGTGCATGACGAGCTGCTTGGGCGCGTCAGCCGCCACGAGCTTGGCCGGGTCCGTGGATTTCTCCGCCACGTAGAGGCCCGCCACGTAAACCTTCACGTGGATGAAGGCCACCTTCTTGATCCTCGCGCCCATTCCGTTGAGGTGGAGCGTCGCGCCTCCGACGCTCACCGTGTTTGGCAGGCTCACTCCCTCCAGTTCGGCGGCCACCGCCGCCAGACCCAACACCGCCACCGCCAGAAGCACCAGCACCCACTTCCTCATGGCTACCTCCTTGTCCGATGCGTCCACTCTAGCCCCCGCCGCCCCCTGGGGCAAGCCCGGGTCAATACAGCGATGTGATCCCGCGCTCCTCGGGTTCGTACAGGACGCGGTAGAACTCGCCCGCGAAGCGGTCCGTCATCCCCCCGAGGAAATCCACCACCACCCCGTAGCGGGCGACGGGATCGCGGGCCTCCTCCACCCGGGCGCGGGTGGCCAGGGGCAGGAGGCGGATGGAGACGGACCTCGGTTCCAGAAGGTCGCGGGTCAGGCTCTCGAAGAGCCGCTCGATGATGGACGCCGCCTTGGCCGACATGCGCTCCACCACGGGGTGCGTGTACACCCGGGAGAAGAGCATCTCCCGCATGGCCCGCACGGCGGAGGCCATGGAGGGAGAAAAGTCCACCACGGGCTCGCGGCTCCCGACGACCTCCTCGGGATTTATGAGCCGGGAAAGGCGCGGGGAGGAGGAGGCGATCACGTCGCCGATGAGCAGGTCGATCATGTTCCGGACGAGGAGGCGGGCCCAGAGGATGGAGTCCTTCTCCCAGTCCGGCGCCCCGTCGTGGGCCCGGTCCCACGCCGCCATGAGGAGGGGATTGTTCAGGTCCCGGAGCTCCTCCACCTTGAGAAACCTCACGCGGAGGGCGTCCTCCAGGTCGTGGGTCACCCACGCGATCTGGTCGGCGATGTTGACGATCTGGGCCTCGACGGAACATCCCGCCGTGTCGAGGTACTCCCGCCGGATGCGTCCCGCCTCTTCCGGCTCGCTCGCCTCCAGGGGGTACGGGAGGGCCGGGTCGTCGTAGGCCGTGTGGTGCTTGAGGATGGCGTGGAGGGCGGGGCGGCTGAGGTTCAGCCCCGGAAACTCTGCGTACCGCTTCTCGAGGCGGCTCACGATGCGGTAGGACTGAAAGTTCTGCTCGAAGGCCTTGCGCCCCGGCGGGCGGGCCAGCCCGAGCCTCCGGTCCAGGAGGTCGGCGTAGAGGGCGTCCAGGGCGTCCTCGCCCCGGTGGCCGAAAGGCGGATGGCCCAGGTCGTGGGCGTAGGCCACGGTTTCGCAGAGGTCCTCGTTGGCCCTCAGGGCGCAGGCCAGGCCGCGGGCCACCTGGGAGACCTCAAGGGTGTGGGTGAGCCGGGTCCGGTAGAAGTCCCCCTCGTGGACCACGAAGACCTGCGTCTTGTACCCCAGCCGCCGGAAGGCTTCCGAGTGGAGGAGGCGGTCCCTGTCCTGTTGGAAGTGGGTCCGGTTCCCGGGATGGCGGTGGGGGAACTCGTGAGAGACCCCGGGCGAACAGGCCACGGCCCACGGCGCCAGGAGGGCGTTCCGCAGTGCGCAAACCGGCGAGCAGCGATCGGGGTGTTCGCCCATGGCGCTCCTTTCCTCTTCATGTAGTGTACGGCACGGGGAGGGATCGCGAAAGGGGGGCGCCTGCGCTCTTTGCCCCGGGCGAAGCACAGCGGCGCGCGCGCCTTGACAGGGTGATGCCCCCCCTATAGTTTGGGGGAGTCGGCAGGGACGAAGGCCCATCGGGAAGCGGGGAGCGAATGGGAGCGGGAACGAAGCGCCTGCTCGTTTTTTTGGATGGTGTCCCCTGGTGCGCCTCCCTGGCGGATTCGGTGTGGCCCCTCCGCCCCGCCACGGAGGACGTGGCGCCCTGGTCCGCCTCCGCCGCCGCCAGAGGCCCCGAGGCCCTTCTGGACTGGCTCTCGGGCCGCTCCTCCCGGCGCCCCCTCTTGGGGCTCACGGCATGGGCGCTCTACGATGCGGGGCAGATTCCCCTCCGCGGCCTCTCCCGCGCGGGGACGGGAGTCGCCCTGGCCTCCGCCCACGGCCTCTCTCTCGAGGAGCTTGCGGGAGTGGTCCGACACGAAGTCGCCCACTCCCTGGGCCTCCCCCACTGTGACACCTGGTCCTGCGCCCTCTCGCCGCGGCCCTTCCCCCTGCCCGTCTCCGACCGCGCCGCCGGCCTCTGCCCGCCCTGCGAGGCGCGATGGCGTACGGCAATCGAAGGAGGCGCGGCGTGAGGCGGCGCGGGGCGGCGGCCCTGCTGGCGGCCCTGCTCTCCGCCGGCTGGGCGAGCGCGGCGCCCCGGCCCTACCAGGGAGACGGCGCCTGCCTCTCCTGCCACCAGAGGAGCATCCCCGTCCTCCCCGACCGGCCCTGCCTCTCCTGCCACCAGGGCAACATGGATTTCCTTCGATCGGTCCACCCGGGGAGCCCTCGCGGAGAGTTTCTCACCTCCGCGGCTCTGGGCCTGGCCGGCCCCGTCGCCCCCCTCGGCGCGGCCTTGCTCCTGCGCGCCCTCCCTGGCGGCCAGCCCCCTCCGGCGCCGCCGCCCATTCCGGCCGCCGCTGTACCGGACGCGATCCTCGCGGCCCGAGGACACGCCTGCGACCTGCGGGCGGTCTTCTCCCCCGACGGAGGAGCGGTCCTCTTCGGCCGGCGCGGGCCCGACACGACGGGAGACGGCGCCGTGGACCTGCGGGACGGGCAGGCCCTCTTCCTCCTGGGCCGGAATTGGGAGGCGCCGCGCCGGCTGACGGGCTACGTGCTGGACTTCGCCCCGGCCATGGCCGCCTGGTCCCCGGACGGGTCCCGCTTCGTTGTGCCTTTGCCCCTCTCCGACACGGACGGAGACGGCGCGGTCGCCTACTCGGACCGCCATGGGCTGGCGCTCTTCGACCGCCGCGGAACCCGCCTGGCCGCCCTCCCACCGGAGGCGGCCGACGCCGTGGACCCGTTCTTCTCACCGGACGGGAACCGAATCGCTTTCGTGGAGGGAGGCGCCCTGCGCGTGTGGACCCCGGCTTCCGGCTCCCTGGAAACGGTGCTTCCGGACGACGGCAGCACCTTCCCCCGCCTGGCCGGCTGGGCCGGCGATCCGCCCGTGCCCGTCTTCACACGGGGCGAGGTGTACGCCGCCGCCGACCGCTCCGGGGACCGGCGCCGGCTGCTTCCGCCGCGCCCGTTGGAGGCGGTCGTCGCCGGGAAGTCGGGTCCCGTCTCTCGGGCTCCTTCCGGAGAACGATGGAGCCGCGGGGCCGCCTCGAAGGGGACCGCCCTCTGCATGGTCCAGGCGGAATCGGGGCCCAGGCGGCTCGCCGCGTGGTCCGGCGGGACACCCTCCGCCGTCACCCCGCCCTCGCTTCACGTCTTCGCCTTTGCCCCGTCCAACGGGGAGGAGACGTGGGTTCTGGTGCGCGGGAAAGCGGACCAGGCGCTCCTGGGCCGCGCGGCCGCGGGGCGCTTCGACTCCACGGAGGTCTTCTTCTCGCCCCACCTGCTGGGTCTGGCGTCGGGAGAGGGCTTCGCGGTGGCCTGCGGGCCCCGACCCGGCCGCCCGGACAGGCCCGTCGTGGTGTGGAGGGAGGACGGCGCCATTTTCCCCTTCGGCGCCGGTGGCCGCTGGTACCGGCCCTCGGCCGCCGGTTCTGCCGCGGCGGCCGTTCGCGTCCCGTCCGACACGGACGGGGATGCAGAGTGTACGCCGCTCGACCTCGGTGAACTCTGGATCGCCTGGGAGGTACCATGACCAACACCCCTCCGCCCCACGCGGGCCGCCCCGCGGCCCAACCCCGCCCGGCGCCCCGAGGACGCGCGCCGGGGCCCGCGCGGCCTGCGCCCCGCCGGCCCGGCTGCCTCGCGAGCCTCTTTTTGGACATCACGGGGCTCTCCTTCCTGGCGGGCATCAAGAAGAAGTTGGGCGGGCCTGGATTCGCCTTCGCCTTTCTCCTGGCCCTCCTCTTCATGTTCCTCATCGGGGCGCGGATCGAGCGCTACGGACACCTCGGGGAGCACCAGTACGTCATGCAGATCCTGCCCATGGCGGGGTGTTTCTCGCCCGTCCTGGCCCTGCTCATGACCGCCGCCTTCGGGATCGGGGACTGCCTCACCAACGCCACCTTCTGGCTTTTTCCTCAGAGCTCCGTCCTCAACATGTACACGCTGTTTAAGAAGCCCGGCCCCCTGCTCACCTGGGGCGCCTACGCGCGGATGGACTTCATCACGCTGCCCCTCTACGCCATCCTCCCGGGTCTGGGCTCGCGCATCCTGTATTCCATCGTCTCCCGCGCCTTCCAGGCCGGAAGGGCGAAGATCATGAAGGACGGGGGGGCGCCCGACAAGGAGGCCCTCCAGCGCCAGCTCAACCAGGCGCTTCAGGAGCAGGGCGCCGCCGCCCAGCGCCAGCAGGCGGCCATGGGCAAGGTCCAGCAGGCCGAGGGCAAGGCAGACGCGGCCGCCGAGAGCGTCCGGACCGTGGAGGCCCGGGAGGAGGGAGCGGCGCGCTCGCTGCAGGAAGCCAACGCCCGGACCCAGGACCTCAACCGGGACGTGCAGGACCTTCGCACCCGGGCCGCGCACACGGCCGAGGACGTATCCCGCGCCGAACGGGAGGTCCAGGAGGCGGACAGGGTCCTGGACCGGAACCAGGACCACCTCGGGCGCACCGACGCCGAACTCCGCCAGAGCAGCCACAAGGAGGAGGAGCTCAAGGAGAAGCTCGCCGAGCACCGAGCCGACGCCGACGCCTACCAGCGCGACGTGGAGGACAGCCTGAAGAAGGGCCAGGCCCTTCGGCAGGAGCGGGACGCCCTGGCGGAGATGGAGCGCACGGGACGGCTCCCCGACGGCCGGCCGCTCACACCCGAGGGCCTCCAAAAGGTCCATGAGGACCTGCAGGCCGCCGAGGGGAAGCTGGCCGCCGAGCGATCCCACTTCGAAGAGGTCTCGGCCCTCAAGGCCAAGGCCGACCGCAAGGTGCAGGCCGAGGAGAAGGAGCTCGAAGACCTCCAGGAGCGCAACGAGCAACTGCTGGAGCGGTACCGGAAGGAACAGGAGGAGGTGGAACGCGCCGAGCGCCTGAAGGCCGAGGCGGAGGAGCGCCTGAGGGCCCAGGAGGCGGAGAACGAGGCGGCCCAACGGCAGATGGCGAAGGCACAGGAGGAAGCCCAGCGCTCCCAGCAGGAAGCGGCGAGGCGCCAGGCCGAACTGTCCCAGGCCCAGGCCCAGAAGGCCCAGGCCGTTCGCGAATACGAACGGGCCATGGCGGACCGCAACGCCGCCGCATGGGACTACAACCAGGCCGCCCAGGCCAAGGCCCAGGCCGACTCCAAGGTGGCCCAGCTCCAGTCTGCCCTCGGTATCGAGCCTACCCCCGCCGCGGGCAAACAGGAGCCCCTGGAGCACGCGGGAGCCGGAGCCGCGGCCGCCGCCGCCTCGGGAGGGAGCCGCCGCCGACGCCCCGCGAGCGATCCGTACCGGGACGCCATCTGGCAGTACGACCAGGCCATGTACGCCGAAATGGCCCGGCGGGCGCGCGAGCGCGAGATGATGATGCGCCTTCTCCAGGAGCGCAACCGCGGACTGCTTCCCAACGGTCTGGGCGGGGAGGTGGCGGGGATGGGCGCCATGGCCGGCCAGGGTCTCGCCGGGCTGGGGGCCGCCGTGGCGGGCGCCGCCGCCGGCGGAATCGTGGGGGCGGGGCTCGTCCACGGCCACATGTGGGCCGAGTACAACCCCATCCGGGTCTGGGTTCACCCCAGCCATACGGCCGACGTGGGCTGCTACAAGATGGACGTGGGATATCTGGACGACAACCTGGCTTCGGGCGTCTCCTCGGCCTCCGCCGTGGGGCCCGGTGCTGTCGTGGGCGCCGACTCGGGGGGCGTTCCGCCGCCGGGAGGGCCGGGTTCGGCACCCGGAACGGGCCCCGCTCCGCCCGGACCGCCGGGTCAGTGGGTCGCCCAGCCGGGCGGCCAGAGCGACGAGGAGAAGGACGCCCGGGACGCCGCCCAGAAGGCCCGTGACGAGGCACAGAAGTACAAGGACATGTGGGAGGAGTCCGAAAAGTCCGCCGACAAGTCCGACCCCGGGTACCAGAAGCTCAAGGACCAGTACGACGACTACATCAAGAGCCAGGAGGACGCCGCCGCGGACGCGGAGGGCAGGGCCGACGCCCTGAAGGGCCAGCGGGAGGCCGACGAGGCCGCCGCAAAGGAGGCCGCCGACCGGAAGGCCCAGTGGATCAGCGACCGCCAGGAGGACCTCAAGGCCGCCGCCGAGGAGAAGGCCCACCTTGAGGCCGTCATCCGGGGCGCCCAGCAGGGAGGCTTCGACACCTCCGAGCACCAGACCCGGCTGAACCAGCTGAACGAGCGGCTGGGCCAGCTTCACGGCCAGCTCGGCAAGGAGGGGGCCGACATCGACTATACGGCCCGTGACCGCGGCACCATCTCGGTGGGCAAGGAGTTCGCCGAGGCTGGACAGAAGGCGAAGGAGCAGGCGGACCTGCTGGACCACCTTCAGAAGATGCAACGCGCGGCCTTCGACCACGGGATGGTGGAGCCCGGCGCCGACGGCCAGCGGGGCGACATCTACGGCAAGGTCGGCAACATGATCAACGACCTGCTCTCGGGCAAGAAACTGGACCCCGACAAGATCCAGCAGGTTCGTGACTACATCGGCGGGCGCATGGACGGGACCTACGGAGACCCCTCGCGGCCGCCGGGACCGGAGAAGCCTTGGTACGCCGACGGGGAGTCCTGGAAGAACGCCTTCGCCGAGACGGGGCGAAACCTCTCCACCTGCCAGACGAGCGACGGGAAATTCTCCTGGATGGGGCTCGGCGGCCGCATCGCCATCGGGGCCCTCACGGGGGGCGGATCGGAGTTCGTCTTCGTGCCCATGGGAGGCCTCCAGGTCACGAAGGACGCCGTGGACCGGGGCGCGGACGGATTCGAGGCCTGGAAGCAGGGCATGACCGAGACCATCAAGCAGGAGCTCATCGGAAAGTTCGTGGGGGGCCTCTTCCACGTGGGGGGCAAGGCCTTCGGCGGCATGGTGGGCGCCGAGCTGGCGGGCAAGAACATGTTCAAGGGCGCCGCCAGGGGGGCCTGGACGGGCCTCGGCGAATGTGGGGAGCAAGTCGTCAAGGAGGCCGGCGAGATTTCTTGGACGGGATTGAAGAACTCCCTCGCGGGCGGGGCCAAGGCCATCGGGAACGGCGCCTCCCGCCTGAAGGACATCGCCACGGGAGAGGAGGGCCTGACGCTGGGCTTCGGCAAGGCGGGCGCCGAAGGGGCCGAACAGGCCGCCGGAGCCGGGGCGAAGGGCGTTTCCGAGGGAGCCGAGCAGGGGGCCTCCAAGTCTCCCCTCATCGGCACCGAGGACTGGGCCCGGCAGCAGCAGATCCGCCGGGCCGCCGCCACCGGAGACCCCGACGTGGTGGCCGGCCTCTACCGAGACGGCGGCATGAAGGACCTCATCGAAATGCAGAAAAAGGGCTACGTGAGCGCCAACGAGGCCAAGGCCATCAACTCCGTCCTGCGGGAGGAGGTGAACCAGTCCATCCGCCAGGGAACCAAGGACGCCATCGAGGACTTCCAGAGCCAGACGGGCGTCAAGGTCAAGGAGGTCCTCGTGGGCGACAGCGGGTCCTCCGCCCAGGGACCGCCCTCGCGCTTCAAGACCGACGCGGACCGGACCCTCATCACGACCTTCGACGACGCGAGCGTGAAGGACTACGCCTCCAAGCGGGGGATCAGCGAATCCGAAGCCTACGACGAACTCTCCAAGAAGTTCACCAACGCCCACGAAGCCAACGTCAACCAGTCGCTTCAGGACCGCACGGGCCTCACGGCCGACGACGTGGACTACAAGAGCTACGACCGCATCGGGGGCGGCTCTGGGAAGAGCGACTCCTACGCCGAGGGCTTTACCAATTCCCGGCAAGCGGGTCAAGGGTCCGGGGAGAAATACACCGTGAACCCCGACGGGACGGCCAGGGACCCCGTACGGGTTTCGGGCCAGACCGTCGTGGACCAGAACCAGCTCACGAAGGCCAAGTACGATCCCGACTACACCTTCCCCGAAGACGCCACGAAGATCCCGCCCAGCGAAATCCCCTCCGTCCTCGAACAGCAGACGGCCAGCATCGGCAAGCACCCCGACGACCCGCTCACCATCGCCAAGGCCGTGGGGCGGACCGAAAAGGTCGCCAACGTGGTGGGCGAATCCCTGGGCGATCCGCGCCTGACCCAGACGGCCCGGGAGATCTACGAGAACCCCGGCCGCATGGACGAGATTCTGAAGAAGAACGGATTCGTGGACGCCGCCGGCAACCCGGACCCTTCGGCCTTCTGCAACCAGGGAAGCTCCAAGGTGGTCCACTATTCGGCCCAGTTCCCCCACCGGTAGGAGGAGTGCTCCATGCGAACGGACCAAGGTGAATGGATCCTGACGGAGGGCGAACTCGCCGCGGCGGCCCAGAGCCTCGGCTTGGCTCGAGGGGTTCTCGACGCGCTCCCCGAAGCGACCCCGACTTCGGACGAGGCCGCCCGAACCTCCCGGGAAGTCTCCACGTTGGAACCGGCCCTGCGGAGCCTCTTCGAAAAGGCCCTCTCGGTCCTCGCCTCCCCGGCCAGGGTCGTGCGTTTCCATACGGCGGTGGCGGACACGCGGGTGAGCCGGAGCCTCCTGGCCTTCTCGCCCTCCCTGCCGGGAGTCTGGGTGAGTCTGGCGCGCAGCGGGGACGAGCGGCGCGTGAGCCTGAGGACCCAGGCCGAATTGAGGCTCCTCGTGGCGCGCCACCTCGCCGCCACCGAGGCCCTCGCCCCCGACCGCGTGGGCGCCGACCTCTCCACCCACGCCGTCCTCGCCCTCCTCGCGGCTTGCTCCCAGATCCGGCGCGCGCGCCTCATCTCCCTCCTGCGCCACGAGGAGGCCGTGGGGATTTTCGGCGAGGCGGACCTTCGGGCTCGCCTGGAGGAGGGCGACTCCGGAGACTTCCGTTGGCCCCTCTCCTTCGTGGCGCCCATGATCCCCCTCCCGATGAGCGGCCTGGGGGTGGCCAAGGACCCCAAGCCCGCCCTCGTGGAACTTGTCCGTGCCGGGTTTCTCGACGTGGTCAGCGAAAGCGACAAGCCCCTCTTCGAAATGAGCCCCGGGGGCCGTGTCTTCGCGGAGGGTCTATGCCAGGAGGCCTCCCGGGGGGGCCTCTCCGTCGCCCGCCTCGTGGAGGGGGGCGCCGTGGCCTATGACGTGATGCTCTTCTGCCGCGGCCCCTTCCACCTCTTTTCCTTTTTCATGAGCGGGGAGGTGGGCTTCGCCACGACCCTCCTGGCGGGGGACCTGGACGAACTCCTCCAGTACGCCTTCTCGGAGGCCGCGCCCCCGCCGCCCTCGCGGCCCAGCGTGGAAGCCACGGCCGACGCCTCGGACTCCGAACGGACCGTCCTCGAGGCCCCCGCCTGCGCGCCCGCCTGGATCGTTGTGGAAAAGGGCCAGCAGGTCGGCAGACGGATCGCCCTCATTCCCGGCGCCTCGGCGGGGCGAAAGGAGGACAACCTCCTCTCCGTGCCCGACCCCGGGGCCTCGCGGAAACACCTTGCCTTCACGCTGGACGGGGAGGGCGCCTGGCAGGTGGAAGATGCGGGGAGCAGCAACGGGACCTTCGTCAACGAAACCCGCATCGGGTCCCCGGTCCGTCTGAAGGAGGGCGACCTCGTGCGCCTCGGACAGACGGTCCTTCGCGTGACCTTCACGCCGGGAGCCTAGGGAGGACCCCATGGCGACGGATCTGTGGAAGACCGGATGGCAGGAAGACTCCTTCGCCCGGGGCCAGAAGGCCTTCACCGAGACCCCGGCGTGGTACCAGCACCTCTCCCCCGCGGACGTGGCCGAGGACGCCTACCTTCTGGGCTGGGCCTCCACGCTCTTCGTCCGCGACGGCGTCCCCCAGGGGCCGGGGCGCTCCCCGGCGGCGCCTCCGTCCACCCCTGAACCGGCCCCCGTGGTGGCCGTTCCCGCCTTTCCCTACGAGCGATGCCTCAGGCCGGGCGGAGAGACGTCGCGCCATTACCAGGACGCCCTCGCCGGACGCTGCGGCGCCCTCCACCGGGCGGCGGCGGTCCGCGCCGGCGGAGAGGACGCTTGGTGCGGGGCCATCGCCGCGCTCCACCGGGCCGGCGCCCTCCGTACCACCTGTCCCGAGGATCCTCCCCTCCACGCGCCTGCGCTCTCCACCTTCGGCGAGGACTTCCAGGCCTGCGCCGCCGCCGTGGGGCGCAAGACCCTTCACGCCTTCAAGATCGGGTTCGGCCTCTGGGGCCGGTGGGAGGCCCCATGATCGAGATCCGCCTCTCCCTGGCCGAGACGAGGTGGGCCCTCCAGCGCTCGGTGATCGCGCCGCGGATGCCCTCCCCCATCCTGGAGCCCGTGGAGGCGGTTCCGGAAGTTCCCTCCCCGAGCCCCGCCGAGTCCGAGATCGTGAAGTCCCTCCAGGCCCGCGGCCTCGCGGGGACCGACGGTTCCCCCAACCCGCTTCTGTCCGCCGCCCTCGAGTGGCTCTCGGCCCCGGATCGGGTCTGGAGCCTGTCCCTCTTCGGGCGCGGCGGCGCGGAGATGGTTCATCTGGCCATGAGGGAGGACGCTGGCGTGGAGTGCCGCCGAAGCGCCGAGGGGTTCCGGCTGCGCTTCCCCGTCCCCGCCTCTGAGGCCGAGGAGTGGCTTTCCCTGCGGATGCGAGGAGGCGCCCATGGGTCCTAACCCCATTGCCAAGGGCATCGGCCTGATCGTCTCGGGCGTCGTCTTCATCTTGGCGCTTTTCCTCAAACTGTGTTTCACCACGGCCCTCTACGCCACCCTCGCGGAGATCCAGCGCCGGGTGCAGGTCTTCAAGGCCAACCGCCGCCCGCCCGTCCGCGCCATCCTCCTGATCCCCGTGGTCATCCTCTTTGTCAGCGCGGTCCTCTTCCTCATCAGCGTGCCCCGCTTCGTCTTCGGCACGATGAACCTCCAAGCCCTGCGCGGCCTGCAGATCAACCCCATGACCGTGGTGTGGATTGGGCTCCGCTTCGGCTTCCTGCTGGCGGCCATGGCACTGGGGCTGGTTCTCGGGCTCATGATCGGGCGGGGCTTTCCCGTTCTGAAGGACCGCTTCGGGGGCGTCCTCGTGGCCAGCAAGGGCGCCCACTTGACCTTCTGGACCGCGGCCTTCGCCCTTGCGGGATTCTTCCGCCTCATGCCGTGGGGCATCGTCACCTACTGGACCGTCTGGCTTCTCGTCCTGGCGGCCTGCCTCGTCATGGGGGCGCACTACTCCCTGTACGGAAGTTACCGGGAGGCCTACGCGCGAACCTCCACGGGCCTCGGGAGCGGAGACCCCATCCGCCTGGACCTGGATGCCGGCGAGGCCGTGGTGCTTTCGGCGATCCTCGGCTCCCGGGGCGCCTTGACGGAACAGGCCCTGGCCCAGGCCCTCCGCGCTCCCGACGCCTCCCTCCTCGCGCACCCCGCTTGGGCCGAGAGGGCCCACGCCCTGGCCTCGGACCCCGCCGCGCTCGGAGCGACGCTCTCGTCCCTGGCGACCCGCGGCCTCGCCGGCAAGTCGGCCCAAGGATGGGGCCCCGCAGGCGCCTCCCTCCGGCTCCGGTCCGCGGGCTTTTGCGATCGAGCCGCCGCCCTCACCGTCAAGGGCCCGTCGGGATCGCGCACGCGGGTCGTCCAGTGGCTCGGTCCCTCACGGCTGTTGCTGGAGCCGGGTCCTCTGACGTTGACCCTCCGGGAGCTGGCCCCGGGGGACTCCCTGCCCGCCCTCTTGGCGGGCGAGTAGAATGGGAGCGGACGCCCAGGTTCTGGGCGCACAGGGGGAGGAGGTTCCGAGATGAGCGGACAGGGGGAGGGGAGGCTCCTGGGAGATTTCGTGAAGGGCCGGTTCCAGTTTCTGGAGGACTTCTGCCAGAGAAACGGCCTCGATTTCGCCGAAACGTCCCGAGCGGTGCAGGCCGAGACCCTTCGGCTTGCGGAAGATCCGGCGCGACAGGCCTTCTTCCGCGACCAGGTCTTCAGCGGACCGGTCCTGGCCACCACGCTGTACCCCGAATGGGTGGACCGGATCCTCCTCCAAGCCCTGAGCAACGTACTCAAGGGCCCGGGCGCGCCCCTGCACACCACTTCATCCAAGGTCTCGTGCATCCCCTTCGAAGCCGGACGATTCAACGCCCGGCGCCAGGCCGCCTCGGTCTTTCGGCCCTTTTTCCAAGGCAAGACCCCCGAAAACTGGCTGGGCCACGGCTTCTTGATGGTCCTCCAGCGTTGCTACGGCGATGGCTTCGCCGGGAAGGGAAAGGTCGTCGAGGTGGGCCCGAACCATTACCAGGTCCACATCGACAACGACGGGGTGCCTCAGGCGAGCCGGATGGAGTGCTCCACCGGCGTAGGGTACATCTACGAGGGGCTCCTCCTCACCGGCGCAAAGGACCCCGTGGTGACCCACCTCCAGTGCCGGAGCGAATCCCCGGGCCCCGACCGGATCTGCATCTACGACGTGACGTGGAAGTAGACAGCCGTCAAGCGAAGTCCGAAACATCCTATCCTTCTCGACGAAGACCCGCTTCCAGCCGGTGTAGACGGGGGAGCGGGAGGGCACCTTGTCGGGCACCTCCTGGCCCGTCTTGGGGTCGATCTTGTACACCGCCACGCGCCCGTTGTCGCCCGAATACCGCGCGGGCACCGTGAGGTAGAAGACCAGGCCGGTGATGTCCGCACCACCCGGAAAAGTAAAGGTGCCGGATGGCGCGGCGTCGGACCCGTCAGGCTGGAGGCCCACGCCGAACCCAGACGTGGCCATGTTGTCGTTGGCCTCGTAGGGGAGGACCTGCGTGCAGCCACCCTGAAGACACCCTATTTTCCCTTGATCCAGCCCTTCTGCTTCATGGCATCGAGGATGGCCTGCGCTTTCTGGGCGACGTGGGGCTTGGCCTGCTTCGAGAGCACTTCCAGGTCGGCCGCGCCTCCCTGGTAGTTCTTGAGCGCCACCTGGTCCACGGCGGCCACCAAGCGGAGGTCATCCGCGAACCAGATGTCGGGATGGTTCTTGAGGGCGATATCAATCCATTTCGCTTTCCAGGCCGCGAGATCCTTTCCCCCTAGGCTTTGCCAGCCATCCTTGCTCTTGCCCGTGTCGTCGGGGACGGAGCCCGGCGCTAGATAGGCTCCCGTTTCAAGCGAGCGTAACAACTTGTCCTTGTCACCATCGAGAATCCGCGGCATCCCTCCACAGGCCGCGTAAGCCGCATAGGTGGAGGTGGGGAAGCGCCGGAGGATTTCATTGAGCAAATTTATAGG
>CAZPSH010000047.1:0-16419 GCA_964589625.1 uncultured Thermoanaerobaculia bacterium
CTCCCTCCCACCCAGAAAATAGAGGAAGTATACGAGGGCGCCGACGCCATCTTCTTGCCCTCCTTCTATGAAGGCCTACCCAATACCGTATGCGAGGGAATGGCTTGTGGCAAGCCGATTTTAATGAGTGCCGTCTGCGATGCGGGGTCTCTCGCGGTGGAAGGGCAAAATGGCTATCTATTTGATCCTAGAGATCATGAATCCATAGCCGACGCAATATGGAGAATCGCATCGCTCACTTCCATGGAAACCGAAATGATGGGCGCCAGGAGCAGGGAGATGGCCGAGGCACTGTTCGACCATCGGAAAGTGGCTGACAGATACGAACTGATACTTGATGCGGCTTCTAATGGAGCGCGTCTTGAGATTGATCATTGGCCCGCGCAAGTACCCGAGACTGCTCTGCTCCCGCAAGACAGTTGCACCGATGATGCCGGGACCCTCACTGGCGACCTAGGCGATGACTGAGCACACCCAATACTGCCAATATTACAATAGATGATATCAAGAATCTCATTTAAATGCGCCCGAGTCTGCTTTATCGATCTTTCACGAGTGGCAATATGATGGGACATGGTAATGCCGGGACTTAACATCGTCGCCTGCAGGGGTATCAATCGTGCTCGTACCATGATTGAAGACGGCACTGCCATCATGAAGCACATGCGCCATTCCGAGGACTACCGGGAGACGGTCCTAATTGCTGACGCGGGCCTCGTCGTCGGGGCCGCGGCCTATGAGACCTACCCGATTCTCTCCGTCTCCGATTCCTCGGCGGACGCTATATTAGAGGGCGCCATCTACGACTCCAAGGAAGGCGAAACGGGGCCGCTGCTGACCGACTTCGCCCGTTCGCTGTGCGGGGCCTCCGACGCCCGGGAGGTGGCCCGGCGATGGGTGCGGAGCCATGATGGGGACTTCGTCGTGGTGGTTCACGACAAAAGAGCGCGGCGGCTGCTCGTCATGAACGACGCGCTGGGCAGGTTGCCTCTCTACCTGTACCAGGACGATGAACAGGTGATCCTCTCCCGCGAGACCAAGTTCATCACGGCCTTCCTGGGCCGGTTCGCGTACGACAGGCACTCCATCGCGGAGACGCTCATCTTCGGTTACACCGTCGGGGCGGGGACGCTGATCGAGGGGGTTCGACGCGTGGACCCGGGGACCCTCCTGTGCATCGACCTCCGGAGCGCGCGAGTCGAGGAAACGAGGACCTACCAACTTAACCTGGACGAACTCCAGCAAAGGGGGTCCAGGGGGATCGCTAAAAACGCGAAGGAGATGTCCGACCGGTTCAAGCAAGCCTGCTCCCATATCGCATCGAGGTTCAGGGGATACGAGGCCGTCGTGTCCCTCAGCGGGGGGTTCGATTCAAGGTGCGTGTTGGCTGGGATGAGGGAAACGGGAATCGGGCTCTCCTCGTTCACCTATAAGGATTCCGTTACTGCCACCCGAGGAAGGGACTCAGTTTACGCCGAGCAGGTGGCTCGTTCTTTCGCCGTGCCGTGGACGCTCGTGGATTATCCAGGGTTGGCATCCGGGGAAATGGATCACCTCTTGTGGGCCAAAGACGGTCTCAACTACGCCGGAATGGCCTTCATTCTACCTATCCATCGCGACATCGGGCGGCGGTACGGGCAGAGGGTCCTCCACATGACGGGGGACAACGGAGACCGCACCCTGGACCCGCAGTGCCCTCCGGTGTCATTCAGGTCGCGCGACCACCTGTATAAGTACATCATCGACCGGAACACCCGAATCGAAGTGGGGGACGCGGCGGAGATTTGCGGGCTTAAAGAACAGGATGTGGGCGAGAAGATTGTCGGCAAGCTCCGGGAGTACCCCGAAGCAGATTACAGGAACATCTATAGGCACTTCATCATCGCCGAGAGGCTTTTCAACTGGAACTTCCAGGCCGAGGATAGAAACCGTCTCTACATGTGGCACGCCACCCCCTTTTCCTCTCTCCCCTATTTTGAGTACGCGATGGGTGTTCCGGATTCGGAAAAGCAGTACTGGCGCATTACGGAGGAGTTTCTGAGGCAGTTGGATCCGAAGTGCCTAACAGTGAACTACGCGAACTGGGCGGCGCCGATCACCTCCTACAAGCGGTACTGGAACCCGATGAAGAGAATCGTGTACGAGAACCTGCCCGCGCGCCTTAGAATCCTGGTGAGGGACAGGACCCTTTACCGGAGCCTAGAGGTCGAAGGGGGCGTGAGGGCCTACTTCGATAACTGCGTCGCCCGGATGGGGGAGGGAGAGCCCCTGTTCAATTTAAATACGGTACGGAGCTATACCAAAACATGCAACGTGAATTCCTACATGAATATCTTGTCCTCCCTCGCCTTCGTGAAAGTGCACGACGAGAGGGTGGCCCGTATCCGGCGGGAGATCACATCCCTGGGGGCAGGATAACTCCCAGCCCCTGCCGCTCTACAACGGCTGGAAGGCGTCGCAATGATCGGGGCGCCCGGTCGCACCCGGGCAGGCGTTGGATTTGTCATGAGGAGAGGTAGGGGAATGAAGAAGACCCTGCTCGTCACGGGCGGCGCCGGTTTCATCGGGAGCCACCTCGTCGGTGCCCTGGTGCGGGAGGGGCACGAGGTCAGGGTCATCGACGACCTCTCCACGGGTTCTCTCGCAAACCTGGCCGCGGTGGAAAAGGAGATCACCCTCGAGCGGGCCTCCGTTCTGGACAGGGCCGCCCTGGAGAGAATCAGCTCCGGTTGCCAAGGCATTTTCCACCTAGCGGGCGTCGTCGGGGTCCAGCAGTCGTTCGACGAGCCGGCCAGGGTCCAGCGGGTCAACGCCGAGGGAACGCTCAATGTCCTGGAGGAGGCCAGGAGGAACCGGGCGCGCATCGTCTACAGCTCCTCCGCGGCGGTCTACGGCGGCTCGGCCCCTCTTCCGATCTCGGAATCGAGCCCCCTCGAGCCGATCTCCCCCTACGGGGCGCAGAAGGTCTATGGGGAGCACCTCATCCGGTGCTTTGCGGAGGCCTTCGGCATCGGCGCTGTGAGCCTCCGCTATTTCAACGTCTACGGGAGGGGGCAGCGCCGGGACAACCCCTATTCGGGGGTCATCAGCCTCCTCTGCGCGGCCTGCGAGGAGGGCCGCGAGTTCACGGTTTTCGGAGACGGGGCGCAGACGCGCGACTTCATCTCCGTGGGCGATGTCGTGCGCGCGAACATGCTCGCGCTGGAATCCTCGCCGGCCCGGGGGGAGGCCCTGAACATCGGGACGGGCCAATCGGTGAGCCTGAACGAACTGATCGTCCTGGTCTCGAAGTGCGGGGGCCGGGCCATCCCCGTCCGCCACGCGCCCCCCCGGTCGGGCGACATCCCCAGTTCGGTCTGCGACCCCAGCCAGGCGGAGGCCGTGCTTGGCTTCCGCGCGCAGACCCGTCTGGAGGAGGGCCTCACGGGGCTCTTCGCGGCTTCCTGAGGTGGGGGTTCCCCCCCGGCGAAGGTCGGTGCGCGCGCGATGAGGATTCTCTACATCACGGCCTCGCTGCCTTTTTCCAGGGGCGGGGAGGTCTTCTTCATCCCGGAGATCGAGCAGCTCATCCGCTCCGGGCACCAGCTCCGCATCGTCCCCCGGAGTCCCCAAAAAGTTTCCGTCGGGGGGGCTGCGGAACGCCTGCTGCCCATCTCGGAGGCGACCGCCCTGCTGTCCCCGAGGGTCTTGAAATCCGCATTCGCGGAGTCTTTGCGGGCTCCGGGCGCCGTCCTGCGAAGCCTCTGGCTGATTCTGAGCCACGGCACCGCGCTCACGCGCATCAAGAACTTGGCGGTGTTCCCCAAGGCCCTGCACGCCGGGCGGCTCGCCCGGCTCTGGGGGGCCGACCACATCCACGCGCAGTGGGCCGCCAGCACGGCCACGATGGGGCTCGTGGCCCACGCCGTGAGCGGCATCCCGTGGAGCTTCACGGCCCACAGGGGGGACATCGTCCAGCGCAACCTCCTCCCCGAGAAGGTCCGCCGCGCCTCGTTCGTGAGGCTCATCTCCCAGAGCGGGGCCGCCCTGATGGCCGACATGGGTGCAGACCCCGAGACCGGGAAACTCCGCGTGATCCACATGGGGGTGTCGCTCCCCGAATCCCCGGCCGCGCCGACTGCCGCACCCGTCCAGCGCACCTTTACGGTGTTCTGCCCGGCCAACCTCATCCCCGTGAAGGGGCACAGATATCTCGTTGAGGCCGTGGCCCTCCTGAAAGCCCGGGGGCGTACCTGTACCCTTGAAATCGCCGGTCGGGGACACCTGCTCGGTCCGCTGATGAAGTTGGCGGCCGATAGTGGCGTGGCGGTGGAGGTCCGGTTCCTAGGGCCCCTCTCTCACGAGAAGCTTCTCGCCCGCTATGCCCAAAGGAGCGTTGCGGTCGTCGCGCTCCCGAGCGTGGACCTGGGGGGGGGGGTGCACGAAGGGATTCCCGTGTCTCTGATGGAGGCCATGGCGCACGGCCTGCCCGTCGTCTCGACGGCCACGGGGGGCATCCCCGAACTCGTCATCCCGGAGGCGGGCATCGTCGTGCCACCGGCGGACGCGAAGGCGCTCGCCGACGCGCTGGAGAGGCTCCTGTTGGACCCGGCCCTGCGCGAGGAGATGGGCCAGGCGGGCCGGATCTGGGTGGAGAGGGAGTTCAATGTTGTGCGCGCCGTGCAGCTCCTAGCCACCGAAATGAGAGGCGCCGAATAGGGCTGAGACGCTCAGGGGCCGGTGCGGTCCTTCCCGGGGTGTGCCTGGGTAAGGCGCCGGGGATCGTCGGCGATGCGCGAATCCGACTCCCCTTTTACTCCCGCACGGGACACGGGTATCCGCGGGCGGACGGCGAGAGACTTCTTTCGGCAGTCAGGACCCGACGGGCAGATGTGCGGTCGGGGGACTTCGGAGAGGCCCGTTGATGAACATCTGGTACTTGTCCGCACACGACCAACCTAAAGGGCAATCCTCTAGGACATACGATTTTTCCAAGGAGCTCGTGAGGCGTGGCCACCGGGTCACCATGTTCACGAACAGCTACTGTCATTTCACCCACACCGAGCGCCTGAGGGAGGATGAGAGATGGCGCGTCGAGCAGACCGACGGCATCCGGGTGATTTGGCTGAAGACCCCGGGCTACACCGGGAACGGATGGAAGCGTGGGCTCAACATGCTGTGGAACGCCTGGCGATGCATCCAGGTCGCAAGGACCCTGGACGGTAGCCCGGACGTGGTGATCGGCCCGTCGGTCCCCATTCTGACGGGCTGGACGGCGGGGCACCTCGCGAGGAGGCGCCGGGCCGCCTTCGTGTATGAGGTTCGAGACCTTTGGCCCATAGCGCTGGTGCACGAGGGCGCCCTCTCCAAATGGAGCCCCATCTACTTCGCCTTCCGGCTGATCGAGAAGAGCGTGTACCGCACGGCCCAGCGGATTTCTTCCGTACTCCCGCTCATACACGACCACGTTGCGAAAAGTGGAGGGGATCCGCAGAAGGTCGCATGGGTTCCCAACGGGGCCGACCTGGAGCGATTCCCCCCCTCTAGCGTCGCCTACGATGGAGGTTCGACTTCCCCTCTCGTCGCTATGTACGTCGGTGGGTACTCCGTCGGGCACGATGTGGTCACCATCGTGAAGGCAGCCGGCATCCTGGAGAAGAGGAGGCCGGGTGCGTTCCGATTCCTACTCATAGGGAACGGGATGAAGCGGGAGGCGTGCGAGGAGGAGGCGAGGAGAAGCTCCATGAGCACCGTCGAGTTTCGCGATCGCGTGCCCAAGCACGAGGTACCCGAGGTCCAGACCCATTCGGATGTGCTCATCGCGAGCATCACGAAATCGGATTCATTCCGGTACGGGATCAACTTGAACAAGATGTACGACTACTTCGCGTCGGCGAGGCCCATCGTGTTTTCCGGCAGCGCCCCGAACGACCCCATCGCGGAGTCGGGTGCCGGATTCAGCGTCCCCCCGGAAGACCCGGAAGCCATGGCGGCGGCGCTCGAGAGGTTGCTTGACATGGGCTCGGAGGGAAGGCGGAAGCTGGGAGAGAAGGGTAGACGCTATGTGGAACTGAACTACGACATGCGCGTTTTAGGTCGGCGGATGGAGGAGCTTCTGCTCGAAGCCATCAAGGAGAGGGCGTAGATCATGGACATCGAGGACCGCAAAAAGAAAGAGATAGAGCACTCCGATAAGCGGAGGGCGATTGTCAGGGGGCACGAGTACCTCACCGACGCGGCCGCCGAGGAGGCCTCGGACGCCTATGTGGCGGAGAGGGAGGAGTACGCCCAGCACTTCAGCAACATGAAGTTCTACAGCATCACCCGGGAGAGCATAGGCTTCCGCGACGCCCTCCTGTTCGACGGCATCGCGGGGGCGGTGGCCCTCGACTACTGCTGCGGAAACGGCGAGATGGCCATCGAGATGGCGAAGAGGGGGGCCTCGAAGGTGTGCGGCATCGACATCAGTCAGGTGGCCGTGGACAACGCGCGCGCCTTGGCGGAGTCCGCCGGAGTCGCCGACCGCTGCGAGTTCAAGGTGATGGACGCGGAGCACACCGAGTTTCTGGACGGCACCTTCGATGTCATCCACGAGTACGGCGCCCTCCACCACCTGGAGCTCCCGGCGGCGTTTCGGGAGCTGTCCAGAATCCTGAAGCCCGGAGGGAAGCTGATCTGCACGGAGACGCTCCGGCACAACCCCCTGATCCGCTGGTACAGGAGGCGGACGCCGCACCTGAGGACCGAGTGGGAGGTCGAGCACATCCTCGGAATCCCCGAGATCGAGAGCGGGCGGGAGTACTTCGCCGAGTTGACCTACCGGACGTTTCACCTGACGGCCCTGGGGGCCGTACCGTTCCGGAAGAGCGCCCTCTTCTCGCCGCTTCTGGCAGGCCTGAACTTCTTCGACCGGGTCCTCCTCGCCCTGCCCCTCGTCAAGAGGATGGCGTGGATCACCGTGGCCCAGTACGGGAAGCCGAGGAAAGGGGACGATTCCCGCAGATGAGCGAGAGGGAGGACCACCTCCGCCGCCTCGGAGGGACGCTGGGGCACGGCAGGTGCGCGCTTGGTGCGAAGCGCGGCCTAGATGTAATCCTCTCCTCCGCCGCGCTCCTGGCCATCTGGCCCGCCCTCGCGCTCATCGCGCTCGCCGTGAAGGGGTCGGGCCCGGGCCCCGTTTTTTACAGGGGCGTGCGGGCCGGGCTGTACGGCGTCCCCTTCCGCATCCTCAAGTTCCGCACGATGGTCCAGAACGCGGAGGCCCTGGGTGGTCCGACGACGGGGACCGGGGATGCGCGCGTCACGCGCACCGGGGCTCTCCTCCGGAGGACGAAGCTGGACGAACTGCCCCAGCTCTGGAATGTCCTGGTAGGCGAGATGAGCCTCGTCGGCCCGAGGCCCGAGGTCCTGACCTACACGGACCTCTACCGCCGGGAGGAGGATCTCATCCTCTGCATGCGGCCCGGGATCACCGACTACTCCTCGATCGAGTTCGCCGACCTGGACGACCGGGTCGGTGCGACCGACCCCGACGCCGTCTTCAGGGAGCAGATCCTTCCCCGCAAGAACGCGCTGAGGGTCCGCTATGTCAGGGAATGGTCGCTCGGGTCGGATTTCGGCATCCTGTGGACGACGGCCTGGAGGGTCCTGAGGAGGATCTGGCACCGGTGAGCGGCGGGATGGAATACGCGCGGCTGGGCGAGGGCGACGACGAAATCTCGCGGGTCGGGTTCGGCTGCTGGGCCATAGGCGGCCACGGGTACGGCGCCGTGGACGAGGGGGAGTCGGTCCGGGCCATCCGGGAGGCGCTGGACCGGGGCATCAACTTCTTCGACACCGCCGATGTCTACGGGTTCGGCCGCTCGGAGGAGGTGCTGTCCAAGGGCCTCGGGGCGAGGCGGAAGGATGTGGTCATCGCCACCAAGTTCGGGGTGTGCTGGGACGGGGAGGGGAGGACCTACAAAGACAGCAGTGCGGCGCGGGCCGTCACCGCCATCGAGGGGAGCCTCCGGCGCCTGGGTGTGGAGCGCATCCCGCTTTACCAGGTCCACTACTACGACGGCGCCAGCGATATCGGAGAGATGATGGAGGCGCTCCTGAGGCTGAGGGACGAGGGGAAGGTCGGGATGATCGGGTGCTCGAACCTCTCCCCGCCCCTGGTGGACGCCATGAGCCGGGCCGGGAGGGTCTCCGCGGTCCAGATGCTCTACGGCATCGGGGACAGGGAGAACGGGGAGCAGTTGCGGTGCCACCATGATGGCCACGGGATGGCCACCCTCGCGTACGGTGCGCTCGTGCGCGGGCTGCTCTCGGGGAAGTACGACGAGGGGACGACCTACGGGCATAACGACACGCGGAGCCGCGACGCCAACTTCAAGGGGGAGCGGCTCTCCAGGAACCTCCGCATCGCTAGGGCCCTAGAGTCCGTGGCCGGGCGTTACGGGAAGACGCCGGCTCAGGTGGCGGTCCGGTGGGTCCTCGACTCCCCCTTCATCTCGTCAGCCATCGTCGGGATGAAAACGGCCGCCCAGGTCGCGGACAACGCCGGCGCGGCGGGGTGGAGCATGTCCCCGGAGGACCGGTCGGGCCTTTCGGCTGACTCGGGCGGAGAGTGATACGCCCGCGGGGATGCAAAGCAGGGATGTGGGAGACTGCCGCGTCACCCTTCGCGTTCCTCCTAAGGAGCATCCCCACGCTGTCACCGCGAGAAGGCGGCCGCAGGCGGCCTTCGTGGCGGTCTCGCCTGCCCCGCCGAAAGGCGAGATTGCCGCGTCGGCCAAGCGCCTGCGGCGCGTGGCCTCCTCGCAACGACGCGGTGGGGCGTTTCTTGCTGCCGCTACCCCGGCCTCCCGGGGTGCCCGGCTCGCAGTGCGCATGGGTGTTGTCATCGCGAAGCCCCGCAGGGCTGCGGCGATCTTCCACATCAAGCACTCTTTTCTGGACGATGCCCTACTCTTTGCAGGCACATTTGACTCGGGAGAATGTGAAAATGGTATAAGTGGCGGCCGCCACGGGAACTTGCAGATCGACCGGATAAGGTGGTGAGAATGGGTAAGTACGAAAGGGATTTTCTTCTAGGGCTCTACGCGACCATGCAGAAGATGAGGCTCTGCGAGGAGAGCTTCGTCGCGCCCATCCTGACCAGGGAGGTGCGCTGCCCCGTGCACCTCTATTCGGGGCAGGAGGCCGTCGCGGCGGGCGTGTGCGCCGCCTTGGAGACGCGCGACTACGTCTTCGGCTCGCACCGGTCGCACGGCCACTACCTTGCGAAGGGCGGCGACCTGGCCAAAATGGTTGCCGAGATCTACTGCAAGGAGAGCGGCTGCGCGGGAGGGCGGGGCGGATCCATGCATGTGATCGACACCTCGGCGGGCATGATGGGGGCGGCCCCCATCGTGGCCGGGACGATCGCCCTGGCGGTGGGCGCGGCCTACGCCGCATCGGTCCGCGGGGAGGACCGCGTTAGCGTCTCCTTTTTCGGGGACGGCGCCACGGGGGAGGGGGTCCTCTACGAGTCCATGAACCTGGCCGCGGTCCTCAATTTGCCCGTGCTGTTCGTGTGCGAGAATAACCTGTATTCGACCCACTTGCCTATCCGGGAGTGCCGGAAAACGGATGAGGTCTACCGGGTCGGGGAACCGTTCGGAATTCCCTCGTGCCGCGTCGACGGAAACGACGTGCTCGCCGTGCACGAGGTTGCGCAAAGCGCCGTGTTGGAATGCAGGTCCGGGCGCGGGCCCATCTTCATCGAGGCGATGACCTACAGGATGCGAGGCCACGTGGGACCGGACGACAACATCCAGGGGAGCCACGTTGACATCCGGCCGCTGGAAGAGATCGCCCTCTGGCGGCAAAGGGACCCCATCGAAAAGCTCCGCACCCTCCTCTTGGGGAGGGTAGGGGTCGCCGAGGAGGAGCTGGCCCGGCTGGACACGAAGGTCGCCACCGAGGTCGAATCCGCCGTCGCCGCAGCCCGGGCGGCGGCTTTTCCGGATCGAAATGAGCTGGGATACCATGTCTTCCATCCGTAGGCTCAATTTTGGGCAGGCCATCAACGAGGCGCTCCATCAGGTGATGGAGGAGGACCCCTCAGTAGTCCTCATCGGACAGGGCGTGAAGAGCCCGTGGTATGTGGGACACACCTGCGACGGCTTGGTGGCACGCTTCGGGGAGCGCCGCGTCTACGACACCCCCGTTTCGGAGAACGCCGTAACCGGAGCGGCCGTGGGGGCCGCCCTCACGGGGTTGAGGCCCGTCGTCGTCCACCCACGGATGGATTTCATGCTCTATGCATTCGACCCCATCATCAACGAGGCGGCCAACTGGCGGTACATGAGCGGGGGTGCCGCCCATGTCCCGGTCGTGTTCTGGGGTATCATCAACCGCGCGGGCGAGCAGGCAGCCCAGCACTCTCAGGCGCTCCACTCCATGTTCGCCCATGTGCCTGGCCTCAAGGTCGTGGCGCCGTCCACCCCGCAGGACGCCAAAGGACTCATGGTTGCGGCCATCCGTGACGACGATCCCGTGGTCTTCATCGATGAACGGTGGCTCTACGGGGAGGAGGGCGAAGTGCCGGGAGAGGTCTATACCTCACCCATCGGGGAGGCTACTGTCCGCAGGGGGGGGACAGACGTGACCCTCGTCTGCTTCTCTTACCTCACGCCGAAGGCGCTAGTGGCTGCGGAATTGCTTAGGGCCGAGGGCATTTCCGCGGAGGTGGTGGACCTCAGGACCCTCAAGCCGCTGGACATTGAGACCGTCGGGGGATCCGTGGCGAAAACGGGCCGAGCGGTCGTCTGCGACGTGGGGTGGAGGACGGGGGGTATCGGAGCAGAGATTGTGGCGCAGATTGCGGAGAGGCTTTGGCCGCGTCTGAAGGCGCCGCCCGTCCGGGTGGCGCTCCCAGACCTTCCCGCCCCGGCCAGCCGGACCTTGGAGGAGGCTTACTACCCTGGATCGCAGGAGATTCTCGAAGCGGCCCGCGCCTTGTTAAGAGGTTCCATGTAAATCTATGGGCAAGGCACCCATTTGGCGGGTGACGTGTGGAGACGGGGCGAAGAACTGGTTTGGTGAATGTCGCTTAGCTTTGTAGGCCCGAAAAGGCCACCAGAAAGCCTATCTTGCAAAATCATTGACACCTGAGGATTGTAAGAACGCAGTCATAGCGACCCACTCTGGTGGTTTGGAAGACCTTTGCCAGACAGTGCAGGCCGATTTTGTGGGGATCTGTGAAGGTAAAGGATCGGCGTCTGGCGACGCCTCCCGCAAGAAGCCAGACTACAGACACTGGACGCGGGGCGGTCCCCGTAGGGGAGGGCCTCCGCATGAGAGACGTTAGACGAGAGACGGGAGACGCCAACCCGGGACGGTTCTCGTAGCGGCCGATGCTCGTGGAGCAGTACCTACCGCGGGGGGTGGCCTTCGAAGCCGCGGCCGGGGGCGGCCGCGCCGCAGAGACGGGAGACGGAAAACGTGAGACGGGAGACGAGAGACGGTCCTTGTAGCGGCCGATGCCCACATCGGCCGAAGGGACGTAAAAAAAGCCAGGAGCGCAGTCCATGAACGAGAGAACATCCCTGGTCCCCTACGAATCGATCGAGAATCGGATCTTGATCCTGCGGGGCCAGAAAGTCATTTTGGATGCTGACCTGGCGATTCTCTATGGAGTGACAACGCGAAGACTCAATGAGCAGGTGAAGCGCAATCGGGAGAGGTTTCCTGAAGACTTCATGTTTCGGCTCTCCGGTGAGGAGAAGGGGAAAGTGGTCGCAATCTGCGACCACCTGAGCCGACTCAAATACTCGAAGTCCAATCCCTACGCGTTCACCAAGCACGGAGCCCTCATGGCGGCGAGCGTCCTGGATAGCCCGCGTGCAGTGGAGATGAGCGTCTTTGTCGTCCGGGCGTTTGTGTGCCTGAGGCAGGAACTGGCGACCCATGCAGCGCTCGCTCGCCAGCTCGCCACCCTCGAAAAGAAGTACGATGCCCAGTTCAAGGTGATTTTTGATGCGATTCGGGCCCTTATGGTGGAGCCTGAACGGAAGAGGAAGCCCATCGGGTTCCGTGCTCGGGAGAGGGAAGGCGCCTACTCTGCTCGAGGGCGGACGGTGAAGAAGAAGTGACCCAAGACGGGAGATGGGAGACGTAAAACGGGAGACGTTAGACGTAAAACGGGAGACGTAAAACGGGAGACGAAAAACGGGAGACGGGAAAGAATCGCGCTCTGGAGAGCGCTCCTACAGGGGCCGAAAGGATCGGCCTTTGGCAAGCAAAGGCCGCTACATGGGAGGCCTTTGAAGGCGGCCGGGGGCGACTACGCAAACAGGCGGTGGATCTGGGTGAGGGGTAGGGCCGTGACCCCCTCGGCGAGGGGGAAGTCGTCCGGGCCGGCGTGGAGGAAGAATCCGCATTCGCATCCCAGGTCTCGAAACGCCTCCCGAAAGCCCCGGGAGAGGCGGGGGGTCGCGGTTCGTTTGATCTCCACGGCGATGGGGGGCTTGCCGCCGAGAGGATGGAGGAGGAGGTCCACCTCCGCGCCACCGGCGGTCCGGTAGAAGGTCGCCTGCCAGCCCGAGGGCATGACGCCCAACACTTGTTCGACGACCCAGCCCTCCCAGGAGGCGCCGAGGCAGGGGTGGACGGAGAGGGCCTCCCGATCGGGAATTCCCAGCAGGGTGTGGAGCAGGCCGCTGTCGCGGAAGTAGATCTTCGGGGACCGTACGAGCCGCTTGTGAAGGTTCGCATGGTAGGGGGGAAGGCGGCGGATCAGATAGGTCTCCTCCAGAATGTCCAGGTAGCGGGCCACGGATGGGGCCGAAATGGCCAGGCTCGCGGCCAGGCGGCTCGCGTTCCACAACTGGCCGTGGACGTGGGCGAGCATCTGCCAGAACCGGCGCAGGGTTGGGGCGGGAACGCGAATGCCGAGCTGGGGGAGATCTCTCTCGAGGTAGGTCGAGACAAAGGCCTCTCTCCACACCACGCTGGCGGCTTCGTCCTGGGCCAGGAGGCTGGGGGGGTAGCCTCCACGCAGCCAAAGGGCCTCCCTGGACGGGGCGCTTGCCGGGAGTTCATCGAGAAGGAATCCGCCGAGTTCGTGATGGATGACCCGCCCCGCGAGGCTTTCGGCGGTCTGCCGCAGGAGGTCCGGGGAGGCCGACCCCAACAGCAAGAAGCGCCCCGGCCGAGGGGCGTCGTCGAGGAGCCCCCGAAGGACGGGGAAGAGGCCGGGGGCGCGCTGGACCTCGTCCAGAATGACGAGACGCCCCTGGAGGGAGGGCAGGTACAATTCCGGTTCGGCCAGTTTGGCGATGTCGGAGGGGCGCTCCAGGTCAAGGTAAACACTGCCGCGGTGCTCCTGCGCCAGCGCCTTGGCGAGCGTGGTTTTTCCCGTCTGGCGGGAGCCCACGAGCGCCACGGCGGGAAAGGTTCGGAGGGAGTCACGCAGAAGTCCGGCCAGCCGTCTCGGTATCATACCCTGCAATTTAAAGCACGGCCTTTCTATTTGCAAGGATAATTGGCCGGACGACTCGATGGAAAAAGCGAGACGGGAAACGGGAGATGAAAGACGTAAAACGGGAGACGAAAGACGGGAGACGGGAAACGGGAGACGGTCCTCGTAGCGGCCGATGCGAGCATCGGCCGAAGCGGTTCTCGTAGGGGAGGGCCTCCGCGCCCTCCCGGTTTTCGCGGCCATGGTTACATCGGCCGTAGACTCTTTATGTTGCATTGCATTATGTTGAACCGTATAATCCTTCCATGAACTTCGTAAACCGTGGGGCGGAACTGGAGCGGCTCGATGGCCTGGCGAAAGCCGGGCGGCCGGGGCTTGTGGCGATGTGGGGGCGGCGACGGGTAGGAAAGACCCGGCTGCTGCTGGAGTGGTGCCGGAAGCACGGGGGGCTTTACTCGGTGGCGGATCTCTCTGCCGAGGCCGTCCAGCGGCGCTACTTCGCGCAGGCTCTCTCTTCGCGGTTCAAGGGTTTTGCGGAAGTGGAGTACCCCGATTGGCGGGCGATCTGGAGGGCCTTGGCCCGCGAGGCGGGCCGCGCGGGATGGCGGGGACCGCTCGTTTTGGATGAGTTTCCCTACTGGGTCGAGTCGTCTCCCTCTCTGCCCAGCGTGCTCCAGGGGTTCTTGGACCACGAGGCCCGAGAGGCGGGTCTGCTTGTGGTCATTGCGGGGTCGAGCCAGCACATGATGCAAGGCCTCACGCTGGATCCCGGCGCCCCCTTGTTCGGCCGTGCCCTGGCGGCCATCCCTCTCGGCCCCATGTCGCCCAAGGCCATGGGCGAGGCCTTGGGGATCAAGGAGGCTGTCTCGTGCGTGAGGGCCTTTTCGGTGTGGGGCGGGGTCCCGCGGTACTGGGAGTTGGCGGAACCGTTCGGCGACGACCTGGACTCGGCGGTTGAACGCTTGGTGCTCGATCCCATGGGGCCTCTCCACCTGGAACCGGACCGTCTGCTTGTGGAAGAGCGTCCCCCGGCGATGGCCGTGCGGCCCCTCCTGGACGTCATCGGAGGAGGGGCGCACCGGGTGTCGGAGATCGCCGGGCGGCTCGGCGTACCGGCCACCTCTCTGGCTCGCGGCCTGTCGCGGCTGGTGGAATTGGGGCTGGTGAAACGGGAACAGCCCTTTGGCGAGCCGGGCCGAAGCGGCAAAAGGTCCTTGTATCGCCTCGCGGATCCCTTCTTCCGCATGTGGTTTCGAGTGGTGGCGCCCCACCGCGGCATGCTCGCCTCGGGACACCGGCAATCGCGGTTGGCGATTTGGAGAAAGTTTCGTGGCGCCCTCTGGGCCGAAACCTGGGAGGACTTGTGCCGCCAGGCCGTACCCGGGCTCGGGGAAGGCCTGGCTCCTCTCGGCGATGCCGGCGGTTGGGTTCCCGCGCGGCGGTTCTGGCGCGGCGTGGGACCCGAGTGGGATGTGGTCTCTCGTTCGTTGGATGGGGCCTCCATTCTTCTCGGCGAGGTCAAATGGAGCGAGACGCCCGTTCCCAAAGAGTCCCTGCTTGCCCTATCGAATCACCTTGCCGCGAAGGGTTCCCCGCCCGTGGAGGGGTGGACAAAGGACGAGCGTGCCGTGCGGGTGGTGTTTGTGCCCGAGATCGAGACGGGCAGGCGCTCACCGAAGGCCGATGTCCGGGTGCTGACCGCCCACGACGTGGTCCAAGCCCTGGGGTGAAGCCCTGGGGGCCGTCGCCGCATCCCATAAAACGGGAGACGTTAGACGTCAGGAAATAGGTGGCTGTCCCTAATTTCGGTAGGGGAGGGCCTCCGCATGAGAGACGTTAGACGAGAGACGTTAGACGTAAAACGGGAGACGGGAAAGAATCGCGCTCTGGAGAGCGCTCCTACAGGGGCCGAAAGGGATTCTAGGCCCCGAGAAGCGTCGCCAGGGCAGTCCTGACAGGGGGCAAGTCCTTTTGGATGGTTTTCCAAACGACTTCCAGGTTGACACCGAGATAGTCATGGATCAGAACATCCCGAATTCCTGCGGCCTCCGCCCACGGGATTTCGGGGTGGCGGTTTCGGAAACCGGCTGGGATTTTCTTGGCGGCCTCGCCGATGATTTCCAAGCAGCGCATGACCGCCAGATACGTCCTCTCGTCCGCCTCGAAGGCTTGGTAGTCCATGCCTTCGGTGAGCCGGCAGGCCTTATCGGCATAGTTGGACATGTCCCGCAGATAGTCTGAAACATCCCGAGGCGCCTTCATGCTTCGGCAACTTCGGCGAGGATCCGCCGCCCGATGGCCGGCCGGAGGGCCTCGCGCATCACCAAGTCCACGCGTCGGCCGAGGCATTTTTGGAGTTCGCCCTTCAGGCGAATGAAGGTGAAGAGGCTGGGCGTTTCGGTAAAGGAAACGAGGATGTCCACATCGCTGCGGCGCGAGGGAGTGCCGCGGCCATAGGACCCGAATAGGCCCAACGATCGAATGTGGTATCGGGCGGCGAGCTCCGGCCTGATTTCTCGAAGTTTGAGGAGCACAGCGTCCCGACTGGGCAGTTCCGGAGCCGGTTTCACTCCGGGGGGTGCTGTCGGCTTCGTTCGGTTTCGCGTCCCTTTGCGTGCCATGGTGGTGAAAGGCTATCACAAGTTCTCGGAGCCGCCAAAGAGATGAGAAGATCCGCGTCGGGCGACGGCTCCCCTAGGACGAAAAACGTTAGACGGGAGACGCGAGACGTGGAACGGTTCCGTAGCGGCCGATGCTCGCATCGGCCGAAGCGGTTCCCGTAGGGGAGGGCCTCCGCGCCCTCCCGGTTTTGGCGGCCGAGGGCGGGCGGCCACGGAGGGCCGCCCCTTCAGCCGCGGCCGGGGGCGGCCGCGCCACAAAACCCCATGAATCTGTGGGGCGGGCGCCCCGCCCGCCAGAGAGAAACCTGGGGGCTCGCGGCCGGGGGCGGCCGCGCCACAAAACCCCATGAATCTGTGGGGCGGGCGCCC
>CAZPSH010000048.1:0-6229 GCA_964589625.1 uncultured Thermoanaerobaculia bacterium
ATTTGACAAGCGCGGACTTCGTGGCCTATGATTTCCCGGTCGGGAGGTTTTCATGCGCCGCACCTCGTCCCTGTCCGTCCAGCTGTATTGGTGGCACGAGGGGCCGGGTGCGCGCGCGGGCGAGGCCTTCGTCTAGGCCCGGACCCAACGGCGAGCACCCAGGCCCACCGGAGACGGTGGGCCTTTTCGTTTGTCCGGCGGGGCCGGAGAAGGAGAGCGGATGGGCGGCGACGGGCGGGACCTGAGGGCGGGCCGGAGGAAACCGGTGGTGCTGCGTTTTCCCGCGGACCTCACGACGCCCGTGCGGGCGTTTCTGGCCCTGACCTCTCCAGAGGGGGAGTCCTTCCTGCTGGAATCGGTGGCGGGCGGCGAGTCGCAGGCGAGGTACTCCTTTCTCGGCTTCGGGCCCTCGGAGGTCTTCGAGGCGGGAACGAGAGCGCGCCTTCGTCACCGGGGAGGCGTTCGGGAGCTTCCCGGAAATCCGGCCGAGGCGCTTGCGAACTGGGTGGAGGGGTTCACGGGGCCCGCCGAGGGGCTTCCCGCCCCCTTCCTCGGGGGTGCCGTGGGGTGGATGGACTTCTCGGCCTTCGCCCTCTTCGAGCCGGGCCTCGGGGCCGCCTTCCCAAATGCGCGAGACCCCCGGGCTGTGTTCGGCTTCTTCACCGAGGGGCTCGTCCTCGACCACCTGAGGCAGGAGGGCTTCCTCTACCACCTGCCCGTCGAGGGCGAGGCGCCCGGCGAGGCTTCGGCCCGCCTGCAAGACCTCCTTCGGCGCCTGGAGGGGGCCGTTCCCGCACCGTCGGAGCGGGGTCGGTGGAGTCTCCAACGGGGCCCCGATCGCGGGCGTTTCTCCCGAAACCTCTCGAGCGTGCAGGAGGCCATCCGGGCGGGGGATGCCTACCAGGTCGTCGTGTCCGAACCCTTCGAGGGAACGTACGACGGGGACCCCTTCGGCGTTTACCGCCGCCTCCGCCGCTTGAACCCCTCGCCCTACCACTTCTACATATCGCTGGCGGGGAGACGCGTGGTGGGGGCCTCCCCCGAAATGCTCGTGCGCGTCCAGGGCGAGACGGTGGCCACGGTGCCCATCGCGGGAACGCGCCGCCGGGGGGCCACCGGCGAAGAAGACCTGCGACTCGAAAGGGACCTCCTCGCGGACCCGAAGGAGCTCGCCGAGCATGCCATGCTCGTGGACCTCGCCCGGAACGACCTGGGGCGGGCCTGCGAGCCGGGGACCGTGGAAGTGCCCGTTCAGGCCGCCGTGGAGCGCTTCAGCCACGTCATGCACATCACCTCCGAAGTGCAGGGACGGCTTGCCCCCGGGCGCACGGCCCTGGATGCCCTGGCGGCGGCCTTCCCCGCGGGCACCGTGAGCGGGGCGCCCAAGATCCGGGCGGCTCAGATCCTCTCCCGGCTCGAAGGCGAGGACAGGGGCCTCTACGGAGGCGCCGCGGGGGTGGTGGACCCGGCCGGAAACTTGGAACTGTGCATCGCCATTCGCACGCTGGAGTTCGAGAAGGGGAGAGTGCGCTTTCGGTCCGGGGCGGGCATCGTGGCCGATTCGCGCGAGGAGGCCGAGTGGGAGGAGATCCACCAGAAGGCGGCCGCGGCCCTTTCCGCGCTTGCGGGAGAGTAGGGGGTGGGAATGAACTCGTATTTGAAATTCTCGATTTCGGATCTTGGATCTGGGATTTCCGATTTGGAGCTTCGAAACGTGCGGAGACACCGTCGTTCAGATGCCCCCTCTGCCTCCCGGCCCCTCGAAGCCTCGTCACCCCGAAATCTCTTTCTTTCGGGATCCCCTCTTCTCGCCATCCCCCCTTCTCTGCATCTCCTGGCATCGGCATGTCGCAATTTCGGCCTCCCACGGACCGTCCCCGAAGGAGAAATTCCATGATCCTGTTCGTGGACAACTACGACTCCTTCACCTACAACCTGGTCTCCATGATGGGGGCCCTGGAGCCTCGGCTGAAGGTCCTGCGAAACGACGCGGTGAGCGAGGAGGACGTTCGGACCCTCCGCCCATGGGGAATCGTCCTCTCCCCCGGACCGGGCCGGCCCGAGGAATCGGGCGCCTGCCCCAGGCTCGTGAAGGCCTTCGCCGCCGAGGTCCCCATCCTGGGCGTGTGCCTGGGCCACCAGGTCATCGTGGAGGCCTTCGGCGGACGGGTGGAGAGGGCCCCGGCGCCGGTCCACGGCAAGGCCTCGCCCGTGGTCCACGACGGGACCGGCCTCCTGGCGGGACTTCCCAGCCCATTCCCCGCGGGGCGCTACCACTCGCTGGCGGCGGCGGCCGATTCGATCCCGTCGTGCCTGGCGGTGCAAGCCACGACTCCCGACGGGGTGGTCATGGCGGTGCGGCACATCGAGCACCCGTGCCACGGCGTGCAGTTCCATCCCGAGTCCATCTTGACCCCGGAGGGAGGGCAACTCCTCCGTAACTTCGTGACCCTGTGCCGGGAGGCGGCTCATGCGTAGAGAACTCCTTTCCAAGGTGACCTCCGGGGGGCGGCTCGACCGGGACGAGGCGCTGCAGGCGGGTCTGGATCTCGCCCAGGGGCGGTCGGAGCCCCTGGTGACGGCGGCCTTCCTCGGGGCCCTCGCGGCGAGGGGCGAGAGCGTCGAGGAACTGGCGGGACTCGCGGAGGCCTTCCGGCGAAGCGTGCGGCCCTTCCCACGCCACCCCCACGCGGTGGACACGTGCGGAACGGGAGGGGACGGGCGGGGGACTCACAATCTGAGCACGGCGGCCGCCCTCGTGGCGGCGAGCCTGGGCGTTACGGTGGCCAAACACGGGAACCGCAGCGTGTCGAGCGCCTGCGGCTCGGCGGACGTCCTTTCGGCCCTCGGATTTCCGGTGGAGGAGTCCCCGGAGGAGGCCCACGCGCGACTCCTGCGCTGCGGATTCGCCTTCCTCTTCGCTCCCCTCTACCACCCCGCCATGGCCCACGTGGCCCCCGTGCGCCGGGCCATGGGCGTGCGGACGATCTTCAACCTCCTCGGTCCCCTGCTCAACCCGGCGGGGGTCGCACGGCAGGTGGTGGGCGTTTTCGACCCTAAGCGGATGGGGTTGGTAGCGGAGAGCCTCGGGGTTCTCGGCGTCGAACGCGCGCTGGTGATCCACGGGGCGGGCGGGTACGACGAGGCCGTCCTCCACGGGAAAGTGCTCGTCGTGGAACGGCGGGGGGACAGGAGCTTCGCGTACGAGGTAGGTCCCTCCGACTTCGGGCTGCCCGAAGGGTCCGAGGGGGACCTGCGGGGGGGAAGCCCGGAGGAGAATGCGGGCGCCCTCTCGGACCTCCTGAACGGACGAGGCCCTTCAGGTCTGCGGGCGGTGGTAGCGGCCAACACGGCCCTCGTCCTGCGGGCGGCAGGGGCCTGCGAGGACCTGCGCGAGGCGGCCGGGCGCTCGATGGAGGCCATGGGGACCGGGCGCTCTGGACGTTTCTTTCGGGGCATGTTGGACGATGGCGGCGAGGCGCGCGATGCACGGGCTTCTTGAGGAAATCGTGCAGTCCCGCAGGAAACGCGTGCGTATGGATGCCGTGCTGGAGACAAGGATGGAGCCGGGCATCCTCCGGCCGCAAGGCCACGAAAAGAAAAATGTGATAAGACAAGACCTGACCCCATTTTTGATCGCAGAGGTGAAGAAGGCGTCGCCGAGCCGGGGGGCGATCGCGCCGGAGGCGGACGCGGCGGAGCGGGCGAGAAGGTACGAGGCGGGCGGGGCGGCGGCGGTGTCGGTGCTGTGCGAGCCCGAGCGGTTCGGGGGGTCGAGGGGGGACGTGCGCGCGGCGGCGGCGGCGGTGGCGGTGCCCGTCCTGTGCAAGGACTTCGTGGTGGATCCGATCCAGATCCGCTGGGCGCGGGAGGACGGGGCCCGATGGGTTCTGCTCATCGCCCGGGTCCTCGGGGACGACCTGCGCGCCTTCGTCGAGGAGGCCTTGGCCCACGGTCTGGAACCCCTCGTGGAGGTTCACTCGGAGGCCGAGATGGAGGACGCCCTCGCCACGGAGGCGCGCCTGATCGGCGTGAACGCCCGGGACCTCAACACGCTCGCCGTGGACCTCGCCGTCGTCGAGCGCCTGGCGCCCCTCTGCCCGCCGGACCGCGTCTGCGTGGCCGAGAGCGGCATCCGGCGCCCGGAGGACGTGCGGCGCCTCCGCGGGGCGGGGGCCCGCGGCTTCCTCGTGGGAGAAAGCCTCATGCGGGAGGAGCGACCCGAACGCCTCCTCGCCCGTTTCCGAGCGGCGATGGACCTGGATCCTTTGGAGGCGCCGATGGAGGCGCCGACGTGAACCCCTCGTCGCCCCTCCCCACCCCCTTCGCGCCTTGGATCAAAGTCTGCGGCGTCCGGACCTTTGCCGACCTGGAGGCCTGCGCCCGCGCGGGGGCCACCCACGCCGGCCTGAACGCGTGGCCGCAAAGCCCGCGCTTCTCGCCATCCCGTGACCTGTACGCTCTGGCCGGGGCCGCGCGGGCCCTGGGCCTCGCGCCCGTCCTGCTCCTCCTTCCCGGGGCCTGCCTCACGCCGGCCCAGGTGGCCCGCCTGGCGGTGGCCTTCGTGCAAGTGCTCGCGCCGCCTCCCGCGGAGTGGAGGCGGAGGTGGTCTGAGGCGGGGACGGGGGTGCTCGAGGCGAGGCCCCTCACTCCTGAGAACGCTCCCGCCCTGCCTTTCGGAGACGCGCTCCTCCTGGACGCCCACGCGCCAGGACGGCATGGGGGGACGGGAAAGACCGTGTCCACGGAGCTTGCCGCGCGGGCGCCGCGCCCCTTCGTCCTGGCCGGCGGGCTGGGGCCGGACAACGTAGCCGAGGCCGTGGCGGCGCTCCGTCCCGCGGGGGTGGACGCGGCGTCGGGCCTCGAATCCTCACCGGGGGTCAAGGACCCGGGGCGCATTTCCGCCTTCTGCGCCGAGGCGCTCGCGGCGTTTCGGCGGGAAATCTTGCATGGCGACCGGGAGAGTGGGTCAGTGGGTCAGTAGGTCAGTAGGTCAGTAGGTCAGTAGGTCAGTAGGTCAGTAGGTGAGTAGGGGAGTAGGGGAGTAGGGGAGGAAGTGAGGGTGGCATGACGTGGGATCTGCTGGAACAGGAGAGGGACTACGGGCCTTTCGGCGGCCGATTCGTGCCCGAAACCTTGATGCCGCCCCTGCTGGAACTCGAAACAGCCTTCGAAGAGGCTTGGGGCGATGGGGCCTTTCGCGCCAGGTTCGAGGGCCTCCTTCGCGACTACTCGGGGCGCCCCACTCCTCTCTTCCGGGCCCGCCGCCTCGAGGCGGCGGCGGGGCTTGCGGCCATCTACCTCAAGCGCGAAGACCTCTCCCACACGGGCTCCCACAAGATCAACAACGCCATCGGCCAGGCTCTGCTCGCGCGGCGGATGGGGAAGAGGAGGGTCATCGCCGAGACGGGCGCGGGACAGCACGGAGTGGCCTCCGCCACGGTCTGCGCGCTCCTTGACCTCCCCTGCACGGTGTACATGGGAGTGGAGGATATGCGGCGCCAGGCCCCCAACGTCCTACGGATGGAGATCCTGGGGGCCCAGGTGCGGCCCGTGGAGGCCGGCGCGGGCACCCTCAAGGAGGCCGTGAACGAGGCCCTGAGGGCGTGGGCCGCGGACCCGGCGGAGACCTATTACCTTCTCGGCTCGGCCCTGGGGCCGAGGCCGTTTCCGCGGATGGTGCGCACCTTTCAGTCCGTCATCGGCCGGGAGGCGAGGGAGCAGTTCCTCGCCGCCGAAGCGCGTCTGCCCGACGCCGCCGTGGCCTGCGTGGGCGGAGGTTCCAACGCCATCGGCCTCTTCTCCGCCTTCCTGGACGACCCGAACGTGGCCCTCGTGGGGGTCGAGGCGGGCGGAGCCGGTCCCGAACCTGGCCGCCACGCGGCCCGCTTCGCGGGCGGCTCGCCGGGAGTCCTGCACGGGTGCTTCACCTACCTCCTCCAGGACGGGGTGGGCCACATCCTCCCCACCGAGTCGGTGGCGGCGGGCCTCGACTACCCCGCCGTGGGCCCCGAACACAGCCACCTTCGCGCCCGGGGGCGGGCCCGCTACGAGCGCGTGGGCGACGGCGCCGCCGCGAAGGCCTTTCGAACCCTTGCGGAGCTGGAGGGCCTCCTCCCCGCCCTCGAGAGCGCCCACGCCGTGGCCTGGCTCCTCGAGCGGGGCGCCGTGGAGCTGGGCCCAGGGGCCCGGGTGATCCTCAACCTCTCGGGCCGGGGCGACAAGGACG
>CAZPSH010000048.1:6329-15596 GCA_964589625.1 uncultured Thermoanaerobaculia bacterium
CCTACTCACGTATCCCCTACTCAGCGTCTCAACCACTCCCCATTCAGAGGTTCATCCCATGAGTCGGTTGGAAAACGCGCTCAAGACGGGCCGTGTGCTCATTCCCTATCTCACGGCCTCGGACCCCTCGCCCGAGGCCTTTCTCGAAGCGGCCCTGGGAGCCGTGGAGGGCGGAGCGGCGGCGATCGAGGTGGGCGTACCCCACTCGGACCCGGTGGCCGACGGACCCGTGATCCAGCGCTCCCACGCCCGCGCGGCGGCGGCGGGGGGGAGCCTCCACCAGGCCCTTTCCCTCGTCTCCCGCCTCCGGGAGCGATCGCCCGTGCCCGTGGTGCTCTTCACCTACCTGAATCCGGTGCTGGCCATGGGCCCGGACCTCTTCGCGTCGCGGGCCCGGAAGGCGGGCGTGGACGGCGTGCTCGCCCTGGACGTCTCCCCCGAGGAGGAGCCCGCTTGGTTCGGGCACCTGGCCGGGGAGGGACTCGACCCGGTGGTCCTAATCGGGCCCCACACCTCCGAGGCGCGCGCCGCCAGGCTCCTCACCGCGGGCGGTGGGTTCGTCTACGTGCTGGCCCGGGCGGGGGTCACAGGGACCCACAATGGAAGCCGGGAGGGGCTCTCCGAGCGCGTGGCCCTGGCCCGGCGGCACTCGCGCCTACCCGTGGCCGTGGGCTTCGGGGTGCGCACCCCGCATGACGCGCACGAGGTGTGGTCCCTCGCCGAGGGCGTGGTGGTGGGCTCGGCGCTCATCGCCCGGCTGGAGGGAACCGAAACGAAATACGCGCGCGCCGTCGCCCGCGAGTTCGTGGCGAATCTCGCCGCGGACCACGGCGGTAACGAAGACACGTCAGGGGGCACGCCATGATCGTTCGCATGAAGGACCGCCGTGAAGAGCACACTCTCGCCGTCGCCTCCGCCATGGCTTCGGCCGGATTCGACGTCTCGCGCCTGGACCTCCCCTTCGGCCTCTTCCTGGCCGGCTTGGGCCGCGAGGACGACGGCGGCGAGGGGATCGAGTCCCTCCCCGGGGTGGACTGGGTCCGCCGCGACGCCAAGGGCCCGGTCCTGGCGGCCCGGGAGCGCCACCCCGAAGGGTCCCAGGTTCCGTTGGGCGAGATCCCCGTGGGCGGGGAAGACCTCGCCCTGATCGCCGGCCCCTGCTCGGTGGAGGGCCGCGACCAAATCCGGACGGCCGCGCGTTTCGTGGCGTCCTACGGCGCCACCGCCCTCCGCGGTGGGGCCTTCAAGCCCCGCACCTCGCCCTACTCCTTTCAGGGCCTCGGGAAGGAGGGGCTCACCCTGCTGAGGGACGCGGGACGCGCCACGGGCCTGCCCGTGATCACGGAGATCATGGAGCCTTCGGACGCGGAGGCCATGGCCCCCTTCGTGGACTGCTTTCAGGTGGGCGCCCGGTCCATGCAGAATTTCCCGCTCCTTCGGACCGTGGGCCAGGCCGGCAAGCCCGTCGTCCTCAAGCGCGGACCCTCCGCCAGCCTCTCCGAATTTCTCCTGGCCGCGGAGTACGTGCTCCTCCAGGGCAACCCGGACGTGATCCTCTGCGAGCGCGGCATCAAGACCTTCGAGACGGCCACCCGGAACACGCTGGACCTGAACGCCGTGCCCGTGCTCAAAGCGGCCACCCACCTCCCCATCCTCGTGGACCCCTCCCACGGAACGGGGCGGCAGGACGCCGTCATCCCCATGGCCCGGGCCGCCGTGGCGGCGGGGGCCGACGGCCTCCTCGTGGAGGTCCATCCGGACCCCGACCATGCCCTCTCCGACGGAGACCAGTCCCTCACGCTGGCCCAGTTCCGCCGGCTGGTGGAGGAGATACGCCCCGTGGCGGAGGCCGTGGGGAGGCGCCTTGCTGTTCCCGGCGCCAGCCGCTTCGGAGCCGGTACGGGTCCCCGCACGCGCCGGGGCTCGGGCTGGGGCGCGCCGATCTGAGACCTCCCTCGCGGATCCCGGCTTGGAGCGCATCGCCGCCCAAACGGCCCGCGTCTCCGAGGACCTGGGCCCCCTCGAGTACCACCCTTCGGAGTACGAGGTCTTCCGCCGTGGGACCTTCGTGAGCCATGTGCTTCACACCTACGTCCGGCGGAAGGGGGCCAAGGCCTGGAACGACCTCCAGTCCCGCCTCGAACCGTAGGCGCCCCACCGAATCAAGGCCCTCGCCTTCATCGCTTCGGTGACCGAGCCGGTCACCCTCCCCAACGGCCCCATCACCGACCCCGCCACGCTGGAGTGGCTGGACTCGTACATCAACAAGCTGTGCTCCCAGGACGACCTGTCGGGTAGCCTTCGGGTGGCTTCGGGGGACCGGGTTCTTTACGAGCAGGCCTTCGGCTTGGTCGACGCGAAGCGAACCGCGAAGGCAACGCCCTCCACGCACTTCAACCGGCCACAGAGGAACGGCCCGGGGCATCGACTTCGCCTTTCGGCACTTCCCGCAGACGGGTTTGACCTTCGTGCTCTTCTCCAATCAGGACAACGGCGCCTTCGACGACTTGCGCCGAAACGTCCTTCATCTCATCACGGGAAAGCGGCAAGCCCCAGGAAGATCCGGGAAAGGGGCGGCACGCCCGCGCGGATCACGGTTCCCGTCTCCGCGGCCCGCCGGCTTCCCGCCTCAGGAGTGCCCAGCCTGCCGGGGAAGTCCGGGGAATTCACCCACCCGTGGCGTAGCCCCTGAACCCTACGCCCGACAGGGCTTTGCGCGCGGCCGGGAGACTCCACGGGCCAATCCCTCGCACGAAATAAGGGGGAATTCACACAGCCATAGACGCGCAGGGTGCATCTTTTTGGGTCGAAGTCGTGGAGGGTCGCTATATTGGAGTCGGAGGCGTCGCGAGCGCGGCACGCCGTCGCGCCCGCCCCGGGGAGAGACGTCCATGCTGTACAAGGCTCTGAAGAAGGAGGCCCTCGGGCCGCTGATCGAGGCCATCCTCGCGGAGGTGGAGGGGATCGGCCCCCGGCGCGTGGGGACGGACCGGAGGGGCAAGCCCATCCACCAGTTCCTTCCGGTGGAGCGCTTCGAGGACCTCGACCTTACCTACGAGACCACCGAGTTCTCGGCCAAGACCTACTTCCTGCCCTTCCGCGAGCGCCTCTCCACCTACCGCTTCGAGGGTGCCGGGTGGGAACAGGAGATACGGTACCGGGCCGTTCCGAGGGCCCTCATCGGCCTCCACGCCTGCGACATCCACGCCCTCCTCAAGCTCGACAAGGTCTTCGCCCGGGACTGGTACCCCAGCCCCTACTACCTGGCGCGGCGGGGCAACACCTTCATCCTGGGCATGGATCACGATCCCTGCGAGGGGGCCTTCTGCCGCTCCCTCGGGACGGACACCGTCACCCATGGCTTCGACCTCTTCCTGACGGACATCGGAGAGGTCTACTTCACGGCGGCGGGATCGGACCGGGGCCTGGCCCTCATCGACCGCTTCGGCGCCCGCCCCATCACCGAGGAGGACTCCCGCCTCTACCTCGCCGAGCGCAAGCGCATCGCCTCCCTTATGGGGGACGCCCCCAATCTCAACAACCTCCCGAACCTGTTGGACATCGAGTTCAAATCGCCGATCTGGGAGAAGTGGGGCGCCAAGTGCTTGAGCTGCGGCACGTGCGCCATGGTCTGCCCCACCTGCTACTGCCACGGCGTGCACGAGCGCATCTCCATGGACTTCAAAGAAGGGGCGAAGATCCGCCAGCTCCACGCCTGCACCCTCGTGGACTTCGCGGTGGTGGCCGGCGGGCATAACTTCCGGCCCACCCCCGAGAGCCGCCTGAAGTACCGCTACTACCACCAGCACCGGGGCTTCGTGGAGCAGCACGAGGAGCCCAAGTGCGTCGGGTGCAACCGCTGCGGCCGCGCGTGCCTGGCCGGGATCGCCCCCCTCGACGTGATCCGGGAACTCCAGCAGGAGGAGGCGCCATGAAGAGGCTTCTGCTTCCCTACGAAGTGACCCAAGAGGCCGAGATGGCCGAGCCGTTGGACTTCAACCGCCGCAGCCGGCTGATGCACACGGACCGGGTCCTCCCGGCCGAAATTTCCTCCATCACCCAGCTCACCGAGATGGAGAAGCTCTTCCACATCCGCCTCCTGGACCCCTCCGACCGGCGGCGCTTCGTCTTCCAGCCGGGCCAGTTCGTCATGATCGAGGTGCCGGGATATGGGGAAGTGCCCATCTCCATCTCGGGCTCGGCCAGCAACCACGGGTTTCTGGAATTCTGCATCCGCCGTGCGGGGACGGTCACGAGCGTCCTCCACCGCGCCAAGCCCGGGGCCCGCGTGGGCGTGCGCGGGCCCTTCGGGACCTCCTTCCCCGTGGCCAAGATGCGCGACCACCACGTGCTCCTCATCGCCGGAGGCTTGGGCCTCGCGCCCCTCCGCTCCGCCATCCTCCACGTGACGGAGAACCGCTCCGACTTCCGGGACGTCCACATCCTCTACGGGACGAAGACCCCCGACCAGCTGCTCTTCGACTACCAGTACGAGCAGTGGCGCCGCGTGGACGGCGTGAACCTTTCCATCATCGTGGAGGAGGCCGATTCCGGCTGGACGGGCCCGGTGGGCCGGGTGACAAGCCTGCTGGACCAGATCGCCCTGGATCCGGAGCGGACCTACGCCATCGTCTGCGGCCCGCCCGTCATGTTCAAGTTCGTGTGCAACCGGCTGGCCGAACTGGGCCTGCCCATGCGGCGCATGTTCGTCTCCCTGGAGCGGCGCATGCACTGCGGCATGGGCAAGTGCTGCCGGTGCAACATCGGCTCCACCTTCACCTGCAAGGACGGGCCGGTCTTCGACTACTGGACGGCCATCAACCTCAAGGAAGCGATCTAGGAGGATTCAGGATGCGATACCTTCACATCGAATCCCACCGCCCCCGGATCGCCGTCTTCGACTTCACCGGCTGCGAAGGCTGCGAGCTCCAGTTCGCCAACAAGGAGGAGACCCTCGTCCCCTTCCTCGGCGCCGTGGAGGTCGTGAACTTCCGGGAGGTCTCCTCGGAGGCCCGGGAGGACTACGAAATCGCCTTCGTGGAGGGGGCCGTTAGCCGGGCCGACGAGGCGCGGCGCCTGGTCGAGATCCGGAAGCGCGCGCGCACCCTCGTCGCACTGGGGAGCTGCGCCTGCTTCGGCGGCGTCAACCGGATGAAGAACGCCTACGACCTCGACGAGGCCAACGCGGAGGTCTACGGTGCCCTTCCCAAGGAGACCCTGCCCGTGCGCCCCGTGCGGGACGTGGTGCCGGTGGACCTGGAGATCCCCGGCTGCCCCGTCTCCAAGGACGAGGTGGAGCGCATCGTGCGCCACCTGGTGCTGGACGTGCCCTTCGCCTTCCACGCCTATCCCGTGTGCGTGGAGTGCAAGCAGCGCTTCACCACCTGCCTGATGGATTTGGGCCGGCTCTGCCTCGGGCCTGTCGTCCGCGCCGGGTGCGAGGCCCCCTGCCCAGCGGGCGGGCTGGGCTGTTGGGGATGCCGAGGGCCCGCTGAGGCGGCCAACGTGGAGGAGTTCCTTGCCCTGGCGAAGGAGCGGGGCTTTTCGGAGGACGAGATTCGAGAGCGCATGGGCTTCTTCGGCGGCTTCGCGGGCCTTCTCGCAGGAGGGAACAAATGAAGGTCGATGTGAACGTGCGCGTCCACCCCCTCACCCGCGTGGAGGGACACGGGGACCTCACGGTCCGCGTGGTGGGCGGAAAGCTCGCCGAGGCGCGGTGGGACGTGGTCGAGACGCCGCGCTACTTCGAGGTCATGCTCCAAGGCAAGCACTACACCTCCGCCGCCATCCTCACGGCCCGAATCTGCGGCATCTGCTCCATCGGCCACGCCCTCGCCAGCGTAAGGGCCACAGAGCGCGCCTTCGGCGTGGAGATCCCCGAGACCGCCGCCAAGCTTCGGCTCCTCTGCAAACACGGCGAGACCCTCCAGAGCCACGTCCTTCACCTGCTTTTCCTGGCCGCCCCCGACTTCCTCGGCCTTCCCAGCGTCCTGCCCCTCATGGAGACCTCGCCCCAGACCGTCGCCCTCGCCGCCCGGCTCAAGGGCACCGCCAACCGCCTGTGCGAGGTCGTCGCCGGCCGCGCCACCCACCCCGTGTCGATCCAGGTGGGGGGCATGGCCGCCTTCCCGGACCGGCGCGCCCTGGCCTCCGTCCGCGGCGAATTGGAGGCGGCCGCGAAGGACCTGGCCGCCGTGGTGGAGCTCTTCAAGAGCTTCGAGATCCCGGCCTTCTCGCGGCAGACCGAATTTGTCTCCTTGCTCGGGGAGGACGGCTACCCGTGGATTGGCGGCGCCCTCCTCTCCACCGACGGGGTCCTGCGCCGGGAGGATGACTACCTGCGCATGACCAACGAGTTCGTGGACGAGCGCAACACTTCCAAGCTCTGCCGGCTGTCCCGGGAGTCCTTCGCCGTGGGGGCCCTGGCCCGCTGGAACAACAACCATCGGTTCCTGCACCCGGCGGCCCTAGAAGCGGCGCGGGAGCTGGGCCTTGGGCCCGACTGCCACAACCCCTTCATGAACAACGTGGCCCAGCTCGTGGAGTGCGTCCACGTGGTCCACGAGTCCACCGCCCTGATCGAGGAACTGCTCGCCTCACCCGAGCCGGCCCCCCTGCTGGCCCCCGTGACCCCGATCGAAGGGGAGGGCGTGGGCGCCGTGGAAGTACCCCGGGGCATCCTTTACCACCACTACCGATACGGCGCCGGCGGCCGCGTCGTCCGCGCCAACTGCATCATCCCCACGACCCAAAACAACCTGAACATCCAGCACGACCTGGAGGCCCTCGCCCGGCACCTCGCCGCCGAGAGCGCCGACGACCGCCGCATCGAGACCCTCTGCTCCATGCTCGTCCGCGCCTACGACCCCTGCATCTCCTGCTCGGTACACTGAGGCGGGGCCCGGAGGGCCGGGCGAGGCGAGGCACAGGCGGGATCGCGGTGGCTGGCCCAAGCCGGCCGAGGTGCGGATCCCGTCCGAGGGACAGAAAGGTTCTATGGATCCGCGGGCGGAGGCCCCCAGGACGCCCCCGAGCCTCCAAGATTCCAGGCCGTGTACCACGAAGGCCAGCGATTTCAGGCCCTTGGCGTCGCGGCTCGGCGCACCCGCGCCGAGTAACGCCCGGGCGGCTCGCACCGCGCCATTCGAGAGGCCCGCGATTGAATGGCACCATGTGCATGATGTGCCCCGTTGATTCGCAGGGGGCTCAGCCGCCTCCCTGTACGGAGACTAGGCCTTCTCCCAAAGCGCCCGCACGGGCACGGCGAAGAGCCCCTCTCCGAAGCCCACCGTGATCTCACCGTCATAGAGCACCACGCCAGCGACGAACCTCCCCCCTGCCGCCTCACGCAGCTTCCGCAAACCACGGAAGTCGGCCCGCGTCACCGTCGCCGCCGCCTTGACTTCCACCCCGGCCACATCCGAGGCGCCTTGTTCCAACACGATGTCCACCTCTGCGCCGTCCTTGTCCCTGAAGTGGAAGAGTTCGATGTTGGCGTCGGCCCAGCTGACCTGCCGCCGGATCTCCTGAAAGACGAACGTCTCTAGTAGCCTCCCGAAGGCTTTGCGATCCTTGGCAAGCTCCCCGGCAGCGAATCCGAGAAGGGCCGCGGCCAAACCCGTATCGCAAAGATGGAGCTTGGGCGTCTTTATGAGGCGGCTCAGGCGGTTGGAGTGCCACGGTGGAAGGAATTCCAGCAGAAAGACCCTTTCGAGAAGGGTTACGTAGTCCCGGATGGTGGGACGGCTCAGTTGAAAGGGCGCGGCCATTTCGGCAATGTTGACGAGGGTTGCCGTCTGTCCGGCGGCCAGTTGCATCAGCCTCGGCAGAGACTCCAGCGAACTGATCCGGGCCAAGTCTCTCACATCGCGCTGCACGATTGTTTCCGCGTAATCGCGGTACCATACCGTCCGCCGCCTGGTTGTCTTGCGCGCGAGCGCGGCGGGGTAGCCTCCCGCGACGATCCTTTCGGCCAGGCCGGCACCCAGCCGCTTCCACTGCCGGACCTTGAAGGACCTGGCGAAAAGGGCTTTCAAGAAGGTAGGTGCGGTACGAGCCAGCTCGCACTGGGCGAGTGGATACAGGCGCAGGATCTCCATCCGTCCCGCTAGGGAATCGGCCAGTTTGGAAAGCAGTAGCACGTTGGCAGAGCCGGTCAGGATGAACCTGCCGGGCGTCCTCCGGCGGTCCACGGCGGCCTTGATGGTGCTGAACAGCGTGGGAGCACGCTGGACTTCATCCAGGATGCACCTCTCGGGGAGATCCCCGATGAACCCTACGGGGTCCGAGAGCGCCGCCGCCAGCTGCACGTCGTCATCGAAGGTGATGTAGGTGTAGCCCCGGCGGTCGCCCACCACCCTCGCGAGCGTCGTCTTGCCGCTCTGGCGCGCCCCGTGGATCAGCACAACGGGCGTATCGGAGAGCGCCTCTTCGAGATGGGCCTGCGCTTCGCGTGGATAGTAGGGGTCATTGGCCATGTGCGGATTGTGCACCCGATTCCGGCCAAATGAAAGGTTACAGTCCGTCCAAATGAAAGGTTGCGACCCGGCCAATTGCAACCTTGTGGCGCGGTTGAAAAGAATATCGTTCATTACATGGGAGGATTTGATCGCAACGGGGCTCAATACTCAAAGCCCACCATCGGGCTTACCCATGCCTCTCCCCCAGGGTTCCCGCCCGTGTGAGCTCCGCCCTGGATCCCCCCAGGGTGAGCAGGCCATGCCTTCCAAGTCGGCCAATGGAGTCAGCTTTCCAGGCGGCCCTCCATGAGACGGTGAGGAATGGAAGAGCCCTGGACGGCCCGCGCCGGGGCCCTTACGGCCCAACCCGAACCTGCGAATTACTTACGATTGCAGAAATGGAATCACTGCCACAAAACCCTTGCGACACAAGGGTCCTGTGCAGGTTTACCAGGGTGCCCTTAGGAGTTTGGCCCGAACGCGAGATCCGCGTAAGCATTAGATTCTACTGGCTCCAGGGGAGGGATTTGAACCGCCCTCCGTCGCGCGGGTTGCGCTCCCTGACGGGGGCCTCGGCCCGATCCCTTCAGCGGCCGCTTCGCGGCCTGCTTCCCCCGCCCTCCCGCGGGGAACCCTCCGGGCGGGGGAACCTCCCCGTTCCACCGCACCCCTTCGACCGGTCGGGGCTTCCCATCCCTCCGCCCCCTGATGATTCAAAAGCCGCCCCGCGGGGGGGCGGCTTCGAAGAATCTCTTGTTGGCTCCCGGGGAGGGATTTGAACCCCCGACCTAGTGATTAACAGGAGATA
>CAZPSH010000049.1:0-14751 GCA_964589625.1 uncultured Thermoanaerobaculia bacterium
CCCGTCTGGTTGGCGCCGCTGATGGTGACGGCGATGCTGGCGGGCGAGAAGGTGTAGCCGGACTTGCTGGGCGTCACCGTGTAGGAGCCGTTGGCGAGCCCGCTGAAGGTGTAGGTCCCGTCGGTGGCCGTGGTGGTCGTCGCGGTGGAGGCGCCCGTGAGGCTCATGGTCACGCCCGAGGCGGTGGCGCCCGACACGGTGCCCGAGATGCTGTAGGTCGGAACCGCCGTGGCGGTGAAGTTCTTGCCCGTCTGGTTGGCGCCGCTGATGGTCACCGCGATGCTGGTGGGCGAGAAGGTGTAGCCGGTCTTGCTCGGCGTCACCGTGTAGGAGCCGTTGACCAGGCCGGTAAAGGTGTAGTTGCCGCTCGTGTCCGTGGTGGTCGTCGCGGTGGAGGCGCCCGTGAGGCTCATGGTGACGCCCGAGGCGGTGGCGCCCGACACGGTGCCGGAGATGCTGTACGTCGCCCCCGCCGAGGGGGTCGCGCTCTTCACCGTGGCAAGGGCGCTGAAGCAGGACGTGGTCGAGCCCACGGCCTGGATCGTGTAGTAGTAAGTGATGCCCGAGGCCACCGCCGTGTCCGTGTACGAGTTGGTGGTGGGCTTGGAGATGATGGTGAAGCCGGCGGTGGAGGACATCTCGTTGCGCATCACGTAGTAGGTCGAGGCGTTGGTCACGGCGCCCCAGGAAAGGGCCACCGAACCCGAGCCGGCGGTGGCGGTGAGGACCGGCTGGGCGAGGGTGGGGCAACTGGAAGAGTTCGTGTTCACCACCGAAGAGCAGCCGATGGCGTGGCGGTTGAAGGCGGCGAAGATGGCGGCGGCGTGGGGTGTTCCGTTGGAGAGGTTGCCGTCCTCGTCGTCCACCACGCGGAAGACCGTGAAGTAGTGGGAAGTGCCGCACCCGTCCGAGGCGAAGGTGGAGGTGTTGCAGTAGAAGGCCGCGCCGGCCGTGGAGCGGGTGAGGTAGAAGAGCCGGTCCGCGATCTGCCAGGAGGTGGCCGAATCGAAGCCCGCCGCGGGCAGGTCACGCGCCGCCAGGTCCCAGATGGCCTCGCCGCCGATGTACCCTTCGCAGTGGCCCTCCTTGCCGCAGGGCCCCTTGTAGGTCGAGGAGGTGGGGCACTTGGTCTTGATGAAGTTGAGCGGTGTGTGGGGCGTGGCGGAAACGTGCTTGGCGTAGTCCACGTCGCGGATGCCCGTGCAGGAGGTGCAGGCGTCTCCGTAGCCGGAGCACTTGGAGCCGTCGGTGAAGAAGCCGGTCCCGATGCAGGAATCGTGGGTCATCAGGAAGGCCACCGAGTCGCCGTAGGTTTCGCCCGTCCCCTTGTCGGGGGAGAAGCCGTTGCCGTCGTTCGTGTCCAGGCCGTGGCCGGCCTCGTGGAGGAACACCGTGGGGAGCTCGCCCGTGTTGGCGCAGCCGCCGCCGGACTTGAAGAAGTTGACGGCGGAGCCGTCCCAGTAGGCGTTGCAGGTCTGGTTCAGGTTGACCTTGTCGGTGAGCTGGGCCTGGAGCCACGTGTTGGAGGGAAGCCAGCCCTGGGCCTTCACCTTCCAGTTGGTGAGGTGGTAGTAGGTCGAGCGCGCGGCGTGGGTGTTGCCCGCCCCGCCCACGCCCGGCGTCGTGCAGTCCGTGCCGGTGGACTTGGACCAGGCCAGGTCGCCCGGGGCCGTGGAGGTGCTCAGGGACGAGGTCCCGCAGGAGTCGGTGACCTTGACGTACTTGCCCGTGAGGGCCGCCGTCGCCGTGCCCGTGGTGAAGGCGTAGTTCCCGCCCAGGTCGGTGTACTTGGTGGTCCCGTTGGTAATGGTCAAATTGGAGAAGGGCCGGATTACCTCGACGTCGAGGGGCGAGTTGGGATAGATACCGCCGGTGACGGAGCCGTAGGCGTTCGCGTCCTCGAAGAGAAGGATTTCGCCCGAGTGGGCGTCGATCTTCGCCTGCCACGTCCCCATGACGCCGGGGCGCCGGAAGGCCAGCGTGTAGACGAGCTTCCAGGCCACGCCGTCGCCGGGCTTTCCGTTGAAGACGCCTTCGTCGGAGACGGGGGCCGCGGGAAGGATGCTCAGGGTACCGTCGTTGACCCACTCGTCCCCGTCCTCGAAGCCGCCCACGAAGCCGGCCAGAATCTCGCGGGCCGTCTCGACGGACACGTAGGGGGTCGTGTCGAGGGCGATGGGTCCGAGGAACTCGCCGCCGAACTGAACCAGATTCCCGTGGTTGACGCGGAAGACGACGTACGACTTCTCCACGGGGAGGCCGGCGTAGGTGCGGTCGAACTGCACGAACCAAAGGTAATCGGCCGGATGGGAAGTGGCCCCCTCGTTCAGGGCCAGTTCCTGATTGGAGACGTTGAGGAGTTCGGGATACCGGTCGAGAAAGGCCCGGGCCTGGCGAACCAAGGTCTGGCGGGACACGTTGCCGTTGGCGCCGAGGAGTTCGCGGATGTCGGCACGGCGAAGGGTGTTTCCCTGGCCGGGGACCCACGGGATGCCCTGCCCCTCGATGGAGGCGAAGGCGCCGGTCCGGCGCTCCACGTAACCCGTCCAGGAGGTCCCGTTGTCCGAGAGGAAGCGGTCCCACCCCTCGAACAGGGGGATGATGCCCGGCTCCGCCGCGAGGATCGCGTCCTGGCGGACCGCGTCCACGGGCATCAGGAGGGGCTGGACGTAGACCTGGCTGGCCGACATCTGAAGGTCGTCCAGGTAGTGGTTGCCCTTCTTGAGGGCTTGGGCCGGGGTCCACAGGGCTGCGAGCAGACCGACCGCCAAACACACGACGACTAGGATGCGACTCCTCCGCATGTGCCTTACCTCCCCTTTGTGACGCCACCTCTTGTGAATCGGAATGGTAGACTCCCCAACGCCAGTAAAACAAGCAAGGGGTGTGCCAGGGCGGACGAGCGCCTAACCTGTTGATAAGACAGGAGAAAGGCGTTGTCTGGAAAACCGGATGGTGGGAACGGCGTACGCGGTGCTTCGGGGTGGGATCTGTGTGGGCGCCTAACCTATTGATAATTAGCGAGGTTAGGGCCGTAACCTTCATTCACCCCGGAAAGTGTACGGGGTACACGGGAGTCCAAGGACTTCAATCCCCCCGGCTGGAGCGGGACGGCGTCCGAACGGATTCGCCAGACACGCCGTTCTTTTTCCGTGCAGTGGCGCAATGGCTCCCGCAGGCGCGACCCTTCCATCGTGGAATTTGGGTTGGGTCGGTTCCTTGTCAAAACGGCGCCGGACCGGCAGAATCGGGGGCGCGGTCCGGGTTCCTTCGGGCCGTCCGGAGGAACCCATGGAAGCCGCCCGCCCGCCTCTCGTCCTTCTCGTCCTGTCCGGGGACCTTGAAAAGGGCCTCGCCGCCTGCAACCTGGCGCTGGCGGCGGCGTCCTCTGGCCGTCCCGTGTGGCTGTTCTTCACCTTCTGGGGGCTCAACTTCCTGAAGCGCCCCGAAGCCCGTCCGGGTGGGTCGCTCCTCGTCCGCCTCCTGGGAGGGGTCAACCGGGATCACTCGGGGCGCCAGCGCCTGGGGCGCTTTCACCTGGCCGGCCTCGGCCCGTGGGCCCTGGGACGGATCCTCAATCGTCGCGGGGTCCCGACCGTCGAAGAGGGGCTCCGCGCGGCCCGCGAACTGGGGGCCCGGGTCGTCGCCTGCTCCACGACCCTGGAGCTCCTGGGCCTGGACCGGGCGGCCCTGATCCCGGAAGTGGATGAAGTGGCCGGGGCGGCCGCGGCCCTCGACGCGGGCCTCGGTGGGCAGATCCTCACCCTGGGGTAGGGGTCACACGACTCCGTTTCTTACCGAAAGGCCCCGCCGGACCAGTTCCCTGACGACAGCCCCGTACGCCGTGGCTATATCCTCAGGCCGATGGGCGTCGGAGGAGAGGACCACCTCCCGGCCGCCCAGCTCCCTGTATGCGTCCAGGATGGCCCATCCCGGGTAGGGCTCGCTGAATCCCTTCCGGTAGGCTGCGGTGTTCACCTCGAGAAAGACCCCCATGTCCAGACAGGCCGTCAGAATCTCGCCTATGGCCCTTCCGTAGTGCTTCATCCAGAAATCCCCCGTCACGAGGTGCCTTCGCCGGGAGTACCCCTTCGGGAAGTCCAGGTGGCCGAGGCAATCGTACAGGTTGCTCTCCACGGTCCGGCGGCAGGCGCGGAAGTAGTCCGCCAGGCAGTCCTCCAGGGGAATCCCCTCGCCCTCCACCCGGGCCACGAAGGTCCCCATCTCCTCGCGCCCGACGTAGTGCACCGAACCGATCACCCAGTGGTAGCGGCGATCGTGGAGGAATTCGCGGATCTCGGGAAGGGCCCGTTCCTGGTGGGTCACCTCGGCGCCGAAGCGGATCTTCAGGTCCGGGACGACGGCCACGGTCCCCTCCCACGCCACCCGAGCACGGTCGTAATCGTAGGAGCCGAAGCCCGGGTCGAGGGGATCGAATTCCACGTGGTCCGTCAGGACGAAGCCACCCACACCCACGCGGCGCGCCGAGGCCACCAGGTCCGCGAGCCTCGATTCGCTGTCCCAGGAAAACCGGCTGTGGACGTGGTGGTCGACGAAGGCCTCGTACATGGCTTCGAGTATAGCGGCGAAGCCGGGCGCGGGGAAGGGAACCGCGAAGAGATTTCCAAGGGCGGATTTCGGATTTCGGATGGAGAGGACAAACCCAACAAAACGGGAAGGGCTTCGGGAGGGAGATTACCCGGATCGGGCTTCCACCCGGATATTCCCTCCTGAGACGCGACCGCCATCGGCCGCGGGGGGGCGACCTCTTTTGAAATCAGCCCATGAGGCCGAAGGCGATGAGCATGGCGACGCCGATGCCCGTGAGGCTCTCCCCGGCGATGAGGCCCGAGGCGACGGGAACGGTGTAGGCCTCTCCGAAGGCCGGACGCCGCTTCTCGATGATCCAGGCGATGAAGGCTCCCAGGAACATGCTCACGGAGTTGAAGGCCGGGATGACGAAGGCGATGCCCATGGCCGTAGGAGACGGCATGAACCGCCGGGCCTTTGGGAAGGCGCGCTCCAGGAGGGTCAGGACGATGCCCAGGAGGCCCCCCCAGAAGAGTCCCCAGCGGGCGGAAACGGGGAGGGCCTGGAGGCCGTTCGACAGCAGGAGCGCCACGCCCGCCCAGGTCTGGGCGGCCGGCGCGGGCAGTTTGTCCGTGCCCAGGACGTCTGCGTTCGGTATCAGGAGGTTGTAAACGGGCGCGGACACAAGCGACCCGACGGCCACCCCGAAGAGCATGCCCAGGAACTGCTTCCGGGGGCTGGCACCCACCATGAATCCGCAGCGCAGGGCCTGAAGCAGGTCGGCGGAGGACGTGGCGGCGCCCGCTGTCACGTTCGCCGTCATGAGGTTGGCGCTCATGTTGCCGGGGGCGATGGCCCCGTACATGAGCTGGGTGATCTTGCCCATGGCGCCCACGGGCGTGATGTCCGTCTCGCCTGTTGCCCGGCAGGCCACGATGGCCAGGAAGAAGGACATGACGACGGCGAGGGCCCCCATCCACCAGTGGATTCCGAAGAACCATACCTGGAGAAGGACGGCCACGAGGCCGGCCGCCAGGAACCCCATGGCGAACCAAGACCCCGGGACCTCCACCGAGGCGAGGGGGTCGGAGGGTCTCGAGGCCGCGCCCTTCGGCCGGAACATGGCCGCGAGCCCCGAGAAAGCCCTCAGGACCGTGCGCCACTGCATGAAAAAGGCGAGGAGGCCGGCCGTGACCATCATGGCCACCCCGGGCCACATGAGCCACCGCACGATGTTGCGGAATCCTCCGTAGGGAACGCGGTGGGCCTGCCCCGGTTCGAAGCCGAGCAGGCGGCCCCCGTCGGTGTCCAGGGCTTCGATGGAGGCGTCCCACGTCCGGAAGGCCGTGGCGCGGGCCACCAGGCGCCCCCGCTCCATCTCCACGGAGATCCTTCCGTGCAGGGGGTTGTCTTGGCCGCAGGGGAGGCGCTCGGCGTTGAGGTCCGCCGCCAGGGCCTCGCCGCTCTCGTAGGTGCGGTCCCGGTTCCAGCCGAAGGTGAAGGTCTCCGCGCGCACGGGGCCTTCGGGGCCGCTTGCCTGACCGGCGGCGAAGGAGAGCCTCGTATCGGCGGGCACGGTGAGGGGGAAGCGCAGGACGCGCGCGCTCGCTCCCGGTTCGAAGGCGAGGGCCGGCCTTTCCGTCGCCGCGGCGACGGAAAGGACCGCCGGACCGGAGGGGCCGGACGCGAGGGACGCCCGGAGGCGGTTGGCGGTCCGGTCCAGGGTCACGGCCACCACCCCGGCCAGCGGGTTGGGGGTGCCGTCGTCCAGGAGCGGGGCGGAGAGGTTCGCTTCCAGGGCGCGCGCGTCGGCGAACTCCTTAGGGGCGGTCCAGGTTCGCGCCACCAGGAGGGAAGGGCGGCCCGGTTCCTCGATCTCGAAGGCCAGGGTTTGCCCGGCCTCCACGCGGAGGGGGAAGACGGCGTCCTCCGAGGCGAGCACGGAGGGGGCGCCCTCGAAGGCCGCCGCCGCCGTCAGCGTCGGCGGATCGTGGGGGATGTCCCCTTTCGCGATGTACCGGGGCGCGAGGATCCCGTAGCCGACCACCGCCGCGAGCAGGAGGCTTGCCCCGGCCCGGATGCCCATGATCGCTCCCGCCCCGACCATGATAAGGCTTCCCTCGAAGGTCAGGGTAAGGCGGCTGAGGGGCATCCCGAAGAGGGACCAGGAGGGGGGGATCAGGGTCGCGGGGATGATCTGCGGCCAGCCCCGCCACTGCCACACGCCGAACTCCTTGGCCACGTGTCCGCCAACGATCTTGGGGAATCCCAGGATCCCGTCCCTTAACCACGCGATGATCACGCCCACGCCCAGGGCGCCAAAAAGCGCCCGGGCCTTTTTCACGGCGTCGCCGCCCGCGGCGTACATGCCCTTGAGCACTTCCGAGGTGGCGTATCCCGTGGGGAATTTGAGGTCCTCCACGTTGATCATCTGGCGTTTCATGGGAATGGCCATGAAGAGGCCCAGGAAGAGGATCGTGGCCACCCACAGCGCCAACTGCCACGTGGGGAGCGCCTTGCCCGAGACCATGAGCAGGGCCGGGACGGCGTTGGACAGGCCCGCCGACGCGATGAAGGCGCAGGCCGAGGCGATGGTCACGAGGAAGTTGGTCTCCAGGATCCCCATGTCCCTCTTCACGAAGAAGGGGAGGGCCGTCCGGATCGCCTTGAAGAGGGCGAAGGCCATGATGGCCGCGGTGATCGTCACCCCGAGGCTCCATCCCGCCTTGAAGCCCACGTAGAGGTTGGAGAGGCACATCACCGCGCCGATGAGCGCCCCGAGAAGGATGGCCCGGACCGTGATCTCTCTCTCCTGCCCCCCCCGGTAGACCTTCGCGAGCCACTCCCGCTCCCGCGCCTCCGCCGCATCCGCCGCCGTCGTGGACAGGGGTTTCTCGGCCATCTCGTCCCTCCCGCTCCCCAGGGTCACGCGCCCTAGCATACCTCATCCCTGGGAGAAACCGCGAAATCCCCAATCCCCAATGCCCCCCTCCTCCTCCGTGCTACACTTTCGCCTCACGTGGAGGCTCGCCATGAAAGCGCTCTGGCTCACCCTGGCCCTCTTCGGGCTTACCGTCGCGTCCCTCGCCGCCCCCGCCTTCGACCCCCTGCCCGGGGGACAGCGCCAGGCGTACCGGTTCGACCTTTCGAAGATGTACCCGAACGAGGCGGCCTGGCGGACCGACGTGGAGCGCGCGCGGGTCCTCGCCGCTTCCGTGAAGTCCCGCAAGGGGCGGCTCCTGGCCTCGCCGGGGGACCTGCTCGGCGCCATGGAGGCCCAGCGCGACCTAAGGGACGTCCTCGTCAAACTCTACGCCTACGGGGAGTTCCGCGCCGCCGTCAACACCGCCGACCGGGCCGCCTACGAGGCCTTCCTCGCCCTCCAGGCGGAAACGGGCGCCCAGACGAGCATCCTCCAGGTGGAGCTCAAGGCCCTCACCCCCGAGGCGCTGGAGGGGATGATCGCGAAGGAGCCCGGCCTCGCGGCCTTCCGCTACCAGATCGAGGACATCCTGCGCCAGGGCCCCCACTCTCTCTCGGATTCCGAGGAGGCCCTCCTGAGCCGGCTGGACCCTGACCTCAATTCCTGGCAGCAGGTCCTCTTCCAGAGGGTCTTCGACCGCACGGCCTTCGCCGAGATCACCGCCGACGGCAGGACCTACAACGTCCACCGCGACTTCGAAACCCTGATCCGCCACCCGGACCGCGACGTCCGCCGGCGGGCCTACGAGGCCTACTACGGGGCCTTCGCCAAGATCCGCGACCTGGTGGGCTTCGCCCTCCTGCGCGAGATGAGGACCCTCAACGCCCAAGCCGCCCTCCGGGGCTTCCCGACCTACTACCACCAGACCCTCTTCGACCGGTACCTGACGCGCGAGCAGGCCGACAACCTCTACGCCCAGATCGAATCCCAGGCCGGCCTCTACCAGGCCTACCAGCGCCTCCGGATGGAGCGCGTGCGTCCCCGGATCGGCGGCGCGGAGCCCGAGATCTGGGACATGGACCTGGCCGCGGGCGACGGCCCCGAGCCCCGCTTCACCGCCGACGAAGCCGCGGCCCTCATCACGGACGCCCTCGGGGTCCTCGGTCCCGAATACGTCGGGGAGCTGAAGGCCCTCCTTGATCCGAAGAACGGCCGCATGGACATCGTGGGCGGTCCCAACCGCGACCAGGGCGCCTTCTGCGAGGGGTACCACGGCTTCTTCCTGGACAACTACCAGGGCCTCCTCACGAACGTCTCCACCATCGCCCACGAGGCGGGCCACGGCATCCACGACCAGCTTGTCTTCAACAACCGGAAGAGCGTCCTGTACGGCGAGGGACCCGGGTACATGACCGAGTCCTTCGCCATGTTCAACGAGTGGCTCCTGCGCGACCGCCTTCTGAAGTCCTCCGGGGACGAGGCCCTCAAGCGCTACGTCCGCGAAGACGCGCTCAACGAGATGATGTACCTGTGGGAGATCGCGAGGAGGGCCAAGTTCGAGATGGTGGCCTACGACCGCGTGGCCTCGGGAGAGATCGCCGACGAGGCAGGCTTCGGGAAAGCGTGCGTGGATGTGGGGAAGGCCTACGACGCGTGGTTCCAGAAGTACCCCTGGCTCGAGGATCACTGGATCCGCAAACACCACTACTGGAGCGTGCCCACCTACTACGTCAACTACGTGGTGGCCCACGTCCTCGCCCTCACCTACTACCAGCGCTACCTGGAAGACCCGGAGGGCTTCCCCGTGAAGTACACGGCCATGGTCCGCAACGGCTTCGACCGCCCCGCGGCCGCCCTCCTCAAGGACTTCCTCTCCATCGACCTCAATGACCCGAAGGTCCTCCAGGGGACCTTCGACCTCATCGGCAGGACCTTCCGGGAAACCGGGGAGCGCCCCGTCCAGCCATGACCCGGGCCGGGGAGGAAGCCGGGGTGAACTCGCTCTGCGTCTTCTGCGGTTCCAGCAAGGGCGGAAACGGCGTCTACGCCGCCGCCGCCACGGAACTGGGCCGGCTCCTGGCGCGGCGGGGCCTGACCCTCATCTACGGCGGGGGCAACGTGGGCCTCATGGGAGTGCTCGCGCGGGCGGCGCTGGAGGAAGGGGGGCGCGTGGTGGGCGTCATCCCGGAGCACCTCATGGCCTTCGAGGTGGCGCTTCCCGAGGCCACGGAGATGCGCGTGGTCTCCTCCATGCACGAGCGCAAGGCCCTCATGGCCGACCTGTCGGAGGCCTTCGTGGCGCTCCCCGGAGGCCTAGGCACCCTCGAAGAACTGTTCGAGGTGTGGACCTGGGCCCAGCTGGGCCTCCACCGCAAGCCCCTTGCCCTCCTCGACGCGGGCGGCTACTTCGCGCCCCTCGTCTCCTTCCTCGACCACGCCGTGGCCGAGGGCTTTCTCAAGCCCGTCCACCGCGGGATGGTGCTCGTGGAGAGGGAGCCCGGCCCGCTCCTCGACGCCCTGGCCGGGTACCGAATCCCCGAGGAGGCGCTGGACCTTCAGAGGTGGATCGAAAGGTGACGGAAGAAGATCTGATTTCAGCGGCGCCTACCGCTGCGCGAGGGTCGGGACGGGGCGGCCGCCCTCCGGCGTCCGCGGGGCTACCGGACTCCATATCCCTTCCTCAGTCGCCCTGGAGCAGGGCGTCGAGCTTGGGCTTGTCCGAGGGGTGGATGTCCACGAAGGCCACGCCGACCTCGTAGGTCCCGTTCTTCTGGAGGATTTCGTAGGTCACGCGGCCGGTGGCCTCGATGATGCTTCTCTTCGGGAGAATGGAGAGGCGCAGGAGGGCGCCCACGCCGTAGGCCGTGCGGCTCGGAAAGGAACAGCCGCCAAGCCCCACCTCGCGCGTCGTGGACGCGGCGGGAAACGAGGCCTTCCCCGAAGCCGTCTTGACCACCACTTCGCACCGCGTCGGGATCCGGGGGAACCGCCTCCGCTCCGTCCCCGCCGGTTCCGTGGTCTCCGTCGTCTCCATGATCTCCTCCCTCCCTCGCCGCGCGCGCCGGCCCCACCGTCCCGGCTGAATGAGGCTTCAAAGGCGCGCGCAAGGTCATCATCCTAAAGGAGTAAGGAGGGTTTGGCAAGCCGGCGGCGCCGGAGGCGCCCGGCGTGGGGCGGCGCCCGCAGGGAGAGGCCGGACCAAGCGCCGCGGTCCCCGAGGTCCAGTCGAGGTACAGGACGAAGAGACCGAGGGCATCGCGGCCCAGCACCCCCGCCGGGGCATCCGGACCGTCCCCCAGGTCCATGGCGCGGGGGGCCGAGAGCCGGAGCTGGATGGAGCCGGCGGTCAGAGGAAGGTCCTCGAGCACGGCGTAGGAACGGACCCCAAACTTCCCCGCCTCGACCCGGTCCCTCTCCATGCCTCGGCGCCGGGCCAGCCCCAATGCGTCGAGGCGCCCCAAGCGGAGGGAAGAGAAGGGGGAACCCGCGTCGAGAAGGACGTTCAAGTTCCGCCCGTCCGTCGCTCCGAGGGCGGCGCGGAGGCGGGCGCCTGGGCGGGAAAGGGGAGGGTGGCCGCGAGGGCGGCGGCCGCAAGAAGCGTTCGGACGAAGGCGGGCATGGTCGGCCTCCTTTGGGAGAGGCGGGGTTATCGCGAGGGCCGTCCATCCCGGCGGGCGGCCCCGCGCCGCGCGCCGTTCACGAGAAGATGGGCCCTCCGGATGGGCTCGGGCAACCTCCACCGCGGCGAGCACCGCAGGACGAGGTCCAAACTCGTGGTCAGGTCGCTGAGGTGGCCCGGTGATACGTACACGGGCCTCACGCCTGCTCGGGTGCGCAGGACGGCGCCCACGGTCTCCCCCTCCAGGAGAAGGGGAGAAAAGGCCCCGCGCTCGGGCCCGGGCTCCTCGTGCTCTCCGCAGAGGCGGCTCTTGGCGCACCCCACCGTGGGAACGCCGAGGGCCACACCCAGGTGCGCCGCCGACCCGAAGCGCCGGGGATGGGCCGTACCCTGCGCGTCCACGATGACCGCGTCGGGGCGGACGCGCAGGAGCCGGAAGGCCTCCGCCAGCACGGGCACCTCCCGGAAGGCCAACAGGCCGGGGACGTAGGGGAAATCCACCTCCATTCGCACCACCGCCGAGTCCGCCACGGCGAACTCCTCCTCGAGGTCGCACACGGCGAAGCCGCCCCAGAAGGTCCGCCCCCAGAGGCGGCAGGAGACGTCCGCCCCGGCCACGTAGCGGAGCTTCTCCGGCAAGGGCGCCTCGCGGCGCAGGGCGCGCAGGCGCACCTGCTCCGAAAGGGCCTGCCGAAACCGGGAGTCCGGTGGCGCCGCAAGGTCCTTCACGAGGGAAGTATACGCGGGGCGCCCCCGGGCGGTTCCAGGTGGCCGTGAAGCCCCCGTTCCTGCACGGCCTCGAATAGGAGCGGGGCCCCCGGTGTTGAGAGAGCGAGTGGGAGGTGAGGAATGACCGTCAACATCCATCCGATCGAGCGAGTGGTCCGGGGTGTGGTGGGCGTCGTCCTTCTCGGCCTGATCTTCGTTGGCCCAAAAACCCTCTGGGGCCTCGTGGGCGCCGTGCCCCTCTTCACCGCCCTCTCCGGCTGGTGCCCCCCCTACTCCCTCCTCGGCATCAGCACCTGCAGGGATAAGTAGAGGCCCCGCCGCCCCGGCCCACCGTCGGGAGGCCGGGACTTCCCCGCCTCCCGGCCCTGCCTCGTCCCCCCTCCCGGTCCGGCTCCGGGGGAGGTCCCGCCCCGTTTGCCTTCCGGGGCGGTCAGGGGTTATCTTTAGAAACCGAAGGAGATACGACGTGCAAACCGCTCATACCGACGCACCGCCCCGGATCGCTCTTTTCATCGATTTCGACAACGGGCAGTTGGACATCAACCGGATCCTCTACGCCCTCAGGGAGAAGGGGATCATCATCCTGAAGAAGGCCTACGGCGACTGGGCCAAGTTCACCCAGTTCCGCAAGGTCCTGGCGGAGAACGGCGTGGACCTCGTGGAGCGGCCCACCATCCACGCGGGCGGAGACAAGAACGGCGCCGACATCCAGCTCGCCGTGGACGCCCTCGACGCCTGCCTCACCAACGCCCACATCGAGGTCTTCGCCATCGTCTCCGGGGACAGTGATTTTCTCCCCCTCATCTCGCGCTTGCAGGCCTACAACAAGAAGGTCGTCATCATCGGGATGCGGAAGACCACCTCCTCGGTGGTCATGCGCAACTGCAACGAATACCTGGCCTACGACAACATCCCGGCCCCCGGCGAGGTTTCCGAGGACCACCCGGCCCGCACCACCGGCGCCGACCCCAAGGACCTCCCCGGCGCCTTCGCCCTCCTCACCCGGGCCATCGCCCTCCTGGAGGACGAGGACCGCGCCGTGGATTCCTCCCTCCTCAAGCAGAGGATGATCCAACTCTCCCCGACCTTCGACGAAAAGACCTTCGGCTTCGGCCAGTTCAAGGGCTTTCTCGCCGAGGCCCAGAAAAACCAGATCATCCATATCGGCAAAAAGGTGGACGGCATCTACCCCATCAGCCTCGGCCGCAAGGGCCGCGACTTGGAGGAGGCCGAGGAGGCCGAGCCGGCCCCCGAGCCCAAGATCGCCAAGCGCAAGCGCCGCCGCCGGTAGCAGGCTACTGAGGAACCCCTTGCGGGTCGCGTTTCCTGTGCCACGGCCCCGAATGCCGCGTTGTCGCTCCCAGACGATGCGCCCCGGTTTTCGCCTTCAATTCGAAGTTCGAAATTCCCGCGACGCCCCTCCTTCGAGGGCCTCCGTTCAAGTGATTTCTGGTCTTTGTTTCAATCCCAAATCCCAAATCCCCATTTCGAAATGTCCTTTCTAGGGTCCCGCCCGATCCACGGTGGCGAAGCCGTACCCTCGGGCCTTGAGGGAGCGGATCATCTCGGGCAGGATCGAGTCGGCCCGCTCGGCCGAGCCGCGCTCGGTGCCCAGGTGCATGAGGAGAATCCCCCCCGAGACCCCGTCGGGGCCGCGCCCCGCCTGCCTGAGGACCCCCTCCAGGATCTGCCGCGGGCTCCGGTAGAGGGGGTCCTCGGGCGAAGCCACCCAGTCCAGCGTGTCGAGCCTCGGCGTCCAGTACACGTGGCGGTACCCCGCGGCGGCCCCCCACCCCAGGATCTCCCGGTTGAACTCCCCGAAGGGCGCCCGCCAGTAGGGGGCGAAGCTCTTGCCCGTGATGAGGCGGAAGAGGTCCTCGGCCCGGGCCAGCTGGCTCTTCAGAAACTCCTCCGTGACGCCCGAGAGGGTCCCCTGGCGGCCGTTGAAGGAGAAGGAGGTCAGGTGCGGGTGGCTGTAGGTGTGGTTCCCCACGAGGTGTCCCTCCCGGTCCATGCGGAGGACCAGTTCGGGATACCGGCGCATGTACTCGCCCGTCAGGAAGAAGGTGGCCTGCAGTCCCTCGGCCTTCAGGGTGTCGAGGATGGCCACGGTGGAGTTGGCGTTGGAGCCGCCATCGAAGGTCAGGTAAACCTCCCGGCGGTCCGCCGGCCCCCGGGAGAGGTTCAGGCCGTTGAGGGGGATCTCGCGGACCACGGCAGTTTCCACGGGGGCCCCCGCGGGCCGGGCTCCCAGTTCCACGAGGACCGCCGGGCTGAAGGAGGAGTTCCCGCGGTTGTCGAAGTAGCGGGCCTGCAGAAGGCACCGCCGGTCCGTGAGGGGGACCCCCTCGAAGCGCCAGCGCCCGTCGGGGGCCAGTTGGACGTCCACTTTCCGGCCGTTCACGTAGAGGCCCACCATGGCCTCCGGCGGGGCCGTGCCCTCCACGGGGATGAGGCTCTCCCGGAGAACAAGGCCGGGGGCCGGGGAGGTGATGGACACGGCGCCCGGGGCGTCCCAGTTCGGGCCCTCCTGGTCGAGGCCGCGCTCCCTCAGGCCCTTGAAGACGGGCAGGGGTGGCTCGGGCGCCTCCACGAAGCGGTCCCAGCGGCCCGAGAACCAGATGAGGGCCGCGCCCGCGGCGAGGAGCCCCGCCAGGCCCAGGAGGCGGAACCACCGCCCCGCCAGCGCCGTGCGGTTCAGGCGGTCCAGCCGGCTGAGAAGGGTGCGCCGCCGCTCCGCCTTGGCGCACGCCTCCGAGCAGAAGATGTGGCCCTCCAGCCGGAGCTGGCAGTCGGGGCAGATGGGCTGGCGGCAGTGATAACAGCGGCGGCGGGCCGGGCGAGTGGGGTGACGGTGGCAATGCGGGCTCTCCCGGGGCTCCTTCGCCATGGGCTGAGCATACCAGGGTCCCCCTGAGCCGCGGAAGCCCGCCTCTTCATTCCATCTCCC
>CAZPSH010000050.1:0-14295 GCA_964589625.1 uncultured Thermoanaerobaculia bacterium
GCGGCGATGACGGTGAAGGTGGCCAGGATCGTGGGGTTGCCCACCTCGTCCACGGCCTCGATGGCCTTGCGCGTGAGGCTCCGTCCGTCCTTCATGGTGAAGTGCCGGTAGATGTTTTCCACCACGACGATGGCGTCGTCCACCAGGATGCCGATGGAGAAGATGAGCGCAAACAGCGTCACGCGGTTGAGGGTGTACCCGGCCAGGTAGTAGATCAGGAGGGTGAAGGCCAGGGTGACGGGCACCGCGATGCCGACGACGAGCGATTCCCGGAATCCCAGCATGAAGGCGATGAGCAGGACGACGGCCGCGGTGGCCAGGAGCAGGTGCTGGATGAGCTCGTCGGACTTCTCCCCCGCGCTCTCCCCGTAATCCCGGGTCACCGTCACCGCCACATCTCGCGGAATGAGCCTTCCTTGGAGAGACTCCGCCTTTTTGAGGAGGACCTCGTTGAGGGCCGTGGCGTTCACGCCGGGCCTCTTCGCCACCGTCAGCGTGACAGCCGGGTACTGGCCGCGCGCTTCGGGTGGGATGCCCCGGGCCGAGGCCCCCGGGCCCACGCCGAAGAGCACGTACTGGCCGGGGAGGGGAGGCCCGTCCTCGAGGGCGGCCACGTCCCCCAGGTAGACCGGACGACCCTGGTGGAAGCCCACCAGGACGGCGGCGGCGTCCCGGGAGTCCCGGATCCAGGAGCCCACCTCCAGCCGGACCTCGCGGTTGTCGTTCACGAGGGAACCGGCGGGCAGGCGCGAATTGAAGGCCTGGAGGCTCTGGGCGACGGCCAGGGGGTTCACGCCGTGGGCCGCCATCCGAACCGGGTCGAGGACGACGCGAAGTTCCCGCTTCTGGGCCCCTAGGATCTCCACCGCGGCGACGTCGGGAACGGCGCGGAGCTCGATCTCGAGCTCCTGGGCCACCCGCGTGAGGGCGTAGGCGTCGTACCCCTTCCCCCAGAGGGTGAGCCCGAGGACCGGCACGTCGTCGATGGACTTGAGCTTCATGAGGGGGAACAGGGCGCCGGGTGGCATCTGGTTCAGGTTCCCGACGACCTTGTCGTAGATCCGAAGGAGGGCCGTTTCCTCCGCCGTGTTGACCTCGAATCGGACGATGATCATGCCCATGTTGGCGCTGGAAGTGGAGTACACGTACTCCACGTTGGGAATCTCCCACAGGAGCTTCTCCAGGGGGGTGACGACGCGCTGCTCCACCTCCTCGGGGGACGCCCCAGGCAGGGGGACGAAGATGTCCACCATGGGGACTTTGATTTGGGGCTCCTCCTCCCTCGGCGTCATGAGGACCGCGAAGGTGCCGAGGAGGAGGGAGGTGACCACGAAGAGGAGGGTCAGCTTGTTCCTGAGGAAGTAGTGGGCGATGGACCCCGACGGACCCACTCGGATCATGGCGCCACCTCTATCGGCGTGCCATCCTGCAGGCCCGCTGGGACGGGCGCGATCACCCGCTCTCCGGCGGAGAGGCCGCTCAGGACCTGGGCGATCCCTCCCTCCCTCCGACCGATCTGGATCCAGCGGAGGCGCGCGAGGCCTTGGTCGACCACGAAGACGCCGTCCATCTGCCCCTGGGTCAAGACCGCCTCTTCGGGAACGGCGAGCGCCTTCTCGGCGAGGGCATCGAAGCGAACCCGGGCGAACTGTCCCGGCCGCAGGTTCGTGCCCGGGGGAACGGCCACCTTCACGGAGGAGGTTCGACTCAGGGGGTCGGCGGCCGGAACCACGGAGTTGAGGGTCCCTCGAAAGGGCGCGGGGAAACCGTCCACACGGACGTCGGCGGTCTGGCCCGGGGCGAGGAGTCGGGAGCGCTCCTCTGGGACGGCCACGCCGATTTCCAGGTCCGAGGGATCTTCGAGCGTAAGGAGCGGCGCGCCTGGGTAGGCGAGGTTTCCGGAGTCCAGCCACCTCCGGGTGATAATCCCGTCGGACGGCGCCGTGATCCGCCCGTAGGAGAGGAGGGTTCCCGCCATCTTCACGTTGGCCTCGGCCTGGGCCTTCTGCGCGCGGACCGCCGCCGCCCCCGCTTGCGCCTGTTCCAATTGGTGCCGGGTCACGGCCTTTTGGTCGTACAGGTTCTGGAATCGCTGGAGGTCCCTATCGGCGTTGTTCGAGGCGATTTCGGCGGCCTGGAGGCTCGCCCGGGCCTGTTCGTAGGCGCTCTGGGCCTCTGCCGCATCCACGTCCACGAGGGGCTGCCCCCTCCGCACGGATTGGCCCTCCTCCACGTAAAAGCGCAGCACGCGGCCCATCATCTTTGTGGAGATGGTGACGGCACGGCGGCTCTTCACGCTTCCCGTGTAGGTTTCCCCGGCGGGCATGAGCTTCGGAGCGGCCTCGGACACCTGCACGGTCACGGCCGGCCCGGGGTCCCGTTTCTCCACCTTATGCCCGCACGCCATCAGGCCTGCAGCGGCCGCCACCGTAATCCAGATCGTCGCGTTCTTCATCGAGACACCCCTGTCTTTCCCGACTCTTCCGCCACCCCTGTTCCCTGGTTCCATCACTTGCCCATGGCCCACTGGAGGCGGGCGCGGGCGACGCGCTCGTCGTGGACGGCCTGGGCCCTTTGGAGGGCCGAGGCCGTGAGGGCCGTGTCCGCGTCCAGAAGGTCCGTGATGGTCGCCATGCCCTCCTTGTAGCGCAGCTCCACGATGCGCAGGTTTTCTCGTGCCTGGGCTTCCGACTCGGACGAAACGGCCACCCTCTCGGAGGCCGCCTCGCTTCGGAGCCAGGCCTCCTTCACGTCCACCCGGACCTTTCTCTTCAGGTCCAGGAGGGCCTGTTGGGCCTGAAACTCTCTGGCGCGGGCCGTGAGAAGGCGCCCCGAACGGGCCCCTCCGTCGAAGAGCGGTAAGCGAAGCTGGACCCCCACCATCCAGTTGTCCCCGTGTCCGGACCAGTTCTCCGTGTCCTGCTCGTAGGCCGCCATGGCGCCTACCTGCGGCAGGTAGTCGGCCCGGGCCATCTTTACGCCCTCGGATGATTGTCGGGATTGGATTTCGGCGGCACGAAGGTCCTCCCGGCCCAGTAGGGCCGCTTCGAGGGCCTCCTCCAACAAAGGAGAGGGCGCCGTTTGCTCCCCCGACAACTCACCGACGGGCTCGACCTCCCCGTCGTACCCCAATGCGTACGCGAGGTAAGCCCGCGCCACCCGCGCGTCTGCCTCCCGGGCGGCCTTTTGCTGGCGCATGTCCGAAACGAACACCCTCATCCGAAGGAGGTCCGAGTCCAGGATCAGCCCCTGCCCGTGCATGGCCTCCACCTGGCGCAGGTGGGCCTCCGCCGTCCCGACGGTCTCGGTCATCACCTCCGCGGCCCGCCCCGCCAGCAGGCTCCCGAGGAAGGCCTCGGTGACCGCCTTCGTCAGGCTGGACTCGGCGAAAGCGCTCTCGCTGGAGGCCGCCTCCACGCCCAGGAGGGAGGCCCGGTAGGCCGCCTTGAGCTTGCCCCCCGCGAAGAGCGGAACGGTGAGCTCCGCCCGGCTTTGGTAGTTGTTCAGAGGGGCCGGTCGGTTCAAGTTCGGGAGAGCGAAATCCATCATCCCGAACCTCTCCTGGGTGAGCTTTTCCATGAAAACGTAAACCGGGTTCGTCGTCCGGCTGAAGTTTTCGGTGAAGGTCAGGTCCGGCCAGAAAAGGGAGGTCGCTTCCTTGTGCTGGCCGCGTCGGGCCTCCACCTCCTGCCTCGCGACGCGGACCATGGGATTGTTCTCCCGGGCGCGGGCAACCGCCTCCTCCAAAGTCAGACGGAGGGCGTCGGGAGAGGCCGTCTGGGTCCACGCGGAGACGGGCGCGAGGAGCCAGAGCAGGGCTCCGGAGAGGGCCCAGGCGGCCCGGGATCTCGTACGATTTCTTCCGCTCATGATTTCCCCTGAAAAAACGAGGACCCGACCCATTGCGTTTGCCTCATTGTAGCACCGAACCGTCGGGCCCCCGTGGGTCCGGAACCTAGAGATGCACTCCCAGGCGGGCGGTAACGGAAGGGCCCGACTCCACGCTGGACGCGGAGAAGCGGCCCGCGCCCTTGACAGGCGGGGCTTCGTTTCGTAAAATTTACTGCTGTTCCGCTGGGGAGTAGTTCAACTGGTGGAACGCCTGGCTCTGGACCAGGATGTTGGGGGTTCGAGTCCTCCCTCCCCAGCCAGACATGGCCCGTTCGTTCAGCGGTTAGGACACCGGCCTCTCACGTCGGTAACACGGGTTCGATTCCCGTACGGGCTACCAGCAGATCGAAGGCGGAGGCCGAGCCTCCGCCTTTTTTGCTGCGGCCCTCGGAGAAGGCGCGCCCAGGGTCCCTTGTCAGGCGCCCCATTGCGGGGGCATCATCAAAGGCCGTGCGGCCGCTTCCTCCTGCCGGGTCTGCGCTTGCGAACCGATCGAAGGAAAGGGAATCGGGATGGCCTATCCAGACGACTCGCGCGACGTGAAGTTCAACCTCTTCGAGTGGCTCCCCCTCGATGACCTCCTCGCCCGGGAGCGGTTCGACGGACAGGACAGGGTGGACCTGGAGATGGTCTTGGAGGAGGCGCTCAAGGTGTGCCAGGGGGCCGCGGCGCCCGCCGACCTGGAGGGCGACCGGGTGGGCGCGCGCTGGGAGGGAGGGAGCGTTCATGTTCCCCCCGGGATGAAGAAGGCCTACGAGGCCCTCGCCGAAGGAGGGTGGATCGGGGCCACGGCCGGTACGGAGTTCGGAGGGATGGGACTTCCCGAGGTCGTCGGAACGGGGATCATGGAGTACCTCGTGGGCTCCAACCCCTCCTTGGGCCTCACCGCCATGCTCACGCGAGGGGCGGCCCAGCTCATCGAGAGCTTCGGGACGGAGACGCTGAAGGGCCTCTATTGCCAAAAGATGTACCAGGGTGCCTGGACGGGCACCATGTGTCTGACGGAGCCTTCGGCCGGCAGCGACCTCGGCGACATCAAGACCAAGGCGGTCCGCCGGGAAGATGGAACCTACGCGATCTCCGGACAGAAAATTTTCATCACCTCCGGCGACCACGACTACACACCGAACATCATCCACGCGGTCCTCGCTCGGGTGGAGGGGGCTCCCCGCGGTCCCAAGGGCCTGAGCCTTTTCGCGGTTCCGAAGGTACGCGTGAACCCCGACGGGAGCCTGGGCGAGGGCAACGACGTCCAGTGCGCCGGAATCGAGGAGAAGCTGGGCATCCACGGGTCGCCCACCTGCACGCTGGTCTTCGGTGAGCGGAACGGCTGCGTGGGGCACCTCATCGGGCGGGAACGCCTCGGTCTCCTCCACATGTTCCAGATGATGAATTCCGCCCGCTACGAAGTGGGGGTCCAAGGCATGGCCATGGGATCGGCCGCCCACAAGGCCGCCCTCTCCTTCGCTCGGGAGCGGCTCCAGGGCCGCCGCCACGACGACAAGGACCCGTCCAGCCCGCAGGCGCCCATCCTCTCTCACCCGGACGTCCGGAGGAACCTCCTGCTCCAGAGCGCCTACGTCCAGGCCATGCGCGCCCTTCTCTCCTACACGGCCTATTGTATGGACATGGCCCACGCCGGGGAGGGCGAGGAAGGGGACCGCCACGCGGGCCTCGTGGAGATCCTCACGCCCATTTGCAAGGCCTGGTGTTCGGACTGGGGCTTCCGGGTTACGGAGTGGGCCATGCAGACCTTCGGCGGGTACGGGTATACGCGGGAGTTCCCCGCCGAAAAGTACTTGCGGGACGCCAAGATCGCCTCGATTTACGAGGGCACGAACGGCATCCAGGCCCTGGACCTTGTGGGCCGGAAGTTCCGAATGCAGAACGGCCGCTGCCTGGGTTTTTTCCTGGATCGGGCCGGACGGGCCCTCGACGCGGTGCCCGCCCAGGGGCCCCTCGCCGCCGGAGGCCCGCCTCTTCGGGAGGCCCTCTCCAGCCTCGAGGCCTGTCTGGAGGCCATGAGGAACGCGCGCGACCCCGGCCTGTTCGGCCTCCTCAACGCCGTGCCCTTGCTGGATATCTGCGGGCACGTCCTGGCGGGGGGCCTCCTCCTGGAGCAGGCGGCTCTGGCCCGGGACCGCCTGACCTCTCTGGCCCGAGGGCGAGGAGTGAACGCCGGGGACCCGTCGGCCCTCGACGGACTTCTCGAGGATAGCGAGGAGGCCCGCTTCTACCATAACAAGGTGGAGGCGGCCCTGCACTTCGCCCATCGCGCCCTGCCCATGGCGAGGGCCCAGGCCGCCGGCCTGTTGGGTGGAGACGTGAGCCCTCTCCGGGCCCGGCTCTGAGCCGAGGTCCGGAAGGTTGGGAAGGGGCCTCCATTTGGACGACCGCACACTGGACGCGCTCAATCCAGAGCAACGGCTCGCCGTGACCGAGCCCGGCGGAGCCGCCCTGGTTCTCGCCGGGGCGGGGTCCGGGAAGACGCGGGTCATCGCCCATCGCATCGCGCACCTTCTCTCCGCCCGCCACGTATCGGCGCACTCCGTACTGGCGGTCACCTTCACGAACAAGGCCGCGGAGGAAATGCGGGCCCGGGTCCTCCAGCTCCTCCAGAAACCCGCGCTGCCCTTCCTGTGGATCGGGACCTTCCACGCCATGTGCGCGCGGCTTCTGAGGGCCGACGTGGAGGCCCTCGGCGGTCCCTACGCCCGGAACTTCACGATTCTCGACGCCGACGACGCGGTGGGGCTGGTCAGGCGCTTGCTGCGGGACCGGGGGGTCTCGGAGAGGAACATCCAGCCCCGATCGGTCCTTTCCGCCATCAGCCGGGCCAAGACCGAGGGGCTGAACGCGGAGGCCTTCGCGGAGAAGGCCCGGGGTCACTTCTCGATGACGGTGGCCCCCGTTTTCCGCGCCTACGAGCGCCAGCTTGCCGATTCCAACTCCATGGATTTCGACGACCTCCTCGGAGTGGCCCTTCGATTGCTGGACGAGCGCCCCGAGGTCCGCGCCAAGTACCAGCATCAGTTCCAGCACATCCTCGTGGACGAGTACCAGGACACCAACCGGATCCAGTACCGCCTCCTCCGCGTTCTCTCGGAGAAGTGGGGAAACCTGTTCGCCGTGGGCGACGAGGATCAGTCCATCTACCGGTGGCGAGGCGCAGACATCCAGAACATCCTCGACTTTCAGCGGGACTTCCGGGGCGCCAAGGTCATCAAGCTGGAAAGAAATTACCGCTCCACCCGGGCCATTCTCGAGACGGCCAACCAACTCGTGGCCCACAACACGCGGCGAATCGGAAAGAACCTCTGGACGGAGCGCGGCGACGGGGGAGCGGTCCGGGTCTTCGCCGCTCCCTCGGACCGGGAGGAGGCCGCCTTCGTGGCCGACTCCATGCTTTCCCTCAAGGCCCAGTACGCCTGGCGCCAAATGGCCGTCCTCTACCGCACCAACGCCCAGTCGAGGACCTTCGAAGAAGCGTGCCTGAACCGCCGGATCCCGTACCAAGTGGTCGGCGGCCTCAGGTTCTACGAGAGGAAGGAAATCAAGGACGTCCTCGCCTACCTTCGCGCGGGAGTGAATCCGCAGGACCGCCTGGCCGTGGCGCGCGTCCTCAACGTGCCCCCGCGCGGGCTGGGTCCCACCACCGCAGAAAAGCTGGCGGCCCTGGCGGAGGAGCGTCGAACTAGCCTCGTGGAGGCCGCCCGGGCGGCCTCTGAGGAGGGCCTCTTTCCATCCCGGACGTGCACGGCCTTGAGGGGTTTCCTGGACATCCTGCAGGGAGTGGGCAAGCGTGCGACGGCCGGGGGGCCCGCGGCCGCTGCGCAATGGGTTCTTGAGGCCACGGGGTACGTGGCGTACCTGGCCGAGCAAGGCGAGTCGGGTCCGGACCCAGAGGCCAGGATGGAAAACGTGCGGGAACTCGTGTCCGCCATGCGGGAATTCGAGAGCCGGGAGGGGGGCGACCTCCGGCTCTTTCTCGAGCGCCAGGCCCTCGCGAGCGACCAGGACGAGTTGAGGGACGGGACCTTCGACGCGGTCCGCCTCATGACGCTTCACGCGGCCAAGGGCCTGGAGTTCCCGGTGGTGTTTCTCTCGGGCCTGGAACAGGGCCTTTGTCCCCACGCCCTCTCCTCCCAGACCGAGGACGGCCTCGAGGAGGAGCGCCGGCTGTGCTACGTGGGCATGACGAGGGCGATGGACAGGCTGACCCTCACCTGGGCCCGCCAGCGCTATGTCTTCGGTGTGGTCCAGGACAGGCTTCCCTCCCCCTTCCTCGGCGAAGTCCCCGGGGGGCGCGTGGAGCAGGTCCGCGGTGTGGAACGCGCGCCCATGAACCTCCTCGAAGCCGCCGCCCTTCTGAACGCCGCCGAGGCTCCGAAGCCCGTCCCCCAAAAGGTCCTGCGGGTGGGGGTGCGCATCCACCACAAGAAATACGGCTTCGGCATCGTTCTGGCCCTGGAGGGAAGCGGTGAAGCGCAAAAAGTGACCGTCTCCTTCAACCGGTTCGGGCGGAAGAAACTCCTGGCTTCGCTGGCGGGCCTCGACCTGGTCTGACCGGGCGACCAACAGGTCGTGGGGGAAATGCCCCAGGAGCGACCCTCCTGTTCTGAATCGCTCCGAGCACTGCAACCGCCGCCGCGTGGGGAACGGCGTCGGGGGGCGGGCCGGGGGCCTTCGAACGCATTCCGGCCCCGCCCTCTAGAACCTTGACACCACGGCCCCTCTCGACTATATTCAGCCCCTTTAGGCCCGCGCCCGCCCCGCCCAAGGGAGGATCGTACATGTCGGCTTACCTTCCCGTAGGGATCTTCCTGGCCGTCGCTCTTGCCATTGTGCCGCTCACCATGGTTCTGGGCTGGTTCATCCGCCCCCGGCGCTACGATCCCGTCAAGGTGGAGCCCTATGAATGCGGCATCGAGGTGAAGGAGGCCCCGGCGGGAAAGATCTCCGTCCACTTCTACCTGGTGGCGGTGGTCTTCCTGGTCTTCGACGTGGAGACCATCTTCCTCCTGCCCTGGGCCGTGGCCTTTGACAATCTGGGCCTTTTCGGAGTCATCGAGGTGTTCGTCTTTCTCGCCCTGCTCATCGCGGCGTACGTGTACGCGTGGCTGAAGGGGGCCTTGAGGTGGGAAGAATGAGCCGGGACCTGAGCGGTGGCGCCTACCCAACGTGGGTGGGGCTGGCCAAGCTGGACGTCCTCTTCGACTACTGCCGCCGCAACAGCCTCTGGCCCATGACCTTCGGGCTGGCCTGCTGCGCCATCGAGATGATCAGCGCCATGTGCTCCCGGTACGACATGGCGCGCTTCGGCTCCGAGGTCATGCGGCCCTCGCCCCGCCAGTCGGACGTCATGATCATCGCGGGCACCATCACCCTCAAGATGGCCCCCGTGGTCCGGCGCCTCTATGACCAGATGCCCGATCCGAAATGGGTCATCGCCATGGGGAGCTGCGCCATCAAGGGCGGTCCCTACGACGACTACGCGGTTCTCCAGGGGGCGGGCCTGATCGTCCCCGTGGACGTGTACGTGAGCGGGTGCCCGCCGCGGCCGGAGGCCCTCATCTACGCCCTCATGCGCCTGCAGGCCAAGATCCGCAATCCAAAGGTGGCGCAGGAGCCCACGTTCAAGGGCATCCTGCAAGACCGCCCGACGAAGGGGTGGATGGCGAAGGGCGAGGAGATCCCCGAGGTCGTCGCCGAGTACGAGGCCAAGGGCCACGTGGTCCAGTCCGCCCAGATTTTGAAGGATTAGGGGAGCCAGATGACTGACGAGATCAAGGCGCCCGGGCCGCCGGTTTCCCCGCCGCAGGAGGCGGGTGGAGACACCGCGAAGGCGGAGAAGCCTGTGGCGGCCAAGCCCTCGCCGCCGCCGGCCCCGAAGCCTCCCGCCGGTCCCAAGAAGTGGGAGCCCACGGGAGACGCGGTCCGAAATGCTCCGGCGGAGGCCCTCGCCGAGAGGTTCGGGGAATCCGTCCGGGGCGCCAAGAGCCCCTGCGGAGAAGCCGGGGTCCTCGTGACCAAGCCTCGTCTCGTGGAGGTGCTCACCTTTCTGAGGGACGATCCCCGTTGCGCCATGAACTACCTGAGCGACCTGACGGGCGCCCACTACCCCATCAACGACAAGAAGTTCGAGGTGGTCTACCACCTGTACTCCATGGAAAAGGGACACTCCCTCCGGGTGAAGGTCCAGCTCGACGACGGCGAGCCCTGCCCCACCGCCACCGGGATATGGCCCGGAGCGGACTGGATGGAGCGGGAGGCCCACGACATGCTCGGGATCGTCTTCGAGGGCCATCCGAACCTCAAGGTCATCCTCCTGCCTGACGACTTCGAGGGCCACCCCCTGAGGAAGGAGTTCCCCCTCGGTGGCGCCCAGGAAGAGATGATCCGGGCCAACCGGTACGGGAAGCCCGTCTACCTCCCCGACGACGTGGAGGAGGCGCGAAAGATCGTCGAGGAGCAGCGCCATGGACGGTGAAGGCATGCACCCCGAGGGCGCCGGGCTCCGCGGCGCCTTGGAAACCCACGAGGTGGAGCTAAACCTCGGGCCGCAGCACCCGGCCACCCACGGCGTCTACCGGGCCCTGGTCCGGCTGGACGGCGAGCGGGTGGTGGGGATGGAATCCTTCATCGGATACCTCCACCGAGGCATCGAGAAGTGGTGCGAGTACCGCACCTGGACGCAGGCCACACCCGTTTTCGACCGCCTCGACTACGTGGGGGCGGTCCTGAACTGCCACGGGTACGTGGGGGCCGTGGAGAAGCTGCTCAACCTGGAGGTCCCCAAGAAGGCGCAGTACATCCGCGTGGTCCTCGACGAACTCCAGCGCATCGCGAACCATCTCCTCTGGCTGGGAACCCACGCCCTCGACGTGGGCGCCCAGTCCATGCTCTTCTACGGCATCCGGGAGCGGGAGGCCATCCTGGACCTTTTCGAGGCGATGCTGGGCCAGCGCCTTCTGCCCAACGCCTACCCCATCGGCGGCGTCCGCTTCGATTTCCCGAAGGGCTGGGAGGCGGTCTGCCGCCGGTTCCTCGAGGAGATGCCCAAGAAGGTCGATGACTACGAGACCCTTCTCACCGGAAACCGCATTTGGGTTCAGCGCACCAAGGGGGTGGGCGTGATCGCGGCGGACCAAGCCATCGCCCTTTCCCTGTCGGGTCCCACCCTCCGGGGCTCCGGGGTGAACTTCGACGTGCGCAAGGCCCTGCCCTATTCGAGCTACCAGGACTTCGACTTCGAGGTGCCTCTGGGTCAGAACGGGGACGTCTTCGACCGGTACCTCTGCCGCGTCCGGGAGATGCGCCAGAGCCTGCGCATCATCCGCCAGGCGCTGGACGGCATGCCCGAGGGCGACCTCAAGGGCAAGGTGGGCCGCATCATTCGCCCGCCCATGGGCGAGGCCTACTTCACGGTGGAGGCGACCAAGGGCCAGCTGGGCTACTACATCGTGAGCGAGGGGACCGAGAAGCCCTGGCGAGTCCACGTGCGGGCCCCCTCCTTCATCAACCTTCAGGGCATCGAGACCATGTGCCGCGGCGCGCTCATCGCCGACGTGGTGGCCATCATCGGCTCCCTCGACATCGTGCTCGGCGAAGTGGACAGGTGATGACGGAAGCCATGAGACCACGAGGCCACGAGCCCACAACAGGCGAGCCGCTCCTCGCAATCTCTCCAGGGTTCATGGGCTCACGGGCTCCTGGGCACACTCCGGCGGAGGCTGGGGCGCCCGCTAAGGGAAACCGCGCATGAATGAGAAGTGGCTCATCGCGAACATCGGAATGCCCCTGGTCAAGATCCTCATCCTCCTGGTTCCCGTCTTCACGGTGGTGGCCTACATGGTCTGGTTCGAGCGCCGGGTCCTGGCCTTTTTCCAGTCCCGCCTCGGTCCGAACCGGGTGGGCCCGCTCGGCCTCCTGCAGCCCGTGGCGGACGGGCTGAAACTCCTCCTGAAGGAGGACATCGTCCCCGCCAACGCGAGGCCCTTTCTGTTCAAGATGGCCCCCGTCTTTTCCTTCTTCCCTGCGCTGGTGGGCTTCGCGGTGATTTCTTGGGCCCTTCCCTGGGTCACGCCCTCCGGAAGGACCCACGGATTCGTCGTCGGCGACGTGAACCTGGGGATCCTCCTCATCCTTTCTCTCTCCTCCCTCGGAATCTTCGGGATCATTCTGGGAGGCTGGTCCTCGGGGTCCAAGTACCCACTCTTCGGAAGCCTGAGGTCCGCCAGCCAGATGCTGGCCTACGAAGTCCCCCTGACCCTGTCGGTCGTTTCCGTCATCCTGCTGGCGGGCTCCTTCCGCCTGAGCGACATCGTGGCGGCCCAGCAGGCCCTGGGATGGTACTTCCTCTTTCCGGGGCTTGTGGCTTTCGGCGTCTACATCGTGGCCGCCGTGGCCGAGACCAACCGGGCGCCCTTCGACCTGCCCGAGGGCGAGAGCGAGATCATCGGTTTTCACACCGAATACTCGGGCATGCGCTTCGCCTTCTATTTCGTGGCGGAATACGCCAACGTGGTCCTGACGAGCGTGGTGGCCACGGCCCTCTTCCTGGGCGGGTACGACATCCCCTTCGTCAAGGACGCCGCCCTCTACGCGACGCACCCGAGGTTCGTGAGCGCGCTGGGCGTCTGTTCCTTCGCCGCAAAGGGGGCGCTCTTCGCCTACTTCTTCGTGTGGATCCGCGCCACGTGGCCTCGGTACCGGTACGACCAGCTCCTGAGAATCGGGTGGCTTGTCCTCTTCCCCATTGCCATGGCCAACCTGGTCCTCGTGGCCATGTTCAAGCTCTGGCTCCTGAGGTGACCGCATGAGCGCCGCCCTCCGGTTCTTGAAAATGGTGACCTTTTGGGAACTCCTGAAGGGCATGGGAGTCACCCACAAGTACATGGTGAAGCCGAAGGTCACCGAGCTCTACCCCGATGTCCGGCCGGTGCTTCCGTACCGGACCAAGGGCCGGCTTCACGTGGAGATCGAAACGTGCATCTCCTGCCGCATGTGCGAGAAGGCCTGCCCCGAGGGGTGCATCAAGGTCTATCCTCCGCCCAAGGAGGTCTTCAAGACCGACAAGCGCCCGGCGGAGTTCTACCTGAACCAGGAACACTGCCTGCACTGCGGGCTGTGCGTGGATCCCTGCCCGACGGGATCCATCCACCATTCACACGAATTCGAACTGGTGGTTTTTGACCACAGGGAACTGCTCTTCGATCGGGAAACGCTACCCTACGACCTCGACCAGACTCGATACAGGTGGAACTGGATCGAGAACGTTCCGGTGAAGAAGTGACGGATCCCCGCGGGGGAGCGAAGGGCGCTGGAGAAGGAAGGGGTCCTGGGGTTTCTTGAGGTGATTTCTCCGCGGTCTCCGCGTCTCCGCGGTGAGAAGGGCATTTGGGAGGAGAGGGGATGACGGTGTTTGGGATCCTGCTCGCGGCGGTCATCGTGGCGTGTGCGCTCGGGGTGGTCTTCGCGCGCAGTCCCATCACGGCCGCCGTCTCGCTCCTGGTGGGCTTCCTCGGCCTCGCGATTCTCTACCTGGTCCTCCATGCCGAATTCGTGGCGGCGGTCCAGGTGCTGGTGTACGCCGGCGGCATCATGGTCCTGTACCTCTTCGGCATCATGCTGGTGGACAACCAGGTGCTCCGGCTGACGCGCCAGGTTCACTTTCAGGCCTGGCCCGCCTTCGTCCTCGTCCTGGCGCTCTTCCTCTGGATGGGCCACCGTCTCTACCACAGCGAATACGCCGCGCTCCCGGGGGGGCGTCCCGCGGCCACGGCGACCGCCCATGCGGGGGCCCCAGGAGAATCCGCCCCGGCGGCGGACAACACGCGAAGGATCGCCAAGGTGCTTTACGGCGAATTCCTCTACCCCTTCGAGGCGGCCTCCATCCTTCTTCTCGTGGCGGTGGTCGGCGGCGTCTTTCTGGCGAAGAAGGAGGTCTGACGTGTCCACCCCGGCGCTGGTCCTGGTGGGGTTCCTCCTCTTCTGTCTCGGGATCTTCGGGGTCCTCGCGAGACGGAACTTCATCGTCGTCCTCCTGTCCATCGAATTGATCTTCGCCGGGGCCGGCCTCAATTTCGTGGCTTTTTCCGACCTCTGGCAGAATTTGACGGGACAGGTCTTTACTGTCTTCCTCATCGCCGTGGCCGCCGGGGAAGCGGCCGTAGGCCTCGGACTCCTCATCGCCCTCTACCGGGTGAAGCACACCGCCAACGTGGACGAAGCCAGGGAGTTGAAGGGATGAATTCAGGATTTAGAGCTTCGTATTTCGAATGTGCCGGTCCCCGCGCCCTCGCCGGCTCCCTGAGAGGATTCCAGGCGGGAGGTGACGTATGACCTCCGTCCAGCTTCTCTGGCTGATCCCTGTGCTGCCGGCGCTTGGGGCGCTGGTGAACG
>CAZPSH010000051.1:0-14092 GCA_964589625.1 uncultured Thermoanaerobaculia bacterium
CCGGCCAGCACCTTCACGCCGCTGGGGCGGAAGTTGTCGTAGGCGCGCTGGGCCCGGCTCAGGTCCCCCTTGGCCGAATAGACGTCGCCCAGGGCCACGTACCCCTCGTCGCTCACGGGATAGCGCTCCAGGAGCCGGTTCAGGGCCCCCGCGGCGTGGCCGTGGCGGAGGCCCGCGAGGTAGTCGGAGGCCACCTCGTGGTAGAGCACCGGTGCGTCGGGCCGGACGGCGAGGGCCAGCTCCCACTCGGTGGCGGCCCTCAGGTAGTCCCCCCGCACCGAAAGGGCCCGGGCGGCGAGGGCGTGGTTGAGGGCCGAGACCATGATGAAGGCCTCGCGGTTTTCGTTCTCGATGAGCCGGTAGAGCCTCAGGGCCTTTTCGTAGGCGCCGGCGCGGAAGAGGAAGTCGCCCAGGTCCATCAGGAGGGCGGGGTGGAACAGGAGCGTGTAGCCCTCGCCGCCGAAGGCCCGGAAGAAGATGCCGTCGGAGGTGGCCATCCGGCAGACGTAGGAGCGCTCCTCGCCGAAATAGTAGAAGGGGTGCAGGGACACGGGCGGGTGGTTCTCGGAGAGCAGGTAGAGGCCCGGCCGGATCTGGTTGGAGAGGGCCCTCACCTTGCCCGCGGTCGAGGGCGGCCCGCCCAGGACCTCCACGGCGGGCCCCTCCACCACCTTCGGGGAGGGGCGGAGGACGGCCACGGTTCCCGTCCAGTTGTTGGCGAGGAAGGTCAACGCGTCCTGGAGGACCCTTTCCGCCTCGGGGCCCGAGCGCTCCCCCGGCGGGAGCCCCGCGAGGCGCCCCACCTCCTCCAGGATCTGCAGGTACTTGCGGAGATAGAGGGGGAGGACGTCCTTCGTCACGTACTGGACCGGGAAAACCTGCCCGAAGAAGTCCCGGTTGCTGGAGAAGAGAAGGCCCTGGAAGCGCGCGTGGGCCGAAAGGGAGGGGTCCGAGAGGACCTCCGAGGCGGCCTCGTGGACGGGACGGCTGAAGTTGTTCCGGCGGGACAGGAGCGCGAGGCCCGCGAGGGAGACCGCGTGGAGGGCCTCGGTCACCGCCGACACGGCGGCCTCCGAAGGGTCGTCCGCCTCCCGCCCGGCGGGGGGCGGGAGGAGGGCGGGACCGAAGACCTCCAGGAGGCGCTCGAGGAGCGCCTGCAGGGACTCCTTCACGCCTCCACCTCCACGTTCACGTCCGGCGAGCGGACCACGAAGACCTTGAGGTTGTTGTCGAGGGGATCGGCGGGAAAGAGGAAGAACCCGCTCCGGCCCTCGGCCATGTGAAGGACCCGGCCGCGCATCACCTCCCCGTCTGGAAAGGATACCCGGACGGGCCTTCCGGCCTTGGGAGACTCCTCCGAAAACTCCGCCTGGGACTTGTATCCCGGGTTGCCCTCCAGGTCCCGGACGAAGAAGATGGCCTTCACGTCGCTCAGGGGAACGTTCTCCACCCGCCCGTCCACGGTGACCACCTGGAAGCGCGAGTAGGCCGCCGAAAAGTGCGTGTAGATCTTGCACTTCTTCATGGAGCCGTCGCGCATTCTCAGCACCAGGTTCTGGGGCATGATCCGCTCCCTACAGCGCGTTCAGGACCTCTTCGAGGGTGCAGTATCCCGCCAGGGCCTTGAGGACCCCGTCCACTTTGAGGGAGATGAGCCCTTCCCGGACGGCCCGCTGGCGGATCTCCCCAACGGAGGCCTTGCCCACGAGCAACTTGTTCAGTTCCTCGCTGGGGAGGTAGAGCTCGTAGATGGCCACCACTCCCTGGTAGCCCGTGCCCTTGCAGGCGGCGCACCCCCGGGCCTTGAAAAAGCGGGCGTTGGGGGGGAGCTTGAGGCCGACTTCCTTCTGGATGGCCTCGTCCGAATCGTAGGATTCCCGGCAGGAGGGGCACAGCCGCTGGAGGAGCCTCTGGTTCAGGACGGCCGCCGTGGAGGCCGCCATGAGGAAGGGCTGAACGCCCATGTCCACGATGTTCTGGATGGCGTTCACCGTGTCGTTGGCGGTCATCCGCGCGAACACGCGGCGCCGGGCGAAGGCGCCCGAGATGGTCGCCCGGGCCTCCTGCTCGTTCAGGACGTCCCCGATGTAGGCCACGTCCGGCTCCTGCTGAAACAGGGAGAGGATGGCCTCGGCGAAGGTGAACTCGCTCCTGTCCTCGGGCTTGCCCTGGATCATGCCGGGGATCTCGTACTTGATGACCGGGTCGAAGCCCATGGCGAGCATATTGGGCTTCAGGACCTCGAGGATGGAGCCGTAGATCGTGGTCCGCTTGCCCGAGCCGGGTGGGCCCGTCACGAGGTAGAGCCCCGCCGTCCGGGAGAGGGCCTTCCGGTAGGAAGTCAGCACCGCGGGGCTCATGCCCAACTGGTCGAGCCGCAGGGTGGCGCTCTGCTTGTACTGGACCTTCACGGTGATGCACTCGCCGTAAAGGGTGGGAAGGGCGTAGACGTACAGCTCGATGCGCCGGTCCCCCGCCATCATCTTGAAGAAGCCGGACTGTGGGATGCGGCTCTTGGTGATGTCCATCCCGGACAGGACCTTGATCCGGTTCAGGACGTTGCCCTTCATCCGGTCGGGCACCTCCTTCACCGTGGCCATGGCCCCGTCCACCCGGACCCGGACGATGAGCCCCTCGGGCTGGGGTTCGAAGTGGATGTCCGTGGCCCCCGACGCAACGGCCTCCGCCAGGGCGTTGTCCACCTCCTGGACGACGCCCTTGTCCTCCACGGCCGAGCGGACCTGCTTGGCGTCCACGTCCGGCGTCCTTCGAGCCGCCTCGAACTGAACCTTGTCCACCATTTCCCACCTCTGCGGGTCAATCTAACATCCTGAAACGCAAGCGGCAATAGGCCGATGGGCGAGGGGGCCGCGGGGGGCGGACCCGACCTCGGCCGAGGACCTTCGCGGCGGGCGGGACGCCCGGCCGCTCCTCTCCGCGCCTCGGCCCTTCTCCCGGACCGGGGGCCCACTTGACGGCCGCGTTAGAATACGCGGAGAGGAGAACCGTCCGGATGGCGACACGCGGGAAGGGGAATTCCAAGACGGAGGCCTCCTGGGAGGCCCGGGCGCGGTGGGAGGCCCTCTCCTTCACGCGGCGGAAGGAACACGTCCGGTCCCTCGAAGAGGCCAAGAAACCTGAAACCCGTTCCAGGCGGCTGGAGCGCATCCTGTCGGACCTGGACGGTTCCACGCCCTGACGCGTCCCGGGAGGCCGCCATGTCGTCCATGCCCGAATCTCTCGTCCGCGACCAGCTCCAGACCCGCCGCCGGTGGCTCAGCCAGGCCATCGAAACGGGCGGGGAAGACCCGGAGATCCACCGCCTCCTCTCCGCCGTGGACGCCGCTCTGAGCCGTCTGGACCAGGGCACCTTCGGCCTCTGCAAGACCTGCGGAGATCCCATCGAGCAGGACCGCCTGGCGGCGGACCCCCTCCTCGAATTCTGCCTCGACCACCTCTCCCTGGAGGAACAGCGGGCCTTGGAGGCGGACATGGACCTGGCCTCCCGGGTCCAGACCGAACTCCTTCCCCGCCGCAGTTTCTCCTCGAACGGGTGGCGCGCCGGCCACGTCTACGAGCCGGCGGGGCCCGTCAGCGGGGACTACTGCGACGTCCTGACCCTCCCCGACGGGCGGCTCTTCTTCGCCGTGGGTGACGCCTCGGGGAAGGGCGTTTCCGCCTCCCTCCTCATGGCCCAGCTTCACGCGCTCCTCAGGGCCCTCCTGCCCCTTGGCCTCCCGCCCGAGGAGACGGCGGCGCGGGCCAGCCACGTCCTCTGCGAGAGCACCCTCCCGGCCCACTACGCCACCCTCGCCTGCGGGTGGGCCTCGCCGGAAGGGGAGGTGACCCTGGTCAACGCGGGCCACGTGCCGCCCCTTTGCGTGGGAGGAGAGGAACTCCGGTGGATCGGCGCCACGGGCCTCCCCCTGGGCCTCTTCTGCGACCAGGGTTTCAAGGCCGTGGAGGTGGCGCTCCGTCCTGGGGAACTCCTCGTCCTCTGCACCGACGGGCTGACGGAGACACGGAGCCCCTCGGGCGAGGAGTTCGGGCGGGCCCGCCTCGAGGGGGCCGCCCGCGCGCTCCAGGGCCTCGCGCCCGAAGAGGTGGCCGCCGGACTCGCGGCGGCGGCAGGGGCCTTTCGGGGCGGAGTGCGCCGCGCCGACGACCTCACCGTCCTCGTGATCCAGCGGACCGACTGAGCGGCAAGGGAAGACCTGCCGGAGACGGCGCTAGTGTGGCGTTCGACTTCGCGGTCCGGGACGCTCCGCCGCGCCGCCTAGCCCTACCATTGACCAGGCCCTTCGGGGGAACAGGGCTAGGTCTTGGTTCCAAGGAGCGCCGGCGCGTCAGCACCGCCAGCACGAGGAGGCGGAACCGGTAGACACGGGAGAGGCCTAGGTGTTACCTATGTCCTGAACCAAATGTGTTACCCATGTCCTGACTGCACCCTGCACCTCTAGTCTCCCGTCTCTCGTCTTTCGTCTACCGTCTCTCGTCTTTCGTCTACCGTCTCTCGTCTAACGTCTCCCTTTTTCTCAAGTCCCGCTTTCCAAATCCCTCATGCCCCTTCTTTCTCATCCGCCTTCCGCCTTCCCCTCCCCCCCCTCCTCCCCGCCCTGTGCTATCCTCGCTTCGCGACCCCGCCGCCGGGCGGGGCCTTTTTCGCGGCCTTCAGGGGCTGGGGGGTGTTTCGCATGACGCACACAAACGCGCCGAAGGAGATCCAAGGGCTGCCCGACAACGCCCGGCGCCCCCTCAAGGAGGGCGAGAAATACGTGCCCGTGGTGCCGGACGAGACGGGCGTTCCCGAAGTCACCGTCCGCTCCGTTGTCATGGGCCTCCTCTTCTGCGCCGTCTTCTCCATGGCGGCGGCTTACCTGGCCCTCAAGGTGGGCCAGGGCATCGAGGCGGCCATTCCCATCTCCATCCTGGCCATCGGCATCGGCGCCTTCTTCACGCGCAAGAGCTCCCTGCTGGAGAACGTCATCGTCCAGTCCATCGGGGCCAACTCCTCCCACGTGGTGGCCGGGGCCGTCTTCACCATCCCCGCCCTCTACATGCTCGCCGCCACCCCGGGCTCGGGCGTGGCCCAGCCCTCCATCTGGCAGGTAATCCTCGTCTCCTTCCTCGGCGGATGCCTGGGGATTCTCTTCCTGATCCCGCTTCGATACCACTTCATGGTGGAGATGCACGGCCAGTTCCCCTGGCCCGAGGGGACCGCCACCACGGAGATCCTCGTTTCGGGACAGCGCGTGGGCGGGCAGGCCAAGGTCCTCGCCCTCGCGGCCGGCGTCGGGGCCCTCTACGACGGGCTCGTGGCGACCCTCCACGCCATGGCCGAGACGGTCTCGCTGAAGGTGGTGGGCGTGGGGCGGGTCCTGAGCGAACACTTTATGACCTTCCGGATGCTCAACAACGCGGCCATCGTCGGCATCGGGTACATCATCGGCATCAAGTACGCCGCGGTCATCGCCGCGGGGTCGTTCCTCTCGTACTTCGTTCTGGTGCCCATGGTCCACGCCATCGGCTCCCAGATGACGGCCGTCCTTCCCCCCGGGGACGTCCTCATCTCCGCCATGAACCCCGACCAGGTCTTCAAGCACTACGTGCGGATCATCGGCGTGGGCGGGATCGCCGGGGCGGGCATCCTGGGGGTCCTGACCTCCATGCCCTCCATGGTCCGCTCCATCGGCGCGAACCTGAAGGGGATGAGGAGCCGGGACACGCGCGAGGCGGCGGCGGTCCCGAGGACCGACCGCACCCTCTCGGGGGGCGTCATGCTGGGCGGGCTCGCCGCCTTCGTGGTGGTGGCCTTCCTCTTCTTCTCCCTCGGCCTGGGGCTTGAGAACGGCTGGGTCCCCGCCCTCGTGGGGACCGCGCTTGTGACGGGGATCGCCTTCCTCTTCGCCCCCGTGGCGGCCCGCGCCATCGCCATCATTGGCACGAACCCCGTCTCGGGCATGACCATGCTGACCCTCATCATCACGGGGGTCGTCATGCTCAAGCTGGGCCTCGGGGGCGGCCAGGGGATGTTCGTGACCATGATGGTGGGCGGGGTCGTCTGCACGGCCCTCGCCGCCTCCGGCGCCCTCTCCTCGGACCTGAAGGTGGGCCACTGGCTCGGCGCGACGCCGGCCCGCCAGCTCGCCCTCAAGTTCCTCGGTACCGCCGTCGCGGCCACCTTCTGCGGCGTGGCCATGTGGGTCATGTCCCAGACCGACCCCTCCCAGGGCTTCGGGACCAGCGCGATCCCCGCGCCCCAGGCCTCGGCCATGAAGGAGATCCTCGTGGGCATTTTCGGCGCGGGCTCGGGCTCCCTGCGCTGGTACCTCTTCGCCCTCGGCGTGATCTTCTCCCTCATTCTCCGGATGGTGAACGTGCCCGCCCTGGCTTTCGCGCTGGGCATGTACCTGCCCATCGAACTGAACACGCCCATCCTCCTGGGCGGGATCCTGAGCTGGATCGTCTCACGCCCGCGCAAGGGAGAGGGCGAGGAAGCCGTGAAGCCGCGCCACGACCGGGGCATCCTCATCGCTTCTGGACTCATGGCGGGCGGCGCCATCATGGGGGTCGTGGACGCCGTGATCAACGCGGCGGTCAAGACCTCCACCGGGACCCTGGACGCCAAGACCGTTGTGCACGTCCTGCACGCGGAGGCCTTCGAAGGGGCGCCCGGCGAATGGCTCGCCATCCTGGGCGTCATCGCCCTCTGCTCCTTCCTCGTCGTGTACGCGAGGCGGGCGAAGGCCTGAGGGCGGAGGGGCTGCGGGGGACATTGAGCGAAAACGGCGCGGAAAACGCGGGGGGGGCCTTCACACGAAGGCCCCCGCTCGTTTCTTCCCGCCCTACTGGGGGTCACTCCCGAAGAAACCGGCGCACCTTCTCCTGGTTCTCCGGGGCCATGACGACCTCCGCCACGTCCTGCCCCACCGACTGGACGAGCATCTGGCGCCGCGCGCCCTCGGGAACGAAGGTCATCCCGCCGGCGAGGATCACGACGGCCATGTACTGCTCCAGTTCCCGGCCCGAGGCGAGACCGATCCGGGCGGCGTGCTCGTCCAGGGCCTGCCGGTCGTTTGCGTCCGCGGCCCGCCGGATGTCCGGCCAGTCTCCCGAGGCGTCGAAAAAGTCCCGCATCTTGGCCGCGTCCAGCCGGCCGCGCACTCCCGGAACGCCGCCCTCCTCCCGCAGCCGGCCCATGGTCTCGGTCCCCTTCTTCTTGGCGAAGAGGACGCCCTTGTAGGCCAGGAACCCGGCGATCCCGGCCACGGCCAGGACCAGCAGGAGAAGGACCGCGCATCCGCACGCGAACCACTTCCAAATCCCGCCCTTCACCTTCGCCGGCGCCGCCGATGCCGCCGGAGGCGGCGTCTGAGGTGCAACGTTCGGGTCCGTCATGGCTCCCTCCCCTGGAAGACCGGAGCATAGCAGGGGCAGGCGGCCTCCGGAAGGGAGGGTACACACCGGGGTAGAAGCGGGTTGGTTTGGAACGGCCCGCGCCCAGGGGCCTCGCCTCATTCGCGGGCCCGCCGTGCGATACTTCCGCCGAGGAGGCGATCGTGAACCCCTGGAGTTCGCTGAAGGGCCTGCCGAAGGAGATTTGGGTCCTCTGCGCGACCACCCTCACCAACCGGGTGGGCACGATGGTGCTCCCCTTCCTCGTTCTCTACCTGACGCGCGCGCTGGGGCTGTCTCCGGGACGCGCGGGGTTCGTCGTCACCGTCTACGGGCTCGTAGCCATGGTCACGGGACCCCTGGCGGGGCGGCTGTCGGACCGCGTCGGCGCCCTTCGGATCATGAAGGCCTCCCTCGTCCTTTCGGGACTGGTCCTCCTTCCTCGCCGCGGCCGTCCTGATCCTCTCGCCCTGGAGGTCGGCGGTGGGCCAGCCGGCCCACTACAGGCGGAGGGGAAGGTCCCGGGGATCGGGAGGAGACCTGACGACGCTCGGCCTCGGCGGCCTCCAATTCCGGTCCGAGGCCGGACCCGCCCCTCACCGTTTCGACGTTTCGGAGATCCAGTCGGTGATCTTCTTGACGAGGGGAGGCGAGATCACGTGGCCCCCCTCGTAGGTGAAGAGGCTAACCGGGACGCCGGCTTTGCGGAGGAACTCCACCGAGGTCTTGCACTCCGCCATGGGGATTCCCAGGTCCTGGGGGGAGTGGCACACGAGGAACTCGGTGGAACGCGCCGCGGCAACCTCCTCGGCGGAGAAGTCCGCGGGCGTCAGCCACCCTCCGATGGGGATGACCCCCCGGAAGGCCGTTCCGCCCCGGATTCCCGCCGAATACGCCAGGAAGGCGCCCTGGGAGAATCCCATGAGGTACACGCGGTCTCCGTCCACCTTGTGGGTCTTCTTCACGGCCTCCAGGGCCGCCGTTACATACTCCTCCGCGAGCCTTCGGGAGGCGGGTCTGGGAACGCGGCGGGCCACGCCGGCCCCACTCCGAGGGCGCCGCGTCCGAATCCGGGGCCCCGGCAAGTCCCGCCAGGGCCTCCACCGTCTCTTCGTCGGCCACTCCCCCCGTTTCGGGGAAGAAGGGGCCCAGGCCCTTCCGCACCCGTTCCCGCCAGGGAACCGTTGGATCCTCCACCGCGGAGCCGAATCGGTTTGACAGGAGGTCCGAGAAAAGGGCCAGCGGCTTCCTTGCCGCCTCGGGCTGGGCGCGCCCCAGGAAGAACCACGCGGGCTCGGCGCGGAGGTCCACGTGGTGGAGGAGATCGGCGAGCAATCTCGACTTGCCGATCCCCGCCTCGCCGAGGAGGGCCACCACGCGCGGGCCGTTCCCGGCGGCCACCGCCTCGAAAACCTCCCGAAGGGCGGCCTCCTCCCGCTCCCGTCCCACCGTGCGGGTGGCCAAGCCCTCGAAGGCGGGCGAAGGAAGGCGCAGGTGGGTGGGCTTCTCGCCCAGGACCCGGTAGGACGCCACCGGAGCGGGCCTGCCCCGGATTTGGAGGGAGGGGCCCTCCGCGAGATCGAAGAGCCCACGGACCAGCCGCAGGGCGTCGGCCTCCATGGGCTTGAGCCAATCGGAGAAGGTGGCCATGAGCGCCACCACGAGACCCATCTGTTCGGAAGTGCCGGGACGGGGGCGCTGCCCTTCGGCGCTCCCCGGCACCGCTCCCGGGGTCGGCGTGGTCCGGTGGCCCTCGGACCCGCCACCGCCGCGCGCGCGGACGTACTGCCTGGCGGCCTTCGTAAGGGCAACGGGGGCCCCCGTGGAGAGGTGGCCCAGGACGGCCTTGGCGGCGCGGGAGAGGTCCGCCGCGCTCAGAAATCGGTCCCGCGGGCTCTTGGCGAGGGCCCGGCCCAGCACACCGTCCACGGCCGCCGGCAGTTGGGGGACGACCTGGTGGGCCGAGGGCACGGGCGCGTTCATGTGCGCCACCGCCACCGCGATGGCCGAATCCCCCGGAAAGGGAGGGCTACCCGTGAGCATCTCGTAGAGGACGGCCCCCAGGGCGTAGACGTCCGCCCGGAAGTCCATCCCGCCGCCACCCATGGCCTGCTCGGGGGCCATGTAGGTGGGCGTCCCGAGGATGGCTCCGGGCAACGTAAGGCCTCCGCCCCGTTCGCCCGCGGTCCCCCGCCGGGCCAGCCCGAAGTCCGTGAGATAGGCGTTTCCGTCCAAGTCGAGGAGGATGTTGGAGGGTTTGATGTCCCGGTGGAGAACCCCCTTCCGGTGGGCGAAGTCCAGGGCCGAGGCCACCTCCTCCACGATCTCGTAGGTACCCAGTCGGGTCCCGATCATGCTTCAGCCCAACACAGTGCTTGAATCAAGGATATCATAGGTCAGCGGAACCCGCCCCCCCAGCGGGGAAGGCGTCGCCCGGCGCGTCCGCGGGCTTGGAGGAAACGCCATGACGACGAGGACCTCTCCGGCAGAAGCGAGCGGGGGCCGTTCCGAACGGCCCTTTTCCTGGCTGGCGCTGTCCGCCTGGGTCGCGCTCCCCTTTTCCGCCGCCCTCATGGGGATCCTCTTCCCTGCGGGTCCCTGGTACGATTCCCTCAACACTCCCCCCTGGACACCCCCCGACTGGCTCTTCGGACCCGCCTGGACGTACCTCTACGCATCCATGGGCCTGGCGACTTTTCTCGTCTGGAGGTCCGGCGGGGGATCCCGCGCCCGCTCCGCCCTCCGGCTCTTCTTCCTCCAACTCGCCCTCAACGCGGCTTGGACCCCTCTCTTTTTCGGCCTCCACGCCATGGGCTGGGCGCTCGTGGAGATCCTGGTCCTGCTCGCCGCCGCCGCGGCGACCGCCGCGGCCTTCTTCCGGGTCCGCCGAGCGGCGGGAATCCTTCTCCTGCCCTACCTCGCCTGGCGGACCTACGCCGCGGCTCTCAACGCCGCCCTCTGGCGGCTGAATCGCTGAGGCCTGACGTGAGCGCGCACCGCCCCTTCCTCTGCATCGGCCACCGCGGCGCCGCCGGCCACGCGCCCGAGAACACGCTCCTCTCCATTCGGCGCGCCCTCGATCTGGGCGCGGCGTGGGTGGAAGTGGACGTTCACCCCCTGGGCGAGGCACTCGTGGTGATCCACGACGACACGTTGGACCGGACGACGAACGGATCGGGGGCCCTCTCGGCCCACACTCTCGAGGAGATCCGGCGGCTCGACGCGGGGATGGGCGAGCGGATTCCCCTCCTTCCGGAGGTCCTGGACCTCCTGAGGGGTCGGGCGGGGCTCGTGGTGGAGCTGAAGGGGAGGGGATCGGCGGCCCTGGCCGCGCCGCTCCTGCGCCAAGCCCTGCGGTCGGGTTGGACGCGGGCCGACCTCGCCGCCTCTTCCTTCCATCCCGACGAGCTGAGGACCCTGCGCTCGCACGCTCCCGAGGTTCCACTGGCCGTCCTAGCACGTTCGGCGGACGGGGCCGCCATGGCGCTGGCCCGCGAGGTGGCCGCTCGGGCGCTCCACCTGTCCCTCGGAGGGACGACCGCCGAAGACGTGGAGCGGGCCCGCTCCGCGGGTCTTTCGGCCCTCGTTTTCACCGTGAACCTCCCGGAGGACCTCCGGGCCGTGTACCATATGGGCGCGGCGGGCGTTTTCACGGATTATCCCGAGCGCGTGGCGGAGGCCCTGGAGGGCCGGCCGGACCGGTGACGAAGTTCGCGGGAGGAAGACATGGCGAGGATTCTCGTGGAGATGGAAGGACCCCTGGGGATTGTCCGCATGGACGACGGCAAGGCCAACGCCATGGACGAGGCCTTCTTCCTCGAGCTGGGCGCGGCGCTGGACAAGGCCCAGGCATCGGGGGCGAAGGCGGTGGTCCTGTCGGGCCGGGACGGTTTCTTTTCGGGCGGGCTCAACGTGAAGCTCCTTCCCACGCTGGCCCCTGCCCAGCTCAAGTCCCTCCACGAGGCCTTCGCGCGGACCCTGTGCCGGGTCTTCACCTTTCCCCTACCCGTGGTGGCCGCGGTGACGGGCCACGCCGTGGCGGGGGGAATGATCCTCGCCCTGGCCTGCGACCGGCGCTACGCACTCGATGGCGACTTCCGGTGGCAGATGAACGAGGTCCTCGTGGGGATCCCGCTCCCCTCCTGGGTCCTCGCCATCACCCAGACGGCGATCCCGCCCAAGTGGCACGCGCAAGCTCTGCTGCACGGGCGTGCTTTTTCGGCCCGCGAGGCGGCTTCGGCGGGTTTCGTCGACGGCCTCCTCGCCGGAGCCGAGGACCTCGTGGACGCGGCCAAGGTGGCGGCGGCCGAGCTCACCGCCCTCCATCCCGCGGCCTATGCCCTCTCCAAGGCCCGCATGCGCGAGCCTCTCGTGCGCAGAGCCCTGGAACTTCTTCCTCAGGAGAGGCTTCCCGGGGAGGCCTAGCAGGCTGCCACGGGGCCCGAAGGGCACCCGGAAAAGCCGGCGGGCGGGAAAGGCTTGACTTGCGCGACGTGACACCGCGTCCGGATGGAGGCGGAGGCGATCCGTCCCGACGCCTGCCCCTAGACGCATCACACTCGTCCTGCGTCTTGTCTGGTAAAGAAGGGACCGCGGAGCGTCCGCGCGGGGCGGTCCGAACCCTGGAAGGGAGGCGGAGACATGAGGCGTCCGGCATGGATTCTGTTCGCGGGAGCGGCGTTCGCGGCGGGGCTCTTGTGGCCCGCGGGAGATCCCAGGCCCGCGGCCGACAGCGAGGTTTGGGTCACCAACTTCCCCAGCCTCCAGCAGGTGGGCGGGACGGTCTCCGTGGACAACCTCCCGCGGACGGGAGTCCAGGTAAAGAGGGAGGAGGTGGTCGTGCCGCCTCTCCAGCGCAACGACCTGGACGATTCGGTGCAAGCCCCCGCCGTGGAGACGGCGGGCTTCGGGCACGCCGTTCTATGCCTCCAGGGAGAGATGAAGGGCGCTGACTTCCGGCCCGGCCTGGTGGGAGCCGTTCTCATCCCGGACGAGGAACCCGTCCTTCGGGCCCTGCGCGAAACCCGCCGCATCGAGTTCCCCCTCGAGGTGGCGGCACAGATGCAGTCCGGCGACGGGGCCTACTTCAACTCCGATCCGGTGGAGTTTCCCCTGGCCTTTCCCCGCTACCGCGTGTACTTTTACAACACCACGGGTCGGGGCGCATCGGTCAATCTTTACCTGTACCTCACCCAGTGAGCGCCGGGGGGCCCGCGCAACCTCGGGGCCGGCGGATGCGTAAGAACCCAGGGAGCGCTTGGATGAGCCACGCGCGGAAGATCTCCGCCCGGTTTCCCCAGGACTTGAAGGATCTCGGCCGGACCGTCGCCTCCGACATGGAGGGCGGGCGCTTCTCCCAGACCCTGAAGCGGGACATGAGGGACCTCTACGATTTCTACCTGGACGAGGACCGGAAGCAGCGGCTCGAGTCCATGGGCGCCCTCCGCCGGTGGTTGACCCTCCTGTGGTACCTCCTGAGGAGCCTCTTCCTCAAGCTCACTCCGGTTCGCAGGCTTCTGGTCCTGCTCAGCCTGTGGACCTTCGTGATGGGGGACCTCCGGTTCACATCGGGAGGCGTGGGGGTGAGCGTGAGCCTGGCCCCCGCGAGCGTCGTGATCCTTCTCGTGGTCCTCATGCTGGAGCTACGCGACAAGCTGCTGGCCCGGGACGAACTCGAGGTGGGGCGCGCCGTTCAGTTGGCCCTTCTTCCCAAGGAAAACCCGAGCATCGAAGGGTGGGAGGCCTGGCTCTACACCCGGCCCGCCAACGACGTGGGGGGAGACCTCGTGGACTACATGGCCCTCGACGAGGGGACCGTGGGCATCGTCCTGGGGGACGTGTCGGGAAAGGGGCTCGGCGCCGCCCTGCTCATGGCCAAACTCCAGTCCACGCTCCGGGCCATCGCGCCCGAGACGCCAGACCTGTCCCGCTTGGGGCACAGGACCAACGCGATCCTGGAGCGGGACGGCCTCCCGGGACGCTTCGCCACCCTCGTGTTCATGGTCCTCGCCTCCGGGGAGGGGCGGGTGCGCTTCCTCAACGCCGGCCACATGCCGCCCGTCCTGGTGCGCGAGGAGGGAGTGGAGACACTCCCCTCCGTTGCCCTCCCCGTGGGCGCCTTCGCCGACGCGGCCTATCACGAGCAGGTGCTGGACCTCCGCCCGGGGGATCTCCTGATCGCCTATTCGGACGGTTTGACGGACGCCCGCAACGCCGCGGGGGACTTCTTCTCCGAGGAGCGCCTCAATGCCCTCTTTCCCCAATTGAGAGGGCTTGGCGCCGAGCAGGCGGGGCGGAGGCTCCTCTTGGAGACGGACCGGTTTTCGGGCGAGGAGAAGCCCTTCGACGACCTCTCCCTGGTGGTCCTCCGATACGCGGGCGGCCAGGCCCCCGAGGCCTCTGCGTGAAACCCCGCGCCGCCCTCCTCCTCGCCTTCTTGGCCCTCTCGGGGTGCGCCACGCGCACTCCTCCCGGAGAGGCCCTTCCGGTCCGGGTCCTCCTGCAGACCGAAGAGGGGGGCATCGTTCTTGAGGTGGACGCCGTCCGCGCCCCGATCACGGCGTCCAATTTCCTCCGCTACGTGGAGGCGGGCCGGTACGACGGCGGCCTCTTCCACCGCACCGTGCGGGCCGACAACCAGCCCCAGAACCCCGTGAAAATCGGCGTCGTTCAGGCCGGAGTCAACCCCGGCCTGGAG
>CAZPSH010000052.1:0-13239 GCA_964589625.1 uncultured Thermoanaerobaculia bacterium
CGCCTTTACGGCGAGCGACGGCCAGGGCGACTCCTGTTCGGGAACCGTCGCCGTGAGCGTGCCTCACGATGCGAAGGACATCCCAGTGGACGACGGGCAGACCTTCGACTCCACCCGGTAACGCCGCCTCCCACGGAGCGAGGAGGCGATCCGGCGGGACCTCTCCGCCCGCACGGCCCTGAGTCGTCCGCTGTCGGCACGGCAAGCGTGGCGGCGGCAGCAGGCAGGGAAAGCCCCCCTTCTGAGGCCCCGGCTCAGGACGGATTCGGGCCCACGCCCACCGCAACCGGCTCTTCTCAATGTCTCGGCCCGAAGTGCCGAACCTCACACTCTCCAATCCTCCGGCCCCCGGTCGTGACGCCCGTCACGGTTGGGGGGTGGACAATCTCCTAGCAAGTCGCTACTAATTGGCCCGCGTTCGTAGTTGGGACTGCTTCGCTGGACCCTCATCATTCTTAGGAGGACCTGACTCATGGCAACCCACATCACCCGAAATGCACTGCGGTTCCTGGGGATCGCGGCCCTCGCCTTCGCTGCCGCCGCCACGTGGACGGCCCAGGCGCAGGGGCCTGGACCTTCCGGCGCCAGGCCGTCCGTCCACGGTTTGGTTCTGCCCTCGTCGCCCCAGGTGGGGGAGGACGGCTCCATCTTCGTGACCGCCGAGGTGCCCGTCGGCCCCGGTGCATCGAGCCGGGCTCTGCTGAAATTCGACCCCGTCTGGAGCGTCCTTGAGCGTTCCGACGGGCCGGCGCTCGTGGTGGACGCGGGGGAGCGGGGCACCGCTCGGCTTCCGTCCGGGGATGCCCTCCTTGCGGATCGCGAGTCCGGGGAGATCGTGCGGATCCGTCCCGACGGCAGCTCCGAGAAGGTGGCGGGCGGTTTCGAACGCCCCGAGTTCCTCGCCTTCGACGCGTCGGACGGCTTCGTTTACGCATTGGATGTCCCGACCCCCGGGGTCCCTCCCTCGGCGGGCGGCCGCAACGCCCTGAAGCGCGTGGACCTCGAAGGCGGCCCCGTGGAGACCGTCGCCTGGGCGAGTTCTCTCCCGTTGGGGCTCGCGCTGGCCGGGGGAAAGGCCTTTTGGGTGGACGGAGACAGCGGCGTTCTCTTTTCCGCCGATCTCGGAGAGAAGAAGAAGGAAAACAAGGAGAAGTTCGACGCCCTCCTCAGCGGGGCCAGCGAAGTGCCCCCGGTCAACACGACGACGACGGGCACGGTCCGCCTCAAACTCAAACTCGAGGAGGAGGACGACGGCCTTCCGGCTGGGTTGGAATCGGCGCGCTTCGAGGATAAGCAGAGCCGGCTGGAATTCCACCTCAAGGTTCGGCGCATCGTGGGCGCCACGGCGGGCCACATCCACCTGGGCGCACCGGGAGTCAACGGACCCGTGGTGGCCGAACTGTTCTCCTCCTCCCGGCCCTCCCCGAGACCCAGAGAATTGGAGAGGGAAGACAATATCTACGAAGAGGACCTCGTGGGGCCCCTGGCGGGCGATTGGGACGGATTCGTCTCGGCCCTGCGCGCCGGACAGCTCTACGTGAACGTCCACACCCAGCTGTTTCCCTCCGGAGAGATCCGAGGCCAGATCATCCCCCAGGGCGGAGTGTCCAACCGGGCGCCCGACGGCACCATCCTGGCCCCCGCCGGAGACGTCACCATCTCGGAGGGGGAAAGCGTCTCCTTCGCCGGCGCCGTCAGCGACCCCGACGGCGACACGGTGAGCGTCCTGTGGAATTTCGGCGACGGGTCTTCCTCCACGGACCTCAACCCAGGGGACCACGTCTACGCCTCCGCCGGCACCTACACGGTGACCTTCACGGCAACGGACGACGGGGGGCTTTCGGATCCCACCCCCGATACGCGCACCATAACGGTGGAGAGTCCCCTGAACGCCCCCCCCGAAGGGGTGATCGTCGAGCCTCCGGGCGACGTGTCCATCCAGCCCGGGGAATCGGTGACCTTCTCCGGGAGCGCCACGGATCCCGACGGAGACACGGTCACGGTTCTGTGGAACTTCGGGGACGGCTCCACCTCCACTCTGCTCAACCCCGGCGCCCACGTGTACGCGAGCGCCGGTATGTACTCGGTGACCTTCACGGCGACGGACGAACACGGCCTGGCGGACCCCACCCCCGACACGCGCACCATCACGGTGAACGCGGCGGCGCCCACCTTCACCTTCCTGCAAACGAGCATCTTCACGCCCAAGTGCATCGGCTGCCACTCGGGCTCCAGCCCCGAAGCGGGAATGGACCTGAGCCCCGGCCAAGCCTACTCCAATCTCGTAAACGTGCCCGCCCAGTCCCAATCCGGCATTCGCGTCATCCCGGGCAATCCGAACAACAGCGTGCTCTACACCTTCCTCGCCGCGGGCCACCGGTCCAGCCAGGTGACGGCCGCCGACCGGCAGGCCATCTTCGATTGGATCGCCTCCGGCGCCCCCAACAACTGATCCGAAGCCCGACCCAGGAGGGCTTCGCGGGCCCGCCCCCGACGGGGCGGGCCCTTTGCGATGCCGCCGTGCGAAAATGGCCCCGAAGGGAGACGCTCGTGAGGCCCGAATTGCGCGCGGCCGTGCCGGAAGACGGATCCTCCGTGGCGGAGATCTACGCGCCCCTCGTGGGGGATACGGCCGTTTCCTTCGAGGAGGAGCCGCCCTCTTCCGACGAGATGTCGCGCCGGATCGCCAGGACCCTCCCGACCTACCCGTGGATCGTCTGCCACCGATCCGGCGAAGTGCTGGGCTACGCCTACGCCGACGCGCACGGAGCGCGGGCCGCTTACCGGTGGTCGGCCAACTCGGCGGTGTACGTGAGGGATCGGTGCCGCGGCTGGGGTGTGGGGCGGTCCCTGTATCGGGCGCTCCTGAACATCCTTGCGCTCCAGGGCTTCTGCAATGTCTACGCGGGGATCACGCTGCCCAACCCCGCCAGCGTGGCGCTCCACGAGTCTTCGGGCTTCAGGCTACTCTGCGTCTACCGGGACGTGGGCTTCAAGCTGGGGGCATGGCACGACGTGGGATGGTGGCACTGCATGCTCGGGGAGCGTCCCGAACGTCCGGAACCCCCTCGGGCCTTCTCAGACGTGGCCGAAACGGCGGAGGTGGAGGAGGCCTTCTCCGGGGGCCTGCGCCATCTCCGGCTTCTATGAGGACCGGTGGCCCGGTTCCCCCTTCGAGAAGTGGATTCCCTCCACCTTCGCGACGCGGGCCGTGAAGGCTCCGTAGGCCCCGTCCGCCGAAGGGTTAGTGCAAGCCGGGGGAGCGCCCGGAAGGAGTGCCCCCGCCTCGGCTCCCATCGCTTCCGAGGAGCGGAACCAGGAGCAGACCCAGGACGAAGACGGCCCCCAGAAATGCGAAGACGTCCAGAAACGACAGCGCATGGGCCTGTCTCTGCACACCCGCGGACAGGAGCCCCGCGGCGAGGTCAGGGAGGGAGGCGGGGGAGAGGCCCGAGGAGGATGCCAGAAGGCCGCCCGTGGCCTCCATCCCTTCCTGGACGGGAGGCGAGGTGGGGGTGACGTGCGGAGCGAGGACGTGGTGGTGGAACTGGCCTCGCCGGGCCAGAAGCGTGATGGACACAGCGATGCCCACGGAGCCGCCCTCGTTCCGCATGAGGTTGAAAAGGCCCGTGGCCGCCCCCATCCCCTTGCCCGTCCATCGCGCAAAGCTGGCTATGCCGATCTCCCACGTCCATCCCAACCGCCACCACCTTCCGAAGGCTTCCTCCTCGCTTCCCCGTTGTGCTACCCTTTCTCACGGCCGGTCCTCCTTTCTTGGGCTTCGAGCCCGAAAACCTTTGGGGCCAGGTTACTAGACCCCGCGGAGGCCGGCCTCTTCATTCCATCTCCCGTCTAACGTCTGACGTCTAACATCTAACGTCCCCATTCCCCTTTCCCTCCCCTCCTGCCTGAATTACCCTGGGCCGGACGCGCGTTGGAAGACCGGAGGTAGTGCATGAAGACCGTCCTGCGATCGCTCCCCCTCGCCGCCCTGTTGGCCGCCGCGGCGCTGGCCGCCCGCTCCGCGCATGGAGAAGCGTCGGCCGCCCCGCCATCCCTCGGGGACCCGCGCGAGACTCGCCTGGCCAACGTCCGCCAGTTGACCTTTTCGGGGGAAAACGCCGAGGCCTACTTTTCCTTCGCCGGCGACCGCCTCATCTTCCAGTCCCGCGAACTGCGGGAGGGCTGCGACCAGATCTACACCATGGACCTTCGCGGGGAGGACCGCCGCCTCGTGAGCACCGGAAAGGGCCGGTGCACCTGCGCGTATTTTCTGAAGGGCGACGGAAGGGTGATCTTCTCCTCCACCCACGCCTCCTCTCCCGACTGTCCCACCCCTCCCGATTTCAGATACGGCTACGTCTGGCCCGTCTATCCCGGCTACGACGTGTACGAAGCCGCCGCCGACGGCACGGACCTCCAGCCTCTCATCGCCTCGCCGGGCTACGACGCCGAGGCCACCGTGAGCCCCGACGGCTCCAAGATCGTCTTCACCTCCGACCGCGACGGGGACCTGGAGCTCTACCTCTTCGACCTTTCGACTCGGACCACCACGCGCCTGACGCACCTTCCCGGATACGACGGAGGGGCCTTCTTCTCGCCCGACTCGCAGAAGCTCGTCTTCCGCGGCTGGCACCCCACGGACCCGAAGGAACTGGAGGAATACCGGTCCCTCCTGCGGGACCATCTGGTGCGCCCCTCCCGCATGGAGATCTTCACCATCCGGGCGGACGGCACCGGTCTGACACAGGTCACCTCCAACGGGGCGGCCAATTTCTGCCCCTACTGGCACCCCAACGGGAAGCGCATCCTCTTCGCCTCCAACATGGGGGACGAGAAGAGGAGAAACTTCGACCTCTACCTCGTGAACGAGGACGGAAGGGGCCTCGAACAGGTCACCTTCGAGGCCAGCTTCGACGGCTTCCCCATGTTCAGCCCAGACGGGCGCCTCCTCGTCTGGGGGGCCAACCGCCACGCGGCGCGCCCCGGGGAAACCAACCTTTTTCTGGCGGAGTGGGTGGAGGAGCCCTCGGGGGCGGCGGCCCTCTCCGAAGAGGCCCTCCGCCGCGACGTTTCCTACCTGGCCTCCCCGGACCTCCAAGGGCGCCTGACGGGAACCCCCGAAGCGCGGGCGGCCGCCGAGTACGTGGCCGCCTCCTTCCGCTCGGCGGGGCTCCGGCCACCCCCGGGCCGGGATGGATACCTCGAGGCCTTCGCCTTCACCTCCGGCGTCCGCCTCGGCGAGGGGAACGCGGCGCGCCTTCTCGGAGGCGGAGAGGCTCGCTCCCTCACCGTCGGGGAGGAGATCCAACCCCTCGGCATGTCCGAGGACGGCGACCTGGAGGCCCTGCCGGTGGTCTTCGCCGGGTACGGGATCCGGGCCCAGGACCGGAAGTGGGACGACTACGACGGCCTCGACGTGAAGGGCAAGGCCGTTGTCGTGTACCGCTGGGGCCCCGAGGGCGACGATCCGAAGAGCCCCTACGCCCTGTACTACCCCGTCCGGTACAAGGCCATGACGGCCCGGGAGATGGGCGCCAAGGCCCTCATCGTCCTGGGGCCATCGGCCCAGGACGACGACCTCGTCTCCCTCTCCACAACCGCCCGGGGCGGGTCGTCGGGCCTCGCGGTGTTCAGCGCCCGGCGGGCGCCCCTCGAGAGGGCGCTGAAGTCCGCGGGGCTCTCCCTTCCCGACCCCCCGAACCCCCACGGACAGCCCCTGCGCTTCGACGTCCCCGGCGTCGCGTTCTCCGCCGTCGTGCGCCTGTGGCGCGAGAAGGCCGAAGGCCTGAACGTTCTGGGATGGCTCCCCGCCACCCGGCCCACCGACGAGACGGTGATCCTCGGAGCCCACTACGATCACCTGGGCCTCGGGGTGGAGGGCTCCCTGGCCGAAAAGAAGGGGGAGGTCCATCCGGGCGCCGACGACAACGCCTCGGGCACGGCGGGGCTCATGGCCCTCGCCCGCCGCTTCGCCGCCGAACCCGACCGGGGGAGAAACCTCCTCTTCGTCTCTTTCGCCGGAGAGGAGCTGGGCACCCTTGGCTCCTCGCAGGTCGTGAAGGCTCCTCCCGTCCCCCTGGAGAAGGCCGTGGCCATGCTGAACTTCGACATGATCGGCCGCCTTCGGGAGAACAAGCTGGTGGTGGGCGGAGCGGGCACTTCGCCCGTCTGGAAGGACCTCCTGGCTCGGGCCAACACGGAGGGTCTGGCCCTCTCCCTCGGGGAGGACGGCTACGGGGCGTCCGACCACTCGGTCTTCTATGCGCAGGGCATCCCCGTCCTCTTCTTCTTCACGGGGGCCCACGAGGACTACCACCGGCCCGGCGATACCGCCGACAAGGTGCTCTACGACGGGCAGGCCAAGGTCCTGCGCCTGGCCGCGCGCGTCACGCAAGCGCTCTTGGGGCTCCCCGAGCGCCCGGCCTATGTGCGGGTGGCGCCGCCGCCCAGCGAAATGGCGGGCCGGGGCTTCCGCGTCTACCTGGGCACCATTCCCGACTACACGGGGGACGTGAAGGGCGTGAAGCTCATGGGCGTCCGCGCCGGGAGCCCCGCCGAACAGGGAGGGCTCCAAAAGGGCGACGTCATCGTCGGTTTCGCAGGAAAGTCCATCGAGAACGTCTACGATTACACCTACGCCCTCCAGGACCACAAGCCCGGCGAGAGCGTCACCGTCACCGTCCTTCGGGACGGGAGCCGCATGGACCTGACGGTCCTTCTGGGCCGCCGGCCGGGCAAAGACTGAAAAAGAGGCGCGGCCCCACCCCATCCTTGATCGTGGAACACTCCGGGTCCCCGCTGTGACGCTCCCCTCCGATTCGCGCCCAAGCGCCCTGCCGCTTGCGGGCGGGCAAACCCTCGGGTAGGCTGTGGCCACGCTCCAGTTGGCGGAGATTCGGTGGAGGCGGGGAGATGGCCGGAGCCTGGAAGGGGGTGCTGGCGGTGGCGGCGCTTTTGGCGACGACGGCGTGCGGTCCCTCCCGATCGGCGGGGCCCGGACCAGGGGCCGAGGAGCGCGCGTGGGTGGATGGCCTAAACGCGCGGGTCGTGAAGGCCTTGGCCACGGATCCGAAGGGGGCCCGAACCCTGGCGGAGGAGGCCCTTGCGGCGTCCCGGGCGGCCCGGTACGCGGAAGGGGAGGCCCTCGCCCGGTACAACCTGGGCGAAGCCCACCGCACCCTCGACGCCTACCCCCAGGCCCTCGAGTGCTACGAAGCCGCCCGCGCCCTCTTCGAGGCCCAGGAGAGCCTCGGAGAGACGGCAAGGGCCCTCCGGCGCCTGGGTGATGTCCAGTACTTCCTCGCGAGGTACGACAAGGCCATCGGCCTCTACCTGGACGCCCTCCGGTTGGAAGAGGCCCTGGCCCGCGACGGGAAGGGCCCTCACGCCCTCCGGGCGGGGCACCTCCAGGCGACCCTTGGAAACGTTTTCAAGGCCACGGGGGATTTCGTCCAGGCCGAGGAATCCTATCGCCGGGCATTGGCCGTGTACGAAGGGCAGGCCTACACGCTTGGTGTGGCCGGGGCCCACGGGAACCTTGCGAGCGTCTACCAGGACCGGGGGCGGTTCGCCGAGGCCCTGGAGGAGAACCTGCAAGCCCTTCCCCTCGCGCGCTCCATCGGAGACGACTACCTCCTCAGCATCGTCCTCGCCAACGTCGGGTCCGTCTACGTGGACTTGAAGCGCTACAACGAGGCCGAGCCGTATCTGACCGAGTCCCTCGCCGTGTGCCAGCGCACCGAGCGCAAGCGAGGCATCCTCAGCGTCCTCATGCTCCAGGGGAGGGTGCAAAAGGAGAGGGGAAGGATCCCGCAGGCCCTCGCCCGCTTCGAGAAAGCGCAGGCCCTGGCCGAGGACCTGGGGGACCCAAGGAGCCAGGCCGACGTGCAGGCGGCCCTGGCGGAACTTTACGCCGGATCGGGGGACTACCGCCGGGCGTACGAGGCCCGGGTCCGGCGCGCGGATTTCGAGAGCCGCATCCTCGACGCCTCCAAGTCCCTCCAGATCAACCAGCTCCGGGTGGCCTACGAGACGGAAAAGAAGGAGCAGGAGATCGAGGGACTGAAGCGCGAGAAGGCCTTCCAGGATCGGATCCGTTGGAGCCTCTTGGGAGGGATCGGACTGGCCCTGGTGGTCCTCTTGCTCCTGGTAAACCTGCTGAGGCTTCGGGCGCGGCACTCCCGCGAGATCGAGTCCACGAGCCGGGAACTTCAGGAGACCTATTCCCGCGTAGAGCGCCTTTCCCGCATTGACGATCTGACCCAGCTCCTCAACCGCCGGGCCGCCTGGGAGAGGATCGGGCAGGAGAGGGCGCGCAGCGAGCGCAGCGGCCGGGCCTTCGCCCTCGTCCTGGCAGACCTGGATGACTTCAAGCGGGTCAACGACCTGTACGGCCACCCGGCGGGCGACGCCGTCCTCGTGACCGTGGCGGGCCTCATCCGGGGCGCCCTTCGGGAGCAGGACGCGGTGGCGCGCTGGGGGGGCGAGGAGTTTCTCCTGCTCCTTCCTGAAACGGACCGGGAGGGGGCCTTGCAGGCCTCCGAGAAAGTGCGCCAAGCGGTGGAGCAGAGCCCCGTGGATTTCGGGGATCGGCAGGTCCGGGTCACCCTCACCCTCGGCGTGGGCGTCTTCGACCCGATCCGGGGCGTCGAGGACGCCTTGCGCCGTGCCGATGAGGCCCTCTATGCCGGGAAAGCAGCGGGGAAGAACCGGGTAGGATGAGTCGGAGGACCGGGCGTGGGAGCGGGAGGGGCGCGAGGAGGAGAAGACGGCGAGGAGGCCGCGGGCCTGCGGCCTCCTTCCGCGCCTTTCACCCGTTTTTGCCGGCCTCTTAGTGGGCTGAACCTACCACGTGTATCGGACGGTGTAGGTGATCTTCGTCTCGCCGTCGGCGGGGACGGTGACGGGGAAGACGACGGTCTGGCTGTCCACCTTCTCGTGCTTGGCGCTCTCCTGCCGGATTTCCCAGTCGCTCCAGCGGTAGAGCACTTCGGCCACGCGGACGGCCACGGGCGTCTTCTTGTGGTTTCTCAGGACGATCTCGAAGGACTCGTCGTAGACGTGGCCCGAGACGACCACCTTGAAGGAGGTCTGCCTGCGCTCGCCCACCACGTCGAAGGCCTCACCGAGTTTGATGCGCAGGTGCTCGTCCTTGGGCGTGTGGTCGATGGAGTCCTCGCCGATGAACTGGGCCGAGCCGTCGGTGTCCTTCTGAAAGACCCTTACGGTGCCCTTTGGGAGGGGGATGCCGAGGCCCGAGGCCTCCTTGTTGTCGAACTCCAGGAAGACGGAGACCTTCTTGTTGGAGGGGACGCCCAGGTCCCGGTTCTCCCGTGCGCCGTAGTACCAGCCGCCGTAGCCGCCGAGGTTGGCCCCATCGTACACGTAGGTCTTCTGGACGGGCACGGCGGGGGCCGAGGCCAGCTCGATCTGCTTGGTCTCGTTGTCAGAAAGGGTGGCCGGGCGCTGGAGGGTGTACAGGTGGTATTCGAAAAGGCTCTTCTCCTCGAACTGCGGCGCCGGTGCCGCCATCTCCATCTTGGCGGCGGCGTAGACCCGGCGGCGGGGCTCGTCCTTCTCGGCCCGGTTCACGTCGCCCGCGAGAAGCTTCAGGGTGGCGTCCTCGAAGGTGAGGCCGCTCTGGTTGTGGATGGTCACCCAACCCGTGAACCCGACGTTCCGCTCGGAGGGGTCCAGGAGGAGGACGTAGTTGGAGTTCCAGGACAGGCCCCCGGTGAGGTAGGAAAGGGCCACGTCCTGCCTCCCCGCACGCTGTCCCTCCAGGAGCCAGACCAGGGTCGGCTTGACGATGAGGCCGGGAGGGAGGGTGTCGAGGAGGTAGCGGGAGGGATACCCGATGTAGAGGCCCTCGGCCGTCCGGATCACGGGGCGGTTGCCGGCCACCGAGAGGAGGGTCCCCGTGTAGGACTTCTCCAGATCGCCGGTCTTTTCGAAGAAGGTGACCGTGCGCCCCAGGCTCTTTTCCAAGACCTTTTGGTCGCTGATGAGATCGTAGGCGTAGTTTTGCTCGAGGATGCGCAGGGGCGGGCCCGAGAGGGTCTCCAGGGCTACGGAGGTGGCGTCGATGCGGGTAGTCACGTCCTCGAAGAGGTACTTGAAGACGCCGGGCTGAACGGTCACGGCCCGTTCCTGACGGACGAGGGCCAGATCCTGGTTGTAGATGGTGAGCATGGACTTGGGGGCCTCGGCGGCCTGAAGGAGGGTGGCCGCGGAGAGGGCGAGGATCGAAAGGTCCGCACGCTTCATGGGTCGCTCCTTGGGGCCGAAGGGCCCCGCATATGGAGATCTAGACTTACCCTAGCACAAAAAGGTTCCCCCGGGAGAGGGCGATCCCGGGGGGCCGAAGGCGGAAGGGCACCCCTTCTGAATCTCCCACGGATCTCGTCGGATTGGGCCAAATCACCCCGCTTTGGCCTGCGGACAGGTCGCCCCCCTTTCCCGGTTGACACCCGAAAGGACCGCCGACCATAATTGGCCCTCGCTCACCGCGGAAGGGCATCGGGAGGCTCCGGCGAGGCGCGGCAGACTGCCGCGGGGGGTTCAAATCCAGTCGGTTCAGGCGGTTCCCGGCCTGCATCCAGGCGTGACGGGGGGCACCGCTTCGGTGACCGGAGGCATAGGGCCTCCGGCGGTGGTTGGGACCCAAGTTCAGGAGGTGCTGCATGGGCAAGTTACACGATGTGCTGGCCAGCCAGATTCCGGCGATGCGGGACGACATCAAGGCCTTCGTGAAGGAGCACGGCGCGAAGGTAATCGGCGAACTGACCATCGGCGCGGCCTTCGGCGGCATGCGCGGCCTCAAGGCCATGGTCTGCGACACCTCCGAGGTGCCGCCGGACAAGGGCCTCATCATCCGCGGCATTCCCATCGGCCAGCTGACGGACAAGCTCCCCGAGGAGATCTTCTGGCTCCTCTGCGTGGGCACCCTGCCCAACGCCGACGAGCTCAAGGACCTCCAGGAGGACCTGAAGGCCCGCGCCAAGAAGATCCCGGCCTACGTCTTCAGCGTCCTCGACGCCATGCCGAAGGACTCCCACCCCATGTGCCAGCTCGACACGGCCATCCTGGCCCTCGAGCGCGAGTCCGAATTCCGCAAGGGCTACGACGCGGGCATGAAGAAGGACCAGTACTGGGAGCCCATGCTCGAAGACTCCCTGAACATCCTGGCCTGGATGCCCGAGATCGCCGCCTACATCTACCGCAAGTCCTTCGACAAGGGCCCGCGGATTCCCGCCGACCCGAACCTCGACTGGGGCGGCAACTACGCCCACATGCTGGGCATCCCCGATCCCACGGGCGAGTTCAAGAACCTCATGCGCCTGTACCTGACCCTCCACAGCGACCACGAGGGCGGCAACGTCTCGGCCCACACCTGCCACTGCGTGGGCTCGGCCCTCTCCGACGCCTACTACTCCGTCTCGGCCGGCCTCAACGGCCTGGCGGGCCCCCTCCACGGCCTCGCCAACCAGGAGTGCCTAGGCTGGATCCTCGAGACCATGGAGAAGTTCGGCGGCGCCCCCACCGAGGAGCAGCTGGCCAAGTACGCCCAGGACACGCTGAACGCCGGGAAGGTCGTCCCCGGATACGGCCATGCCGTCCTGCGCATCACGGACCCGCGCTTCGACGCCTTCCACGCCTTCGGCGCGAGGGTGTGCCCCGAGGACAAGACCTACCAGACCGTGGCCCGCGTCTTCAAGGTCGTGCCCGAGGTCCTCAAGCAGGTCCAGAAGATCAAGGATCCCTGGCCGAACGTGGACGCCGCTTCCGGGTGCCTCCTCTACCACTTCGGCATGAAGGAATTCAGCTACTACACGGTGCTCTTCTCCGTGAGCCGCACCATGGGCATGGCCTCCCAGCTCGTGGTGGCCCGCGCCTGGGGCGAGCCCATCGAGCGTCCCAAGTCCATGCCCACGGCCTGGTTCAAGGCGCAGGCCGCCAAGTAGGAGGCCTCTCCAAAGGCCCATGCGCCGGCGCGGGCGCCGGCCGCAGGAGATCTCTCCTGAGTCCGCAAGAAAAGGGCGGGGCTTCGGCCCCGCCCTTTTTGGCGTGAGTTGGGGAGAGGGGGAGAAGAGGGATCTGGCCGTACCTGGCTTGTCTCGAGGAGCACCGCCTCCTTCCCCCAACTTCCCCCATCTGAGAGGAGGGACGCCCCCCGCAAAGAGGATCGCCGTCTCCGGTCCAAGAAAGGCGGCGGAGGTGAAACAGTCTCTCCTGCACTGTGCCCAGGATTCCATCGTGGGGTCCTGCTCGAGCAGGGGGGCTGGCGCTAGCTGCATCGAGTGGCCTATTCTGAATCCGTGCTCGCCCTGACCCGTGCAGAGAGGCAATGATGTACTTTATGAGACGAATCGCGACAAGGATGCAGGGGCTCGTGCCGAAGCCCGTCTACCCGGCGGCCCGGTGGCTCTACCATCGGGCTCTCTATCGGTCATGGCTTCTGGTGCTCGGTGCATGGGAATGGTGCACCCGTCAAGGAAGAGGGTTGCCATCGCCATCGCTTCGATATCGGATACAGGGGCGCCCTGACAGGGAGTTTTTTCTGCGGAGCGGGCGGAAAATCTGGAGCGACATCGTGGTCGCGCTGGAGTCCGCCGGCGCTCGTGTGCAAGCCGCCACCACCATTCTGGACTTCGGCTGTGGTTGCGGCAGGGTTGTCCGCTGGGTACCTGAATCCGCTTCTTCGTCGGCAAGGATCGTCGGCTCGGATGTGGATGACGAAGCCATTCAATGGTGCTCCGCCCACTTGAAGTTCGCCGATTTCGTGGTAAATCAGCCCTGGCCACCGCTACCATTTGAAGCGGATAGCTTTGATCTGATTTACGCCGTCTCCGTGTTCACCCACCTTGATGAAGAAGCTCAATGTGCATGGATCGACGAACTTGCGAGGGTCGCTCGCCCGGCTGGGTGGGTGTTGGTCACAGTGCTTGGAGAATCGCAATGGAAGACCTTGACACCGGCTCAGCAGCAGGAGATCAAACAGAAGGGCTTCCTCTTCACACGCACATGGATGACACAAGGACTTTTGCCTGAATGGTACCAAGTTGCTCATCACTCCAAGGAGTATGCGTTGCGGCAGTTTGGCAGACGGTTCGAGGTATTGCGCTACTTACCTTTGGGACTCCGGGGCCATCAGGACGTCATGGTCCTGCGGAAACGCCTCTAGTCACACCTGTCCAAAATGGCAATTGAAAGGAAGTGCCTCCTCTGTTGTAGGCT
>CAZPSH010000053.1:0-12059 GCA_964589625.1 uncultured Thermoanaerobaculia bacterium
CCCTTGCTCCTGCTAAGCCGCTATCCGGTTACAAAATTATCTTGGACAGCAGTGACCCCGACTGTATGGCTCGGGCCAGGTAATTTCAAGAAGGTCAGCCCGTGGTTGCACGGCGAGACGGCCCGCCTTACCTTGCCGGTGAGGAGCGCGCCCGATGACAACTTCCACCGAAGGCCTGCCCGACCCGGCGACCATCCGGAGCAAAGGATTCACCCTCAAGGGCGCCCTCGCCTTCGCCGAGACTCGGTTCGGACCCGGAGCCCGGGAACGCCTCCTCGAGGGGGCGACGGCGGATCTGGCCGAAGTCCTGCGAGGGACCGTCCTCGCATCGGCCTGGTACCCCTTCACCGCACAGGTGGCCCTCTACGAAGCCATCGACCGGACCTTCGGCAAGGGCGACCTGGCCCTCTGCCGCGAGATCGGGAGGTACACGGCCGAATCCGAAGCCTCGGCCCTCCACAAGTTGATCCTCAAGTTCGCCAGTCTGGAAGCGTGGCTGAGGGCCGCCGGCGGGATGTGGGGGCAGTATTACAGCACCGGAAAGCTCTCCACCGAGTCCTTCGAGTCGGATGGCGGAGTGGTGAGGATCACCCGTTTCCACCCCATTTCCAAGGCCTTTTGCAGGGATTTCGGCGGCTGGCTCGAAAAGACCGCGGAGATCTCGGGCAAACGGGGCGTGGCGGTGGTCCACGACGAGTGCCTTCTGGACGGGCGGGGGGCCTGCGTCTACCGGGCGCGCTGGCGCGGCTAGCAGGCACCTCTTCTCTTTTAATTTCAGGCGGTTTCGTGGTACCTTCTGTCCCTCGGGAGGGTCCATGCGCATCTGTATGGTGCAGCTTGGCTGCCCCAAGAACTGGGTGGACGGGGAGTGGATGCTTGGGCAAATCCGCCAGGCCGGCCACGAGATCTCCGCGGACCCGGACGCGGAGACGGTCATCGTGAACACCTGCGGCTTCATCGACGCGGCGAAGGAGGAGTCCATCCGGGCCATCCTCGAGGTGGCCGAGCGCAAGCGGCAAGGGCGGGTGAGACGTCTCATCGTGGCCGGATGCCTCGTCCAGCGATACAAGGAGGAACTCCGCGCCTCCATCCCCGAAATCGATGGATTCATCCCCCTCAGCGCCGCCGCCGAGGCCGCTCGGCTTCTCTCCCAGGAGCGCCCCGACGCCCCCGTGCGGGAGGAGGTCCCCCTCTACGACGGTCTCTCCCCCCGCGTCCTCGCCACCCCGCCTCATCTGGCCTACGTGAAGATCGCCGAGGGCTGCGACAACCCGTGCTCCTTCTGTCCCATCCCCTCCTTCCGGGGGCGACTCCACTCCCGGCCCCTGGAGGACGTGGTGCGCGAGGTGGCCGGTCTGGCCTCCCGCGGTATTCGCGAGGTGATCCTCGTAGCCCAGGACACGACGGATTACGGCCGGGACCTGGGCATGAAGGAAGGGTTGGCCGTCCTCCTGAGGGCCTTGAACGACCGAACCGAGGTGCCCTGGATCCGCTTTCTCTACGCCTACCCGAACCACTTCGGGCGCGGTCTCCTGGAGGCCATGGCCGCATCCCCCCGGGTCGTGCCCTACCTGGACCTCCCCCTTCAGCACGCCCATGCCGACGTGCTCAAGGCCATGAAGCGCGGGGGCGGCGGGGAGACTTTTCTACGGGTCATCGAGCGCGCCCGCCGAACGGTCCCGGGCCTCGCCATCCGCTCCACCTTCATCGTGGGCTTCCCGGGCGAGCGGCGGGAGCACTTCAGGGCCCTCGCCGACTTCGTGTCCGAGGCCCGACTGGACCACGTCGGCGTATTCACCTACTCCCGCGAGGAGGGAACCTCCGCCCACCGGCTGGGGGACCCGGTGGACCGGCGAACCAAAATCCGCCGCCAGGAGAGGCTCCTGGAAATCCAGCAGGCCGTCTCCTGGGAGAAGAACCGCGCCCGGGTGGGCCGCGTGGAGACGGTCCTCGTGGAAGGCGTCTCGGAGGAATCGGAGCACCTCCTCGAAGGGCGCCTCGCCACGCAGGCGCCCGACATCGACGGCCGGGTCCTCCTCAATGACGGTTTCGCCCCTCCGGGCACCTTCGCCCGGGTGAAAATCACCGAGGCCCACCCCTACGACCTCGTGGGAGAGATCCTTGGCCCGACCTGAGTGCCCTCCTCTCCGGAACGGGCCCCTGTGGGCCCAGGCCATCGCCACCCTCCTGGGCCTCGGCTACTCGCCCCGCATGCCGGGGACCCTCGGCTCCGCCGTGGGCCTCTTCCTGTACCTGCCCGCCTTCCTGATGCCGGCCGAGTGGAGCTGGTTGCTCGCCCTGGGGGAGACGATCCTCTTCTGCGCCCTGACCCTTCTCGCCGTCCCTCCGGTCTTGAAGGCGTCCGGCAAGGCGGACCCCGGGTTCGTCATCGTGGACGAGGTGGCCGGGATGCTGACCGCCCTCTCCTTCCTCGAGCCCGATTTCACTTACCTCCTGGTGGCCTTCGCGCTCTTCCGCCTCCTGGACATCCTCAAGCCCTACCCCGTGAACAGGCTGGAGGGCCTCCCCGGCGCCCTGGGCGTCCTCGCGGACGATCTGGCGGCGGGAGCCCTCGCGGGTGTACTCTCCATTCTCGTCATGAGGCTCGCATGATCCTGCTCACGGACCTGAACCGAATCCCGCCCCTCACCGATCCGGTGATCCTCACCATCGGCAACTTCGACGGCCTGCACCGGGGGCACAAGCGCATCCTGAGAAAGGTCATCTCCCGCGCGAGGGAGGAGGGCGGGACCAGCGTGGTCGTCACCTTCGAACCTCACCCCCTCAAGGTCCTCTATCCCGAGCGGGCGCCCCAGCTCATCCAGACCCTCTCCCAGAAACGGGACATCGTGGCCCACCTGGGGGTCCAGGTCCTCCTGGAGATTCCCTTCACCAAGGAGTTCGGCCAGGTGCTCGCCGAGGGGTTCGTGCGCCTCCTTGCGGAGCGCCTGAGCCCCAGGGAGATTTACATCGGCGACGATTTCCGCTTCGGCTACCAACGGGCCGGGGACATCACCTTCCTGCGGTCCCTGGGGGACGAGCTGGGGTACGCCGCCGCCGCCTTTTCGAAGCTCAAGGTGGACGGCGCGGAGGTCTCCTCGAGCCAGATCCGGAAATTTCTGCTGGCGGGCGAGATGGAGAAGGCCGTGCGCCTGCTCGGCCGCCCCTACATCATCGAGGGGGTCGTGGAGCACGGCGACGGGCGGGGCCGGACCCTCGGCTTCCCCACCGCCAACCTCTCCATCGAGAACGAACTCATCCCCGCCCACGGCGTCTACGTGGTGGCCGTGGACGTGGGCGATCCCCGCCTCCTGCCCGCCGTGGCGAACCTCGGGGTGCGCCCCACTTTCGGTGAGGGCCGGGTCACGGTGGAGGTCCACCTCCTGGAGGGCGGGGGCGAATTGTACGGACGCCGCATCCGCTGCCTCTTCTTCCGGTTCTTGAGGCAGGAGCAGAAGTTCCCCTCCCCCGAGACGCTTCGCGAAGCCATCGCCCGGGACGTCCAGACCGCCCGCGACTTCTTCCGCGACACCCCCCTCCAGCGGAGGATGTTCTACTAAGGTTCCCCTCCTGAACACGTTCAGAGGCGCGTGAGCCAGGGCTCAATCCCGCGGGCCGGACGTGGCCCTGCGCTTCGCTCCAGGCGGCATGCGAAGAGAATCCATGGGGCCAAGATCCTCTGCGCTGTCGTCCCGCCTCAGGACCATCGAAGCTCTTGACCATCCGCTTTGTCCCCTCGCGCGGGGACGAAGACGGGCCACCCTGGCTCCATCGAAGCAGGTGCCCTTCGAGGGGGAGAGCATGGGCCGACCCGGCTGGGCCACGGCATTCCAGGTCTTGGGCGCGACGGGGCGGGAGGGCGGGCCGGCATCAGACCGAGACACGAACACGAAAGACTTGGGTGACCCCTCTCGACCTTGACCGGAGACCGCCGATTGCGTACCCTTGCGCCGGAGGTGCTTCGGGGCTGGCGCCTCGCGCGGCCTTCAAAGCCGTTGCACCGGGGCTTACCCCCCGGCGGGTGGGTTCGATTCCCATGCACCTCCGCCATTCATTGCAGAAACGTCGAGTGAGGAAACCAAGGAACCGGCGAAACGTCCCCGGGGAATCGAAGCGCGGGAGGGGACCCGTACGGGCGCGCGTGCCACGCAGCCCAGAGACCCGCGAGGGGCGAGGCGGCCACGAAGCGGTCGATGGCCGAGCGTACGTCCTGGGGAGAGGTGAAGCTTGCCCCCCGGAGCGCGGCTTGTGGACCACCTCATCGTAGGCGGAAACGGCCACTTCCGTTTCGCCCGCGAGGGCCTGCCGAACGGATAACGGCGCGACCCGCCCGCAGCAGACAGGCTCTTCCCGCGCCTGCCCGTGCGTCGCCCGCAGACGGGCCGGCCCGGCCCCCATCGGGGAGGCCGGGCCTTTTCCGGTGTGCCGCCGGGGGGAATCGCCCCCCTTGTCCTCGCGTGGCTTCCCCTAACCCGTGCCCTCCAAAGAAGCGTTGCAGGCCAGCCAGGCTTCAACGATAGGAATCGCTCAACCACCGGATCGCGCGCCGCTCAAACCTCCCCCTGTCCGCTCGCGAAGCCCATGGCATTCTCCGGCGCCGGTCGTGGCTACCATCCCCATGTCATGAACGCCTCTCCGCCGTCGGGATTGAGGAAGCGAAACGTCTTCTGCGTTCCTTTGGGGACGGCGGCTTTGAGGGACTTGCCGCCCGTAAGCTTGAGCTTGGCGGGCTTGAGTTTCTTCGGCGCCTTGTAGATGGTGGAGGTCCATTCGGTCCCATCGATGAAAACGCGGACGCCGGGCTGGAGGTTGGTCCCCGTGACAAGAATGGCGAAAGGAGGAGACGCCTTCTTCATGGAGAGGTTCGCGGGTCCGTTCACGACGGTGATGGTACCTGTTGTGCTGCACACGGCCGTGGCCGCCGTGACGGTGAGAGTCCACGTGAAACTTCCAGAGGAGGCATAGGTGTGGACGGGGTTCTGGCCGTTTGAATGGGAAGAGCCGTCGCCAAAGATCCAGTCGTACACAAGGCTGGGTGCGCATCCCCCCGTGACCGTCGCCGAGCCCGAAAAGGCCACCGCCAACCCTGCGGTCCCGATGGCCTGCACCGACGCGGAACAGGCCAGTGCACAAACGGAGACCGTAGCCGTCGCGCTGTCGGCGGGTGCGCCGCACCCGTTGCTCACCCGCACCCAGTAGCTCGTAGTCTGTATCAACGCGGGGGTCGTGAAGCTCGCCGAGTCCGCGCCCACGGGAAGGGTCGTGTCGCCGGATGACCCTTGGTACCACTGGTAGGCCAGGGACGCGTCGCCAGTGGCTGTCACGGTCAACGTGGTTGTCTGTCCAGACACGATCGCCGAGCCCTGCGGCTGGGCCGTGATGGACGGCGGCACGCAGATGAAAACTTGGTAATCCCGGTTCCCCGTGCATTGTTCGGAATCGGTGGCCGTCACCACGAAGCTGTAAGTCCCACCGGAAATGGGTGTCCCCGCTACGACTCCGTCCGGAAAGAGAGTGAGGCCTTCGGGAAGGGTTCCGGCCGTGACGGAATAGGTATAAGGCGCCGTTCCGCCGCTGGCCGTAATCGTCTGGCCGTAGGGCACACCCGCCGTGCCGTGAGGCAGGGAATCGGGAGACAGCGTGATGGTGGGGCAAAGGATGGCGGCGAGGGCCAGGGAATGGGATCCGCCTCCAGCGATGGCCTCCACATTCGCGAGACTGGAAACCTGGACGGGAACATAGCTGTCTGCATTCGTCCCGTTGCCCATCTCGCCGCTACTGTTGTCCCCCCAGGCCCACACGGTACCGTCATTTCCGAGTGCGAGGGAATGATAGTCGCCCCGGGCGATGGCGGTCATGTTTTCAAGCCCTGGGACCTGGACGGGGATGTTGCTGCTGGTGGTTGTCCCGTTGCCCAGCTCGCCGTCCGAGTTGTACCCCCAGGCCCAGACGGTGCCGTCATTTCCGAGAGCGAGGGAATGGTACGCGCCTCCGGCGATGGCGGTCACGTTCGCCAGACCGGGAACCTGGACGGGGACGTTGCTGCTGGTGTTTGTCCCGATTCCAAGCTGGCCGTCGAGATTGTTCCCCCACGCCCAGACCGTGCCGTCATTCTTGATTGCAAGGGAATGAGTATTGCCCGCGGCGATGGCGGTTACGTTCGCCAAAGCGGAGACCTGCACGGGTAGATTGCTGCTTGTGTTTGTCCCGTTTCCAAGCTGTCCGTCGAAATTGTACCCCCACGCCCAGACGGTGCCGTCGCTTTTGAGGGCCATGGAATGGCGCCCCGCGGTAAGGGCGGTTACGTTCGCCAATCCGGAAACCTGGACGGGGATGTTGCTGCGGGTGTTCGTCCCGTCACCGAGCTGGCCGCCTGCGTTGTCACCCCAGGCCCAGACGGTGCCGTCATCCTTGAGGGCCAAGGAGTGGCGCGCACCCCCGGCGATGGCCGTCACACCTGCAAGCTCCATGACCTGGACTGGAATGTTGCTGTCCGTGTTGACCCCGTTGCCCAGCTCGCCTTCGCGGTTGTACCCCCAGGCCCAGACGGTGCCGTTCTCTCGGAGGCCGAGGGAATGCCGCCCTCCGCCGGCGACGGCGGACAAGCTCGCAAGGATGGGCGCCTGAACCGGCAGCGCCTGGATCGAAGAATGGCCGTTGCCAAGCTCTCCCTCGGCGTTGTATCCCCAGGCCCAGACGGTGCCGTCCTCTTTAAGGGCGAGCGAATGGGAATCGCCCCCTCCGGCGATAGTGGCTATATCCGTGAGACCGGAGACCTGCACGGGAACATTGCTCTGGGTGTTCGATCCGTTGCCGAGCTGGCCGAACTGATTGGACCCCCAGGCTAGAACCGTGCCGTCGCCCAGGAGTGCGAGGCTGTGAAACTCTCCCCCTGCAATGGCCGCCACGTTCGCGAGGCCTGGGATCTGTACGGGAACGTTGCTATTGCTAGTCGTTCCGTTGCCGAGCTGGCCATACCGGCCGTACCCCCACGCCCACACGGTGCCATCGCCCTTGATGACGATGCAATGGCGCGCGCCCCCGGCAATGGAGGTGACATTCGCAAGACCGGAAACCTGGACGGGAAGGAGGCTGGACGTATGGGTCCCGTCGCCGAGTTGGCCGAAGGTGTTCAATCCCCACGCCCAGACCGTCCCGTCATTCTTCAGGGCGAGGCCATGATACTCACCCCCTGCGATGGCCGTCACACCCGCAAGGTCCGCGACCTCGACGGGAACGTTGCTGTCGTCCGTCGTCCCGTTGCCGAGCTGGCCGTGAACATTGTAGCCCCACGCCCAGACCGTACCGTCGCTCTTCAGCGCGAGGCAGTGATGCTCCCCTCCGGCGATGGCGGTCACACCCGCAAGGCCCGCGACCTGGACGGGGACATTGCTGTCGTCCGTCGTCCCGTTGCCGAGCTGGCCGTAATGGTTGTACCCCCATGTCCACACCGAACCGTCGCCCTGGAGGGCGAGGGAATGGCGGGAGCCCCCGGCGATGGCGACCACGCCCATCAAACCGGAGACCTGGACGGGGACGTTGCTGTGCGCGTTGGCGCCGTTGCCCAGTTCACCGTCCGCGTTGTTTCCCCATGACCACGCGGTGCCGTCATCTCTGATGGCGAGGGAATGTTTGCCGCCTCCGGTGATGGCGGTCGCGTTCGTCAGATTCAGCGACTGGACCGGCAGCGCGCTCCATCCAAAAGAGCCATCACCGAGCTGGCCCCACCAGTCGTCTCCCCACGCCCACGGGGCGTGAATCTGGGCCATCGGGCTTGGCGCAACGCCCAGAGCCAGCGCCATGGCGAAAAGAACACCAACGGTCTTCCACCGTATCCGTCCCGCGGAGCGATACGCAAGCCCTCGGGTTCCCCGCGGATCTCTTCCGGCATCGTGTCTTTTCATCGTACCCCTCCCACTTTCTGGCCTCCGGGCCAGGCAACCTACCACCCGGCGGCGGATTGAACCCGCCGCGTTGCGCAGCCGCAGGGCCGGTGCCGCGAGCCTCGCCTCGGCAGCTGCCACCTCCAGGTCGTGAACGCTTCCCCGCCGTCAGGTTTATACAGAGCGGCAAAACTGAATGCGCATGAGGCGGTGGGTCTTGGGGGTCTGCCGCTCCGTATTCGCGGGGAAGGCCCCATCCCTTGCGAGTGCGGCCCTGCGGTCCGCGCAAGGGCTGAGCCCTCCCCGCGGGCCCTACCGGGGGAGGCGCGGCGGCGCCTCCCCCGGACCTCCACCCGCAACCAGCGCGCCGGACTTCCGTCGCGCTGTATAAGAAAGCGGAACGTCTTTTGCGTTGCTTGGGGGAGGGCGGTCTTGAGCGAGCCTCCTCCGGGCATCTCCTCTCGCTTTCCCCGTCCCGGATACCTCCTCGGCGGCAGCGGTTGGCATCTTCCCAGCTTCGTTCGGGCTCCCGGCGATAGCGCACAGGTGGATGGCCAAGTCCTCCACACTCGCGAATCCTCGACGGTTGTGTGTCCTCGTATCCTCGATGCTGCAGCGCCAGACCGGCCGGCATGGCGGAAGTGCCGCCTGCTCACGCCAAAGCCGGAGCATATAGGTCCGGTCCTCGTTTCCCCCTTCTTCCTCGCTCATTCTTCCCCGCCCTCCCTTCGGTCCTTTCGGCCACGGCGCAGTGCTAAAATAGGCGCCTCATGTTGACGCGGTGTTGAGAAAGCGTTGAGAGCGAGGGGATCGTGGCGAACCAGGAGCGGGTGGCGCCCCGCGTGAGGCTCCGGTTCCTTGGCGGCTGCGACGTAGGCGGCCCCGGCGGGCCCATCCGCCTGGAGTCGGCCAAGACCCTGGCGCTCCTGGCCTACCTGGCCATCCAGGGGACGCCGCAGGCTCGCCAGAAGCTCATGGGGCTCCTTTGGGCGGACCTTCCCGAAAAAAATGCCGCGCGCAATCTCCGGCATGCCTTGTGGAATCTCAAAAAGAGCCTCGCGCCTACAGGAATCGCGTGCCTACGGACGACCCGCCAATCCGTTGCCTTCGAACCCGTCTCCGGTATTTGGCTGGATGCGGCGGAGTTCCGCGAGGCTTGCGAGAATTTGGGGAAACTTTCGCCAGCTACGGCCACGGATATGGAGTTCATCGGGGCCGCCGTGGAGCTCTACCGAGGTGACTTTCTGGACGGATTCCACGCGGATGGCGCCCCGGCCTTCGAGGAGTGGCTCCTCATCCAGAGAGAGCGGTTCAGAGCCATGGCGCTGATGGCTTTCCAGCGCCTTGCCGTCCAGCACCGTCAGCGAGGGGACTACGGCGCGAGCCTTCTCTTCGCGCGAAGAATGCTCGCCCTGGATCCCTGGCGAGAAGAAGCGCATCGGACCGTCATGGATCTGCTGGCCTGCGCGGGCCAGCGGAGCGCGGCCATGGCCCAATACGAAACCTGCCGGCGGGTTCTCGCGGAAGAGCTCCACGCGGAGCCCACGCCGGAAACGACCGCCCTGTACGAAAGCATCCGCGACGCGGCAGCGGGGACGGCCTCGGCCTCAGCTCCCCGGGAGAAGGGCTCGAGGAGAGCGCCCACCATCCCCGCGCACAACCTTACCCCGCCGCCTACCCCATTCGTGGGGAGAGAGGAGGAGCTGGCGCGCATCGCCGGGTTGTTTCTGAATCCGGATTGCCGCTTGCTCACCCTCGTGGGTCCCGGCGGAATCGGCAAGACCCGCCTCGCGGTCCAGGCCGCCTTGCAGGCCTTGGTTCCGGGGGCGTCCGGGGAGAACTCCTTTCCAGAGGGCGTGTTTTTTGTCCCCCTGGCCGAGCTGGCCTCCCCGGCACAGCTTGTTCCCGCCATCTCCGCGGCCCTGCGGTTCTCCTTTCAAGGCGCCCTGGATCCCAAGACACAACTTCTCGGCTTCCTGCGCGAGAAGAGGACGCTCCTCATCCTGGATAACTTCGAACACCTGCTCCCAGCGGTAGCTCTCCTGTCCGAGATTCTCCAGACGGCGCCTGAGGTCAAGCTTCTGGTTACCTCGCGGGCGCGCCTAGCCATTCAAGAGGAGTGGGCGCTGGAGGTGGGCGGGCTCGCGGTTCCAGGAGAGGGGGAGGAAGGCGACCCCAACCGGGATAGCGCCCTTCGGCTATTCCTTCTATGCGCGCGACGGGTGGATCTTGGCTTTGTGCTCAGGAAGGAGGAGAGTCCCGACCTTGCGCGCATTTGTCGCCTCTTGGATGGTATGCCCCTGGGCATCGAGCTGGCGGCAGGCTGGGTGCGCACCCTCTCCCTCTCGGAAATCCGCGCGGAGATCGAAGCGAACCTCGACTTTCTGGCCGCTTCCCTGGTGGACGTGCCCTCCAGGCAGCGCAGCTTGCGCGCCTTGTTCGAACACACCTGGCGGACCCTCGGGGAAGAGGAGAAGGCCGTCTTCGCCGCCTTGTCGGTCTTCCGCGGAGGGTTCACGCGCGAAGCCGCATGCGCCGTAGCGGGCGCATCGCTCCTCGCTCTGTCGGCCCTTGTGGACCGGGCCTTGCTCCGCCGCGACCCTTCGGGGCGGTATCACCTCCACCCCGTGCTGGGGCGGTACGCCGCGGAAAAGCTCGCCGAAACCCCTTCCGACAAGGAGCGGATCACGGCCCGGCACGGCGCCTATTTCGTGGCTTTCCTGCGGGACAGGGAGGCGCTCCTCTGGGGTCCCTCCCAGGCCCAGGCCCTCCAGGAAATCGGGGAGGAGCTGGAGAACGCCAGAACCACCTGGAGCTGGGCGCTGGCTGGTCCGCGACCTGAGGCCTTGGGGTCCATGCTGGAAGGGCTCAGCCTCTTCCACGACGTGCGAGGCTGGTTCAAGGATGCCGAAAACAGTATAGGGGAGGCCATCGGCCGCTTGAGCGGCATCGGGTCCGAGGCTAACGAGCGAGCGGCATTGCTCGGCAGGCTGCACGCTGCCCGCGGCCGTTTCCTCAACCGGATGGGGCTATATGGCCAAGCCGCGAAGGCGCTTGAGGAAGGCCGCAAACTCCTCCAGGATCGATCGGCCCCAAGGGCCCTGGCGGAGACCCTTTTCCATCTGGGCGAGACGCATATTGGTCTCAGCGAGTACGCGGAGGCAAAGCGTTTTCTCGAAGAAAGCCTCGCGCTAGCCCGGCGGTGCGGGGACCGGAAGATCACCGCGCAAGCGCTGGGGCGATTCGGCCGCGTGGCCATCGAGCAGGGCTCGCTGGAGGAGGCCAACGCCAGGCTTGAGGAGGCCCTCGCCGTGGCGAGAGAGGTGGGGGACGAGACGGAAATGACCTGTGCCTTGAACCAGCTGGGCCATTGTGCCTATTTTCAGCGGCGCTATGAACGCGCGAAGGGTTTCCTCTCCGAGGCCTTGGAGTTGGCCCGCAGAAGTGGCAACCGGTCCGGCATCACGCTCGCGCTGAACGGCCTGGGGTATGTCGCGGAGGATCTCGGCAGCTACGCCGAGGCCAAGGCGTGCTACGAGGAAGGCCTGGCTTTCGGCCGGGAAACCGGAGACCGCCTGAGCGTGACCCGGCAGCTCACGCTTCTGGGCGAAGTGGCCCGAAGGCAGCAGGCGTGGGCTGAGGCCGCGGATTTCTACCGGAGGGCCATTGCCGCCGGGCGCGAGACGGGGAACCAGTACTTCCTGGGCGCCAACCTCGGCAACCTCGCTTTCGTGGCCGTGGAGCTGGGAAACCTCGAAGAGGCCCTCAGGCTGGCGCGGGAGGCTGCAAGGCTTGGACTGGCCACGCAGTCCCTCGTCCTCGTACTGCCCGCCCTGGTCGCCGCCGCTTCCATCGCCGCGAAGAAAGGGGACGCGGATCGTGCGCTCGAACTGCTGGGGCTCGTCGCCAACCATCCCGCCTACAGGGCCGATACACAGCTCGATTTGGACTACGTGCTTGCAAGCCTGAGAGCGGTCCTTCCCGCGCAGGCCGTGGAGACCGGCCTCGAGGCGGGCAGGCGCCAGGACCTGGAGGCCGTGCTCGAGGAGTTTCTCAGGGAGAAGTGATCAACGGCGCATCCGCATGCGCATGAGGCGGTGGGGCTTGGGGGTCTGCCGCTCCGCACTGCTGTCCAAGATAATTTTGTAACCGGATAGCGGCTTAGCAGGAGCAAGG
>CAZPSH010000054.1:0-11781 GCA_964589625.1 uncultured Thermoanaerobaculia bacterium
CCCCCTCCCGCTCGTGGGCCAGGAGGAGGTCCAGGGCCGTCAGGACGGGAAGTCCGGCCTTCAGCAGGGCCGTAAACTCCTGATTGAAGAGGATGAAGTCCCGCAGGCGGACGCGCCGTTGGGTGGAGATCAGGTTGCCGAGAAGGTTCTCCCAGGCGCGGGAGGGCCGGATGGAGAAGACGAAATACCCCTTCTCCTCGAGCTGTCCCCGGAGGGTCCCCTCGCTCGGGGCCACGATCTCCTGGATCGAAACCTCCCCGGCGGAAGAACCCAGCCGGCAACGGTACCTCGGCATCAGGGAACCTCCGGCCGGTCGACGTCGGGGAGAAGAGTGGGCGTGATCCTGAGGCGGAGCGGAGGGATCTCCTCCTTCGCCCGGAGGAGAAACAGCGTAGGTTCGCCCTCGGGAAGCACGGCGGCGCCCCGGAGCAGATCCTTGGAGGCGTCCCCGGCGCCGGGCCGCCAGGACAGTTTGAGGCTCTTGAGACCGAGCCGGCGGCGGGACGGATCAAAACCCTGGGCTTCGGCTTCCAGCCGGAAGTCCTTCCCGAGAGCGCATTCTCCTCTTCCGCCCTCCCGCAGGTCGATGACCCCCCGGTGAGTGACCTCGGGGCGCTCCGAGGCGGACCACTCGGTTGCGTCCACAAAGGCCTGGGATTGCTTGAACAACCCCTTCGCGGGAGTCCTTGGCAGGACCTCCAGGGCCGCTTCGAGGGCGAAGCGGCGAGCCGGCGCGTCCAGGTCCCGAAGGAGTCGTCGAATGCCGGGAAGCCTGGAGACTTCATCCTCAACCGAGAGGGAGTTACCGGCCCCCTCCACGGTGATGCGCCCGCGGGGGCCCAGTTCCTCGGTGACGCGTCCCACGACGGATCGGACGTCCCGGTGCTTGAGCGTGTAGCGAAATCCCGCCAGCTGCTGGGCCGCGAACCAAAGGGGAAGAACGGTCGCCAGCACCAGGATCACCCATGTCCTTCGACTCATCCCGGGGCCTCCACGATCACCACGACGGCCCGGTCGGCCACCAGCGCGGAGCCTCCGTCCGCTCGAAACGCGGGCGACGACACTCCCGGGACGTTCGCGTTCAGCAAGGGTTCGCGGCGCGGGTCGGTGAAAACGACCCAGAGCCCGACGCCGAGTCCGGACAGGAGTCCCAGGGCCGCCATCCTTGCCGCGGCGCGACGCCTCCGCCGTGCGCGGATTCGCCTGCCGAGGCGGAGGGTGAACTCGCTCCAGGCTTCCGGGGACCGACGAGCCGAGGAGAAGGCCTCGATCTTCAAAGGACAATCCCCCTCTCCTCCAGGCGCCTCTGGACCTTCCGCCTCGCCTGCATGGCTTGGTTCCGGACGGTACTTTCCGCAACCCCCAGGGACGAGGCGACGGCCCGAAAGTCCAGGCCCTCGACAAAGCGCAAGAGGAAGACGGCCCTCTCCTGGGCGGGAAGGACCTCGAGCGCGGCGGCGAGGGCGTTCTCCACCTCGCCGGTCCACAAGGCCTCCTCCGCCCGCGGGGCCACCGGGACGGCCTCCAGGACCTCCGGGCCGGGCAGGACTCGGCGCGTCTCCTCCCGGCGGAGGTGATCGATGGCCCGGTTGATGCAGAACCGCCGGAGCCAGGCTTCGGGCTCCTCGGGCAGGCTGGCCTTCCCCCGCTCCCAGAGGGCGAGGTAAGCCTCCTGAAGGATCTCGTCCGCGATGGCTTCCCGTCCAGTCATCCGCCGCACCGTCCAGAAGAGGCTCTCCCGAGTGGCCTCCACCACCTGGTCGAAGGCCGCGGGGTCGCCGCCGAAGGCAAGCCTCAGAAGGGCCCGTAGCATCCCCCCCTTCACGCCTGCCCTCCCGTCCGTAAGACGGACGGAGTGCGATTCCGTCTAGCCCTCCTGCGCAAGACGGCGTACAAGCCCAACGCCGTCCCGGTCCCGCCGGTCGCCGAGAGGAGCGCCGCCCCGAGGGCAAAGGCCGCGAGATTGCCGCCCGCGGCGGGAGAGTCCGGAAGAAGGCTTCGACCCACCGCGAAGGAGGCGGCCAGGATGACCGGGGCCGTGAAGGGCTGCCAGATCAGGGTCCCCGCGAGCACGGCGGGCCGGTTCAACCGGAGAAGGAAGGCGAGGACGAGGGCAAGGACCGTCTGAAAGGGAACGAGGGGAAGCAGGCCGATGGCCACACCCAGACCCGCGCCGGCGGCCGTCCTCCCGGGCGTGTCCCCGACCCCCAGGAGGGCCCGCGCGGTCTCACGGAGCGAAGTGGTCGAACCCTTTGGGAAGAAGCGGTTCACTCCGTCCTCCGGGCCACCGAAGCTCACAGGCCGCACCTTCCACCAACCGCCCGATCCGGAAGGGGGCGCCCGCGGCCCCCGCTCGTGCCGGATCCGACTCCCGTCCAGCCGCAAAGAGAAGGACCTGGTCTTCTCCCCCCAGGATCGCCTCCCGAACCGATTCCTCGCTCCAGGCGCCGGCCAGCGGGTCCACCGGAATGCGGTCCGCCTCCACCACGGCCCCGCACCCCGAGGCCCCGCAGAGGCGGTGGAGGTCCAGGGCCAGCCCGTCGGAGACGTCGATACAGCAGGAGGCGCCCCCGGGGCGAGCCAGGGCAAGGCCCAGTTCGGTCTGACCCGGCGGGCGGTAGAAACGGTCCAAGAGTCCCTGGACCGGGTCCCTCGGGCAGGCGTCCCCGAAGCGTTCCAGAACGGCTCCCCGCTTCAGGGCCCGAAGCGCCGCTCTGGCTCCCCCCACGGGCCCCGAAACATAAAGCGCGTCTCCGGGGCGCCCGTCGGCGCGGGTGAGAGGCCGTTCGCCCGCCAATCCCATCAAGGTGAGGCTGAGCACCAGCCCCCCGGGGCTCGCGCTGAGGTCGCCTCCGCAAAGACCCACACCTTCCCGCCGGGCGAGGGTTCGCATCCCCTCCAGCAGACCCTCCACGAAATCGTCCCCCAAGTCCCCGGGGATGCCCAACGTGAGAAGCAGGAAGCGCGGCCGGGCTCCGACCGCCGCAAGATCCGACAGGTTCGCCGCCAGCGCCTTGTGCCCTAGAGCCTCGGCGGGTGCCCAGTACCGCTCGAAGTCGACGCCCTCCAGGAGGGCGTCCGTCGTCACCGCATACCGGGCCGAAGGCAGGACGCAGGCGTCGTCTCCGAGGTCCACTTCCGCCCCGGACGGCCCCCACGTGCTCTGGATGTGCCGGATCCAATCGGCCTCGCCCCGGCGGGGTCTTGTCACGGGCGTGCGTCCCCGTTCGCTCCGCGCTGGTCGATCTTTGCGTTCAGGGTGTTTCGGTGCATCCCCAGCTTTTTCGCCGCTTTGCTGCGGTTCCCATCGCATGTGGCCAGGGTCCGTTCGATGTAAAGGCGCTCGATTTCGCCCTGAGTCTCTTTCAAGGTGATCCCGAGGCGGATGAGAATGTCCACGATCTCCCGAAGGTGGCCGTTCAAATCCTTGTTCTCAACGAAGGGGTCCCCGAAGGGAAGCCGGTTCACCTTGCCCACCCCCCTGTACCGCCGCCCGCGCGGCGAGGCCCGCCCTCACACCGACAGTTGCTTCAGGCTCTTTTCGTGCTTCTTGGCGATCAGCAGCATCTGGTCCTTCATGGTCAGCTTCTTCTTCTTGACCTCCGCAACCCGGACCTCTTCTTCAGGGCTCAAGAACCCCTTTTTCGCGAGAGCCTCTAACTCCTGTTCGAACTCCTGGTGCTTCTCGTAAAGCCGGCGAAACTCCTCGTCGTTCTTGGCAAGGTATTCTCGAACCTGCTGACTCAACTGCATGAGGGTCTCCCTCCCCGCGCGGAGAAGATTACCGCGGCCGCATGAGGATGCGGTCCCAACGGGTTTTTCCGAAGAAGTGGACGATCTTTTCGAGGAACCGCCGGGCCACGTCTCCCGGCGAGTTCCGGAGGTAGTCGTAATCCCCCTCCTTGAAGGACCACCAAACGACCCATGCCCTGCCGAGGACCATGCGGGCGTCGAGGGCGCCCCAATACCGGCTGTCCTCGCTGTTCATCCGGTTGTCTCCCATCATGAAAAGGTGGCCTTCGGGGATACGATAAGGCCCGAAGTTACCCCGGTCAAGGGCATCGAGCCCGTCCTTGCCCTTCAGGCTCACCTGAACCCGGTCCGGGAGGTAGTCCACCCGGAACGCCTCCGGGGTCCGCAGGAAGTCCGGAAGCTCGGGAACCTCGGCCCCCTCCGGGATCTCCGGCACGGTCTCGTAGGTTCCGCGGTAGGGTTCGGGCAGGAGCGTGTACCCCTCCACGAGCATCTTCCCGTTCACGAAGACCTGGTGGTTCACGAGCTGGACCACGTCCCCGGACATGGCCACCACGCGTTTGATGAACGGGACCTGGGGGTTTCCGGGGAACTTGAACACGACGATGTCCCCCCTCCGGATGTCCCTCATGGGCAGGATCCTGCGCTCCCAGTCGAAGGTGGAGGGACCGTAAAGGAAGGAATTCACGATCAGGCGGTCCCCCACGAGAAGCGTGTTTTTCATGGATCCGGATGGGATGTTGCTGTTCTGGAAGACCCACGTCCTCGCGAAGAGGACGAAGATCAACACCACGCAGATGGTTTCCCAGTAGTCTCGGAGGGTGCCCTTAGGCAAGACGCCCGCCTCGGCCCCGCCGACTTTGGTTCCTTCCTTTGGTGCCATTCCGACTCCCTGCACGGCGCCAAGGCCGCGGCGTAATTTTTAACTGTAACCGGGCCGGTGGCGCCAAGTCAAACACGCCCCTTCCGGGGGCGATAACCGGGGGAAGGGTTGGCGGGAGAGGAGCGCGCCAGCCCTCAAGGCGCCTTGACCGGTCGGGAGGCGGCCCTTACCATGAACGGGCGTAGGAGGGATCCATGCCCCGCATCGCCCTGCTGCCCGGAGACGGGATCGGGCCCGAAGTCACGGCGGAAGTGGTCAAGGTCCTGGAGGCCCTCCGTTCTCGCGGGGTCCCCTTGGAATGGGAGGTCTTCGGGAGTTCGGCGGACACCTATCTGACCACCGGCTCGGCGCTCCCCGAAGACGTGTTCCGACGTCTCTCCGAATACGACGCCATCTTCGCGGGGGCCTTCGGGGATCCTCGGATACCCGATTCGGCGCACGCCCGCGAGATCCTCCTCGGGCTTCGCTTCCGCCTGGACCTCTACGTGAACCTGCGCCCCGTTCGGCTCCTCTGCGAGGAGCACAGCCCCCTCCGAAACCGCGGCGTCGGGGACGTCGATTTCCTCCTCCTCCGCGAGAACACCGAGGGACCCTACATTGGAGCGGGGGGAGGATTCAAGACGGGCACGCCGGACGAGGTGGCCACGGACGTCAGCCTGGCGACTCGGCGGGGCGTGGAACGCATCCTCCGATTCGCCTTTTCGGCCGCCTCCTCGAAGCCCCGCCGAAGATTGGCCATGGCCGACAAGCACAACGCGCTCCTGTACACCTCCGGCCTGTGGTACCGGATCTTCTCGTCCCTGAGGGATGAGTACCCCGACGTGGACGCGCGTCATTTCTTCGCGGACAACCTCGCCTGCCAGATGGTCCTCGACCCCACCCAGTTCGAGGTCATCGTAACGGACAACCTCTTCGGCGACCTCCTCTCGGACCTGGGGGCCGCCCTCGCCGGGGGACTGGGCCTGGCGCCTTCGGCCAACCTCAACCCGGAGACCGGGAAGGCCCTGTTCGAGCCGGTCCACGGCTCCGCGCCGGACATGGCCGGAGAAGGAACCGCCAATCCGTCGGCCGCCCTCCTCTCCGCGGCCCTCATGCTGGATCACTTGCGGTGCGCCGACTGGGGATCCAGGCTGAGGGAGGCCGTCCGGGCATGCCTCCGCGCGGGATGGACCACCTGCGATCTAGGGGGCGCATTGTCCACCGCCGCCGCCGGCGACGCCGTCGTCAGGGAACTTCTGTCCGGAGTGGATTCCCCGTGAGGGCCCTCACGCTCTCCGAAGCCCTCCTGGCCCGGGCCGCGGGGCGGCGGGAGGCAAGCCCGGGGGACTTGCTGACCTGCAGGGTCGACAAGTGCCTCGCCACGGACATCACGGCGCCTCTGTCCATCGAGGTCTTTCGCCGGATGGGCGCCCGGCGCGTCGCCCGCCCCGATTCCCTGATCCTCGTGAACGACCACTTCGTGCCCGCCAAGGACATCGCGTCCGCGAACTTCGCCCGCGCCATGAGGGAATTCGCGAAAGAGCAGAAGATCGAGCGGTATTTCGAGGTAGGCCGGTCGGGGATCTGCCACGCCCTCGTGGCCGAGCGGGGGCTCGTCTCCCCCGGGGAGATTTTCGTGGGCGCCGATTCCCACACCTGCACCGCGGGAGCCCTGGGCGCCTTCGCCACCGGAGTCGGAAGCACGGACTTGGCGGCCGTGTGGGCCCTCGGAGAGCTGTGGTTCCGCGTGCCCGAAACGGTGCGCGTGGTTCTTGACGGCACGCTTCGTGCCTACGTGACGAGCAAGGACGTGATCCTGAAGGTCCTATCGGAGATCGGCGTGGACGGCGGGCGGTACATGGCCCTTGAGTTTTTCGGCGACGGCCTTGCCTCCCTCTCGATGGAGGCCCGCCTGACTCTGTGCAACATGGCCGTGGAGGCCGGCGCCAAGGCGGGGCTTGTCCCCCCTGACGAGGTAACCGCCCGGTGGGTGGCCGAAACGGGCGGCACCCTCGCTCTGGCCCTGGCGCCAGACTCCGGTGCCCTGTACGCTCAGACCTTGCCCGTGGATCTCTCGCGGCTGGAGCCGCTGGTGGCGGTCCCTTTCCTCCCGAGCCTCGTCCAGCCCGTCCGCGAACTTCGCGGGACACCGGTGGACCAGGTCTTCATCGGCTCCTGCACCAACGGCTATCTCACCGACCTGCGCGACGCCGCCCGAGTCTTGAGGGGTCGGAGGGTGGCCGACGGCGTGCGCCTCATCGTCACCCCGGCCACCCAGGACATTTACCTGAGGGCCGCCCGGGAGGGCATCCTCTCCGACCTGGTGGAGGCCGGGGCGGCCGTCACGACGCCCACCTGCGGGGCGTGCCTCGGGGGACACATGGGCGTACTGGGTTCGGGAGAGACGGCGCTGGCCACGACCAACCGGAACTTCAGGGGCCGGATGGGCGACACGAACTCAAGGGTCTACCTCGCGAACCCATGGGTGGCCGCCGCCACAGCCGTCGCTGGAACCATCAGCCTTCCCGAGGACCTTCCATGAAACCCGGCGTTGTCCTCCGAGGACGGGCCCACGTGTTCGGCGACCACGTGGACACGGACGTCATCATCCCGGCCCGCCATTGCGCCACCTTGGACGTGGCCGAACTCGGGCGACACGCCATGGAAGGACTCGACCCCGGGTTCCCCTCTCGCATTGGAAGGGGGGACATGGTTGTCGCTGGGCGCAACTTCGGGTGTGGGAGCAGCCGAGAAACGGCCCCCCTCGCCCTGCTGGGCGCGGGGGTGGGCGCCGTCGTAGCCGCCTCCTTCGCGAGGATCTTCTTCAGAAACGCCCTGAACGTGGGCTTGCCGATCTTCGAGTGTCCGGACGCCGTCACCGCCTGCGGGGAGGGGGACACGCTGGAGATCGATCCTTCGCGGGGCAGACTGACCCACCTGGAGACGGGAAGGACCTTCCCGCTCGCACCTTACCCAGTCCAGTTGCTCCGAATCGTGGACGCAGGGGGCCTCGTGCCCTACGTTCGGCGCAGGCTGGGAGTAGATGCAGCCGACCCAGCAGAGCCTGGGTCCCCTCCTTGATTACCAGGGCGCGATCCAGGAATCTCCTGCGAAACAATGCAAATAGGGGTCTTCTGGCGGCGGCTCGAGGAGAGGGTTCTCCAGACCGGGATGGTCAGCGAAAGCTCCTGGTCTGACAACCTGTCGAGATGCCTCACATGAGTCGCGTTTCCCACGCCGCATCCCCACTTGCAGAACGTTGGGACGCTGTCGACGCCGTGGCTCATCGTCTGCGCGTAGCGAAACCGCGTTCGGGATCCTTCCAAGGCTCCGTGGGGGCGCTCGGGTTCCCTAGCAGCCTGCTAAAAGGTGAAGGTGCGAACCTCACTATCAATTTTTGACCCGGATTGAAGGTACACGATCTTCCAATAGAGCGTGCTGGATCCTCCATTTCGCAGGATCCAGTCCAATCCGGTGAGCCCTATGTCCACATAAGGGATCCTGATCGGGTTGTCTGAAGACCCGAGGACAAAGGTCTCCTTTTTTTTGTCAAATGCTGGGCTCAAGGAGATTTTCAAAATGTACTTGGATTCCGTGGAAGGGCTCCACGAAAACATGGGCGGAAAGAACTTCGTGAAGGCGTACCCGTCGCAGGGAAGGGAGAGCAACGATCCCTGGCAGGACGTTCCTCTTGCAAGCAGAACTCCCGATGTGTTGGAAACGGCCAGGATGAATCCGCCACTCAGGGAAACCGCCGCCGGGCAATAACCCGGGACTCCGAGGAACGAGGACTGCACTGGCTTCTCCTCGGTGTCCAGGTCGAATATCCGAACGCCATTGAAGCCGTCTGCCACGACGACGGAGCCGTCCTCTAGAAAGGAGGCGTGCATGGCGCTGTAAGTCGGCAGGATAGAGTCGAACTCAGGATTGAGGGGGTCCGAGATATCGAAGATGTTCACACCGGCCTGCCGTGTGCATTGAAAAAGCCTCGTTCCGTTGAGAACAATCGGACCCGTCTTCTCTCCGCTATCCGTATTCTTGCTCAGGACTTCGATGTTCGATGCATCCGAGATGTCCAGCAACGCGATTCCTAACACGCTGTGGCCAATCCAGAGCTCTCCGCTGTCCGCGAACACGACTCCGGTCACCATGGCCTCTTTTTCTTGGTTCCATTCGGCTATTTTGAGCGGATTCCCGGGGCTTGTGAAATCAAATACTTCGATTCCCAACGACCCTTCCGCCACAACCAGGCGATCCCCGAGGATCGCCGCCTGAAGTGCGCTTCGCTCGGTGGAGATCGAACAAAGAAGGGTGGGATTGCCAGGCTCGGTGAGGTCATAAACCGTCACCCCTGCGTTCTGGCAAGACAGGGCCAGGAACTGCCCCTCGAACACGCACGCCTCAATGGCTCTTCCCGCAAACCCTACCTGGGAAAGAAGGGCCGGTGTTAGAGGATCGCTGTAGTCCCAGGTTTCCAGGAGCGAGTTTCTGACTATGTAAACCGTGCTACCCAAAGTCGCCACCGGTCCATGCCCACCCCCTCCCGGAAGCAGAGGGGTAATCGTCGGAGAGGACGCCGTCTGGAAGTCGAGTCGGGACAGCCCGCCCTCCCCCGCGCAAAGGAGGCTTGAGGAGACGGACTCGGGAAGGACAGAGTAGGCTGGTGCCGCCGTGGACAATTGCGCAACCGTCTGCGGGTTCAACGGGTTGGAAAAATCTACCAACCGAACCCCGTCCACGCCCTCTGCGGTCAAAAGCAACCCATCGGATGCTACGGATCCGGCCAGGGCACCAAGACCGGCGGACACCGCCCCCCTCACTTTGGGATTATCCCATGTTGGGTACTCGACAAAGACGATCCCCTTTTCGGAATCAAACGCAGCGACGATCCGGTCTTTAACGGCGAGGCCCGTCGTGGACGCAAGATCCTTGGCTTTGGAGACTAGGACGGGATGGAATTTTCTCTCACACGAAAACGCGGCGATTCCTGCGGAACCCGCAGCCACGAGAATCGTATTTCCCTTTCGAACGGCTTCATAGGTGGTGGCGTTGGGAACCGTGAGTGCCTTCTTTAGTTTAAGTTCTTCTGGGTTGGTGACGTCGAGGACCAGGAGAGCGCTGGTGCCTGTGCAGGCATAGGCGGCCTTGCCGGTCTCGTCGAAGACCACGCTTTCGACCCTCCCCTTGCGGAATACGGAAATGGTCCTCGGATCGGATGCGTCTTGCACATCCACCACGGCTAGCCCGAACGGTCCGCACGAGGCAAAGAGAAGATCGTTGAAAAAGGCGAGGGACCTGATCTCCACGGAGAAGGCCAATGTACTCAACCTGACGGGGGTACCGCCGGGTGGAATCTCATACATCTCCAGCAAAGCACCCCTTGCCAGGGCAAACCGGTCTCCCGAGAGTCGGCAAACATACTTAACGGGAGCCTCCTGGTTCCACCTCACTACCTCCAGGCCTTCTGTCGTCAGTGCAGGAGTCTGGCAATGCGGAAACGTGGAAGCAAGGAGGGAAAATAGAGACGCCCCCAAAACGTAGGTGACTATATGACTCAGGCCCGTTTTTTGCATACCGAAAGTCCTTTCCAGGCTCCGCTTACGCCCTGGGCGATTATAGGGGGAGGGGACTCGGCGGTCAAGGAGAGGGGCTCTCGGGGCTGATCGGCCGGACGGTGGCAAGAACCGGATAATCGTCCCTCAGGGAACGGATGAGGCGGTGGTTCGGCGCCATTTCCTGGGCCTTCCGAAAGGCCTCCACCCCCTCTTCCTCCTTTCCCGAGGCCAGGAGTACTCGGGAAAGCCACGCAAACAGAAAGGGGTTGTTGGACTGGCGCTTGATGGCGGCCCTGAATCTTGACTCCGCCAGGGCATGATCGCCCTCGTGGAAGGCGTTCACACCCTCGTTGAAGAGAAAAAACGGATCCTCCTGAGCGATCTTCCGTCCCCTGTCGAGGATGGACTGCGCGACGTCGGGGCGCCGGGCCCCACGCGCCGCCTGCACGGCGTTCGTGTAAAGCGGCTGGTAGGCGGGGAACCTGCCGATGGCCGCCTGAAGCAAAGCGAGCGCCTCCTCGAAGCGGCCCTGCCTCATGAGGATCACACCGAGGTTATTCTGGAGTTCCTTCATCCCCGGCCGCCTGCTCACGAGAAACCGCACCATGGCCTCGGCCCCGGCGACGTCCCCCTTGAGCATACGGTCCACCGCGATGTTGTTGTAGAAGAGCGCAACAGCCGTGGCATCGTCGATCGACTGGTAGAGCCAGAGCCTCCAGTCGGAAGATTCCTCCGTGAAGTCTACGATGACGGTGTACGGGCTGCTTCCCAGGCCGATGGCCCCACCGCCGTACCCGACCGCCATGTGTGTGGATACGAAGAAGATCCCGCCCCTTTCGTAATAGTTGCGGGCCTCGCTCACGTGGACGAAGTAGGCGGGGACCTTGAGGTGACGGGAGATCCCCATGAACAGGTTCGTGTAGGAGAGGCAGTCGCCCTTCTTCTGCTCGAAGGCCTGCACCGCCGTGAGCGAGAGGTTGTCCTCGTAACGGAAATTCAAGTAGCCGCGATCATTGAGGAACCGGATGGTCCGTCGCAGGCGCTCCACCGGGGTTCCGCCGAAACCAATCTCCTTTTCTACCTCCTGACGAATGGCATCGTTCAGTTCAAAGGGGTTGCCCAGGTTCAAGCCGGAGGCCTCACCATCCATGAGGAGCTGGTCAACCGTCAGGATGGCCGTGGGGGGCTGCTTGGGGGCACACGCCGCCAGCCCAAGTGCGGCCGCCAGAACCGCAGCGCCCAGAATCCATCTACCGGACCACTTCACGCCTGCCATTGGACCTCCCGGAGCGTCCTGCAATCGCTTCAGCGCGGCCACCTCATCACGATTCTACGAATCGACGGAGGCAGGAGTTTGCGCCCAGAAGCCTTGACAGGCTACGGGTCTCCGCAGTAGTATCCTTATCTTACGCCTCGCGCCGAAGTGGCGGAATTGGCAGACGCGCTGGGTTCAGGGTCCAGTGGCCTCACGGTCGTGGGGGTTCGAGTCCCCCCTTCGGCACCATGAAGCATCCCCGGCGGGCGCCCCCAAGGCGCCCGCTCTTGCTTTGCGGGGGGCTCCCGACAAGGGGGGGCGCGGAGGGCGGGGGTGTACCTGGTTTTCGAGGGGAG
>CAZPSH010000055.1:0-11414 GCA_964589625.1 uncultured Thermoanaerobaculia bacterium
AGCAAGAGCCGCTACGGTGGAGGCCTTCGAAGGGGGAGGGCGCGGGGGCCCTCCCCTACGGCGTCATCGGCGGCGGGTGGGGGTTCGTGGTCCGCTTTGGCCGACCGACCGGAGGGAGGGAGGCGAGAGCGTGTCGCTTTCGCAACGGCGTTGCCACGCACGAGACGCCCGCTCCCACTAGGCTTGGGCCTGGAAGGGCCACAAGGCCCAGGGAGGATCGGGAAGATTCCATGAAGGAACCCCGGATCAAGCGCAAACTGGACGTGGCGGTGATCTCCGACGTGCACCTCGGCACGGTGGGCTGTCACGCCTCATCCCTCCTCGACTACCTGAAGGGCATCGAGCCCGAGGTCCTCGTCCTCAACGGCGACATCATCGACTGCTGGCAGTTCCGGAAGTACTACTGGCCCAAGGCCCACATGAAGGTCCTCAAGCGCCTCATGAAGATGGTCTCCGAGGGGACCACGGTCTACTACGTCACGGGCAACCACGACGAGATGCTGAGGAAGTTCGCCCCGCTCCGCCTGGGCCACCTCCACCTCGTGAACAAGGTGGTCCTAGACCTCCCGGGCGGGAAGGCCTGGATCTTCCACGGCGACGTCTTCGACGTGGTCCAGCGGTACTCCCGCTGGCTGGCCCGCCTGGGGGCCGTGGGCTACGACCTCCTCATCCTCCTCAACCGCCTGGTGAACTTCGTCTCCCTCCGGCTGGGGCGGGGGCGGATCTCCCTCTCCAAGCGCATCAAGGACGGCGTGAAACGGGCCGTGAAGTTCGTGGACGACTTCGAGCAGACCGCCACCGACCTGGCCCTCGAGGGCGGCTTCGACTACGTGGTCTGCGGCCACATCCACAAGCCCCAGATCCGGGAGGTCCACCGGAACGGACGGTCCGTCACCTACCTCAACTCGGGCGACTGGATCGAGAACCTGACGGCCCTCGAGTACGCGGGAGGCGAGTGGTGCCTCTACCGCCACCCCGAGCCCCTTTTCCGAACGGCGGGCCCAGACGACGCGGAGGACGCCGACCTCGCAACCCCCTTCGACCGCAGGGCCTTCCTGGCCGCCCTCCCCACGCTGGCCGCCGCCGGCGGGGTCCGGAACCGGACGCAGGACTTCTAAGGACCCATTCCCCTCCCGCCGAGGCCGGCCAACGGTCCCCCGTTTTCCCGGCCGGGCCCCAAGCTCCTTGCGGCAGGCGCCTCCCGGGGCTACACTCGCCTCGGCCTCCGGGCCCGACGGGAGGGTCGGCGTGTTCGAAGAGATCGAAAACCCCATCGAGAGGATGAGGGCCCTGTGGGACACGCTGGACCGGGGGGAGATGCCGGCCGCCCGCCGGCTGGAGAACGCCCGGCACATCCTGTCGGTCCTCGACGGGCTCCCTCCCGTGCCCGTGGCGGCCGCCCTCGTGGCCGCCCACCGGGAGAAGATCCTCCCCGTGGTGGCCCGCCTCGAGCGGGATGCGGCCAGGGAGGCCGAACTCGCCGCCGCCTCCTCCGAACTGCGCGACGCCATGGAGGCCACCCTCCGGGACCTCCGGGACATGACCCGGGACTAGCCGGCGGCCATGGCCCCCTCCCTCCACCCCCTCGCCCAGCGGGAACTCGCCAAGGAGGCGGAATGGAACGCCCCCAACGTGGAGGCCCTGGCGTCGGCCTACCGCGCCCGACGCCTCTGCCTGGTCTTGGGCGCGGGCGTGTCCAAGGGATGCGGCCTCCCCGTCTGGCAGGAGCTCACGCGGGAGCTCCTCCGGCGGGCCCTGGCGGGCCTGTACGAATCGGTGGGTCCCAGCGAGGCGCCGCTCCACGAGCGGGACATCGAGGCCGTGCTGAAGGACCGGGTCCGCCCGATGGTGGCCCGCTACGTGAAGGCGAAGCTGGGGACTTCCTACCTGGACGTCCTCCGCCAGACGCTCTACGCCAAACCCTGGAGGCCCTCCGGCACCTTGCGCGCCATCCTGTCCCTGGACGGGGTTCACGCCATCCTGACCCAAAACTTCGACGACCTCCTCGAGCGGTGCGCCGAGCGGATGGGCCTCTCCGCGCGCTACCAGACCATCTACGGCGCGCCCATGGACCCGCGCACGGGCCGCATCCCGATCTTCCACACCCACGGCTACCTTCCGTCGGACCCTTCCCTCCTGGGCTCCTCCCAGATCGTCTTCTCCGAGGATGACTACCACGAGCTGTTTCACCAGGGCCGCCCCTGGAGCGACCACGTCACGATTCAGCTCCTGGCCCACTACCCCTGCCTCCTCATCGGGACCTCCGGCGAGGACCCGAACCTGAGGCGCCTCCTGGACCTGGCCCGCCGCCTCGCTGTGCCCCCGCGCCACTACCTCCTCCTGAAGCCGCCGGCCCCGCTTCCCAGGGACCGCCGGGGGGCCATCCGCTACACGGCGTCCCGCCGGGCCCTCTGGGACGCCTTCGACCACCTGGGCATCGAGGTGCTCTGGATCCACCACTACGACCGGGACATCACCCGGATCCTCGGCACGGTCCGGGGGGAGCCGGGCCGTCCCGCAGGGGAGAGGAGGCCCGCGTGCGTCCCGGCCTGATCGGCTCCATGCGCCGGTTCGGAAGGACCTTCTGGACCGCCATCGGGGTGGAACTCCTCCACTGCATGGCCTCCTACACCATGTCGGCCTACCTCATCGTCTACCTGAGCCAGGACCTGGGCTTCGGCGACCTGAGGGCCAACTCGCTGGCCGGGATGCTCTGGTTCATGGGGTACTTCCTGCCCATCCTCATCGGGGCCCTGGCGGACCGCTTCGGCTTCCGCGAGACCATGCTGGCCTCCCTCGTGGTGATCGTCCTGGGGTACGCGCTGGCCTCGAGGGTGACGGCCTACCCGGGCATGGTGGCCGCCCTCCTCCTTATCGCCCTCGGCGGGGCCGTCATGAAGCCCGTCATCGCCGGCACGGTGAAGGCCGAATCCACCGAGGAGACCCGCGGCCTGGGCTTCTCCATCTACTACATGATGATCAACGTGGGGTCCCTGGGGGCGCCCTTCCTCGCCAACGCGGTCCGGACGGGGACGGGAAAGCCCGCCCTCATCTTCGCGGCCTGCGCCGTGGTGGAAGCCGTGGCCCTCCTCCTCACCTTCGCGGCCTTCCGGAACCCGTCCTACGATCCCGCGGCCCGCGCCAAGCCCCTGCCGGCGGTCTTCTCGGAGATGGTCCAAGTGCTCGGGAACGTGCGCGCGCTGGTGACGGCCTCCGGCGTCCTGGGGATTTTCCTTCTCTGGAGGAAAGCGTATCTGCCCTTCGACGAGGCCCTGGGCCTGGCCGCGGTCTGGGTCGTGCTGAACCTGGTTCTGGACGCGCACCTGAGGGCGCGGGGGGAGGCCGCCTCCCCCCCGTGGCTCGCGCCCCAGCGGCTCGGGGACCTTCGGCTCCTCCTCTTCATCCTCATCTTCTCGGGGGTCTGGGCCCTGTACAGCCAGATCTGGACCAACATCCCCCTGTTCATCATCGGACTCGACCCGTCCATGAAGGCCCACATCGAGCTCTTCCAGGCGGTGGATCCCGTCCTCATCGTCTGTTTCCAGGTCCTGATCGGGAAGGCGACGGGGCGATTCAGGCCCCTGCCCACGATGGTGGCGGGAATCCTCATCGCCGCCGCGGCGGTCTCCACGGTGCACCTGTTCGGAACGGCCTTCGGCGCCTGGGCCGTGGGGCTCTCCCTGGCCATCTGGGCCGTGGGGGAGATGCTCTTCAGCCCGCGGATGGTGGAATACGTTTCGGTGATCGCGCCCAAGGAGAAGCTGGCCCTCTACATCGGCTACGGGTTCCTTCCGCTGGCCCTGGGGTTCGGCCTGGGACCGCCCGTGGGGGCAAGGCTCGTGGCCTTCTTCGACGCCGCCGGCCGGCCCGCCTGGGTCTGGTACGCCTTCGGGTTATGGGCCGTCCTCAACGCGGCGGCACTGTGGATGTACGACCGAGCCTTCGGGGGAGAGGGAGATCCTGACTGACCCCCTCACCCCGGCGGGAGACCGAATCATGCGACTGACCCACCTCGAAAAGACCCCCTCCATCCATCCCAGCGTCTACGTGGACCCCACGGCCCGCATCAACGGGGACGTGACCCTGGAGGAGATCGAGGAGGTCCGCAACGGCTGGCGGAACTACGCCTCCTACGTGGAGGAGTACCGGCGCCTGGGCAAGTTCCACGGCTGGGAGGACCATCCGCTGAAGGACGGGTGAGGGGGAATTTCGGATTTGGGATTTGGGATTTTTTAGAAGCACGCCTGGAGAATCCGTGCAGCACCGAGGAACGACGGGCGCGCGGAGCAAAGCGAACGAGGCTCTGTGCCTCTTCGAGCCCAACCCCCTGAACCATCCTCTCCGGACTTTCGTTTAACCCCCCGAAGGGTTCCTGCGACGTTTTGTCCAAGGCGCGCATCTTTGCAGACAGGATGGGATCGATGGCCGAGGTTCCCGACAACGAGATCCTCCTCCAGCGGGCCCGAAAGGGTGATTTCGAATCCCTCTTCCGGGCGTACGAGCGGCCGGTGTTCCACCTCGTCCGGCGGATCCTCTCCCGGACCGAAGATGCGGAGGAAGCCGTGCAGGAGACGTTCCTCGAAGTTTTCCGGAGCCTCCCCTCCTACCGGGGGGACGCCCCGCTCTGGTCCTGGATCCGATCCGTGGCGGCCAGCAAGGCGCTCATGCGGGTCCGGCGGCAGAAGAACCGGGGAGAGGAGGAACCCCTCGAGGAGGAGAAGGCTCCAGGAATCCCCGCGCACTTCAGTCCCGAGCAGATGGACCTCGAACGCGCCCTGGTCCGGCTGTCGCCCGTGTCCAAGGCCGTCCTCTGGCTGCACGACGTGGAGGGGTACACCCACGAGGAGATCGGGGGCCTCATGGACCGGACGCCCTCCTTCTCCAAGTCCCAATTGGCCAGGGCGCACGTGAGACTCAGGGCCCTTCTGGCAGAGGGTGACGGGGAGGCCGCATGCATCCGTCCGTAGAAGAGCTGTTGAACCTCCGCGACGGCGGATCGGATTCCGCCGCCCGCGACCACGTGCGGGAGTGCGCCGCGTGCGCCGAGATCCTCCGGGACCTGGAGGCCACGAGGACCGCCCTCCGGAGCCTCCCCGAGCTCGGCCCCACCCGGGACCTCTGGCCCGACCTTTCGCGCCAGGCCGAAGCCCCACGGCGTGTCCGGCGGGCCAAGGTGGCCTGGGCCGCTTCGGCGGCGGCCGCCCTGTTCCTCGTGGCCTTCTTCAGCGTCAAGGGGCTCCGGCTCCACACCCCCCTGGAAGACGCGCTCCCGGTGGAAAAAGCGGGGCCGGCCCAACCGAAACCCGACCTCCAGCCGCTCATCCTCGAGTCCCAGCGCCTGGAGTCCATCCTCCAGCAGATCGAGAAGGGCCGCCCCGTGCTCAAGGGCCGGACGGCCAGCGCCATCGCCCAGATCCAGGATCAGATCGCCCTGGTGGACCTGCAAATCTCCCTCCTCCAGACGGGAGAAACGGCGGGCGACCAGCTCGTTCGCCTTTGGAAAGAACGCGTAAACCTGCTTGGCTCCTTGGTGGAATTGCACGTCACCAAGGGAGCCTATTCGAGCGTCTGATGTCCTCGCCACAGGAGGCCGCCATGAAGATGTCCCCCATCACCCTCACACTGATCCTCGCTCTCGCGGTCGCCCTGCCCGCCGTCGGGGCCCCGCTCCAGGACGACGCGGAGGCGGGCGGCGCTCTCGTCTCCGGGGATGTCACGCAGACCACCGAAGCGGCCGAAGAAGAGGCCCTGGAGAAGCTCAACCAGGAGGCCCACGCCCAGCGTGCCCAACTGGAACAGCAAGCGGCCGAACTGGAGCGCCAGAAGGCCGAATCCGCCTCCCAGGACGAGGACCTCGAGCGCAAGCTCGAGGAGGCCGGCCGCCAGCTCGCGGAGGCCGAAAAGCAGATCCGCGTGCTGGAGGAAAAGCTGGCCCGCAGGGAACTCCAGAAACTGGAGCAGATGAAGGTCCTCAAGCGCGTTTCCGACAGGCCTCGCCTGGGGGTGATCCTGGAGACCGACCCGGACGAAGAGGTGGACCCCAAGGGCGTCCTCCTCCGGGGCGTCTCGCCGGGCGGACCCGCCGACGAGGCGGGCCTGCGCGCGGGCGACATCCTCACCTCGATCAACAAGAACCCTCTGGGCCTGGGCGATACCAAGAAGTCCACGAAGAAGATCTTCGAGGTCCTGGGAGGCGTCAAGTCTGGGGACACGGTCACGGTGGAGTATCTGAGGGGCACGAAAAGGCAGACCGCGGCCATCAAGGTCCGCCCCCCGGAATCCTCCGACTGGACCTTCCAATTCCAGATGCCCGAGATCCCGGACATCCCGGCGGTCCACGCCATCCCCGACGTCCACGTGATGAAGGTCCCCGACGTGCGGGTCTTCGTGGGCGGCGGGCTCCCGGACGACTGGTACGACGTGGAGCTGGTGGAGTTGAACCCCGACCTGGGCCGCTACTTCGGAACCGAGGAGGGCCTCCTCGTGGTCAGCGCCCCCGCGGACTCCAGCCTCAAGCTCAAGGGAGGCGACGTCCTGCTCCAGATCGCGGGCCGGAAGCCCTCATCTCCCTCCCAGACCTTCCGGATTCTCAGGACCTACGAGGAGGGCGAGAAGGTGACCATGAGGGTCCTTCGGGACCGCAAGCCCCTCGACCTCAACGTGGTGGTCCCCGCCTCCGAGTACGACGGCGAGAAGGGAGAATTCCGGTGGGAGGAAAGAAAGGTGGTGAGGCCTCGTGCCCCCAGGGCCCCGAAGGCCCCGTCCCCGGCACCCGAAGCCCCGGCGGCCCCCGCCGCTCCGGAGGCGCCCAATAGGTGAAGCACGGCGCGGGCTTCGGCCCGGCTCACGAAACGCTCGGGGAGGGAGTTCGGCTCCCTCCCCTTCGTGTGTTCCGGGTTGTTCTACCGGATCTTGAAGGCGAGGTCCACGGTGGCCTGCCACTCGAGGACCTTCCCCGCGCCCACTGCCCCCCGGAATTCCACCACTTCAAACCAGGAGAGGTTTTCCAGGGTCTCCCCCGCTTTCTTGATCGCCGCTTGGATGGCCTTTTCGTAGCTGACCGTCGAGCACCCCACGACGCGGATCTTCTTGAAGACCTTATCGGGCATCTGTGCCTCCTCGAACCGGTAACGCGGGTGCCGCGGGGCCGATTCCGGGCCCGCCGCGTCCGCCGCCGTTCGCCTTATCCCGCGTGCGGCCCGCCGGCACCGAACCGGGCCAGGAGTGCCTTCATCTCCGACACCGCCCTTTCGAGTCCCACGAAGACCGCCCGCGAGAGGATGGAGTGGCCGATGTTCAACTCCTCCAGGAAGGGCTGGGCCGCCACCGGACCCACGTTCCGGTAGTTGAGGGCGTGTCCCGCCAGGACCGAAAGGCCCAGTTTCGAGGAGAGCCGGGCCGACTCCTCGATGGCCTTGAGGGCCTTCTCTCTCTCCGCCTCGCTCCGCGCCTGGGCGTAGGCGTTGGTGTTGAGTTCCACCGCCTGGGCCCCCACCTTGTGGGCGCCGCGGATGTGGTCGAGGACCGGGTCCACGAAGAGGCTCACGCGGATGTTGTGGGCGTTGAGCCGCGAGACGGCTTGGTGGAGGTGGGCCGAGTTCAGGAGCACGTCGAGCCCGCCCTCCGTGGTCACCTCGTTGGGCCGCTCGGGAACGAGGGTGGCCTGCCAGGGCTGGATTCCCGCGGCGATCTCCAGCATCTCCGAGGTGGCGGCCATTTCGAGGTTCAGGCGGGTGGAGATGGTCCGCTTGAGCATCTCCACGTCCCGGTCCTGGATGTGCCGCCGATCCGAGCGGAGGTGGACGGTGATCCCGTCGGCCCCCCCGAGCTCGCACAAGACCGCTGCGTGGACGGGATCGGGCTCCGAGCCCCGTCGTGCCTGACGGAGGGTGGCCACGTGATCGATGTTGACGCCAAGCCTCATGGGACGCCTCCCGCTATTCGCTACTCTACCGACCCTCCCCCAGCACGTCCACGAGGACGCGCCGGAGGCGCGCGATGACGCTCCGGACCTCTTCCTTGGTGCCCGCCTCCACCATGAGCCTCAGGAGGGGCTCCGTGCCGGAATACCTCAAGACGATTCTCCCGCGTCCACCCAGGGCCTCGGTTTCCTCGTGGAGAGCCTGTCGGATGGCCGGCGAGTCCTCCAGGGGGAGGCGCCGGGCCACACGAATGTTTTCGAGGACCTGGGGGTAGGCCCGAACGTCCTCCGCCAGGGCCTCCATTCCCCCCGCGTCCCGGGCCAGCGAGGCGTAGGTCATGGCCGTGAGGAGGCCGTCCCCGGTGGTGGAGCGGTCCAGGAAGAGGACGTGGCCCGAAGGCTCTCCCCCCAGGGCGCCCCCCCTGTCCAGGAGGCACTGGAGCACGTACCGGTCCCCCACCGGAGCCCTGAAAAACCGGAGGCCGTCTCTTCCGAGGCGCTCCTCCAGCCAGAGGTTGCTCATGACCGTGCCCACGACCCAGCGCCCCGGAAGCCGGCCTTGGGCGGAGCGGCGGAGGGCCTCACGGTACAGCACGTAGTCCCCGTCCAGGACCCTCCCCGTGTGCGAGACCGCCATGCAGCGATCGGCGTCGCCGTCGAAGGCGAAGGCCATATCGGCCCCCCGGGCGGCCAGGACCTCCCCCAGCCGGTGGGCGTGAAGGCTTCCGCACGCGGCGTTGATGTTTCGTCCGTCGGGCTCGCAGGCAATGGTCTCGACCTCCGCCCCGAGGGCGCGGAAGAGATCGGGCGCCAGCCGGGAGGCCGCGCCGTTGGCCCCGTCCACCAGAATCCTCCATCCCGAGAGCGGCCCTCCCTCCCAAAGGGAGACGAGCCAGTCCAAGTAGGCGCGCCCCAGCCCGGGTTCGGCCTGGGGCAGGTCGTTGGCGGGAGGAGAGGCCTCCCCGAGGGCCCCTTCGAGGGCCACCTCGATGTGGGTCTCCGTCTCGTCGGGGAGCTTGAAGCCGTCGCCGGAGAAGAACTTGATCCCGTTGTCCTCGAAGGGATTGTGGGAGGCGGAGATCATGGCGCCGAAGGTGTAGCCGCCGGAGACGCACAGGCGGGCGACGGCGGGCGTGGGGAGCACGCCGGCGAACCGGCAGGCGACGCCCGCCTCCCCCATGCCCTCGACGAGTTCGGCGGCGATCCAACCGCTCGATTCGCGCGGGTCCATGGCCACTACGGCCGAGGCTCCCCGTCCGCCGAGAATACGTCCGGCCGAGAGGCCGAGGGCCCGGACCGTGGTCGCGTCCAACGGAAAGACCCCCGCCTTGCCCCGCACCCCGTCGGTCCCGAAGTACCTGCGGCTCAAGGGGTTTCCACCTCCATGGAGGGAGTCCGCTGGGACCTCGCGGCCCGGATTCCAACGAACCGCGGGCTAACGGATGTGATGAAGACTCGGGATGCGAGCGCGGGGTCGGCCAGGCGGACCGCCGGCCGCAGCTGCACCTCCCGGTCCGCCGGACGGTGGCCCGAGAGATCCACCTCGGCGACAAAATCGTCGGGAGCCAACGCTTCCATGAGACTGGCGGGGCCCTCGACCATGACCTTGATGCCCGAAGGGGCGACCTCCACGGGGACGCGGCCGCCGCGAACCTGGATCGGGACCGGTCCGACCGTCCTCTGGAGCCTCTTTTCGCCCAGGGTCACGGAGAGGGTAAAAGGGCCCAGGTCGCCGGTGGAGAGTTCGGGAGACGGAAGGGCGGGCACCACGGGCGTGAGGAAATCCTGGGCCCGGCCCTCCAGGGGCACGGCCTGGGTGGGAATGAACTGGAGCCTCTGGAGGAGGGCCGCGGGACCCGATACGTTCACCATGGGCGGGTCCACGCCCCACTCGAGCACCTGGCGGCCCGGTGCGGGCTGGCCCACGAACGTGGGTCGGAGAGGGAGCGTGGCGGAGCTTTTCCGGTCCACCGTGAAGCGTACCACGTTCGGCACCACCTTGATAAACTCCACGGACGAGGGCAGGCGCACGTTTTCCGTGCCAAGCTCCACGACCTGGGGGCCCGCGGACACGCGCCCCACGTCCACCCGGACTTCGACGTCTCCCTCCCGCAACCGCCGGACCATCTCGGGCGGTCCCTGCACCTCCACGGTGACCACCCGGAGGAGCTCTTCCTCCATCAGCACGAGGCCTTCGGGCAGGTTGGCGAACTGGAGGGGCACGGTGAAGTCCCTCAGGGACTTCTCTTCGGAGACGGTGTATCCCCAATAGATGCAGGCCAGCAGAAGAGCTACCGTGGCGGAAAGCCAGGTTCCGCGGCCCTTCCCCGGAACGCGCGCGCCCCTCGTCTCAGCGGTCAACGGATCTTCCTCCCAGCGCGGCTTCGAGACGGAGGGCCAGCTCCTCGGCGGAGGGGACCCGGTCGATCCGGCCGCCCTCTACGAGGGAGACGACGCCCCGTTCCTCGCTCACGACCACGCAGATCGCGTCGGTCTCTTCCGTAATGCCCGCCGCGGCCCGGTGCCGAGTCCCCAGTTCGGTGGGAAGGGGCGTCTCCGTCAGGGGGAGGGTGCACCCCGCGGCCACGGCTTCCCCTTCGGACACGACCACCGCCCCGTCATGGAGGAGAGTCCCGGGGAAGAACACCGTCTGGAGGAGGTCCGCCGTGAGCTGGGCCTTGAGCGGAATGCCCGTCTCCGCGTAGTCCTTCAGCCCCTGGGTCCGCTCGAAGACCACGAGGGCCCCGTGACGCTGCTGGGCCATGGCAAAGGCCGCGTGGGCGGTCTCCCGGGCCAGCATCTGTACCTTCTCCGAGGAGGCTCTCCTGCCGAAGAAGAGGCCCCCGAAGTGGGCGAGGGTCTTGCGGATGGTGTCCTGGAAGATGACGACGGCGGCGAAGGGGACGTAGAAGAGGAGGTTCTGGAGGAGCCTATGGGTGGCGGTCATGTCCAGCCAGCCTGAAACCGCGTTCGCCGCCAGAAGGGCGAGGATGCCGACCATCATCTGGACGGCGCGGGTCCCGCGCACCTGACGGAGCACGAAGTAGAAAAGGGCCGCCACGGCCAGGACGTCCAGGACGTCCTGCCAGTGAAGGCCGCGCACGTAGAGCGCCCAGAGAACCTCCTGCATGGCGCCTCCCGGGTGGGCCGGAGGGAGCCCGGTCCCGTCCCTCCAGCATTCCATAGGATTTTTAGTATGTCGCGCCGCCGCCGGGCGGTCAAGAGCGCGAATTGCCCCCAATCCCTCGAGGGGTGAAGAAGGCTTCTTCTTCGGTTCATTGTGCCACGCGCCTTCCGCGTCCCTTTTTCTCGTTTCATCGCGGGATCTGGGTTTCGAGGCGCAAAAGCTCGCAAGAGGAGCCACAGAAAAGGGGCGCGGAGCAAAGGCCCCGCGCCCCCAGAGCGTCGATTCTACTCGTTGACTAGTCTTCCACTTGACCGCCGCAGGGCGGGTTGTCGAGGGTGTTGGTGTCCACGATGGCCGAGTACACGC
>CAZPSH010000056.1:0-11270 GCA_964589625.1 uncultured Thermoanaerobaculia bacterium
CTCGCCCGCCTGATCCGGAGCCACTTCCCGATGGAAATGATCGAGCCCCTCGACCGGGCCTGGCCCGAGGCCAAATCTCCCGAAAGGCGGGGCATGATCGCGGTGGCCGGCGCCCTGGGCGACCTGAGCCTCCTGGACAGGGTCCTGGACGAACTCGACAACGTCTACCTGCAGAAAGACGCGTACGCCGCCGCCACCTCCTACGGACAGTCGGCCAGCCGCGCCGTCGTCCAGCGCCTCGGCCGGGCCGTGACCCTGGACCAGCGGGTGTTGCTGATCCGCCTTCTGGGAAGGACCGGAGGTCCGGAGGCGGTGGTCCCCCTTCTCAGCCAGGCCCGCGAGGAGGACGTCCAGGTTCGCATGGAGGCACTCGCCGCCCTTGGAGAGTTGGACGACCCGCGCGCCCTGCAGGAACTCATCGGCGTTCTGAGGGAGCCGGATTCGACGTTTCACGAGACATCCCTGCAGGCCCTTCGCACCATGTCGAGGCGCAACCCGGCGCACCGCAACCGCTTGGCCGAGGTGGGCCGGAGGATGACCGGAGAGACGGAAGAGGGCGTCCGCAGGGCCGGCTACCTCCTCCTGTCCGAGGGCCTCGGGACCGATGCCTCCGCGCTGCTGCCCGGCCTTCGGGACGCCTCCCCCGCCGTCCGGAGGACCGTCGTTCGCCTGGTTTCCGAGCGGGCCGGGGCCGCCTCCTTCGAGCCCCTCCTTCCCCTCCTGGGGGACCCGGATCCGAAGGTGCGGCGCACCGCCGTTTCCGCCCTCGGGCGGGAGCTCCTCGCCCGCCAGCACGAAACCCTCATGGCCCTCCTGACGGACCCCGACGTCTGGGTCCGCTCCGAGGCGGCGGTCCACTTGGCCCAGAGCACCGTTCCACAGGTGGCCGAGGCGCTTCTCAAGGTGCTGGAGGAGGACGGCCTTCCCGTTCGGCTGGGCGCCCTCAAAGGACTCGGAGAGGTGGGATGCGGCGCCCTATTTCCGCAGGTCATGGCCCTCGCCCGGCAGGCGGACGCCCCCCTCGAGATTCGGAGGGCCGCTTTGGGGGCCCTGGCCCGGTCCCACCGCCCCGACGCCCTCCGGGTCATGGAGGAGGCCCTGGAGGACGCCCACTGGGAGATCCGGTCCACCGTCATCGAACTGATGGGCTCCTCCCAGGACGACCGGTACCTTCCCTTCCTCCTGAGGGAGCTGGAGCACGACCCGGATCCCCTGGTCAAACAGACCGTGATCCAGGCGCTCATTGCCCTTCGGGCGGTGCAGGCCGTCCCCCGCATGCTGAACTACCTGACGGACCCCGTCCTCAAGGACGCCGCCTTTTCCTTTTTCCTCAGCTTGGGGCGGGAGAACTTGCGTTTGATCGAACACGAGGCCCAGTCGGTGGACTTCCAGACCAAGCTCATCCTCATCGAGATTCTCAAGCACCTGGAGAACGCCTAGGCGATGGCCCTTTGGGAGAGCGGCGCACCGGAGCGGAATCTCCTCGACGACGAGTTGTTCCGACTCTACTGCAAGCTCGTGCACGACGAGCTGGGGCTGTCCTTCGGACCATCCAACCGGTTCTTTTTCGAGAAGCGGCTCGAAAACCGGCTGGAGGCACTGGGGGGGCTCTCTCCGGTGGACTACTACCACTACCTTCAGTTCGATCCGGACCGCGCGCAGGAGTGGGACCGGCTCATCTCGCTGATCACGACCAACGAGACCTACTTCATGCGCGAGGAGCGCCAGCTCCAGTGCTTCGTCAAGGACATCGTGCCGCGGTTGAGGGAGGCCCGCCCGGGCCAGAGGATCCGCATTTGGAGCGCCGGCTGTTCCAGCGGAGAAGAGCCCTACTCCGTCGCCATCCTCCTCTCGGAGGCCGGACTTTGGACCGACGGGGGCTTCGAAATCCTGGGAACGGACATCAACACGCGCGTCCTGGCCCGCGCCAAGGAGGGGGTTTACCCCGAGAGCTCGTTCCGGGGCGTGGACTCCGCCTTCAAGGCCCGGTGGTTCCAGCCCGAGGGTCCCGGAAGGCACCGCCTGCGCGACGAGGTCCGGCGCCGGGTCCAATTCTCCCGATTCAACCTCTTCGAGGCGGACCGCTACGGCCTCCTCCTGCCCTTCGACGTGATTTTCTGCAGGAACGTCATTATCTATTTCGACATGGACGCCAAGGTCAAGGTCATGGAGCGCTTCCACGAAAAACTACGGACGGGAGGCTTCCTCCTCCTGGGCCACTCCGAGAGCTTGATTTCCGTCACGGACAGGTTCCGGCTGATCCATCTCCCCACGGATCTCGTCTACACGAAGGAGGCGCCGTGAAACCGGTCCGCGTCCTCGTGGTGGACGACTCGTCCTTCAACCGGAAGATCATCTCCGAGATCCTCGAGGGCTCGGGGCAGGTCGAGGTTGTGGGCAAGGCCTTCGATGGGGAGGACGCCCTGCAAAAGATCCTCCGGCTCCAGCCCGACGTCATGACCCTCGACCTTGAGATGCCCAACATGGACGGTTTCGCGGTCCTGAGATGGGTGATGGCCAACCGGCCCATGCCGGTGATCGTCGTATCGGCCAGGGAGTCGGACCGCTCGGTCTTCAAGGCCCTCGACCTGGGGGCCGTGGACTTCGTCGTCAAACCCACGCGGACGGCCTCTCCTGAACTGAAGAACATGGAGGCCGAACTCCTCGCCAAGATCCTCTCCATCCCCTCCCTCAAGCTCGACCGAGTGCGCAAGCGCCTTGACGCCGCCGTCCCGCTCCCCCCCGATCCCCCACCCCAGGCCCGGGGCACCCGCAGGGCGGAAGTGGTGGCCCTGGCGGCGTCCACGGGCGGGCCACCTGCCATCCAAAGGATCCTGCAGGGACTGTCCAAGAAGATCCTGTCCCCGATCCTGGTCTGCCAGCACATGCCCCCCGTCTTCACACGGCTCTTTGCGGAGCGATTGCAGGGACTTACCGGGAGAGTCGTTCGCGAGGCGGCGGACGGGGAGGCCCTCGCCTCCCGGACCGTCTACATCGCCCCGGGAGGCCGGCAGACTCGGTTGGGGTTCCAGGGGCAGCAGGTCGTCCTCCGTGTGACCGACCGCCGCACCGAGGACCGCTTCGCCCCTTGCGCCAACCTTCTCTTGAGCAGCCTGGCCGAGGCGTACGGAAAGAACTGCCTCTGCGCCGTGCTGACCGGAATGGGGGACGACGGGACCGAGGGCGCGCGGGCCGTCCACGGGGCCGGGGGCATCGTCCTGGCGGAGAGCGAGACCTCCGCCGTTATTTACGGCATGCCCAAGGAGGTGGTCCGGGCGGGAGTGGCGGACCACGTGGGCGACCTGGAAACCATCACCGATCTCATCAACCGAAGCGCCCTGCTGGAAGAGAGTTCGTTGCAATCCCCCTGACCCTGTGGTACAAACCTTCCCAGACGGGATCCGGCGATGCCAGAAGACCACAGCGACGTATTCAAGAAGAGCCAGGAATTCCTTCAGATGCTGTCCAAGCAGAAGGAGTTCATCCAGGATCTTCTGAAGGAAAACGAGCGGCTCCGCTTTCAGGTGGCCTCACTCCAGTCCCACTCGGGGGAGAACCGCGGCCTCGAGGCGGAGCTCGATCACCTCCGCAAGCGGCTGGACGCGGTTGAACGAGAGAAACGCGAACTGGAGGCGGCCTTCCAGCGCGTAGAGGAGGAGAACAAGGATTTCGCCCAACGGTACGTGGAGGTGGAGGAGCAGAACAACAACCTGGCCAACCTCTACGTGGCTTCTTACCAGCTCCACTCCACCCTGGACTTCCAGGAAGTGGTCCAGATCGTCATGGAGATCATCATCAACCTCATCGGGGCCGAGGTCTTCTCCATCATGCTCCTGGACGAGAAGACCAACGAGCTGGGAACCATCGCCCACGAGGGGTACGACGAGGGCCAGATCTTCCCCTCCGTCCGGATCGGCGAAGGAATCTTAGGGCGGGTGGCCAAGTCCGGGGAGCCGTACTACATCAACCAGGCCGGCACCGGATACAGCGTGGACTTCGAACACCCGATCGCTTGTATCCCGCTGAAAATAAAGGAGAACGTCATCGGCGTCATCAACATCGGCAAGCTCCTCGTCCAGAAGGACGCCTTCACCGCCGTGGACTACGAGCTCTTTTCCCTGCTCGCCGCCCACGCCGCCACAGCCGTTTTCTCCAGCAAGCTCTATTCCCAATCCGAACGGAAACTGAACACCATTCAGGGCTTCCTGGATTTGCTGACCACGCCCGTCGCGAAGGGGTGAGGGGGATACGGGATGGAAGGGTTGCGCTTTCTGGTCGTGGAAGACTCCCCCACCATGCGGCAGCTGATCTCCTTCTCCCTTAAGCGCTTCAAGGGATGCACGATCCTGGAGGCGGTGGACGGCGTGGATGCGCTGAAGAAGCTGCAGACGGAAGAGGTGGACATGGTTTTGACGGACATCAATATGCCCGTCATGGACGGGCTCAAGCTCGTCTCCCTCATCCGTCAGAATCCGAAGACCCGCGCCCTGCCCATCGTCATCATCACGACGGAGGGGGCCAGGGAGGACCGGGAGCGCGGTCTGGCCCTGGGAGCCAACGCCTACATCAGCAAGCCCATCCAGTCTTCCAACCTTCAGAAGATCATCACCGACCTCCTCGAACGGACCATGCCGGGGGCCCTGAGCTGACCGGCGCAGGTCGGCCGCCCCGCGCCTGAAGCCTTCGCCGTGGCCCGCAGAACCCCCGTCCCGGACCGGACCCGATTGCGCCTCGACTTGGCCTTCGCGGGAACGGGGCTGCAAGGCTGGCAGGCCCAAGCCCGGGGGACCACGGTCCAGGGGCTGGTGGACGCCGCCCTTTCGGCCGTAGGCCAACGCGGCCCCCGCGTGGTGGGCTGCTCGCGGACCGATTCGGGCGTCCACGCCAGGGCTTTCACGGCCCACGTGGACGCCACCTTCGCGCGCGATCCGGTGGCGGTTCTCAAGGGGCTGAACGCGAACCTTCCCCCGCAGATCCGCGTCTATCGGGTTGCCGTGGCCGGCGAGTCGTTTCATGCCCGGTATTCATGCGTAGGCAAGACGTACCGGTACCACCTGTACCGAAGCGCCGCCGTCCCCCCCTTCCTCGCCCCCTACGTGTGGGCCTGGCGCGGACCCCTCGACCTCTCCACCGCCGTGGATGCCGCTGGGCTTTTCGTGGGCGAGCACGACTTTTCCGCCTTCACCACCTCCGACGGTCGCGAGCGAAACCCACGACGCACCCTCACGGAATGCCGGATCGTGGAGCGGGGGGATTTGCTGACGTTTCACGTGTCCGGAGCGTCCTTCCTGCACCGAATGGTCCGGTGCATCGTGGGCCTCCTCCTAGCGGTCGGCGGAGGACGCCTGGGCATGGACGAGGTGCGGAAGGCCCTTTCGGGGGAGGACCCTGGCTTTCAGATCCCGGCGCTCCCCGCCCAGGGGCTGGTTCTGTGGGAGGCCAATTATCCCCCCGCAACGGAGGCGTTCCCCTCCGCCGGCTCGGTGCCCCGGGAAGGCCTCTTCCCCATTCCCTGAGCGGGGCCCCGGGGTACGCGAATCCGAGACCTCGCGATCCGTGGACCGCGGGGTTTCGGAACGCTTCACACCTCCTTAAGCGTGTGCCCCATCTTGACCTTCTTGGTCCGGAGGTAGTCCCGATTGTTGTCGTTGGGCTTGATTTCGAGCGGGATCTGGTCCACGATCTCGATCCCGAAACCGGACAGGGCGGCGAGCTTCTTCGGGTTGTTCGTGAGGATCTTGATCTTCTTGAGGCCCAGGTCGTGGAGGATCTGCGCCCCGATCCCGTAATCCCGCTGGTCCGGCGCGAACCCGAGGGCCTCGTTGGCCTCCACCGTGTCCATCCCCTGGTCCTGCAGCTCGTACGCGCGCAGCTTGTTGAGGAGTCCGATCCCACGGCCCTCCTGGCGAAGGTAGACGATCACCCCGCGCCCTTCTCGGGCGAGCGCCTTCATGGCGGCGTCCAGCTGGGCGCCGCAATCGCAGCGCAGGGAGAAGAGGGCGTCCCCCGTGAGGCACTCCGAGTGCATCCGCACGAGCACCGTATCCTCGGCGCCCCAGTCCCCGATGGTGAGGGCGATGTGCGTGCGCTCGGTGAGGATGCTGTCGTAGGCGATGACGCGGAAGTTCCCGTACTTCGTCGGCAGCTTGGGCTGGGCCACCCTCCGGACCAGCGATTCCATGGACAAGCGGTACTTGATGAGGTCGGCGATGGTCACGATGTCCACGCCGTGCCTCTCGGAGAACTCCATGAGGTCGGGCATGCGGGCCATGGTCCCGTCGTCCTTCATGACCTCGCAGATGACCCCCGCCGGGTAGAGGCCCGCCAGGCGCGCCAGGTCCACGGAGGCCTCCGTCTGGCCGGGACGCCTCAGGACCCCTCCTTCCTTGGCCCGGAGCGGAAAGATGTGCCCCGGACGGGCCAGGTCCGCCGGGCGCGTGGCGGGATCGATGGCGGTCAGGATGGTGGCCGCCCGGTCGTGGGCCGAGATCCCCGTGGTGGTCTTGTCCCTCGCCTCGATGGAGACGCAGAAGGCCGTCTGGAAGGAGCTCGTATTCTGCTGGACCATGAGTGGAATATCGAGCTGGTCCAGACGCTCCCCGGTCAAAGCGAGGCAGATGAGCCCCCGTCCGTGGGTCGCCATGAAGTTGATGGTGTCCGGCGTCGTAAACTGGGCGGGAACATAAAGGTCCCCCTCGTTCTCCCTGTCCTCATCGTCGCAGATGATGAGCAACCGGCCCTCTTTGATCTGCCCGAGGGCCTTCTCGATGGAAATGAGCGGCATGGCGCGTCTCCCTGGTGAGGGCGGAGGGGTCGGGCCCCTGCGCCGGTTGATGGCGCGTCAGAACCCGCGCGCCTTGAGATCCTCCACGGTGAGCCCCTTTCCCGCGGGTACGAGGCCCCTGAGGTAGGCCACCACGTAGCGGCCCACCAAGTCCGTCTCCACGTTGATCCTGAGGCCGGGGCTCCACGAGCCGAGGGTCGTTTCGCTAAGCGTCGCCGGAACGACGGCCACTTCCACCCGGTTCCCTGACATCCGGGCCACCGTCAAGCTCACCCCTGCCAGCGCGATGGATCCCTTGGGGACGACGTAGGGGGCCAGGTCCGCGGGCACCTCCACCGCCAGGGCCCAACCCTCTCCGACGCGCTCCAGGGAAACCACCGTCGCCACGCCGTCCACGTGCCCCTGGACCATGTGGCCACCCAATCGACCCCCCACGGCCAGCGCCGGTTCCAAGTTCACCCGAGTTCCCGGTCCCACCCCCCCAAGAGTGCTCTTGGAGAGGGTCTCTGCGCTAAGGAAGGCCGAAAAACCGTCCCGATCCAATCTCTCCACGGTCAGGCAGACACCGTCCACCGCCACGCTGTCTCCCCGGAGCGCCCCCTCCAGGACCGAGGCGCAGGCGACCTCCATGACCCCCTCCCGCCCACGGCGGGTGAGGTGTCGGACGGTCCCCACCTCCCTCACGAGTCCCGTAAACATCGCCCCTCCAGTTCGGCGGTCCACAGGGCGTCCGGTCCCGCCACCTCCCATCTTGCGCTCACGGGCCGAAGGCCGCCACCCCCCTCTGACCGCAGGGGCGCGGCGACGGCCGGAGGCGAGGGAGGGCCGCCCAGGACAACGGACGCCACGTGCACCGAGAGGCGGTCCACCCAGCCCTCCCGGAGAAAAGACCCCGCCAGGCGTCCCACGGCCTCCACGTAAATCGCCATCACCTGACGCCGGGCGAGCAGCTCCAGCACGTGGGCGAGGTCGAAGCCGCCCTCCGGCCGCACGGCCAGCTCGACCCCTTCCACACCCTCCATGTGGGTGGCCGTAAGGCTCCGGCGTCCCGGGCCGTGAACCACCAGAATGGGCCCCTCCTCGGGAGCGGTGGCAAACACGCGCTCCCCACCGGTCAGCCGACCCGACGCATCGAGAAGGACCCGCAGGATGGATTTTTTTCGTCCTTCGAGCCGCACCGTCAGGAGAGGGTCGTCGGCGACCACGGTCCCCGAGGAGACAAGGACCGCGTCGCTCTCGTAACGGTCCTCGTGAACCCTGGTCCGGGCCGAGGGACCGGTCAGATAGAGGCCGTCCGGGGAGTTCACGTGGCCGTCCATGGAGACGGCGTACTTCAGGTGGACGAAGGGGCGTCCCTTCGAGTAGAAGGTGTGGTAGGCGGGATCCACCGCCTTTCCCAGGCCCTCCAGATACGGCATGACCACGGGGATTCCGGCGCGGCGAAGCGCCTCTGCGCCGCCCCCGGACACCTGGGGATTGGGGTCTGCCGCGGCGGCCACGACCCTGCCGATGCCAGAGGACAGGATGGCCTCCGTGCAGGGCGGGGTGCGGCCGAAGGTGTTGCAGGGCTCCAGGGTGACGTAGAGATCCGCTCCCCTCGCCTGTTCCCCCGCTTCGCGGAGGGCCACTACTTCCGCGTGCGGGGTGCCTGGGCCACGGTGGAATCCCCGCCCCATGACGCGCCCGGCCCGGACGACTACCGCGCCGACAGCCGGGTTGGGATGGGTCAGCCCCCTCCCCCCGGCGGCCTCCCGGACGGCTTCCTCCATGAAGCAGGCCTCGGGTTCCATCGCGCCCTTCCTCAGGCCAGGAGGCCCCGGACGTATTCCTCGGGGTCGAAGGGAACCAGATCCTCCACCCTTTCGCCCACTCCCACGAGGCGGATCGGCAGCCCCAACTCCGCCGCGATGGAGAGGGCGATGCCTCCCTTGGCCGTGCCGTCCAGCTTGGTCAGGACCAGGTCCGTCACCCCAACCTTGTCGGTGAAGAGACGAGCCTGGCTCAACCCGTTCTGTCCCGTCGTGGCGTCGAGAACCAGGGTGACTTGGTGGGGCGCCCCCGGAAGCGCGCGGGCGCAGACCCGCTGGATCTTTGCCAGTTCTTCCATGAGGTTGTGCTTCACGTGCAGCCTTCCGGCCGTGTCCACAAGCACGAAATCGAGTCCCCTCGACGCGGCGGCCTGTACGGCATCGAAGGCCACGGCCGCAGGATCGGCCCCCTCTTTTTGGCGAACCAGGTCCGCGCCCGCCCTGCGGGCCCAGATTTCCAGCTGGTCGGCGGCGGCGGCCCGAAAGGTGTCTCCGGCCGCCAGGAGGCCTCTCTGGCCCGCTCGAACCCTTTGAGAGGCAATCTTCCCGATGGTTGTGGTCTTCCCTACCCCGTTGACGCCCACGACGAGTTGAACCCAGGGTGCGGGGGGCGGGCCTTCGGCGGGGGGAGAAGGGGGCCAGAGGGACGCCATCCTTCGGAGGAGGACCTCCCGAAGGCTCCGGCCATCGGCCCGGGCCTCGCGGGGAAGGCGATCCAAAAGACCGCGGATGGTGTCGAGCCCGACGTCGGCCAGCAGAAGCGCCTCCTCGAGCGCCTCCAGATCCGCCTCTCCCGCTTCCGTCGTCCGGCTGAATATCCCTCCCACGCGCTCCGAGAGGGCCTCCCGAGTCTTCCGGAGGCCGTCGAGGATGCGTCCGATCATCGGCCCTCCCCGATTTCCTGCAGGATCCTCTTCGCGCTCTGACCGTACGTCCCTTCGGGGGCGATCTTGAGCACTTCCAGGAGGGACGCCCTCGCCTGGGGGTAGAGCTTCTCCTGGTAGAGGGCCTCGCCGTAGTGGAAGTAGATCTCCGCCCCATCGCTTTGGAGGCCCTCGTAGTTGTTGGAAAGGAGGTCGATGGCCTTCTTGAAATACAGGGCCGCGTCGGACCACTTCCCCCGTGCAGCGGCCAGCATGCCGAGTTTGTTGTACCCCCTGTAGTATCGGGGGTTCTCCTCCACCACCTTGATGAAGACCGCTTCGGCGTCCATCAGCTTGTTCTGCCGCATGTAGATGACGCCCATGTTGTAATAGGACTCGTAGCGGCTGAACATCCCCGGCGTATTGACCACCTCCCGCAGGACAACCAGGGCCTGCTCGTCCTGGTTGAGCTGCATATGGCAAACACCCATGGCATTCAGCACGGCCACGCGGTTCTCGGAGGTGCCCGGCCCCTGCCGCAGGGCCAACTCCAACTTGGCCAGGGCCTCCGTAAAACGGCTTTCCGAAAGGTAAAACAGGGCATCGGCGAAGGAGTACTTGGCCTGGGGTTCCATCCTGGCGGCCATGGCGATGTAGTGGTGGGCCGCCTCGAAATTTCTCTGGCCCGCGAACTCCAGCGCCATGTTGTACGCGACCTCCGGATTCTTGATGTGTTCGTCCCCGGGGAGGGTGCCTTCCGCCCGGGGGGCGGGCGGGGTCTCACCGGGTCCCGCAGGGGGCTTTCTGGGGCCACACGCCGCCGTGAGAACCGCCACCACCAAAAGGGTTGAGGCCCGTATCCATTTCATGCATTCGCTCCCCAAGCGACATCCGACGGCCGCGCACACACCCTCCCCGGCGTTCCATGGGGCCGCGGAGGGCCCATTTTACCACAGGGTTGCTCCTCGATCCCTCCCGCCGCCCCCGTCCCCGGACTTGACCGCTGGGCCCTCTTGGGGTAGTATTTTCAGGCCCCTGGAAGGGGCGCCGAGGAGGTTGAATGATCACGGTCCTCTGGATTCTCTACATCCTGGATTGCCTGCTCCTCGTAGGCATCATTCTGCTTCAGCCCGGGGAGGGCGGAGACCTTGCCGCCGCCTTCGGGGGGGCGAGCTCCCAGACCGCCTTCGGGGCCCGGGGCTCGGCCACGTTCATGCACAAGCTGACCGCCGGTCTGGCCATCCTTTTCATGGTGCTCTCCATCGTTCTGGTCATCGCAACCAACTGGCGCCAGAAGAGCATCCTCGAAAGGAATTTGCCGGCCGCAACAACCAGCAAGCCCGCCGCCACGCCCCAGCCGTCGGCGGTACCCCCGGCCCAGCCCGCTCCCCAGCCCGCGCCGCCGACCGGAGGTTCGAAGTGACCCCAAGTGCCGAAGTGGTGGAATTGGCAGACACGCCATCTTGAGGGGGTGGTACCCGACAGGGTGTGGGGGTTCGAGTCCCCCCTTCGGCACCATGAAGCATCCCCGGCGGGCGCTGCAAGGCGCCCGCTCTTGCTTTCCCGAGGGCTCCCGAAAGGGGGGACGAGAAGGGCGGGGTATTCCATGGTTTTCAAGGCGAGGCGCCAACGGCTTGGCGCCGAGCCGTAGAAAACCGGGAGGGGGCCCCGCCCCGGGAACCGTAGGCGGCCTTGAAACGCAGGGGCCTCTGGCCCCGAGGCTTCTAGGCCGCGTAGGTTCGAGTCCCCCCTTCGGCACCGCATCCCCGGCGGGCGCTGCAAGGCGCCCGCTCTTGCTTTCCCGAGGGCTCCCGA
>CAZPSH010000057.1:0-10205 GCA_964589625.1 uncultured Thermoanaerobaculia bacterium
CGGGGCCGGGTCCGGGTCAGGGCGTAGGCGGTGAGGAGCGGAAGGGCGATGGTGCTGTCCGTGTAGACCACGACCGTATCCGGCAGTTGGCTGGGATCCACCTTTCCCCAGGAAACAGCCTCTGAAGGAGTCGCCCCCGAGAGCCCTCCCGTATCCGGGCGGGCGTCCGTGATCTGGAGGAAATAGTCGTGGCCCTTCTCGGGGAGCCCCAAGACCTCCTGGATCTGCGGCTCGGTCTGCAACATGAAGTTCTTGGGGGACCCGCCCCCCGCGATGAGGACGGCGGATTTCTTCCCCCGCCGCTTGGCGTCCCACACGATGGCCGCGGTGAGATTCACGTCTGCGCTCACGTCGAAGGCGAAGCGGCTCCCCTTCAAGGCCATGGCGGCCACGTTCATGCCGATGGACGAGTCCCCGGGGGAGGAGGTGAAGACCGGCACCCCCGCGGCGAAGGCCGTCGAGAGGACCGACGGCGTGCGCAGGCGGAGGGTGCGCTCCCGCTCGAAGAGGTACCCGCCGATTCGGTAGTGGAACTCCGCGGTGCTCATGGGCCGCTGGAACTCCTCGTTCTCGAGGACCTTGCGAAAGAACGCGTCGGTCCGGAGCAGGACCGTGTAGTCGAAAAGGATGTCGTAGATGCGGACCACGCCTTCCCTTCTCAGACGCGTGTCGTCCAGAAAGGGGCTTCCCCGGTGGAGGGCCAGGTCCAGGGCGAAGTGGGCGTCGTGGTAGAGGTTCGCCCCGGTGGAGACGATCCAATCCACGAATCCCGCCCTCAGGAGGGGTACGATGCACGACCGCCCCACTCCCGCCGGGGTGAGGGCGCCGGTGAGGCTCAGGCCCACCGTCACGTCGCGCTTCAGCATCTTCCGGCTGAAGAGCTGGCAGGCGTCGTGGAGCCGTCCGGCGTTGTAGGCAAGGAAAGCCCCGTCCACGAGGCGGGCCACGTCCGTCTTCGGGACGATGGGCAGGGGTTGGATGCGCGGGCCTTCGAGAAAGCGCGAGGTCTTGGCCATGGTCGTCCTCCGGTCAGAGGGGAGTATAGGACAAGTGGGGGGCGGTGGGGGGACGACGCCCGACCTCGGCCTCCGCGCGGTCAACCCCCTCGACCTCTCCCGACTTCCTTCAAGGGACTAGGGGACTGGGGGACTGGGGGACTGAGGAGGACATCGCCCTTGCTTAGCTACTCCCCTACTCACTTACTCCCCTACTCACTTACTCACCTACTCACTTACTCACCTACTAACCCAGTGTCCCCTCGGGCCTTTCCCCCGCCGTCGTTCCCCGCTATAATCCCCCACCAAGGAGGTGCCGATGGTCCTCACCTTCGCCGCCGCAACCCTGAGCGAGATGCTCGCCCACTCCGGATTCGTGGCCAAAAGCGTGCTCCTCATCCTACTCGCCTTCTCCCTCGTTTCCTGGACCATCATGATCGACCGCTTCTACAACTACCGGAAGCTTAAGAAGCGCTCGCAGGATTTCTACGAGGTCTTGCGCGCCTCCCAAAGGGTCACGGACATGCTCGTGGCGGCGAAGGCTTCGAAGGACTCGCCCCTTCGGGAAATGTTTATGGAAACGTATCGGGAACTCCACGACCAGGTGAAGGACCAGATGGGCACCGCCGGGGGCGCCTCCACGGGCGCATCTCCCGACTCGCGCCCCCAGATCCGCCATAGCGAGAACCTCGAGCGCACGCTCACTCGCGTCATGCGGGACCAGACTATTCTCCTCGAATCCGGACTGGCCTTCCTAGCCACCACGGCCACCGCCACGCCCTTCGTGGGCCTCTTCGGCACCGTTTGGGGCATCATGGAAGCCTTCCGCGCCATCGGCATTTCGGGCAGCGCCACCCTGGCCTCCGTGGCCCCCGGGATCTCCGAGGCCCTCATCACCACGGCCGCGGGCCTCTTCGCCGCCATTCCCGCCGTCATCGGCTACAACCTTCTGGGCAGGAAGGTGAAGACCTTCCACGCCTACATGGAGCAATACGGTCTCGACCTCATCAACTTCCTCACGAACCGTTTCGCCTGAGGAAGTCCTCCTTCGGGACGGTTTGGAGGCCCTTTCGGAGGACCTCCGGGCCCGGGCGCTGGCCGCCGATCCCGTCCGTTTCCCGCGCCGATACGTCGCGCCGGTGGACCGCGAGGCGGCAGCCCTCGTGTGCTCCCTTTTCGCGTACGGGAACGTGAAGGCCATGGGGGGTTTCCTGGAGCGGGTGCTCGCCCGCCTCGGCCCGGCGCCGGCGGCCGCCTTGCGCGCCGGAGTCGGAGCCGGCGATCTTCCCCCGTACCGATTCCAGACCTCCGCGGACGTGGCGGCCTTCCTCACCTCCGCCGGTCGCCTTTTGGCCCAGAAGGGCTCCCTGGAGGTGTTTTTCCGAGGGGGCGCGGAGGAGGGCCTCGAAGCCCTGGCCCGGAGGCTTCGCCGGGAATGCGGCCCGCTCACCCCCGGCCTGACCCACCTTCTCCCCCTCCCCTCCTCGGGATCCGCCTGCAAGCGCTGGTGGATGTTCCTGAGGTGGGTGGTCCGTCCCGACGACGGAGTGGACCTGGGGCTCTGGTCCGCCTTGCGGCCGTCGGAACTCCGCATGCCCGTGGACACGCACGTGGCCCGGATCGCCCTGGCCCTTGGGCTGGCGCGCAGGCGCACCCCCGACCGGGCCTTCGCCCTGGAACTTACGGAGGCGCTTGCCAAGCTCCGGCCTCAGGACCCGACCCGATACGACTTCGCCCTGGCCCATCTAGGCATTTCCCGCTCGTGCCGCGGGAGGGCCGTGGAGTCCCTCTGCGCCGTATGCGCCCTGAGGGGACGGTGCGTCCTGGGCGGAGGCTCGGCGGGCATTCGGACCGAATCCTTGCCCCGAAGGGCCCGCGCGCGCTATGCTCGCACTACGGAGGAGAGGCATGGGGCGGTTCAGAAAGGACCAGGCGGCGGGACCCGGTGAGGAGGCCCCCGTCTCCCCGGTGGCCAAGCCCAAGCCCCTCGACTTGGGCCGGGAAATCGCGGCCATCCTCCTCTTCGCCGCCACGCTCCTCACCCTCCTTTCGCTCGTCTCCTACAGCCCGTACGATCCGGGAGCCTTCTCCTTCGGGACGGTGACGCTCGTGCCCCACAATTGGGTGGGCATCCTCGGCGCCTACTGGGCCTCCCTGCTCATCCACGTGGTCGGACTCACGGCCGTCTACGTACCGATCTTCATGGGGAGGCTGGGCCTGGCCGTCCTGTTCAAAGAACCCCTCCTGCGGCCCGGACGGTACCTCCTCTGGCTCTCCCTCATGCTCAGCCAGGCGGTCTTCCTCCAGCGCGCCTTGGGAACCGTGGAGGTGCCCCTCCTCACGCGCGGGGCGCCGATCGCGCCCGGCGGCGTCCTGTCCATCGTGTTGGGAGAGCTCATCGAACGGGCTCTCGGGGGGCTGGGAGCGGCCCTCGTGCTCCTGCTCTGGGTCCTTGTGTCGCTCGCGATCTTCTTCCGCATCTCCCTTTTCGGATGGGCCGCCCGGCTCGTCGCCCCCGTGGCGGGGCTCTGGCGGTCCTGGAGCCTGCGGCGCGAGAGGGGCCGCCAGGAGAAGGACCGCGAGGCCATGCGGGACCAGATCCGCCAGAGACAGCAGGAACGGGTCCAGCGGGAGGACGAACGCCGCCAGGAGCGCCCCGTCCGCATCGCCCAGCGGGCGCCCACGGCCCCCTCTCTCCCCCTGGAACCCGGGCCGGACTCGGGGTTCCGCCTGCCGCCGTCGGACCTTCTGGATCCGCCCAAGCCGCGGGGCTCGGTGAACGAGCAGGACCTCCGTGAAAAGGCCGCTCGGATCGAGGAGCGCCTGGGCGAGTTCGACATCGCGGGAGAGGTGCTCGAAATCCACCCGGGGCCCGTGGTCACGATCTTCGAATTCAAACCGGCCCCAGGCGTCAAGTACGCCCGCATCACCAGCCTCGAGGAGGATTTGGCCCTCGCCCTCAAGGCCGATCACATCCGGGTGGACCGGGTCAGCGGAAAGTCCCACGTGGGCATCGAGGTGCCCAACGAAAACCGGGAGATCATCGCCTTCCGGGAGCTCATCGAATCCAAAGCCTATTCGGAGACCGTCGGCCGCCTGCCCCTGGCCCTGGGAAAGACGGTGGAGGGTGTCCCCTACGTGACGACGCTCGACCGGATGCCCCACCTGCTGGTGGCCGGAACCACGGGCTCGGGCAAGAGCGTGGGGATCAACGCCCTCATCCACAGCATCCTCTTCCGGGCCTCTCCGGACGAAGTCAAGTTCATTCTCGTGGACCCGAAGCAGGTGGAGCTCAAGGTGTACGAGGGGCTTCCCCACCTCATGACGCCCGTGGTCACGGACGTGAAGAAGGCCGCCAACGCGCTCAACTGGGCCGTGCGCGAGATGACCGAGCGGTACAAGCTCCTGGCGGGGGCACGGGTACGGAGCATCGACCAGTACAACGCTTGGGTCCGGAGCCTGACGCCCCAGTCGGCCATGGAGGCGGCCGCCTCCCTCAACCGTCCCCTGCCCTACATCGTGATCATCATCGACGAGCTCTACGACCTCATGGCCGCCGTCGCGAAGGAGGTGGAGACGGCCATCGCCCGCCTCTCGGCCATGGCCCGCGCGGTGGGCATACACCTCATCCTCGCCACCCAGCGCCCCAGCCGGGACGTGATCACCGGTGTCATCAAGAGCAACCTGTCGGCCCGCCTGGCCTTCCAGGTCAGGGAGAAGCTGGAGAGCCGGCTCATCCTCGACCAGAACGGCGCCGAGACCCTGGAGGGCCGGGGCGACATGCTCTTCCTTCCCCCCGGGTCGGGCCGCCTTTTGAGGGTCCACGGCGGTTTTCTCTCCACCGCCGAGACACAGAGGGTCATTCAGTACCTCTCCCGCCAGGGGGCGCCCGCGTTCGATCCGGAGGTCCTCCGGGATGCTCCCCCATTGAACGGCCAGGGAGGCGAGAGCGCCGGAGAGGGCGGCGAGGAGGATCCGCTGTACCGGGACGCCCTGAAGCTCGTCGTCCAGACAGGGGTGGCCTCGGCCAGCAACCTCCAGCGTCGCATGCGAATCGGCTACGCCAGGGCGGCTCGCCTCCTGGACGTCATGGAGCAGCGCGGCATCGTCGGACCCGCGGACGGCGCCAAGCCGCGGGAAATCCTGATCTCCCCGGAAGAGGTCGAGTAGAATCCCAGCAAGGAGGTCCCCATGGATGCCTACCGGGTACCCAAGGGCCGGGCCACGGTCCTGATCTTCGTGCCCCCGTTTCCCATCTCCATGCGAACGGTCTTCCTCTCCGAAATCGCCGAGAATCACCACGGACCGGAGACCGTCTCCGATCTCCTGGAGAAGCCCCAGGCCTTCCTGCCCGTCCAGGAGGAAGACGGCGAGCCGGTCCTTTTGAGAAAGGATTCGGTGCGCTGGCTCAAGGTGGAAAACCCCCGCGAGGCGGAGTGGAGTTTCTACGAGGATTCCGCGGGCACTCCTACGAGAAAGATCCGGTGCGTCTTCCGGGACGGAGAGCCCCTCGACGGAACGATCTACTCGGTGGCCCCCGAGGGCGAGAGGCGCGTCTCGGACCTGGTGAACCGCCGCACGAGCTTCCTCCACGTGGAATCCGAGGGCGACCTCTACCTCGTCAACCTCCGCCACGTGGTCACGGTGCGCATCCTGGAGGAGTCGAATGGCCACGCTGGATAAGATCCTCGCCGCCATGGAGCAAGTGGGGGCGGAGGCCCTCGAGATGCCGGCGGGAGAGATCCCCTTCTTTCGGACGGCGGAGGGGAACCGGCCCGTCACGAAGGCCCCGATTCCCCAGGCGAACCTCCTGGCGTACCTGAAGGAGGTGGCCCCCTCGGACATCGGGTCCCTCCTCGACGAACTCCGCCCCTGCCGCTTTCAGTACGGAGAGCACGCCGTGGCGGTGGACTTCACCACCTCCGGGCTCCTGGTCCGTGTCACCCGGGCCCATGCCTCCGAGCCCGCCCCGGCGTCCCTGCCGGCGGTCTCGTCAGCGGGCGCCGTTTCGACTCCGGAGGGCGCCGCCCCCCTCGACCGCCTGCTCTATGAGATGGTCTCTTCCGGGGCTTCGGACCTGCACATCAGCTCCGGCGAGCCTCCCTTTCTCCGCGTGGACGGCCAGATCCGGCGACTTGGGGACCGCCCCCCCCTGTCCGCGGAGGAGGTCCGGACCCTCCTCCTGCCCATCTGTCCCGGACGCAACCGGGAGGAATTTGAGGCCTCCAACGACACGGACTTCGCCTACGAAATCGGAGGGCTCGCCCGCTTCAGGGTGAACTACTTCATGGACCGCCTCGGCATGGGGGGGGTCTTCCGCCAGATTCCTTCCAGGGTCCCCACGGTGGAGGAGCTCGGCTTGCCCAAGGCCGTGGTGGACCTCTGCTGGCTCTCCAAGGGTCTCGTCCTCGTGACGGGTCCCACGGGCTCGGGAAAATCCACGACCCTGGCGGCCCTGGTGGACTTCATCAACCGGAACCGCACGGACCACATGATCACGATCGAAGACCCCGTCGAGTTCGTCCACGGCAACCGGAAGTGCCTCATCAACCAGCGCCAGGTGGGCGTCCACACCCAGAGCTTCAAGCGGGCGCTGAGGGCCGCCCTGCGGGAAGATCCGGACATCGTGCTCGTGGGCGAGCTGAGGGACCTGGAGACCATCGCCATCGCCCTCGAGACCGCGGAGACGGGACACCTCGTCTTCGGCACCCTTCACACGACGACGGCGCCCTCCACCATCGACCGGATCATCGACCAGTTCCCCGCGGACCGGCAGGCCCAGGTTCGGGTCATGCTGTCCGAGAGCCTCAAGGGCGTCATCGCCCAAACGCTGTGCCGGAAAATCGGAGGGGGAAGGGTGGCGGCCCTGGAGGTCCTCCTGATCAACGCCTCCATGGCCAACCTCATCCGGGAGGGAAAGACTTTCCAGATCCCCTCCATCATGCAGACCCAGAAGTCCCTTGGGAACGTCACCCTTAACGACGCCCTCCTGGATCTCGCCAAGGCCAGAACCGTGGAGCCCCGGGAGGCTTATCTCAAGAGCGTGGACAAGTCCGGGCTCAAGGCCCTCTTCGACCGCCATAAGATCCCGCTGGCGGCCGGAGACTAGTACCTGTTTTACACGAAGGGCGTAACGTGTTTTTCTCGGCCCATGAGCTTCCAACCGACGCCGATTGTGCTGAAGACGGCCGAGAAAGAGACCTTGGAATCCTGGACCCGGAGCACGTCCATCGAGCAGCGGTATGCGTTTCGGGCACGGGTTGTTCTGATGGCGGGTGAAGGCCTCGGAACGCACGAGATCGTCCGACGGCTGGATACGAGGCCGGCAACCGTCGCGAAGTGGCGAACGCGGTTTGCCTTTTGGGGTACCTGAGGCTTCCGAACGGCAAGGCCATCACGGGGTTCAACCAGGTCGAGGTGTGGTTCTCGATCCTGACCCAAGCCGCGCTCCGGGGGCAAGCTTCACCTCTCCCGAGGACGTACGCTCGGCCATCGACCGCTTCGTGGCCGCCTACAACCCAAACGCCCATCCATTCGAGTGGACGAAAGAAGTGGTGCACCTTAAGAACCTTGAAAGACGTTACGCTACTCTATGCAAGTAGGTACTAGTGCAGGAAATAGGACACGCCGCCAAGGACCAGGAGGATGACCGCCAACACGATGCGCTCGTTTGCCTCCAGCCAGGGGAAGGCGATGCGCGTGTAGCCCGCGTGGGCTAGGCCCGCCAGGAGGGCCATGGCCCCGATGGTGATCACGCTCGAAAGGACCGCCATGGCAATCAACTGCGGCCACGCCAGGCCGCCGGCGGCGAAAAAGACGGGGATCAGCGATTCGCAGGGGGAAAGGGTCATCTCCAGGAAGAGGGCTCCGGCGGCCACCCGGTCGGGGAGGATGGGGTCGTCCCGGTGGTCGTGAGTGCAGTGGCGGTGGCCCTCCCTTCGCCAGCCCGAGACCAGGTAGTAGAGTCCGAAGGCCAGCAGGATCAGGGCCGGAAGGGGCGTCTCCCACTCGTGGGCGTGACCCTGAAGGTCCTTGCCCAACGCCGCGGCGATGAGCCCCACCACGGCCGTGGTGGTCACGTGTCCCAGGCCCGAGAGGAGGACGACTCGGAGCATCTTCCCCCGTCCCCACTTCTGGGCCCGGGCCACCATCACGAAGGAAAGCCAGTGAGTCGGCAGAACGGCGTGGACAAGCGCTACGGCGAAAACGGCGGCGAAGAGGCTGGACCGGACCAGGTCATCCATCATGGCGCGCGCTCCCCTCGTCCCCTCAGGGCCTCCAGGGCGGAGGGATCCAGCCTCACGGAGCGCTGAGGAAACGGGATCTCGATCCCTGCCGCCTCAAAGACCCCTTTGACCCGCTTTTTCAAGGCCCTCTCCACCGCCCACTGCTGAAGGGGCTCCACCTTGGCCATCATCCGCAACGTGACGCCGGACTCTCCAAGTGCCGTCACACCGAGAATCTCGAAGGGTTCCAGGACGTGCCTTCCCACTTCGGGATCCTCGCGCGCCCAGCGCGCGACGTCACCAAGGGCCGCCAGCGCCGCGTCCAGGTCCGTGCCGTAGCCTACGTCCACGTCCAGGACCGCGCGGGCCCACTGGCGCGTAAAGTTCGTGACGAACCGGATTTCGCTGTTGGGGATGATGTGGACCTCCCCGCCGATGGCTCGGATCCGCGTGGTCCGAAGGCCCATGTACTCGACCGAGCCCTGGAACTCGTTGATCTTGACCACGTCCCCCACTCGGAACTGGTCCTCGAGGACCACGAAGAAGCCCGTGATCATGTCCTTCACGAGAGTCTGTGCCCCGAAGCCGACGGCCACGCCGACGATGCCGAGGCCCGCAAGGAGCGGCCCGATCTGGACGCCGAAGTCGTTGAGGGCCATGAGACAGGCCGTGGCGTAGATGGCCACTCCCCCCGCGCGCCTGAGGATGCGGGTGACCGTCTCGAACCGTCTCTCCACTTCGCTCTGCGTCGTCGGATCGTCGTCCTCCACGGCCTTTCGCACCCGCTTCAGCACGAGCACGAGAATCCGGTCCAGGAGGAAGGCGCCCAGGGCGAACAGGGCGAGGTGGAGGAGCCGCACCGACAGCCAGGGCCCCCAGGAGCGGAACTGCCAGATCTCCCACCCCTCCGGGGGCGGCACGGGAGGCAGGGCGGCGAGACACCATGTCATGTCGAATCCTCCAGAGCCGGCGGGGGCGACCCGGCGATTCGAGTCCCCTCATCTGCCCGCACGGAAATGAGACGGCCTGGCTTCGGAGGATGCTCCCCTATCGCAGGCTGCCCACCGGAAAGGGAAGTTTAGCACGCTTCCGGAGAGTTCAGGGTGGGCGTTTGGAGAAGGAAGGAAGGGGCGGCCGTGCTATCTACATGGTTCCCGCGTGATACGAACTTCGGACCAGCGGCCCCGACAGCACGGCGCGGATGCCGGCGGCCTTGGCGGCCCGCTTCAGATCCTCGAATTCCCCGGGCTCGTAGTACCGGATCACCGGGTGGTGGCGCCGCGTGGGCTGGAGGTACTGGCCCACGGTGAGCCGCTCGACGCCCGCCGCGGCCAGGTCATCGAAGGCGCGGAGAAGTTCCTCGCGGGTCTCCCCGAGGCCGACCATGAGGCCGCTCTTCGTGGGGATCTGCGGGGCCATGCGGCGGGCCGCGCGAAGGACCTCTAGGGAGCGCCGGTAGGTGGCCTTGGCGCGGACCGAGGGGGTAAGGCGCTCCACGGTTTCCACGTTGTGGTTGAAGACGTCGGGACCGGCTTCCAGGACCGTTGCGAGGCACTCTTCCCGTCCACCGAAGTCGGGGGTGAGCACCTCCACTTTCGCTCCGGCCAGCCGGCGCCGGACCGCGCGGATGGTCGCCGCGAAGGCCCCGGCCCCCTCGTCGGGCAGGTCGTCGCGCGCCACCGAGGTCACTACCACGAAGCGCAAACCCATCTTCTCCGCGGCCTCCGCGACCCGCTCGGCCTCGGCCTCGTCGGGGGGCTCGGGCCGGCCCGTCGCGATGTTGCAGAACCGGCACGCCCGCGTGCAGACGTCCCCCAAGATCATGAACGTGGCCGTGCCCTCGGCGAAGCACGCGCCCTTGTTCGGACACGCGGCGGAGGAGCAGACCGTGCGGAGGCCGTTCCGCGCGATCTCGCCCATGACGGCGCTCGCCCTTTCCCCCACGGCGAGACGCCGGATCTTGAACCATGCCGGTTTCCGAACG
>CAZPSH010000058.1:0-8473 GCA_964589625.1 uncultured Thermoanaerobaculia bacterium
CTCTTCGAGGTGGCCGACGGGGGGACCCTCTTCCTCGACGAGATCGGCGACCTCTCCCTTTCCTCCCAGGCCAAGATTCTTCGCGCCCTCCAAGAGGGGGAGATCCGGCGCATCGGCGACAACAAGCCCCGAAAGGTGGACGTCCGGATCCTGTCGGCCACCAACAAGGACCTCCAGGACCAGATCCAGAAGGGCCTGTTCCGGGAGGACCTCTTCTACCGCCTGAACGTGGTCACGGTGAAGCTGCCCCCGCTGAGGGACCGCAAGGAGGACATCGGGCTTCTCGCCCGCCACTTCCTGAACTTCTACGGGACGCGGATGGGCCGCCGACACCTGGGCTTCGAGAAGGAGGCGGTGGACATGCTGTCCGCCTACGCGTGGCCCGGAAACGTCCGCCAGCTCAAGAACGAGATGGAACGCCTGGCGATCCTGTTGGGCGACGGCGAGATGGTGGCTCCCCAGCACCTGTCCGAGGTCATCCAGCAGGCGGCCCTCCTCGCCGCCACGCACACCGGGGCCAAGCTCAAGGACTCCCTGGACGCCATCCAAAAGAAGATGCTGGTGGAGGCCCTCCAGAAGTACCGCTGGAACAAGACCCGGGCCGCCGAGGACCTGGGAATCACCCGCAGGGGCCTCATCAAGATGATCGAGCGATTCGATTTGGACCGCCGGAAGCGCCCCCGCTGAGGCCCCGGCCGGAGCTGGCGGACCATGCCCAAGAGAGCGGTCAACCTCCCGAACTTGCTTACGGCCTTCAGGATCTTCCTGGTGCCGCTGGTGGTGGTCGTCCTGCTCACCGAATTCCAGTTCGAGAAGTGGTTTTTCTTCAACCGGGAGATCCTGGCGGTGGGGATTTTCCTTCTCGCCTCCCTGACGGACCTTTTGGACGGATACCTGGCCCGGAAGCGCAACCAGGTGACGACCCTGGGCCAGCTCCTGGACCCCATCGCGGACAAGCTCCTCGTGGCCTCGGTGCTGATCTCCCTGGTGGAGCTCCAGCTCACGGCGGCCTGGGTGGTCGTGGTGATCGTGGGCCGGGAGTTCTCGGTGACCGGTCTCAGGCTCATCGCGGCCATTAATCAGGTGGTGATCCCGGCGGGGCGCCTCGGGAAGTGGAAAATGGTGGTGGAGGTCATCGCCATCTGCTTCATCATCTGGGGAAACCAGAAGGAATGGGACTGGGTCCAGATCACGGGCAACTGGCTCCTGTACATCGTCGCATTCATCGCCGTGGCCTCCATGGTCGAGTACTTCGTGGAGTTCTCCAAGAAGATCGACCTCTTCAAGGGGGAGGCCGCCGGATGAGCCCATCCGCCCCGGGGACTGGACGGGCCCGGTGAGGGAGGCTCTCCTCACCCGCATCGCCCTCTTCTGCGCCCGCCATTACCGCGGGGTCTTCGCGGCCGCATCGGTCCTGGCCGCCATGGCCCTCCTTCTCTTCGCCCTCAAGCCGCCCCGCATCGAGTCGGACATCCTCGACCTCCTTCCGCGAAAAAACCCCGCCGTGCAGGACTTCCGCCAGGCGACGGAGGATTTCAAGAGCCTGGACTACCTCTTCGTGCTTCTGGAGACCGCGGACCCCCAAGCGCGGCCCATCTCCGAATACGAGGAATACGCCGACCATCTCGCGGAGGCCATCCGGGAGACGGGGCTCGTGGAGAGCGTCGAATACCGCCTCCACGACTTCGAGGGGATGGTGCAGGCCCTGCTCCCTTACACGCTCCTCTACCTTTCCCCGGATTCCCTGCCCGAGGTGGCCGAACGCTTCACGAACGAGGGCGTGCGCGCCCAGGTGGAAAGCAACCGCAAGCTCATCTCCAATCCGGCGTCCCTTGTCACCAAACAGCTCGTCCAGTACGACCCCTTCGGCCTCTTTCCGATCCTGAAGCGCAACTTCGCCGGCAAGACACGGCAGCTCACGGTGGATCTCTCGGACGGGTACTACCTCTCGCGCGACGGGACGGCTCTGCTTATGATCGTGCGCCCCAAGAAGCCCGCGCAGAACATTCCCTTCGGGAAGGACCTGATGGCCAGGGTGCGCTCGGCCGAAAACGCACTGAGGGAACGGTGGGTGGCCGACGGTGAGGAGGGCCTCGAGACATTGAGGGTGCGGTACGGCGGGGGGTATCCCATCGCGCAGGACGACGCGGACCTCATCAAACGGGACGCGGTGATCAACACGGCCACCTCCGCGGTCCTGGTCATGGGAGTGTTCCTCTGGGCCTTCCGGCGCAAGAGCGCCCTGGCCTATGGGTGGATTCCGCTGCTCTTCGGGATCCTCATGACCTTCGCGGCGGTCCACCTCATGGGGATCCACCTCAACAGCGCCACGGCGGGATTCGCGGCCCTGCTCATCGGTCTCGGGATCGATTTCTCCACGGTGATCTACGGCCGCTACGTGGAGGAGCGAAACGCCGGAAGGGGATCCGAGGAGAGCATCGCGACCGCCCTCGGCCGGACGGGAAAGGGCGTGTTCGTGGGGGCCGTCACAACCTCCTGCACCTTTGGCGCCATGATCGTCACGGAATTCACGGGGATGCGCCAGGTGGGCATCTTCACTTCGGTGGGGATCCTTTTGAGCGCCGCGAGCGTCTTCACGCTCCTCCCCGCCATGCTCCAGTTCCACCAGGTCCACAAGGAGAAGCGCGCCACGGAGCCCTCGTTCCACATGCACGCCTTTTGGGTGGACGGGATCGCCCGGGCGGCGCACCGCAGGCCGTGGACCACGCTCCTGGTCGCGGCGGGACTCACGGCGGTATTCGGACTCTTCGCCCTGGGGCTCCGCCTGGACGACAACATCAAGAACCTCCGTAGTTCGCGAAACCGGGGGATCAACGTCTCGTCGGAGATCGCGAATAAGTTCGGCGCGTCCCTCACGTACATGATGGCGCTCCTGGAATCCCCCTCTCCCGAGGGCATCGTGGCCGACGCGGAGAAGGTAACCGAGGCGGTCCAACCCTTCCTCAAGACGGGGGACATCCTCTTCACCGACAGCCCGTCCACCTACCTGCCGCCCGTGGAGCGGCAACGGGCCGTGGTGGAGGAACTCCGCCGGCAAGGGGGGGCGCAATTCTCCTTCACCCGGATCCGGAGGACCTTCCTGGCCTCCTGTCGCCAGGAGGGCTTCAATCCGGAGTTCTTTCGGGAGTACCTGGTGAATCTCGGGCGTATGCTCCGTCCCGAAGGCCCGTTGACCTACGATCAGATTCGGCGCACGCCCCTGGGACCGGTGCTGGACAAATTCATCGTGGAAAAGGCCCCCGGCCGCTACCGGGGCGTCGTGTACCTCTACATGTCGGAGGAGTTCAGGAGGTTCGAGCCCTCGGGCCTCATCGAGGCCGTCCGGGACCGGGTCCCCGGGGCGAAGGTCGTCGGCATCAACGTCTTCAGCAAGGCCCTCCGGACCCTCATCAAGCGGGACGCGCTCATCGCCTTCCTGGTTGGGAACCTGGTCGTGCTTCTCATCGTGGCCGCCGATTTCCGCTCCTTCCGGATGGCCGCTTACGCGCTCGTGCCGCTCTGCGTGGCCATGGTGTGGATGCTCGGGTCCCTCGCGATTCTGGGCGAGCCCCTGAACCTCATGAACATCTTCGTGACCACGCTGGTCCTGGGGATCGGGTCGGATTACGGGATCTATTTTGTTCACCGCCACCGCGAGCCCGACGGCGCCCACATGGACCGTGTGATCCAGGAAGTGGGGGCTCCGATCGTTATCGCGGCGCTGACGACCATCGCCGGGTTCGGGTCCATGGTCACCTCCTCCTACCCCGGGCTGAGGAGCATCGGCTACGTCTCCCTTCTTGGGACGGTTTACAGCATGGTCACGACCCTGACCGTCCTCGTGGCCCTCCTAACCCTGTGGGACCGGCGGCGTCTGGCCAAGGGACGGGCGGAGCCCGCCGCGTAGCACCGGGACGGTTGCCTCGGACGGCCGCGCGGGCTACATTGGCAGTCGAACCGGAGGAGCCGCCGTGAATGCGCTGGAAGGCAAGATCGAACGCCTGGAGAAGATCCTCGAGGGGCTCGAGGGGGGCGTCCTGGTGGCGTTTTCGGGCGGAACCGATTCGGCCCTGCTCCTGAGCGAGGCGCGCCGCATTCTCGGTTCGGCCTGCGCCGCCGTGACGGCCGATTCTCCCACCCTTCCACGATCCGAATTGGAGGAGGCAAGGCGTTTCGCCGCACGCCTAGGGGCGGAGCACATCCTCCTGCAGACGCGCGAGATGGAGGACCCTCGCTTTATCGCGAACGACCCCCGGCGATGTTACTTCTGCAAGAGCGCGCTCTTCGAAGCCATGGAGGCGCTGGCGAAGGAGAGGGGTGACCGTTGGATCCTCTTCGGAGCCATCGCGGACGATCTGGGGGACTGGAGGCCCGGTATGGAGGCCGCCCGGGAGCGAGGCGCCCGTGCTCCCCTCCTGGAGGCGGGCCTGACGAAGGCCGAAGTCAGGGACCTGTCGCGGCGCAGGGGGCTTCCGACGTGGGACAAGCCCCAGGCGGCCTGCCTATCCTCACGGTTTCCGACGGGACGGCCCATCACCCTCGGTGATCTGGGGCGCGTGGAAAGGGCGGAGGCCCTGCTGCGCGGCTTGGGGTTCAGGCAGTGCAGGGTCCGGCTCATGGAAACGGCGGCCAGGCTGGAGCTGGAGGGCGGCGATTTGGCCCGCGCGTGCGAAGAGGACACGCGGAAGGAGATTTGCGAGGGCTTCAAGGGCCTTGGCTTCCAGTCCGTGGTCTTGGACCTGGAGGGTTTTCGGTCGGGAAGCCTGAACCCTGTGCGGAAGGAACGGACCGATGGGATCACTGGGAACTCCTGAGATCATCCTCATCCTCCTTCTGGCCCTGCTGCTGTTCGGGCCGCAGAAGCTGCCCGAGCTGGGCAAGTCCCTGGCAAAGGCCATCAAGGAGTTTAAACGCGCCAGCGCGGAGCTGCAGGAGACGATCGAGAGAGAAGTGGATGACCTCAAGAGGGACTCCGACGTGCTCGGCGACCGCCCCACCGCCATGCCGCGCTCAACGCTCCCCCCCCCGCCGCCACGGGTTCCAGAGTCCGCGCCCGCGGACGATGCCGGCGGGGCGAAGGGAGGAGGGGACGGAGCCCCGTGACGGAGCGGAGGGGGGGACGGGGAGAGATGACCTTCCTGGAGCACTTCCAGGAGCTGAGGATGCGCCTCGTGCGGGCGGTCCTTGGGCTTCTCGTCGCGTTCGTGACGGTGATCCCCTTCATGGACCGCGTCATGAGGCTCCTGGTGGCTCCGTACTACCGCTACCTGCCCGAGGGCCAGAGAAGCTTGGCCTACACGCAAGTGACCGAGATCTTCTTCGTCTACATGAAGATCGCCATGGTGATGGCGGTCTTCCTTGCCGCTCCTTGGATCTTCTACCAGCTCTGGTGCTTCATTTCACCCGGCCTGAAGCCCGCCGAGCGGCGGTGGGCTGTTCCCTTCGTCCTCGCCACGAGCCTCTTTTTCATGGGCGGGGTGGCCTTCTGTTACCTGGTGATCCTCCCTTTGACCTTCAAGTTCTTCTTCCAGTTCAACGAAGGCTTCACGAACGTCGTGACGGTATCCTATTTCTGGAACTTCGAGATCGTCTTCCTTCTGGGCATGGGGCTTACCTTTGAAACCCCCGTCCTCCTTTTCCTGCTCACCCGTCTGGGGTTGGTCTCCACCGGAACGCTGGCCCGGAAGTTCAAATGGGCCGTCCTGGGCGCCTTCGTGATCTCCGCCGTGATCACCCCCTCCGGGGATCCCGTCACCCAGACGGCCGTCGCCGTGCCCCTCGTCCTGCTGTATGGGCTGGGCTTACTCATCTCCTGGGTGTTCCGGCGGAGGGATGCGGACGCGCCGACTTGAGGGGCCGTTCCAATCCACCTAGACCTGTGGTACAAAGAGGTCAAGACGCCCGTGAAACATGACGCTCCTTCCCCGCGTTTGACAGGGGGGAGCGGATCGGTTGCAGGGAGGAGAGGATTGAAAGCCACGGCCGTGCTTCGTGAGCCCGAACTGTCGGCCTTCCGGTCCGCTCTCGCGGCCTACGCGGGCGAAGCGGTCCGGCTGAGCGTCTTCACGACGGACCTTGAGGCGGTTCAATCGGTCTACATCATGGGGATGCCGGAGATCATGGCGGTGGACCTGGACCTGCAGGGCGTCATCGGCCTGGAAACGGTTTCCGCCCTCAAGAGACAACCCGGATTCGAGCGGCTGCCCATCGTACTCGTCTCCACGGAAGACCACCGGGTGGACGCCTACAACGCCGGCGCCTCGCTGTGCCTCATCCGGCCCGTGGGCGAGGGGAGCTTTCTGGAGGCTATCCGCACCTTCTGCGGGCGTAAGGGAAACGAGACCGCCGCGCCGGCGCCGCCCCTTCGTGTGCCGGAGGAGTTCGATGGACCCGATGCGAGGAAGGCCTCGAGGAAACCCCTGCAGGCCGCCTGCATCATTTCCACCCTCGGACAAAAGTACAAGGGGCTGGTGCGGGACATCTCTCTAACGGGGGCGCAGATCCATCTGGACGGCAAGCTGGATATGAACGACCTCATCACTCTCATCATCGGGATCCCGGGCAGCGTCCCCCTCAAGATCGTGGAGTTCAAAGCCCGCGTCGTCCGCAATACGACCAAGGGGTACGGAGTGGCCTTCCGCCAGATGGACCCGGACACTCGCACCTTCGTGGCGGCCTACACGCAGAAGGACTGAACCGGACCCGGACAGGGCGGGGGGTCGGCGGGAGTGTTCTCCGTGCCTGGCAGGTCCCCCATCATCAAATCCCCTCCTCGCGAACCGAAGGTCAATGGCCGCCATCGGCCGCGACTTGGGCACCCCTCAGGAGTTCCCGGGCGTGGCGTAGGGCCGTTTCAGGTACGCGCTCCCCGGCCAGCATCCTCGCGAGTTCTTCGGGTCGTTCGGCATCCGATAAAAGGCGCGCCCGGACCACCGTGCGGCCCTCCGTCTGCACCTTTTCGACGCGGATGTGATGCTTCGCGAAGGCGGCGATCTGAGGAAGGTGGGTGATGCAGAGCACCTGACGTGCCGAGGAGAGTTCGCGCAGGCGGCGCCCCACGTGCTCAGCGGGGCGTCCGCCGATGCCGGCATCCACTTCGTCGAAGACGGCGGTCGGGGGGCCGCCGCATGAGGCGACGCTCACGAGAGCCAGAAGGGCGCGGCTGAGCTCGCCGCCCGAGGCGACCTTGGACAAGGGCTTGAGGGGTTCCCCCGGATTCGCGGAAAAAAGGAAGCGGATCGCCTCCTGCCCCCATGGCGAGGCATCTTCTGGCAGTCGGAGCGGGCGGGACTCGACCTCCACCTCGAAGCGCGCCTTTTCCATGGCTAGGGGGCGGAGCGCCGCGGCCACCCGGTGGGCGAATGGTGGGGCGGCCTCGGCCCGGGCTCGGCTCAGGGCGCCCGAGGCACGGGCGTAGGCTTCGAAGGCCTCTTCCAAGGCCGCCGAGGCGCCCTCCACCGTTCCGGCCCCACCGGAGAGGAGGTCCTCCTCCCTCCGGACCCGCTCGAGGCGGCACAGGACGTCCGCCAGGGTGGGGCCATAGCGGCGCTTGAGACGGTCCAGGTCCGACAGCCGGGCCTGGATCCGGTCCAGCCCCTCCGGATCGTTCTGGATGGTGGATGCGGTGCGCTCCGCCTCGGTGGCGATGGTGGAGAGGACCCCTGCAGCCGCCTCGAGGTCCTTGAGGTAGGGGGTCCAGCCAGGATCTACCTCCGAGAGCCGCTTCAGGTGGCGGCCGGCTTCCCTAAGGGCCCAGGCCGCCGATGTTTCGCCCGGCCCGAGGAGGCCGGCGACGGAGGATGCCGCGCCCGCAATCTCTTCGGCGTGCTGAAGGCGCTCCTTCTCGGCCAGGAGCTCCTCTTCCTCTCCATCCCGGGGTTTCGCGCGCTCCATTTCCTCCCGCTCTCGACGAAGGGTCTCCAGCCGAGCGGATCTTTCGGATTGGGAACGCCGAAGGGCCGCCAGACGCTCCATGGCGGAGGCCAGCCGGCCGTAGGCGGACCTCACATCCCCCGCCGGGACGCTCACCTCGGGCAGAGAGTCCAAGAGCTCCCGCTGGCGTGCCTCGTCGGCAAGGCGGTGCCCCTGGTTCTGTCCGTGGATCTCGAGCAGGTGGGAGCCCAGCCTCCGAAGCTGGCCTACGGAGCAGGCGGCCCCGTTCACCCACGCGGCGCTCCGGCCCTCGCGCGAGACCCGTCGGCGGACGACCACATCCTCCTCGGAGGGTATCCCCCATTCTTCAAGCAGCGCGCGCACCGCCCGGGCCGACCCGCCGTCCGGGCGAAAGCAAGCCTCCACCCAAGCCTCTCGGCTTCCGTGGCGGACCATCTCGGGCTCGGCCCGCTCCCCCGCGGCTTGGCCGAGCGCCTCCACCAGGATGGACTTTCACGTCAGTCTGTGCATAGATTGTACGAATAGCTTGAGCGTTGCTTAGCATCGGGCGGAAATTTATGGACTGCAACAAACTATCTGC
>CAZPSH010000059.1:0-7714 GCA_964589625.1 uncultured Thermoanaerobaculia bacterium
ACCTTTGGGGCTAGTTTACTAGACCCCGCGGAGGCCGGCCTCTTCATTCCATCTCGCGTCTCTCGTCTCCCGTCTCCCGTCTAACGTCTATCGTCTAACGTCTAACGTCCTTAGGATTTCCCCATGGTCATTCAACCTCCGAAAATCGGCGTGGTGATCCTGAACTACAACGCGGCGCAGGATGTCCTGCGCTGTCTGGCCTCGCTCCGGCTGGCCAAGGGCGGCGAGCGTCGCACGTGGATCGTGGACAACGCCTCCACCGACGGCTCCGCCGCCGCCGTCCCTCCGGCCCTCGGCCCGGACGAGGTGTGGTTCCCCACGGGCGAGAACCTCGGCTACGCCGGCGGCAACAACGCGGGCATCCGCGAAGCCCTGGCCTGGGGTGCCGACTACGTCCTGGTCCTCAACCCGGACGTGGAGGTGGACCCGGAGTTCCTGCCGCCCCTCGTGCGCGCCCTCGAAGCCTCCCCGCGTGCCGGCATGGCCTGCCCCCTGGTGCTCCACGAGGACGGCGAGCGGGCCCAGTCCCTGGGGGGCGACGTGAACCTCTGGACGGGCCGCTGCGGCCGGCGGCTGTACGGCGCGCCCCTCGGCTCCGTGGACGAGAAACGCTGGGCCGAGGTGGACTTTCCCCACGGCGCCTGCGTGCTGATCAAGCGGTCTCTCTTCGAGGAGATCGGCCTGTTCAACGAGGCCTATTTCCTATACTACGAGGACGCCGAGCTCGGCCTGCGCGCCCGGCGCGAGGGCCTGACGACCCTCGCCATCGCCCAGAGCCGCGTGCGCCACCGCGACACCACCGAGGCCGGCGCGGCGAGCCCCGTGGTCTCCTACCACGGCACGCGCAACCAGGCGTGGCTCGTGGCCGAGTACGGGCGCTTTCCCCAGCGCGCCGCCTTCCTCCTCCTGTCGGCCTACGGCCGGTGGCCCCTGAAATTCGCCGCGCGCCTGCTCCGGGGCCGCCTGCGCGCCGCGTGGGCCGTCTTCCGGGGCGCCCTACACGGCCAATTCTCCAAGGAATGGCGCCGCGGAGACCACCTCGCCGTTCCCTGGCGCGGCCATCCCCGCGTCATCCAGGCCCTGCCGTAGGGGAGGCGCGCCGGCGGCATGGAAGCGTATGTGAACAAAGTTCTCGATAGGCTGACATCATAGACAAAATGCACACAAGTTGCAGAGAACAATAGGCATCTTCCAAATCTTTTATTTGCAAGGCCTCGGGGGTTGCCAAGGCCTTTTTTTTGTCGTATGCTGCCCCCTTGAATCGGATGGTTGCGCGGAACGAAGGGGTGCTGGGGCGCCCAGCGCGTGGATCGCGGCTTCTTTCGGCCCGTCCGAGAAGGGGGATCCGGATGACCGACGAGCCTCGCGAAGAGCTCGGCGCTCCGCGGTACGAGCCACGCGGCGACGCAGGGCAGGAATTGGACGTCGGTGAGTACCTTCGCCTTTTCCTGGACTACCGATGGTGGATTGGCGGCGTCACCCTAGCGGCCACGCTGGCGGGTCTCCTGTATGCCTTCCTGGCGACCCCCATTTATACGGCCAGCGCTACCCTCTTCATCGACCGCGGATCCCAGAAAGCCACCACCAAGGAATTGGGCAACGTCGTCTCTTCGGACCTCACCACCGAGCTCTTCTTCAACTCCCAGGTGGACCTGATGAAGAGCAAGGAGGTGGCGAGGCGGGCCTTCGAGCGCCTGAAGCTCGATACCCATCGGGCCTTTGTCGGGAGTGAAAGGCCGGTGGACCGTTTCCAAAGGAGCATCTCCGTCCAGCGCCGCCGGGACAGCGCCCTGTTCACCCTGTCCGTCAGCGCCCCCTACAAGGAGGACGTGGCGGGTTGGGCCAACGCCTTGGCCGACGCGTACAACGAAGTCTCCCTGCACCAGAAGATGCAGATCCTTCGGGAGGCGGACCGTTTGATGGCCGACCAGTCGGCCAAGATGGAAAAGGAATACGAACGCTTGAAGCGCCTGTACGGGGAGCAGTTGCGGGCCAGCGGCTCGTACTTTCCCGAGAACCAGCGGGAGATCCTCGACAAGCGGATCGAGGCCCTCGAACTCCGGCTCAACGAAGTGGGTGTCCAGGAGGGAGAGGTCTGCGCCATCCTCTCCCAGGTTTCGGCCATCCAGTCCGGCGCCGGCGATCCCGTCAGCCTGCCCTCGTCGGCGGAGGACCCATCCCTCCAAGATATGACCCGCCAGTACAACGACATGGTCCGGGACCTCTCCCGCCTGCTGATGAAGTTCACCCCCAAGCACCCCGAGGTGGAGAACCTCAAGAGCCGAATCGTCCGGCAAGGCGAGGCCATCGAGGCCACCTACCGCCACCGGTTGGCCGCCCTGCGGTCGGAAAAGGGCTCCCTCACCGCCGACCTGTCCCGGCTCAAGGCGGAGGCCATTGCGGCCACCCAGCAGTCGGGCCAAAGCGAGTCCCTTGCGGCGGGCGTGGAAGCCGTTCGCAAGTACATGGAACTGCTCGTGGAGAAAATGAGGGAGGTGGACCTGGCCAGCAACCTCCTTTCCAACGCCGTCCAGGTGGTGGACCGCGCCGAGACCCCCGCCGGGCCGAGCAAACCCAAGAAGAAGATGGTCGTCCTGCTGGCCTTCATGCTCGGTCTCATGGGTTCGGCGGGGTCGGTCCTGCTCCTGCAGGTCCTCGACAAACGGGTCAAAGATCCGGAGGTCTTGGAAAAGCGGGTGGGGCTTTCCCTCTTCGGGGTCATCCCGGTCCACACGGGCGACACCCGCGCCTTCGGCGTGGAGGCCTTCCTGAACCTCCGGACCTCCCTCCTCTATGCCAGCGACCACAAGGCGAAGCGCGTTTGGATGATCACCTCCCCTTCCGCCGGGGAAGGCAAGAGCACCATCGCCGCCAACCTCGCCATCACGCTGGCCTCCTCCGGGGACAAGGTGCTTCTCATCGATTGCGACCTCCGCAAGCCGTCCCTCCACACCATGTTTAGAAAGGAACGCCAGCCCGGCCTGGCGGAGTACCTGGCCGCCGAAGGGGACTCACCCGAGGGCTACAACACTCCCGCGGGCAAGCCGGGCCTTTGGCTTATGACGGCGGGCAAGACACCCGCCAATCCGCCCATTCTCTTCGGCACGGACAAGTTTCGAGGCCTTTTGCAGTCGGCTCGGGCCCAGTTTGACTGGGTGATCCTCGATACGCCCCCGGTCCTGGCCGTTACGGACCCGCTCATCCTGGCCGACCATGCCGAGGGGATCCTCCTCGTGGCCCGGTACAGGGCCACCCACGTTCCCCTTCTCGACCGGGTCATGGTTGAATTCCACCGCATCGGCAAGCCCGTGGCCGGAGCCATCCTCAATCAATTCGAGTGGACCCGGCACTACTACTACAACAACTACTACTACAAGCATTATCGGTACTATTACGGCAAGGAGGCGCCGCTCACCCTTTGGCAGAGGGTTCGTCGGCGCGCCTTCGGCTGGCGGGGGCCTGCCACCGGGGGGACCTCCACCCTGCTATGAGGTTCCTTGGGGACATCGGCGCCGGCGGCGGGATCGCGACCTTGCGATCCCTGGGGGCGTATACTTTAATCAGCCGAGGTGGGGCGGAGCACAATCGGCAAGGGGGGGCGCACGCCCCTCTTTGCGCGTAAGCCTCAGGCGGGACGGTCTGGGCCCCCGGCCTTGTTTAGAACTCTTAGGTTCATAGGCGGAGCTACGCCCCCTCGGAAGCATATAATTCGTTAAATACGTGTAGTCCGCGATATCTTCTTTAGCGAAAACCGGCAGGCCTCTGTAGGAGCGCTCTCCAGAGCGCGAATCTTTCTCGTCTCCCGTCTATCATCTCTCGTCTAACGTCTCCCGTCTAACGTCTACCGTCTAACGTCTACCGTCTCCCGTTTTACGTTTTCCGCCTCCCGTCTCACGTCTCACGCTTTGCACCAGGCGGGAGGAAGGCGGGCGAGGGCGCCCGCCCCACGGATCTCGTTTTCGCCTTTGTTGTTCAATCCCAAATCCGGCTTGACTCTCCCCCCATGCCCCTGGCGATCGCCCTCTCCCTGATCCTCGCTTTCTCGGTGCTGGCCTTCGGCGCCGTGGAGGCCTGGGCGTCCGCGTCGGTGGAGGTGGCCCTCTTCGCCCTCCTCGCCTGGGCCGTCTGGCGGGACCGGGAGGCCCTGCGCCCTCCCGTGCGCCTCTTCGTTCCGTCGCTTCTCGTGGCGGCCCTCGCCATCGTGGCCGTGCTCCAGCTCGTCCCTCTGCCGGTATCGTGGTGGGCCTCCCTCGGGGACGAGCGCGCCGCGGTCCAAAGGGAAGCCGTGGAGGCCGAAAGGCTCCTGCGCTCCGCGCCCTACCGCACCCATCCCGTGACGGGCGAGGCCCTTCCCGAGGACCGGGAGCCGGTCCTGACGCCGGCCCCGGCCGCCACCCTCCCCGCCTCCTTCGCTCCCCTCCAGACGGGACGGGCCTTCGTGGCCCTCGCCGCGGCCCTGGTCTTCCTCTTTCTCCTGGAGAGGGCCTCCTCCCAAGGCCGCGAGCCCCTCCGCCTGCTGGCCCTCGTGGCAGGAATCCTGGGGCTCGGTGTGGGCCTCGTGGCCCTGATCCAGTTCCGTCCGGGCGCGGCCAAGGTCCTGGGCCTTCGGGAGAGCGCCCACGCGGGCGGGGCCTTCGGCCCCTTCATCAATGAGAACAACGGCATGGGCTTCGTGAACGTGGCCTTCTGCCTCCTGTACTACCTTCTCTACCGGAAGGCCCGGAACCACAAGCGGATGACGAACCGCGTCGGCGTCGCCATCCTGGCCTTCGGCCTCGCCGGCTTCCACGCCGCCCTCCTCCTCATGCGCACGAGCGGGGCGGGCCTCTGGACGGCGCTCCTCCTCCCGGTGGCCTTCGGCCTGCAGGCCCTGAGGAAGCGGCCCGCCCTCCTGGCCGCCACGTGCCTGGGTCTCGCCGCCCTGCTGGGGTCGGGCGCCTTCGTGGCCCTGCGCCACCACTTCACGGACCTCCACGGCCGCCTGGGGATCTGGCAGAACGCCCTCGGACAGGACCACTGGCTCGCCGGGAACGGCCTGGGCGCCTTCGCCGACCGGTTCCCGTCCGTGATGACCGACCTGCCCACCCGAAGCGCCGTGCTCTGGCTCTATCCCGAGAACGAGTTCTTCCAGCTCTTCTTTGAGGCGGGGGCCGCCGGCCTCCTCCTGGGCCTGCTCGCCCTGGCCTTCGTCGGTCTCCTCGGGTACCACGCGATCCTTTCCGGGGGCGGCGCCTTTCTCCTGGTGCCCGCCCTCTGGGGCGAGGCGCTCCACGCCTTCACCGATTTCCACTTCCACCTCTGGCCCGTGGCCATGGCCTACCTCCTCCTCGTGGCCGTCGCCGTCCGGGCCGTCGAAAGCCAGAGCCGCAGGGGAGATTAGCGAAAACCAGGCGGGCGAGGGCGCCCGCCCCACGAGAACCGCGCCGAGTTGGCGTCTCTTGTCTCACGTCTCCCGTTTTACGTTTCCCGTCTCTGTAGCGCGGCCGCCCCGGCCGCGGCTTCGAAGGCAAGCTACACGCGTAGCGGCCTTTGCTTGCCAAAGGCCGGCCCTTCGGCCTCTGTAGGAGCGCTCTCCAGAGCGCGATCCTTTCCCGTCTCCCGTTTTCCGTCTAACGTCTCTCGTCTCACGTTTTCCGTTTCTGTGGCGCTTCCGCCCCTCAAGGTCCTCTCTCTCCAAGCCGAGGAGAACCGATGTCGCTTCCAGACGGTTCGACCGATGACCGGATCGTTCGGATGCTCCGGGAAGCCCTCCCGGACCTCCTGGCCGTCTACAGGTTCGGCTCCACCGCGGCGGGTATGGCCATCCGCGACAGCGACCTGGATCTGGCCGTACTCTGTTCCGATCCCCTCGCCCCGGAGCGGCGGTGGGACGTACAGGAAACCCTCGCCGTGGCCCTTCGGCTTCCCGTGGACCTGGTGGACCTGAGAAGCGCCTCCACCGTGATGCGCGTCCAGGTTCTTCAATCGGCCGTATTGCTTTGGGAGGCCGACTCCTACGCCCGGGAGCGCTTCGAGGTGAGCGCCCTTTCCGCCTACGCCTACCTCAACGAGGAGCGCCGCGAGATCCTGCGGCAGGTCACGAAGGAGGGGACCGTCTATGGCCGATGACGTGGCGATCAACAAGGCCGCGATCCTGGAACGCTGCGTCGCGCGGGTTCGAGACCTGCACCAGGGCGACCCGCGCAACCTGCGAGCCGACCAGACCCGGCAGGACGCCATCCTCCTGAATCTTCAGCGGGCCTGCGAGGCCTCCATCGACCTGGCCATGCACCGGGTGCGGCGTTCCCGTCTCGGCGTCCCTCAGGAAAGCCGGGAGGCCTTCGACCTGCTGGCGCGTGCCGGTGAGCTGGACGCGGGTCTGGCCGAGCGATTGGCCAAGATGGTGGGCTTTCGAAACGTCGCCGTCCACGACTACCGGGCCTTGAACCTCGACATCGTGGAGTCCATCATCGCGCATCACTTGGAGGATTTTCTGTCTCTGGCTCGGTGGGCCCTGATCTCCGCCAGGTGAGCGGCCGGGCCGTCGAAAGCCAGAGCCGCAGGGGAGACTAGCGAAAACCGGGCGGGCGAGGGCGCCCGCCCCACGGATCTCGTTTTCGCCTTTGTTGTTACATCCCAAATCCAAATGCCTCCTTCGCCTTTCGCCTTGGTCCATGAATCCCAAATCCCACATCCCAAATCCCAAATCCAAAATGCCCCTTCCGCCTCCGGTCTTGCCCCTCTCGTCTCACTTCTCCGAGTCGCGCTTTTGCCCGTTGTCGCACGATCGGTGCTTGGCTTAGAATAAGCGTCAATCAAATGAGGTCTCGCCCATGCCCTCCCACATCGCGCCCGACAAGAGAAAACTCGCCGCCTTCTGCCGTAAGCACGGCATCGCCCGGTTGTCGTTTTACGGTTCCGTCTTGCGCGCGGACTTTCGACCCGACAGCGACCTCGATGTCCTCGTCGAATTCGAACCGGGAACCCGTGTGGGTTTGATCGGCCTGGCCAAACTGGAAATGGATCTGAGCGCGCTCCTGGATCGGCGGGTGGATCTGCGGACTCCGGCGGACCTGAGCCGCTATTTCCGCGATGACGTCTTGAGGCAGGCCGAGGTTCAATTTGCAGCGCGAGGATGAGATCCGCATCCGACACATGCTGGACGCCGCCCGGGAAGCGCTCTCCTTCGCCGAGGGCAAGGCGCGAAGGGACCTTGATCAGGACCGCATGTTCGTCTTGGCCCTCGTAAAATGCATCGAGATCATTGGCGAAGCGGCCACAAAGGTAGGGCCCGAAACGCGAGAGGCCTACCCGCAAGTTCCCTGGCCGGCGGTCGTGACCATGAGGCACCGCCTCATCCACGCCTACTACGACATGGATTTAGACCGAGTATGGGATACCGTCACCGAGGACCTGCCTCCCCTCATCGCCGCTCTCCAGAAAGGCCCCTAGGGACTTATCACGCGCCGGAGAGCGCGACTGTCTCCCGGCCGCAAAACCCGGGAGGGCACGGAGGCCCTCCCCTACGAGAACGCGCCGAGTTGGCGTCTAACGTCTCTCGTCTCCCGTCTCCCGTCTAACGTTTTACGTTTTCCGTCTCCCGTCTCCCGTCTCCCGTCTCCCGTCTCCCGTCTCCCGTCTAACGTTTTACGTTTTCCGTCTCCCGTCTCTCGTCTCCCGTCTCCCGTCTCCCGTCTCCCGTCTAACGTCTCTCGTCTTACGTTAAACCATGCCT
>CAZPSH010000060.1:0-6208 GCA_964589625.1 uncultured Thermoanaerobaculia bacterium
GGTGTGCCCTCCCGTCCAAGCTACATCCTGCAAGTCGGGCGGGTCGAAACGGCTCTCAAAGCGCGTCTCACAATCCAGCCACGCCCCGGTGCGAACGTCGAAGCAGCCCACTTCAAATGCTTCCTCGTTCAGGGAAGCCGCAGGCCTGCATTGTCCCTCACGAACATGCGTTGGCGGAACCGCCTCCAGGTTGTACCAGACGGGCTACTGTGCCCTCAGCGACCAGGTTGTCAGAATCGCGATTCCCAGAGCGCTCAAGTCCGTCAACACCGTACGCCTATCTTCTCCATTCTCCCCCTCCTTTTTCGCGTTTCGCAAACACCGTGCACCAAAGATAGCCCCCCCCTCCGCCCTGTCCAGGGGCCGGGCCTCGAGGGTTGCGGCGACGAGGGCCATTCAGAACTCACCAGGGAAAGGCGTCCCCGTCTTCTCCTCCGGTTCCGGGGCCCCTTCCCATCCGACCGCAACCGGTCCGGATGTTCCGTTTCCCGGATGGAGCGGGATACAATTGTCCGGGAACGGAGATCGGCCATGAAGAGCGGGGCGAAGATCGCGCTGGGGGTTCTGGGCATCCTGCTGGCGGTGTGCGTGCTGTCGGCGGTGGGCTTCTTCGTGAGCGACACGGGGAAGAAGGTGATGGGCTTCTCGGGCAAGGTGATGAAGATCGCGGGAACGGGGAAGGGATTGGAGCGGTTGGAGAAGACTCACCCGTTCACGCGTCCCGAGAGCGGCGAAGTGGAGGAGGCGCGGCTGGAGGCCTACCTGCGGGTGTGCGAGGCCGTGAAGCCGGAGGCCGACGCCTACTCGGAATGGCTCAAGGCCCACGAGGGGGTGCAGGGCCGAAAGGAGGGCTTCGAGACGGCGCAGCAGGCCGTGGAGGGGGTCCAGAAGGTCCTGGGGGCCTACGTGGCGGCCCTGGAGAAGGAGTCCATGGGCCCCGGGGAGTTCCGCTTCATCCAGCGGGCCATGGAGGAGGCGGAGGAGAGCCTTCCGAAGGGCTCGGGCTCGGACCTGGAGCGGGCCCTCCTGCGGGACCTGGAGGAGGCCGCGGGTCTCCCCGGCCTGTCGGAGGCGGAACGCGCGGCGCTTCAAGCGAAGGCGGCGCGGTATCGAGCCGCCCTGGGGATGGGAGAGGAGGGGCTGACGGGCAACGCGGCCCTCTACGCCAAGTACCGGGACCGCCTGGAGGCCTCCATGCCCTCGGGAGAGGCCGGGGCGATCCTCGGCGGCCACGGAGGCCACCGCCGCTCGGGCACCGTCATCCGGGTGGACTGATCCGAAGGTTCGGAGAATTCTCGAAGTCTGAACTTCAAAGCGCGACCCACGGGGCTCCAAAGGGGCCATCGCGCCGTTTCCCTACTTACCTACTTACCTACTCACCTACTCACCTACTCACCTACACCCTCCCGCCTTGCGTCCCTCTCCCCGCTCGTGGGGATGGGTGGGCGGCGAGGGCGAAGCTTCGGGCCTGCTTGCGCTTGAGCCCCCCGCGGCAGGCTTTGCCCACCCGAGTCCTGGGCGGGAAGGAGCCAACCCCTTCCCGTCCCAGGTACTATAGGGGATGAGGGGGGCGCCATGAAGGAAGGGATCCTGGCCATCGACCAGGGGACGACGGGGAGCACGGCGCTGGTCTTTTCGCGTCAGGGGGAGATCCTCGGCCGCGCCTACGCCGAAATCACCAACCACTTTCCCCAGCCGGGCTGGGTGGAGCAGGACCCGGAGGAGATCTGGGACACGAGCCGCCGGGTGATGGTGCAGGCTCTCCGCGCATCGGGGGTCGGGACGGAGGGCCTCAAGGCCATCGGCATCACCAACCAGCGCGAGACCACGGTCCTGTGGGATCGGAAGACGGGAGAGCCGGTCCACCGCGCCGTGCTCTGGCAGAGCCGGCAGAACGCGCCCCTCTGCGAGCGCCTGCGGGCGGAGGGGCTCGAGCCGGAGATCCGGAGAAGAACGGGGCTTCTTCTGGACGCCTACTTCTCCGGGACCAAGATCGCGTGGATCCTCGAGCGCCATCCCGAAACGGCGATGCGGGCCCGCGACGGCGGCGTCCTCTTCGGGACGGTGGACACCTGGCTCCTGTGGAAGCTCACGGGGGGAAAGGTCCACGCGACGGACCCCACCAACGCCTCCCGCACCCTCCTGTACGACATCCACGAGCGGAAGTGGAGCGAGGGGCTCTGCGCCCGTCTGGGCGTGCCCCGGGCCATGCTCCCCCAGGTGCGGCCCTCCTCGGGCCCCTTCGGCGAAACGGCGGCCTCCGACGGCCTGCCCGGCGGCGTGCCCGTCTCCGGCGTGGCGGGCGACCAGCAGGCGGCCCTCTACGGACAGCAGTGCTGGGAGCCGGGACAGGCCAAGAACACCTACGGCACGGGATGCTTTCTCCTCATGAACACGGGGGAGCGGCACCCCATCAGCGAGGGGGGGCTCCTCACGACGCTGTGCTGCGGGCCCCGGGGAGAGCCGGCCTACGCCCTGGAGGGTTCGGTCTTCACGGCGGGCGCCGCCGTGCAGTGGCTGAGGGACGGGCTGGGCCTCATCGCGAGCGCCGGGGAGACGGCGGCCCTGGCCGCGTCCGTCCCGGACGCCTCGGGGGTCTATGTAGTGCCCGCCTTCACGGGTCTCGGCGCGCCCTACTGGGACATGGAGGCCCGGGGGGCCATCGTGGGCCTCACGCGGGGCGTGAACCGCGCCCACATCGTGCGGGCCACGCTGGAGAGCATGGCCTACCAGACCCGGGACGTCGTGGAGGTGATGAACGCCGACTCGGGGGTGTTCGTGCGGGAACTGAGGGTGGACGGAGGGGCCTCGGCCAACGATCTGCTCATGCAATTCCAGGCGGACCTCCTCGGGGTGCCCGTGGAGAGGCCCGACCTGGTGGAGACCACGGCCGCCGGCGCCGCGTACCTCGCGGGGCTGGGCGTGGGCTTCTGGAGCGGCCCCGAGGAGCTCCGGCGGGCCCGGCGCGCGGAGCGGACCTTCGCGCCCTCCCTGGACGAGCCCTCCAGGGACCGGCTCTACGAGGGGTGGAAGAAGGCCGTGCGGCAGGTCCTGGCCCGCTGAAGGCGGGGAAGGAGGGGGAGGCATGGACGTGCACCGGGAAACGGGGACCACGCGGGCGAAGGACGGCGCGGAGCTCTTCTGGAGGGCCTGGATCCCCTCCAGCCCCCGCGGCGCGATGGCCGTCGTTCACGGCCTTGGGGAGCACTCGGGACGCTACGGGGCCACGGCGGAGCGCCTGACCCGGATGGGCCTGGCCGTCTGGGCGGCGGACCTGAGGGGGCATGGCCGGAGCCCGGGAATCCGGGTGCACGTGGAGCGATTCGACGAATACCTGGAGGACACGGACGCGGCCCTCGCCCTCGCCGCCTCGCGCCACCCGGGGCTTCCGCTCCTCCTCCTGGGCCACTCCATGGGGGGGCTCGTGGCCCTCCGCCACCTGCTCCACCGTCCCGGAGCGGCTTCGGCGGCCGTGATCTCGTCGCCGGCTCTCGGCACGCACCCGCGCTTCGAGCCCAACGCCTTCACGAAGGGCGCCGCCCGGGTCCTCTCGAGGGTCGCGCCGCGGCTTCTCATCGCGAGCAACCTGGACGCCTCGCGCCTCTCGCGGGACCGCGGCGTCGTGGAGGCCTACCTCGCCGACCCCCTCGTCTCCCGCAAGGTCTCGGCCCGGTGGTACACGGAAATCGTGGCGGCCATGGGCGACGCCCACGCCCGCGCCGCGTCGCTCCGGACGCCCGTCCTGCTCATGCAATCCGGCGACGACGTCCTCGTGGATCCCGAGGCCACCCGCCGGTGGGCCGGGGCCGCCCCCGCGGAGCGCGTGGAGTTCGTGTGGTGGGACGGCTTCTACCACGAGATGTTCAACGAGCCCGAGAAGGACCTCGTCTTCGGCCGCGTCGAAGCCTGGCTCTCCCGCCTCCTGCCCGCCTGAGCCGGCAGGGAACGTCTCGGGCTTCGGATCCCCCGGCCCCCTCCGCCCGTGCCCTTGACAGAGGACCGGGGGGGGTAGGCTTTCCCCAGACCGACCGTCGGTGTGGACGATAGGTTGAGGGAGGGGGAGAATGGGGTTGTTCAGCTATGGATTCCTGAAGACGGGGTGGGTCACCATCGGAGCAGTGATCGGTTTGGCCGCTTGGGCACAAGTCCTACCCCCGGCGCCGTTGCCGGCGCCGCTAACACCGTGGATTTGCGTCCCGCCTACTGTTCCCGGCTATACGAAATGCGACGGCCACCCGGAGGTCAATGCAGACCGCTACCCCTTTCGCACTGGGTGTTATGACATCGGAACGGGCCTGCCCGGGGATTGCCGAGAGACATGGATCCTGTATTTCTCCACGGAGGGCGTGGCGGAGGAAGACCTAGACTACTGGACAGGAGCGCACCTTCATTCGCGGGAGGCGGGGGATCACCCAAGGGCCAGCATCGGGGAAATCCAGTTGGACTTTATGGCTGAACCCAGCACGAGGAGCGGCGAATGGCAGACGGAAGGCGTCGCCCACAACGGAAGCATCCTCATCCCTGAGGCCTCTGGGATTTCGCGCGCCTTCATCTATTACGTCGCCCCAAGGGGCTATAAGTGCGTACCCGATGAGACGTGGGTCCGAGATCCGGCCGATACCACCTGTCGAGCGTGCATGGGCGCGTTCCTGGTCGAAGTGCATGTCGAAGGGCTTGAGCCGTTGCCTGAGAGTGAGTGGTACGAAGTACAATCCAACCCACACGACCACACGGCGGGCAGTCAGTTTCATGGGACGCCTGAGATGAACAAGAAACTGGCCGATCTTGCGAAGCAATATGTGCAGTGGTATCAGGAAAAGCACGGGGACACCCCAATTCAGGTGTCGTTCAACGACTTGAGCCTGCCCTGGGGAGGAATCTACGATTACAAGCGGACCTCCCGTTGGGACTGCCCCCACGCGCTTCACCGCGTAGGCAGGTCCGCAGACGTAAACACCAAGGATAGGGAGTGGCTAGAAAAATGGAAGTTGGACATCCTGGCCTTACAACTCGACCTTATTGAATATCACAAGGGAAGTCTAATTCACTACGAGTGGGAATAGAGCCAGGGGGGAGGTGGACCGTGATTCACCCGCGCGGAATGGTTGTTGGTGCCTGGCTGGCATTCTGCTTCACGACTACATGTACGTTTGCACAACTGCCCCCGCAACCCGTCTTTGATGAATCGGTGATGACGGGCGGATGTACATATGATGTCTCAATAAGAAAACACCGTTTCGAGTATACGCTTACAAATCCTGCCGAGAACACGGCAGAAGTGTGGGTTGTAGGTCTTTCTCTAGGCGTTGAGCCGAGGGAAGTAGAAAGCCCGTTCGGCCCTCTTGGATGGGACGTCCAAACATTTGGAAGAGAATGGCCAGGTTCTACAGGAATGTTGCCGTCCAATCCTTCGGTGATCTGGAGTCCGATGGAGGTCGGATTGCGTCCTGGACAATCGTCGGCGCCATTCGGGCTGGTTGCACCACCTCCACCCAGTGTTCGAGAAGCCTGGATCAGCCCCTGGCTGGATCCCTGGTTTGACGCGTACTTCGAAGCGACGGGGCAGGAATACGACGACCCCGCTGGCCTGAAGCGCAGCTACATCCGGAAGATTCCCACCCTCGCCCCACTTGCCGTTCCTCCCGGGACCTTCGAGCACTGGAACGTGTTCCTCACGGACGTGGATAAAGCCGGAACGCTGGGCTGGATCGCCGACGCCGGTCTTCTCACGCAGATCCAATCGCGCCTCGCGGAGGCCCGGCAGGCGGCGCTGGCGCAGGACCTTCCCACGGTGAACGCGAGGCTGGATGCGGTGATCGCCCTCGCCGAAGGGGCCGGGCCCGAACAGGTGCGAAGGGAGGCGAAGGATCTGATCGTCCTCAACGCCCGGTATCTGAAGGAGAATCTGCCCTGGCCGTGCGAGCCGAGGCTGACCCTCGAACCGGAGACGGCGACGCACCCCGTGGGGGAGACGGCCACGGTCACGGGGCGTTTGGTCAACACGGCGACGGGCCTTCCCATCGCGAACAACGGCCTCACGGTGGAGGTGGTGGAAGGTCCCCACGCGGGGACGAAGCGGGAGGGGACCACCGACGCTGAGGGGAAGGTCGTGCTTTCGTACATCGGCACGCGCCTCGGGACGGACACTGTTAGGGCCCGCACGCCCTTCGGCACCGCCCCCACGCCGGCCGGGGGCGCCTCCGACCGG
>CAZPSH010000061.1:0-5991 GCA_964589625.1 uncultured Thermoanaerobaculia bacterium
GGCCCCCAGCCTTGACACCGCCGGCCTCTTCATAGAAGACGAGAGACGAGAGACGGAAAACGTGAAACGTTAGACGGGAGACGAGAGACGCAGGGGCGCGCTCCAGAGCGCGAGGATCTCCCAGGGGCGGCTGTGCCACAAAACCTCTTAAACCTCTGGCGCAGGCACCTTGCCCGCGGGGCTTACAGGTCGTGCTTGCGGATGATCTGGCCGCCCTGGCGGAAGAAGGCGGAGAAGCCGCGGTGGAGGTAGGCGGCCTGGGAGACGCGGTAGTGGATCTTGACCCAATGGGGCAGGGGTTTTCCCGGCAAGGCCCGCTCGGCGAGCCGGTCCATCGCCTCGCCGAACAGACTCCGGTAAAGGCTCCAGAGGGGGCCGAGGCGCCCCGAGAGGAAGCGTCGCCGGTCGAGGCTCTCGAGTTCGGGGTGGAGGCTCAGAAAGAAGGCCTGTCCCTCGCCGCTGCAGGCCGTCTTTTTCCAGTGGACCTCGGGGCGGTGCGGGTCCCGGTTCAGGGCCATGGCCTCGGGGAGGTAGATCAGGGGAAGCCCGGCGCGGTGCAGTCTGTAGCCCAACTCCGGGTCCTCGAAGCCGTAGCCGCGAAAGCCGGGGTTGAAGCCGCCCACCTTCTCGACGGCCGCCCGCGGCGACGAGACGTTCGGGGTCAGGTACTGGAAGAAGGAGGCCTCCTGCCCCGGGGCGTTCGGGAAGAGGGTGCCTCGCGTCCGCTCGGCCACCCATCGCGAGAGCGGATGGGTCCAGGTGTCGTAGCGGTAATCCACGAAGCCGAGGTAGCTGGCCTCCGGACGCCGCCGATGGGCTTCAAGGTGCCGGCGGAGGCAATCGGGCGCCGGGGCCATGTCGTCGTCGAGGAAGTGGAGGACAGGCGCCCGGGCCTGCGCCAAGCCGCGGTTGCGTGCCGCCGCGGCGCCCGGCTTTTCCTCGCGGAAGGCCTTGAGCCAAGGAATGGACAGCCCGGAGAGGTAGGCCCATGTGCCATCGGTGGAGTTGTTGTCCACGATGATGACCTCGAAGCGCTCCTTCGGCAGGTCCTGGGCCTGAAGGGCTTCCAGGAGGCCCGGGAGCAGGCCGCATCGGTTGTACGTCGGCACCACCACGGAGAGTTCAGTGGGCATGGGGACCTCGCGGGAGGGAGGAAAGAGGCATGTGGGAATTGGGATTTGGGATTTGGGATTTCGGATTTGGGGTTTGGGATTTGGGATTTAACAACAAAGGCGAAAGGCAACAGGCGAAAGGCGGAAGCGGACCCCAAGAGAGACGGTAGACGGGAGACGTAAAACGTTAGACGGGAGACGGGAGACGGGAGACGGGAGACGTTAGACGTTAGACGGGAGACGTTAGACGGTAGACGGTAGACGATAGACGCGAGACGGGAGACGGTTCACGGAGGGGAGGGCCTCCGTGCCCTCCCCGGCGTTGGTTCTAGGACGGGCGGCCACGGAGGGGCGCCCCTACCGCTCGGGTTTGCCTCCGTAGCGGCCGATGCTCGCATCGGCCGAGGGCCTGCGTGCCCTCCCGTCTGACAACCTCCGTCCCATGGGATCAACCGATCCCCGGGGGGCCATAGCGGTGGTCCGTGAGGCCGAAGCCGACCCACCACCCGCGGGAAGGGGCTTGGCGGGCCATGGCGGCCAGCGTCCGGCGCTCGCGCCACGCCATTCTCAACCCCTCCCGAAGGGGCCCGCCGTGAGCCCGGAGGTAAGGCGAAAGGAGGGACCGCGCGGCCCAGAAGCCGGCCCAGCCCCAGGCCCGGAGGGCCGACCCGTAGACCCGGCGCAGGTACACGGCGTTCCGGTAGGAGTACTTCACGAGGGCCGGCGAGGAATGGGCCTCGGGCGGCCCCGTGAAATGCTCGTAGGCCGCCGCCGGCTCGTACAAGCAGGCCCACCCGGCGGACCAGAGCCGCCAGCAGAGATCCACGTCCTCGCAGTAAAGAAAGAGCCACTCCTGCAGGAGGCCCGCCTCGTCGAGGGCCGCCCGCCGCAGGAGGGCGCATCCGAAGACGCACCACGAGGTGCGGCCCGTTTCGGGCTCGAAGGCCTTGGAGTGCTCGTGGGGGACTTGCCGCGCCTCCACGCACCCCGAACGAGGCTCCGCTTCCGCCCTTGCCACGAGGCGCTCGAGACAGCCCGTCGCCATGCGCGTGTCGGGGTTGAGGAGGAGAACGAAGGGCGATTCCCCCGCCACGATGGCCCGGTTGTTTCCCGCCGCGAAGCCGGGGTTGTCGCGCAGGGGAAGGAGCCTCAGCCCGCCGGGCCATGCCCCGAAGCGCGCGGCCAGGGCGTCCAGGGCGCCGTCGTCGGAACCGTTGTCCACGAAGAAGAGGCGGACCATTTCCCGGGGATAGGTCTGCGCCTCGATCCCCTCCGCCAGCCCCTCCACGTGCCGCAGGGAGCCGTAAAGGACCACGATGAGGTCCACGGCCGGCGGAGAATCCGATTTCAAATGAGACATTTCGGAGGATCCTTAGACGAGAGATGAGAGACGTAAAACGAGAGACGGTAGACGGGAAACGTAAAACGAGAGACGGTAGACGGGAGACGCAAAAACGTTAGACGATAGACGCGAGACGGGAGACGCAAAAACGTTAGACGATAGACGCGAGACGGGAGACGATTCTCGGAGGGGAGGGCCTCCGTGCCCTCCCCGGCGTTGGTTCTAGGATGGGCGGCCACGGAGGGCCGCCCCTACCGCGCGGGTTTGCCTCCGTAGCGGGCGCGCCCGGCGGTCAGAGCCAGCGGCGCTGGATCTCGGCCAAATGCGGATTGGCGCGGAGCCCCGGGCGCTCGCGGCGGGCGCCGGAGAGGGCGGCCGCGTAGTCCTCTCCCCGCCCCATCTTCGTCCACAGGGCCCGCGCGATGAGGTGCCACCTCAGCCACAGCGGAGCGCACAGGGCCACCGACCGCGCGGGCCAGTAGCGCCACATGAGGACCTGGAGGTTTCTCAGCACCAGGGCGCGCCGGAAGTCCCCCGGCGCCTTGCGCCCCGAGATGCCCCTCTTGTGCAGGACGGTTGCACTCTTCACGAGGCGGGAGCCGAAACCGCTCAGCCGGAGGCGGAAGGCCAGGTCCACGTCCTCCAGGATGGCGAAGAGGCTCTCGTCGAGAAGGCCCGCCTCTTTGAGGGCCGAAGCCCGGTAGAGCGCCGCGGCGGCGCAGGCCCCGAAGATCTCCTCTGGGGCCGACGCGGCCCGTCCCGCCGGCTCTCCCGCTTGGGCGTCCACGGCCCCCGGCCGGAAACCTACACGGATGCCGAGGGAGTCGATGCGCCCGCCGTCGTGCGATAAAAGGACGGGCTGGGCGGAGCCCGCCTCGGGGTGCTTCTCGAGGTCCTCGACGAGGGCTGACAAGGCCCCCGGCCGTACCCGCGTGTCGTTGTTCAGGAGCAGGACGAACTCGAAGCCCTCCTCGAGGGCCCGGCGCATCCCCACGTTGTTGCCGCCGGCAAACCCAAGGTTCACGCCGTTCCGAATCAACTCCGCCCAGGGAAAACGCCGCTCCACGGCCTCCAGCGTCCCGTCCTCGGAGCCGTTGTCCACGACGAGGACCTTCTCCCCCTCCGCCGGATGACCCGCCGCCTCCAGGCTTTCCAGACAAGCGAGGGTGTCCATTGCGCCGTTCCAGGTGAGGATGACCACGGCCAACCTTCGGTCGGCCGAAGCGGCGTTTGGGGTCTTTCCCCATTCGAAATCACCCCTCACCCCATATACCCCAATCCGCGGAGGCGTTCCTGGACGGCTTCGGCGTCGAGGTCGGCGCGGGTGCGGTCGGGCGCGGTGACGGGGGCGAAGGCGGGAGGGTGGGCGGCGAGGTGGACGGAGTCGAGGAGGGCCGGGACGAGGGCTCCGTCGAGGCCCTCGGGGAGGGCCTCCCCGAGGCAGTGGAAGATCAGGGGCGCCACGTCCGTGACCGAGAGGGGGGCGCCGGGGAGTCGGCCCGAGGCGAAGGCGGGGCCGAAGCCGAGGAAGATCCCTTCGGAGGAATGGATGCCCGTCCGGTGGGGAACGAAGGGGATGTTCTTGAGGGCTTTGAGGGCGGCGGAGACCCCCCAGCGGCCGGGGCCCAGGAGGAGGTGGGCCGCCTCCCGGGTGCGGGGGCCGGCGTAGACCTCCTCCCTCCGCCGGACGTCGGCGAAGACGGGCCCGCCCTCGGGGTCCCTCAGGCCCGCGAGGGCCTCCTCGAGGGAGTGCAGGATTTCCGGGACGCGGCCCGGCGCCACGGAGCCATCGGGGAATTCGCCCTCCTCGTGGACCGTGATGCCGTGGCACTCGGCGGTGAGGGTGGAGGCCCGGCTCCGGCTCGGGTCGGGGCGGAAGAAGAGGGGCCAGGTGCCGCCGAGTCTGCGGAAGACTTTGGCGGCGAAGCGGGCCCCGCCGTTCCGGTGGACGGCGCGCAGGATCGAGGCCGGAAGGCGCGGCGCGTCGGCCCCCATGGCCCTCTGCGCCGCCTCCTCCATGCGGTGGCTCACGGGGAAGGCCGGGCGGCCGTAGTCGGGCTCCAGAAAGCCCTGCTCCATGAGCCACTCGTTGAGGTAGAAGATGCCTTTGGCCGTCGTGAAGCCGTGGTCCGAGACCAGGAGGAGGTGGTCGCCCGGCGCCAGGCGCTCGGCCACCCAGCCGAGGACCCGGTCCGCGTCCTCGAACATCCCGGCCGCCTGGGGACAGCGCTCGAAGCGCCCCTCCACGAGGTCGGGGAAGGCCTCGTGGCTCACCCAGTCCGTTCCCGAGAGGACCGCGAAGAAGACGTCCCACGGCTCGTCCCACAGGCATCGGATGGCGTCGAAGCGGTGGGTCTCCACGTGGCGGATGTCTCTCAGGTAGGCCTCGGACTCGCCGCGCGCCCTCAGCCCCGCGTCGGGAAAGACGCGGTAGCCGCGCAGGAGCGGGTGCCTCTCCTTGAGGGATTCGGGGAAGACGGCGTTGTCGCCCTGGGTGAGGAGCGAGGTGAGCGTCACGTGCTTCGTGAGGGGGGGATAGGTGCAGGGCAGGTTGACGAGGACCACGCCGCGCCCGCGCTCCTCGAGGACCTCGTAGAAGGTCTTCTCCCCGATGTCCCACGTCTGCAGGGGCCGGAGGCGGCCCAGGGCCCCGTCGGGCCGGTTGAAGTCGAAGCACCCGTGGCGGCCCGGATTCACGCCCGTGGCCACGGACACCCATGCGGGCGCCGTCACGGGGGGGTGGGCGGATCGCATGCGTGAGTGCACGGAACGTGCACACAGCGCCTTCAGGTTCGGCATCCTCCCCGCCCCCACGAGGACGTCCAGGAGGTCCCACGTGGCGCCGTCGAGGCCGAGGACCACGAGGCGGGTCATGGGAGGAGGCCTCTGCGGGGCGTCAGACGGGAGACGTTAGACGGGAGACGGGAGACGTTAGACGGGAGACGGGAGAGAGAGCGCGGGCGTCGCTTTCCCTGGCCCAGTCGATCAGGCTTCATAGGCAGGCTCCTCTTCAGAGGCGTTCCCCCGCTTGAGCTTGCGGGACAAACCTTCCAGCAGGCTTCCTATGGCTTCGCACTCGTTGGCCAGCACCGTGTACTCCGCCTCTCGGAGCAACCGCAGGTCCTGCGAAAGCACCAGAAGGGTCTCCAGTTCGCTCAACGATCCCCGCGACATCCGGAGAAATCGAAGAAAGTCCGCATCAGATCCCCTCGCGGCCCCTTCGGCGATGTTGGCCACGATGCTCACACCGGCCCGCCGGATCTGGGAGATGAGCCCGTACTGTTCGGTTTGTGGGAACGTGCCGGTCACCTCGTACAGGCGCACGACCAGGGTCCGGCCTCGTTGCCATACCGTCAGGTTTTCATGCGCCCGCTTCACCCACATCCCCTTTCGTCTCTCGTCTCTCGTCTCTCGTCTCCCGTCTCTCGTCTCTCGTCTCCCGTCTCCCGTCTCACGTCTCCCGCCTCACGTCTCCCGTCTAACGTCTCCCGTCTTCTATGAAGAGGCCGGCGGTGTCAAGGCTGGGGGCCGGGGAGG
>CAZPSH010000062.1:0-5628 GCA_964589625.1 uncultured Thermoanaerobaculia bacterium
CTTTGGGGCTAGTTTACTAGACCCCGCGGAGGCCGGCCTCTTCATTCCATCTCACATCTCGCGTCTCCCGTTGTTTCCTTCCCCTTGACAACCGTCCTCTTGTGCATTACTGTATCACCACACTAATACACCTGGCGAGGCGATGCCGGGTGGGAGGTGAGACGGTGAGTACGAGGCTGAAGGTGGATCCGAGGTCCGCCGTTCCCCTCTGGAGGCAGATCGAAGAGGGCCTTCGCCGCCTGGTGGCCTCCGGAATCCTGGCCCCCGGCGGGGCGATCCCGTCCGTGCGGGACCTGGCCAGGGACCTTCGGGTCAATCCCGCCACGGTGGTGAAGGCCTACCAGCGGCTCATGGAGGCGGGCCTCCTGGAGGTCCGGCGGGGGGAGGGGACCTACGTGGCGGAGACTCCCCCCCTTCCGGCCAGGTCGGAACGGCGCCGCCACCTGAAGGAGGGCGCCGAGCGGTTCGCCTCGTCGGCGCTGGCGGCGGGAGCGAGGCTCGAGGAGGCGCGGGAGGCCCTCGAGACGGCGTGGAATGCGATGAGCGGAAAGGGAGAGCGGCCATGATGATGACCCAAGGCGAGCCGCGGTCCGCGTTGGCTCTCGACGGCGTGACGGTGCGGTACGGGCGGAAGGAGGCGGTCAGCGGTGTTTCCCTGAGCGTTCCCGAGGGATCCGTCTACGCCCTTCTCGGACGCAACGGAGCGGGAAAGACCTCCCTCATCCGCGTTCTCCTGGGCCAGTTGAAGCCCGGGGAAGGCGGCGCCCGGCTCTTCGGCGAGGACGTTTGGCGGCACCGGGCCCGCCTCATGGCGCGGGTGGGCGTCGTCCCGGAGACTCCGGACGCGCCGGAGGACCTCTCGGCGGAGGACCTCCTGGCCTTCTGCTCCCGCCTTTACCCCGTCTGGGACGGAAAGGGCGCCGCGGAGCGGCTTCGGCGCTTTGGCGTTCCCCAGACCGCTCCCTTCGGGAGGCTCTCCAAGGGCCAGAAGGGCCACGTCATGCTGGCCCTCGCCTTGGCCCACCGGCCGGACCTGCTCGTCCTCGACGACCCCACCCTGGGCCTGGACGCCGTGGCGCGAAGGGCGTTCTTCGAGGAGCTGGTGGCGGAGCTGGCCGACCGGGGCGCCACCGTTTTCCTCTCCAGCCACGACCTTTCGGGCGTCGAGTCCATCGCCGACCGGGCGGCCTTCCTGAGGGAGGGCCGTCTCCTCCTCGAGGAGCCCCTGGAGGCGCTCAAAACACGCTTTCGGCGCCTCGTGTTCCGGAGGGAAGGCGAAGCGGGCGCCCCGGCGCTGGAGGCCCTGGAGAGGATGGCTCCGGTCTCCCTACGCCGCGGCCCCTTCGGAGAGGAGGCCGTCGTTTCGAAGTTCGAAGGGGAGGCTTTTGCGGCCTTCGGCGACACTCCAGGAATTCTCGGGGCCGAAGCCGAAGCCATGGATTTGGAGGCCGTGTTTCTCTCCCTCGCCGGCGAGAACGGAGGTGGCCCATGAAAGGCTTCTTCGCCGTTTATGCACGGGAAGTGCGCAGGTCGAGAAATCTCCTCATCGCGTTCCTTGTAGCGGCGGTCGTCGAGTTCCCCTTGGCCCTTTTCATCAGGGGCTTCAGCTTCTCCGAGGGCCTTTCCATGCTGGCCGTCGTGTTTGCCACGGCCCTTGGTTTGGGAACCACGCTGGCCATGGGCGCTACGATCTTGGCGCCGGACTTGGCTCGGGGAAGAATCGCCTTCGACCTCTCCCGACCGGTGTCCGATGCGGGCCTCTTCCTGGGACGCATGGGTTCGGGTCTGACGGTCTCGATCCTCGCCGTCTTCCTTCCTCTGTTGCCCGCCTTCCTGGCCGGGGATCTGGCCTCGTGGACATCCATTCCGAATGTCCTTTGCTTCGAAGACGCCAATGCAGTGTTCTCCCTCTGGGAGCTACTAGGATTGACGCTCGGGGTCACGGGACTGGTGTTTCTTCTGAGCCACGCGGCTTCGACCATGGCTCGTGGCCACTCACCGCGCATCCTCTTGGACGTTTTGGCCGCGACCCTACTCGCATCCTGCGCCGCCTATCTCTTGCACGGGTTTCTCCTCCGCGGGATGGAACCGCTCCTTCTCTGGAGTCTCCTTCTCTTCACGGTCCTGTTGACCGGCGGGCTTCTTGTGGGCAGCTACCTTCAAGGCTCTCTGGGGCGAGTGGACGGCGCGAAAGGTCACGGCTTGCTTTCAATGGCTCTTTGGGGCGTACTGCTTCTCGGTACGTTGGGTGTCTGGGGGCTCCAGCAATGGGCACTCCACCCCTCCTTCGCCGCCATCACCGGCACTCCTTTCTTCGAGACCAGCGCCACGGGCAAGTACTTTACCGTTCTCTCCCGCGTCCGCGGGAGAGGTCCCAACGCCCAGGCTCTTTTTCTGGGAAAGGCGGGGGAGAAGGAACCCAAGTTGCTGGATTGGGGTATGAACGGCAATTACGTTCGCTTCAGCCCCGACGAGAAGTGGGCCGTGCTTCTCGGCATGCGCCTCCTGCCCAAGCCCCATTTCCGGTTGAATCTCGTTTCGCTCGATCCCCGCGGTCCGGTGACGCAAACGGACATTCGGTTCGAGGATCAATGGCCCCTCGTCCTGTTCTCGGACGACTCAAGAAGCCTCTTGATCGTAACCTCTTCGGAGGCACGTTTGCTTCGATTCCCCTCCCTGGATCAAGAGGCCTCCGTTCGCCTGCCGGGGGAGGGCGAAGCGCATTGGTTCTGGGGTGGGCGCTTCATGAAGGACGGTACGGTGCTACTCCTTTCCAACATCCGGTCGGGAGCCGAGGAGGAAGGGTCCGAAATGCGCCTTTGGCGATGGAATCCGTCGCAGAGGAAGCTCGAAAAGTCGCTGGCGGTGGGGAAGGGTCTGACCTGGGCGGGTTGGTTATCTCCCGACGGGGATCGGTTTATCGCTCGGGCTCAGTCGCGCGGCGGCCGCTATTCCCTGACTCTCTTCGACACCTCAACCGGGAATGTCCTATGCTCTTTGGCGCCGGAAGGCACCCAGAAATGGGCGTCCTTTCTGCAAGACGGACGGTTCGTAGCCTTGTCGGAGACCGGGGGAGGTCGAAGGGCCGTCCTTCTCTGCGACCGAGACGGCCGGGTTCTCCATCGCATAGGGCTGGATAACGGCCTTCGCCTGCTGCCGATCGGAGAGATCTCCGCGGGTCAGATGGGCTTCCACGGTTGGTTCAATAGAGGACAGTTCGAGAGGCGCTTCCTGGTCGTCTATGATTCTGAGGCCAACCAGATCAAGGTTGAAAGAGACCTGAAACCGGCCTTCCGTTTCTTCCTCGCCATCGAGGAACGGCTGACGCCTCGGCCGCCCGAACAGGCCGCTTGGCGACGCCTCTGCTACGACCCCTCGGGCAAACTGGTCCTCCTTCATCCCGCAACCGGGCAGCGTACGCCCCTGATGGGTTTGTAACGCACTGGGCCTCCACATTCAGAGGTGAAGGCGAGCGTAATCCCCTCGGTTCGGATGCACCTGTTCGCCCCCCGGCGCTACTTGTCGTAGGGCGCGAAGGCGACGGTGTTGGCCTTGTAGTCGAACCACATGGCGAAGAGGTCGAGGACGTCGCGGCGGCCGAGGATCCCATAGGACGGGAGGCCCCAGCCTCCGCCCAGGGGCGTCACCTGCACGGTCTGCATGTTGAGCCGCGTGTTGCCCAGGACCATGGTGACGTCGGCGGCCACGCCCGAGGCGAAGGCGCCCGACAGGCCGGAGCCCATCTGGGAGCCGAAGCGCGCCGAGTTGATGGATACGTCCGCCTCCTTGGCCCTCTCGGCGGCGATGAAGGTGGCGTAGGCGCCCGTGTCCACAAGGAAGAAGCACCCCGGTTTTCCGTTGACCGAGGTCTCCACGAAGGGGCGATCGTAGGGCCAGAGGGACTTGACCTTGAAGGCGTCCGACCCGAGGGCGGCCTTGGGGTCGGTGCCCGTGGGGTGGAGCACGAGCTTGCTGTGGCGCCGGTCGTAGAGGATGCCGTGGTGGCGCAGGAGGGAGAGGGGGATGATCCCGCCCACCTCCTTGAAGAAGTCCTCCTTTTCGCTGATGACCATGGCGGGCACGTGGCGGATCGTGAGGGGGCCGAATTTCACGGAATCCAACAAGACCCAGTTCGACGTCTGGGAGCCCTGGATGCCCAGGCCGAGGTACTCGGCCGTGGCCACGGGCTTCAGGCCGAGTTCCTCGACCCACTTGGGGCTCACGAGACACAGGTCGGACCCCGAGTCGAGGAGCATGAGCTTCTCTTTGGTCCCGTTCACCGCCACGGGCGTGACCACGCGCGTGGAGGTAGTGACCCCCGTCGTGCCAATGTCGCCCGAGCCCCACGTGAGGGAGGAGATATCGCGGAACTCGGACTTCTCCTTGAGGGGGAGGGTGACGGGGTAGGCGGCCTCCAGCTTCTCCTCGAAGAGCGAGGCCGCGCCGATGGACGCGTACAGGCGCTTGAGGCCCTCGTACTCCTCCTTGTTGGCGGGATCGGCCAGGACCAGGCGGTCGGCCAGCCGGACTCCCTCCTCTCCCCTTTGCGCCAGGCTCAGGGCCAGCCGCAGAATTCCGGCCGGGGGCTTTTCGAAGCGGGCCAGGGTCTGGTTCAGAAGGGCGCGGGCCTCGGCTTCCTTGCCCGTGGCGAGGAGGGCGTTCACGGCCCGCCGGCAGGCCGTCTCCGACCAGCCCGCTACGGGAAGGAGGGCCGACCAGTGCTGAACGGCCTGGGGGACCATGGCGAGCTGGAAGGCCGATTCGCCCGCGTAGTACCGAAACTCGGGTCGATCCGGAAACCGACCCGCCAAGGGGACGGCCAGGCGGGCCGCTTCGAGGGGTCTGCCGAGGCCGAGGAGGGCCCGGATCTTGCCCAGGCCGAAGTCCGGGTTGGCGGGGTCGGCCTTGAGGCCTTCTTCGGCGGAGGCCAAAGCGTCCTGGTAACGGCTTCCGTCCAAAAGACCCTGGATGGCGTCGCCCCGGTCCGAGGGGAGGGGGCCTCCCGTCTGGCCCGAAACGCCGAGCCCAGCGCCCAACAGCCACGCACCGAAAAGCCACGCTCCCGTCGTCCGTCGTGCCATCGCCCCAATCCCCCTTTCGGATCCCGCAGGCGGGACCTTTGTTTAAGGGTAGCAAACCGCGAGCGTGTACACTATAACTCCGGACGTGAAGAATCGGACATGTGCAAAGGACTTCTTCGAAGTGGGGATGGGTGGGCAGCGAGGGAGAAGCCGCGGGCCTGCTTACGCTTGAGCCCCCCGCGGTGGGCTTTGCCCACCCGAGCGCTGGCGGGAAGGGGCCAACCCCTTCCCGTCCCAAATCATAAGACCATGGGCGGCGCCGCGGAGAGGTTCGGACACCTGGCGAGGTCAGGCGCCAACTTCCAAATCTCGGCCCATGGGGAGCCGGGGGAAGTGCGTTTCAGAGGAGGTTGGTGATGCAGAAGAAGGACGGGAAGCAGGGGAAGAACCTCAAGATCCAGAAGCTGGTGCTCCACCGGGAAACCATCCGGCTCCTTAGCGGCCAGGAGCTATTTCAGGTCGCGGGTGGCCTGCTGCCAGCTGATACCCAGAACCTACTACCCCGGCACCATTGTAGTTGACACCGGAGAGGTTAGGCGGCATAGCG
>CAZPSH010000063.1:0-5463 GCA_964589625.1 uncultured Thermoanaerobaculia bacterium
TACTAGACCCCGCGGAGGCCGGCCTCTTCATTCCATCTCACGTCTCACGCCTCACATCTCACGTCTCACGCCTCACGCCTCACATCTCACGTTTTGCTCCGGTCGGGAGACCGGCGGGCAAGGGCACTCGCCCCACGGATCTCGCTTTCGCCTTTGCTTTCAAATCCGAAATCCCAAATTCCAAATCCGCCATGCCTCTCTCTCTTGATCTCGAATATTCCCCCCGGTCTCGCTGTTTCATCGCCAGAACGGGAGGTGGATGTCCATGGATAAGGTCGATCGTCTTCTCGGCGAGAAGGGGCGCGAGGTTTTCACTGTCCAACCCGACACCACGGTGTTCGATGCGGTGCGGATGATGACGGACCGGCACATCGGGGGCGTCGTGGTGGCCGCGGAGGGGGTCCCCGTGGGCATGTTCACCGAGCGGGACGTCCTGACCAAGATCGTCCTGGCGTGCCGCGACCCAAAGGCCTGCCGCGTGGAGGACGTCATGACCCGAGACGTGGTCTACGTGACCCCGGAAACCACCATCGGGGAGGCCATGGCCATCATGACCACCCGCCGCCACCGCCACCTGCCCGTCATGAACGGGAAGAGCCTCACGGGCCTCGTTTCCATCGGGGACTGCACCCGCTGGGTCTCCCGGAACCAGGATTTCACCATCAAGCACCTCATCAACTACATCGCCGACAAGTACCCCACGTAAAGCCCGCTGAAACGCTTTGCACCCCCATGGCGGCTTGAATGCCTGGAATCCCAGCGCGCGCCCCACCCCTTGCGCTCCAACCGCCGCCGGGTTAAGGTCGTAGAGTTTACTTGAGGGGTCCGGGCATCGCCGGGAAGGGGGGGGGGGGGGGTCGATGGCGCTTTCGGGCGGCGAGGTCCAACCTGCCGATGTCCTGACCCGGAAATCCGTATGGCTCTGGACCTTCGCGGCCTTCGCCGTGGGCTCGATCCTGGCCATGGGCCTCTACCTTCCCCTTCTCCGCAACGAACAGAACAAAGCCCGGGAGCTTTGGAAGGCGCGCCTGTCGGCCCTGGCGCAGGACCGCGATGCCGCCCTCCGGGACTATCTCATCGAGCGGGCCGGTGACGCGCGGACCCTTGCCGGCCATCCTCGCGTGGCGGAGGTCCTTCGGGAGGCCGCCGGCGGCGTCCCACCGGGCCAGGCCGACGATTCCCGCCGCCGGCTGGAGACCCACTTCGCCAACGTCCGGATCAACTACGGGTACGTGGGAGTCTACCTCTGCGGCCCGGATGCCCGTCCCCTGGTCTGGTCTCCCGGCGCTTCGCCCCTGGACGAAATCTGCCTCGGCGAGGTGGCGCAAACCCTCCAAAGCGGCGCGGACCGCCTCGTGGACCTCCACCAGGACCGTTCCGGCCGGCTGACCTTCAGCCACCACGCCTTCGTGGGCTCCGCGGGCGACCCCCTCGGCGTCGTGGTCCTCGTCTCGGACCCGAACCGGTGGCTCTATCCCCTCCTCGAACGACAACCCACCCCCTCCCGCACGGCGGAAACCCTCTTCGGATCGACGCGGGACGGGCGGGTTGCGTTTCTCTCCCCCCTCCGCTTCGGCAGCCGCACCCCGCCATCCTATCCCGTGTCCCGGCCCGCCAAGACCCTGGCCCTGAAGGCGGCCCTGGAGGGAAAGGAGACCTTCGGCGAGTTCTCGGATTACCGCGGGGAGGACGTGCTCGCCTCCGTCCGCCCCATCCGGGGCACTCCCTGGGGGCTCGTGGCCAAGGTGGACCGCGCCGAGGCCTTTGAGCGGCTCGGCGCTTGGACCTTCTGGTACGCCCTCATCTCCCTCCTGTGCGCGCTGACCGCCACCCTGTTCGTCTACGCCCTCCTGAGGCGCCGCCGCCATGCGTTTTTCGAAATCCTCGCCCTCCAGGAGACCCGATACCGGGCGCTCAGTGAGCAGACCCGCGACATCTTCGTCCTGGCCCGGCCCGACGCGACCATCGTGGAGGCCAACGCCGCCGCAGAAAAGGCTTACGGCTACACACGGGAGGAACTGCGCCGGATGAACCTCCGGGACCTGCGCGCACCCTCCGCGCGCGACTCCTTACCCGCCGACCTCGCCGCCGCCCTAAGCCCCGGGGGAAGCCTCCGCGAGACGGTCCACCTCTCCCGGACGGGCGTAGAATTTCCCGTGGAGATCCGCGTCCAGGAGGTCGTCCTCGGAAGCGAGCGGCTCCTGGCGGAACTTGTCCTCGACATCTCCGAGCGCAAAACCCAGGAACAGCGCATCCTCAAGCTCAACCGCCTCTACCGGACCCTCTCCGAGGCCAACCAGGCCCTGGTGAGAACCCGATCTCGCCGGGACCTCCTCCAGGACACCTGCCGAATCCTCGTGGACCACGGCGGCTTCCTGCGCGCCTGCATCCTGAGGCCCTCCGAGGGTGGCGGCCCGGCCGCCCACGAAGCCTGCCACCCGGCGGAGGTCCCCGTCGGTCTTGCGAAAAGTTTTGCCCCTCCCCACCCCCTTCCGGCCGAGACCCTCGTGATCCGCGACGGGAGCGGCGCTTGCGCCTTCCTCCCCCTCGCCGCCATGGGACTCTCCGCCGGCGCCCTCTGCGTGGCCTCCGCCGATTCGGGCGCCTTCGACGAGGAGGAGATGGGCCTCCTGAAGGAACTGGCCGGGGACCTCAGCTTCGCCTTGGAGGTCCAGGAGACGAGGGAGCGCCGGGAGCAGGCCGAGCGGGCCTTGGAGGAAAACGAGGCCCGGCTCCGGAGCCTCGTCGAGAACATGGCGACCTGCGTGGCCGTCTACGAGCCGGTGGAAGATGGGAGCGACTTCCTCATCGTGGATCTGAACGCCGCCGCCGAACGGTCCTCCCGCGTCCGCAGGGGGGAAGTGATCGGGTGCCGGGTGACGGAGGTCTTCCCCGGCGTCCGGGCCATGGGTCTCTTCCACGTCTTCCAAAGGGTCCATGCAGGCGGCCCTCCCGAGCGGCACCCCGTGTCCTTCTACCAGGACGACCGCCTGTCGCTTTGGGCCGACAATTACGTCTTTCGCCTGCCCTCAGGCCACGTCGTCGCCGTCTACGAGGACGTCACCGACAGGAAGCGCGCCGAAGCCCAGCAGCGATTCTACCTGGAAGCCCTCAACTCGAGCCTGGACGAGATCTACGTTTTCGACGCCGAAACCTTGCGCTTCGAGTTTGCGAGCCGGGGTGCCCTGGACAACCTCGGCTACCTCATGGACCGTCTCCGGGCCATGACCCCGGTGGACATCAAGCCCGCCTTCACGGAAGAAACCTTCCGCGAGGCCCTCCGGCCCCTTCTCAAGGGGGACGTCCGCCGCCTGCACTTCGAGACCCTTCACCGCCGGGCCGACGGCACCACCTACCCCGTAGAGGTCCACCTTCAGATCTTCGATACGGGAGACCGGCCCGTCTTCGTGGCCTTCATCCAGGACATCACGGAGCGTATGCGGGCCCAAGAGGCCCTCCGGGAAAGCGAGGAGAAGTACCGCTCGATTCTCGAGAACATGCAGGAGAGCTACTACGAGGTGGACCTGGCGGGGAACCTCACCTTCTTCAACGACTCCCTGTGCGCCCTCTTCGGCTATCCACGCGAGGAACTCATGGGGATGAACAACCGCCAGTACACGGACGCGGAGAACGCCAAGAAGCTGTACCAGGCCTTCAACGAGGTCTACCGGACGGGGGTCTCCACCCGGGGTTTCGGGTGGGAGATTCACCGGAAGGACGGTGCCGTGCGCACCATCGAGGCCTCCGTCTCCCTCCGGAGGGACGCGGAAGGCCGCCCCGTTGGTTTCCGTGGGGTCATCCGGGACGCGACGGAGGAGCGCAGGGCCCAGGAGGCCCTGCGCCGGAGCGAGGAGCGCTTCCGGACCCTCTTCGAAAACTCCCCCGTGGGCATATACCGCACCACCCCCGACGGCCGCATCGTGGATGCCAATCCCAAAATCGTCTCCCTCCTGGGCTTTTCGAACATCGAGGAATTGGCCAGCCGAAACCTGGAGGAGGATGGCTTCCAGCCCTCCTATCCGCGGGAGGCCTTCAAGGCGGAGATGGAGAGGACAGGTGAGGTCCGGGGGCTCGAATCGGCCTGGCGGCGCCGGGACGGCCAGGTCCTCCGCATCCGGGAGCACGCCCGCGCCGTGCGGGATGACTCGGGGCGGATCGTCTGCTACGACGGGGTCATCGAGGACGTCAGCGCCGAGCACCGCGCCGAGGAGGCCCGGCGCCTGCTCTCCACGGCCATCGAGCAAAGCCACGACGCCGTGGTGATCACCGACAAGGACGGGACCATCCTCTACGTGAACCCCGCCTTCGAGCGCATCACGGGCTACTCCCGGGAGGAGGCCGTGGGCCAAAACCCCCGCATCCTCAAGAGCGGCCTCCAGGACGAGGCCTTTTACAAGAACATGTGGGACACGATTTTGTCGGGCCGCGTGTGGACCGGGCGCATGACGAACCGCCGGAAGGACGGGACCCACTTCGTGGAACAGGCGGCCATCTCCCCCGTGCTCGACGAGGCGGGGGCCATCGTGACCTTCGTGGCGGCCAAGCGGGACATCACCCAGGAGGTTGACCTCGAGAAGCGCCTGGAACACGCCAAGAGCCTGGAGACCATCGGCATGGTGGCCGGAGGCATGGCCCACGAGGTGCGCAACCCCCTCTTCGCCATCAGCACCCTGACCTCGGCGCTGGACAAGAAGTTCGGCTCGAACGAGGAGATCCGGCCCTTCATCGGATACATCCAGGAGCACGTCCAGCGCCTCACGATCCTCATGAACGACCTGCTCGCCCTGGGCCGTCCCGTGGCGAAGGAGCAGTTCGTTCCGTGCGACCTGTGCGGTCTGGCTCACGGATTGAAATCCCTTCTGGCCAAGGAAGACGCGGAAGGCGCCTCCCGCCTCGACGTGGACTGCACGGCGGGCGACGCCCAGATCCTCGGTCAGCCGGACAAGATTTCGCAGGTCCTCCTGAACCTCGTTCAGAACGCCCTCCACTTTTCGCCTTCCGACGGCAGGGTGCTCCTCCGGGTGCGCCGGCGGGGAGAGATGGGCGAGATCCGCGTGGTGGACCGGGGCCCGGGCATACCCGCCGACTTTGCCCCACGCCTTTTCCAGCCCTTCGCCAGCCGCCGCCAGGGAGGCACCGGCCTGGGCCTCGCCATCGTCCGCAAGCTCGTGGAGGCCCACGGCGGCACCGTCGAGGGCGCCAACAACGAGCCCGGCCCCGGCGCCACCTTCACCGTCCGCCTGCCCCTCGTGAGGGACTAGAAATTCGGGACAGCCACCCATTTCCTGATGGAAAGGGTTCTCTGGCGCGGCGGCCCGCCTGGGAGGAGCCGTATCCCCTCCTGTGGGAGCCGGTATTTCGGCCGATGCAAGCATCGGCCGCACCATAGGCCCTCGCCTCACGCCTCTCGTCTCTCGTCTCTCGTCTTCTATGAAGAGGCCGGCGGTGTCAAGGCTGGGGGCC
>CAZPSH010000064.1:0-4864 GCA_964589625.1 uncultured Thermoanaerobaculia bacterium
CGCCTCCCCGGCCCCCAGCCTTGACACCGCCGGCCTCTTCATAGAAGACGAGAGAGTGGGCCAATGTAGCGGCCGATGCTCGCATCGGCCGAAAGGCCGGTTCACACAGGATGGGAGACGGCTCGTCCCCGTCCCCCCGTCCCCTCGTCCCCCAGTCCCTTCGTCTCCTACGGACCGGTTTGCCTTTCGGGGTCCTGCGCTTTAGAGTGACTGGGTGCGCCGCGGCCCGGGCCCTTGGGAGGGGCAAGGGGGCTCCGGCGCTTGGGGGACCTCTCATGCGAAACGCCGTTCTGTCTGCCGTGGCACTGGCCGCCTGGTTGCCGCTCGCCTCGTTCGCGGGCGCTCCGGAATTCCTCGTCGCCATCGAGCGGCGGGCGCCCGACGACCTTTCCCTCCTTCGGTCCGCCGGCGTTCCCGTGATCCTGGAGACCTCGGGCACCCTCTTCGCGGCCGGCGGCTCCGAAGCGCTCGACCGGCTCGGCGCCCTCGGATACCCCGCCCACGTACTCGACGCCGATCCCCGGGCCTGGACGTACCTCCAGGTGGGGATCCGGCCCGACTCGAACCTGGCGGCCCTCCAGCGCGCGGGCACCGTGGTGTACACGGAGGAAAACTGGGTTCTCCTCCGCCTCTGGCCGGGCCTGGACGCAGGGGCCCTCGGAGACGGCCGCTTCTTCGTCTCCCCCCTGCCCCGCGAACCCGTGGCCGCCCCCCGCCCGCTTCCGGCGGGCCGGTCCCTCGGCTCGCCGCTCCTGGCGGCGGACCCTCTCATCCAGCGCATGGTCAACCGCGTCGTCCACCAGAACGTGGACGCCACCTGGCAGGCCGTCGTCCCGCCCAACCCTCCCGGGACGGGCACCCGCTACACGACCACCGCGGGCTGCGGCGACGAGGCGGCCTGGGCCTTCTCCTTCTTTCAGGCGCTGGGCTACGACACCGAGTACCAGAACTACAAGACCGGCTACGCCCCCAACGTCATCGCCACCCGCCCCGGCCGGGTCCATCCCGAAGACGTCTACATCCTCATCGGCCACCTGGACGACATGCCCTCCTCGGGGTACGCCCCCGGCGCCGACGACAACGCCTCGGGGAGCGTCGCCGTCCTCGAGGCGGCCCGGGTCATGGCCTGCGACGTCTTCGACGCGACCCTCAAGTTCATCCTCGTCACGGGAGAGGAGACGGGCCTCGAGGGGAGCACGGCCTACGCGGCGGCGGCCCAGGCCTCCGGCGAGAACATCCTCGGCGTCGTGAACATGGACATGCCGGGATGGGAGGGGGACGGCTCCCCCTCGCCCGAGAACCTCGACCTGAACTACAACTCCGCCTCCCAGCCCCTGGGCCAGCTCTTCGCGCAGGCCGCCTCCACCTACGGGACGGGCCTGAGCGTGGACGCCTTTCTCTGCCCCAGCCTCACGGCCTCCGATCACTACCCCTTCTGGCAGAGGGGCTTCCCGGCCGTGTGCGGCATCACGGACAACGAGGGCTACTGCAGCCACGACGGACACTACCCCTACTACCACACGAGCAACGACACCATCGTGAACTGCGGGAACCCCGGCTTCTTCTACTCCGTCGTGCGCGCCTCCGTGGCCGCCATGGGAGAATTGGGCCGGCCCTTCAAGGTGGCCTTCGGGGCCCCCGCTTACGCCTGCTCGGCCTCGGCCCAGGTGGTCCTGGGAGACGGGGACCTCAACACCGATCCCCTCTCCGTCGAGACCGCCACGGTGTCGGTCTCCAGCACGCGGGAGACCGTGGCGGAGACGGTCCTCCTCACGGAGGAGGGGCCCGACTCCCCCGTCTTCCGCGGCACCATCCCCCTCGCCACGACCCCGCCTGCCCACGGAGACGGGACCCTGAGCGTGAACGAGGGCGATACCCTCACCGCCTCCTACGTGGACGCCCTGGACTGCAGCGGCGCCTCGGGCACGACCTACACGGGGACGGCCCAGGTGGATTGCACCGCCCCCTCCATCTCCGCCGTGGCCTCCTCCTCCATCACCGAATCCACGGCCCTGATCACGTGGACCACAAACGAAGCCTCCACGAGCCGGGTGGCCTACGGCCCCACCGCCCCTCCCTCTTTGACCGCTGAGGACGGCGCCCTCGTCACGGCCCACTCGGTGACCCTGACGGGCCTCTCCCCCTGCACGACCTACCGCTTCGCCGTCGCCTCCTCCGACGCTGCGGGGAACGAGGCCCAAGACGACAACGGCGGCCTCTACTTCACCTTCAAGACCACCGGGCGCGCCTACGCCTTCGGCCCCGAAACGGTGGAGGGTACCCCGTCCCTCCTCCCGGGCGGCCAGTGGCACGCCTCCACCTGCCGCGCCTTCGCCGGGGCGCGCGCCTGGAAATGCGGCGCCGCCTCCTGCTCGGGCACCTACGCCAACTCCCAGGACGCCTACCTGACCAGCCCCGCCGTGGACCTCGGCGCTCCCGGCCACGGCTACCGCCTCCGTTTCCGCGAGTGGTACGACACCGAGAGCGGCTACGACTACTGCTACGTCCAGGTGAGCACCAACGGCGGTTCCACGTGGACGACGATCCGCTCGGGCGTCTCGGGGAGCTCCGGCGGCTGGATCCTGAGGGACCTGGACCTCTCGGCCTACTCGGGATCGGCCTTCACCGTGCGCTTCTGGTTCCACACGGATTCGAACACCGTGGCCGAAGGGTGGTACCTCGACGAGGTGGAGGTGAGCCGCGCCGAGGCCTGCGCCCCGGACCCGCTCACCTGCACGGCCGTGGGGAGCCCCCTCGACGGCGACGCGCCCCTGACCGTCTCCTTCTCCGGCCAGGCCCTCGGCGGCACGCCTCCCTACTTCTTCACCTGGACCTACGGCGACGGCACCCCGAACGGCTCGGGCGCCTCCGTGGCCCACACCTACAACGCCCCGGGCACCTTTACGGCGCGGCTCCAGGCCTCCGACTCGGGCGCCCCCGCCCAGACGGCGTACTCGGATTTCGTCACCGTCGTGGCCCGCGCTCCCCTGGCCGCCTCCGCTTCGGCCTCGGTCCAGCGAGGCCTGGCGCCCCTGGCCGTGCAGTTCTCCTCCTCCGCCTCGGGCGGCACCCCACCGTACGCCTACGCGTGGACCTTCGGCGACGGCTCCTCCGGCTCGGGGGCCGCACCGTTCCACACCTACGCCGCGGCCGGACTGTACACGGCCCGCCTCACGGTCACCGACTCCAAGGTCCCCCCGCGCACGGCCCAGGGCCCCGATCTGCCCATCACCGTACGGCAGGCCCTATCGGCCTCGTCCCAGGCCTACCCCAACCACGGCCAGCCGCCCCTCGACGTGGCCTTCACGGCCACCGCCGGAGGCGGCGTACCGCCCTACACCTACGCGTGGACCTTCGGAGACGGCGGGACCTCCTCCGAGGCCTCCCCGCACCACACCTACGCTTCGCCGGGCACCTTCGAGGCGCATCTGACCGTCACCGACGCCGACGCGCCCGCCCAAACCGCCGAGGCCTCCCCGGTTTCGGTCCTCGTGACCGCCGTCCTCTCCGCCTCCGCCTCGGCCCAGCCCCAGGCGGGCCACGCGCCCCTGGCGGTGTCCTTCTCGGGAGAGGCCTCGGGCGGCCTCCCCCCGCTCACCTACTCCTGGAGCTTCGGCGACGGCAGCCCCGCCCAGGAAGGCATCTCCGTGAGCCACACCTACAACGGCGCAGGCTCCTATTCGGCCTCCCTGACGGTGACCGATTCGAGCGAACCCCCCGTGGCCGTGGCCGCCGTGCCCGTGCCCGTCACGGTCTACCCGGCCCTCACCGGCTCCGCCTCCGCCGCCCCCTCCTCGGGCGTGGCGCCCTTGGCCGTCTCCCTCTCCGCCGCCGGATCCGGCGGCCTGCCACCCTACACCTTCACCTGGGACCCGGGCGACGGAACCGGACCCCTGACGGGCGACTCCCTCTCCCACGTCTTCGCGCAGGCCGGTTCCTACACGGTCCGGTGCACGGTGCGCGACGCCGCCGACCCCGCCGGAACCTTCACCGCCCCCGACCTCACCGTCACCGTCCACGCGCCCCTCACGGCTTCCGCCCAAGCCAGCCCCGCCGCCGGCCTGGCCCCCTTCGAAACGACCCTCTCCGCCGCCGCCGCCGGAGGCCTGCCGCCCTTCACCTACGCCTGGACCTTCGGGGACGGGGCGACGGGAGCGGGGAACCCCGTCCTGCACACCTACGCCGCCGGAGCCTACGACGCGGTCGTTATGGTGAGCGACGCTTCGGGCCAGAGCGCCCAGGCCCATGCCGCCGTCGCCGCCGTCTCCCCCCTCTCCCTCTCGGTTCAGGCCTCCCCCGAGCGCGGCAACGCCCCTCTGACGGCCACCCTGACGGCCTCTCCTTCGGGCGGCCTGGGGCCCTTCACCCTCGCCTGGACCTTCAGCGACGGCGCTTCCGCGGCGGGCTCCCCCGTCACGCACACCTTCGTAAGCCCCGGGACCTACACCGCCACCGCCACGGCCACCGACGCCCTCGGCCAGACGGCCTCGGCCTCCGCCCCCGTCACGGCCGTGAATCCGCCCGTCCTCACCACCGCCCTCAAGAAGACGGGCCCCTTCCGGGTCAAGGTCCGGGGGAACAACTTCCACCCCGGCGCCCAGGTCCTCGTCAACGGGACCCCCGTCCCCGAGACCCGGCGCCGCTCCGACACCGAACTCGTGGCCCGGGGAGGCGCCGCCCTCAAGGCCCTCCTCCCTAAGGGCCAGGCCGTCTCCCTCACCGTCCTCAACCCCGACGACGGCGGCACCTCCGCGCCCCTGCCCTTCACGAGGTGACGCCTCTCAAAAGGAGTGAGACGGGAGACGTAAAACGTGAGATGGAATGAAGAGGCCGGCCTCCGCGGGGTCTAGTAAACTAGCCCCAA
>CAZPSH010000065.1:0-1581 GCA_964589625.1 uncultured Thermoanaerobaculia bacterium
CCGTCGGTGATCGAGATGACGTTGGTGGGGATGTAGGCCGAGACGTCGCCGGCCTGGGTCTCGATCACCGGAAGGGCCGTGAGGGACCCGCCTCCCCCCTTCTGGTTCAGCTTGGCCGCGCGCTCCAAGAGCCGGGAGTGGAGGTAGAAGACGTCGCCGGGGTACGCCTCGCGTCCCGGAGGGCGGCGCAGAAGGAGGGAAATCTCGCGGTAGGCCGCGGCGTGCTTGGAGAGGTCGTCGTAGATGCAGAGGGCGTGGCCGCCGTTGTACATGAAGTACTCGCCCATGGCGCATCCCGAGTAGGGGGCGATGTACTGGAGGGAGGCGGGCTCGGAGGCCGAGGCGGCCACCACGATGGTGTGCTCCATGGCGCCGTAGTCCGTGAGGGTCTTCACGACCTGGGCGATGGTGGAGCGCTTCTGCCCGATGGCCACGTAGATGCAGATGACGCCTTTTCCCTTCTGGTTGATGATTGTGTCGACGGCCACGGCGGTCTTTCCCGTCTGGCGGTCGCCGATGATGAGCTCGCGCTGGCCCCGCCCGATGGGGATCATGGCGTCGATGGCCTTGAGACCCGTCTGGAGGGGGATCTTGACGGGCTCGCGCTGGACGATGCCGGGGGCGATCCGCTCGATGGGGTACCGCTCCTTGCTCTCAATGGGCCCCCTTCCGTCGAGGGGCTGGCCGAGGGGATCCACGACCCGGCCCACCATGGACTCGCTCACCGGGACCGAGATGATTTGCTTCGTGCGCCGGACCTCGTCGCCCTCCCGAATCTTGTCCGTGTCTCCCATGAGCACGGCGCCGACGCTGTCCTCCTCGAGGTTCAGCGCCATGCCGAAAACCTCTCGTGGGAAGGCGAGGAGCTCACCGGCCATGGCCTTTTCGAGGCCGTAGATGCGGGCGATGCCGTCCCCCACGGAGGTGACGTAGCCCACCTCGGCCACGTCGATCCGGCTCTCGAATCCTTCCAGCTGGGCCTTGAGAATCTTGGTGATCTCTTCCGTCTTAATCATGCTCGCCTACCCCTTCGCCAAGTCTTCGCGCAGGGTCTTGAGCGCCCCCGCCACGGACCCGTCGTAAACGGTCGAACCGACCTGAACCTGCACCCCCCCGAGGATCTCCGGGGCCACGCGGGCATCCAGCCGAACGGGGCGCCCGAACACCTTTCCCAGCCGCGAGGCGAAGGCCTCGGCCTCCTTCCCATCCAGGGGCCGGGCCGTCACGACTTGCCCGCGCAGGACCCCTCTGGACTCGTCCAGGGTTTCCCCGAAGGCCTTGACCATGTCGCTCCACTGGCCCACGCGGCCCTTCTCCACGACGAGGAGAATGAACCGGGCGCTGGCTTCCTGGAAGCCCGCCTTTCCGGCCAGCTCACGCACCAGGTTCTCCTTGATCCCCGCGGGCACGCCGGGGTTCTCGAAGGCGGCCCGAAGGCCCTTGACGTCCTTCAACCAGCCTTCGAAGGCCGTGAGGTCCCGGAGGACGGCCTCGGGGTCGGCCCCCTTGAGGGAGGCCATCAGCGCGCCGGCGTACCGCCTACCCACGCCGCTCATGGCGATCCTCCATCAGGTTGAGGAA
>CAZPSH010000065.1:1681-3899 GCA_964589625.1 uncultured Thermoanaerobaculia bacterium
GCCGGCGTACCGCCTACCCACGCCGCTCATGGCGATCCTCCATCAGGTTGAGGAACCGTCCCTGGATCCGCGCCTCGTCTTCGGGCGTGAGGCTCTTGGCGAGGATCTCCCGGGCCGCCTGGACGGCGAGGTCCGCGGCGTAGGCCCGAAGGTCCCGTTTGGCCTGGACCATCTGCCGCTCCATTTCGAGGCCCGCCTCCTGCTGGATCCGAGCCTTGGCGGCTTCGGCCTCCTGCTGGAGCCGGACCTGGTCCGCCTCAGCGGCCTCGCGGGCGGCGCGCTCGATGGCCGCCACTTCCTCGTCGAGGCGGGACATCTTCACCTCGATCTCGCGGAGGCTCCGGGTGGCCTCTTCTTTTTCACGAAGGGCCTTCTCCAGGAGGTCCTGGATTTCCTTGGCCCGGCCCGCGAAGAACTTCGGGGCGGGGCGGCGGAGGAGGAAGACGAACAGGACGACGACGAGGAGGGTGTTGATGATCTGCCAGGCGATGGTGGGAACGCCCCAGATGGGCGCACCCCAACCCGCCGCCTCGCCGTGGCCTTCCTGCGCCCCCTCCGCCAGCGCGGACAGGGACGGCCACAGAAGCATGATGGCGAGCCCGATTCGGTTCTTCAAAGGGCCACCTCCCTGCCCAGGATCTTCCCGGCCAGGAGCCGCGACACCTGGGGGATCTCCTTTTCCAGGGCCCGCTTCACCTCCGCCACGTTGGCGCTCAGCTCCGCTTCGCGCCGCCGCAAGTCCCGGTCCACCTCGGCCTTGACCGACCCGAGCACCTCGCTCCGCGTCTGGAGGGCCTGGTTCCGGGCCTCTTCCTTCACCCGCGTGGCGCGGCGGTGGGCCTCGAGAACGGCCTGGTCGTACTCCAGGTAGCGGGCCTTCAGGGTCTCCTGGGACATGGCGGACAGGGAGGAGGATTCCTGGATCCTTCTCTTTCGCTCTTCGAGCACACCCTGGACCGGCCGGAAGAAGGCCCGGTTCAGGAGCCAGCCATAGATCAGGATCATCCCCATGAGGATAGGGATGTGCCACCAGTTCCTTGCGATTTCTTCAAGCACCTGTGCTCCCCCCCAGAGAGGATCGGACGCTCGATCGAGAAGAAGGAGAGTAACAGACTTGCCTCCACAGGGTCAAGGTGTGCCGCCCGACGGGTGAAAGCGCCTTTGACGAAAACGCACCATTTCGTTACACTCTCTCCTCCGGGCGGTTAGCTCAGCGGAAGAGCGTCTGCCTTACACGCAGGATGTCGTCCGTTCGAACCGGACACCGCCCACCAGTCCAGACGGAAACCGAGGCACGGGGATGGGGCGAAGGCCCTCCACGAGGCGGGCCCTAGCCGCCGCCCACGAGTTGGACCACCTCCAAGCGGTCCCCCTCCACAAGGACTTCGGTGTCGTACCCGGCCCGCGGGACCACGGTTCCGTTCCGCTCCACCGCCACTCGGGAAGTGGCCAGTCCCAGGCTTTCGAGGAACTCCCGGAGGGTGATCCCCTCGACCGCTTCACGCGGGGCGCCGTTCACCAGGAGGGTCACGGTCCTCCCCCCCGGGTCACGAGCGCCTTGTGGCTGAAGGTCCCGCGCTCGTGGCTCACCTCCAGGAGGACCACGGCGCTCCCCGCCACGGCCGGGATCTGAAAGGCGGCCGAGCAGAGGCCCTCCGCGCCGGTGGTCCCCGAAAAGAGGCGTTGGCGAGCCCCATCGGCCGAGACGAGGTCCACGCAGACCGCGGCGCCCTTCAGGGGCGTTCCGCTGATGTCGGTCTTGGCCCTCACCTGGAACCACCCGCGCTCGGCGGCCACAAAGGGCGACTGGTCCAGGACCTCCACCGAAAGGCGCTCCCCCTCGCTCTCGCTCGTCAGGTAGTCGAGAATCACCTCGTCCAGGCTCCGGGGGGAGATGATCCCCTCCCCAAATGCCGCGGGGCCTGTGTCCTTTGCGTACTTGCCCAGACGCACGTCCACCACCACCTTCTTGTGCTGCTGCTCGAGAAGCGCGGCGATTTTCTTCTCGTCCGGAGCCGATTCCACCAGGGAGGCGTAGGAGGTCTTTTTCGAGGCGAGGATCTCCCCGCCGACGTAGATCAGCGTCTCGATGATGGGATTGGCGAGACCGCGGTCCTCGGTCTGAACGTGGTAGACCTTCCCCTGGTACACCACGTCCTGGTTGAATCCCGTGATCATGGCCGCTCGCTCTCCCGCTCCACCTTAGCCGATTCCACGG
>CAZPSH010000066.1:0-3514 GCA_964589625.1 uncultured Thermoanaerobaculia bacterium
TCTGGCCCCCAAGCCTCTTGCGCGCGGCCCGCAAGGGTTTTTCAGCAGCCTGCTAGGATCCCGAGGCGCTGGCACTCGGCCAGGTACTCCAACACCACGGCCTTCACGTCGCGGGGATCGAAGCCGTGCAGGTCCAGGATCCCGTTCACAGGGATGGCCACGGGATCGGGGAAGGGCTCCTCGCCTCCGGTCATTCCTTCTCCCCCACGATCCAGACGGAGAATCGGCCCCCCTCCTCCACCCGGGTCCGGAATCCCGCTCGGGCGGCCATTTCAGCGATTTCCCCGGGAGGGCGCATGCGGCTCGTCATGCCGAGGACCTTTTCCAGGCGGCCCACGGCTCGCACCGCGGCCCGGCGAGCGTCGGGCTCTTCGATCACGACGCGCCCGCCGGCTTCCACCACCCGGAACAGGTCCCTCAGTGCGCCCTCCTGGTCCGCGAAATGGTGGAAGGCGTCCACCACGAGGACCCGCGTGAAGGCCCCTTCCCGGAAGGGCAGCGAGCCCGCGAAGGCCAGGACCGCCCGCAGGCCCGCCTTGCGGACGGCCCTCCGGAGCATGGGCTTGGACAGATCGGCCACGACGAGATCACCCACGTGGTCCACGAGGGACCGGGCCACCCGCCCGGTGCCCCCTCCCACGTCGAGGAGCCGTCCGGGCGAGGGGAGGCCGAGGACCCGGCGGAGGGCCTCCGGGTCGCGGTGGCCGCCCGTCCAGTCGAAGACCGGGGCGATCAGGTCGAAGTGGCCGTTCACGGGGAGGTCTCTCCGGCACCGAGGCGCCGCGCGCCGGCGGCCAGAAGAAAGAACGCGGGGAGCTGGACCAAGTGAAAGACGCCGTTGTGGTCCAGGGGCCAGCCCCAGCGGACTTCGAAGGGGCCCGAGGCCTGGACGGCGCCCGCCAGAAGGAAGAGGCCCAGCCCGGCCGACGCGGCCGCGGCGCCGGGCCTTCCCCGCAGGGCCAGGGAGAGGAGGAGGGCCAGGGCGAAACCGAGACCCGCCGCCTCGTAGGCCACGAAGAGGGCGAAGCTGTCCGAGTAGAAGGCCGTGAGGGCCCAGAAGAGGGCCGCCCCCGCCAGGAGGAGCAGGCCCGCCCAGCGGGCCGCGCGCCTCCCGAGGGATTCCCGGGCCGCCGCCCCCGCCGCCAGGGCCACCGTCGCCGCCAAGCATGCATAGATGAGGTGCCAGGACCACCGGGAGAGCGCCGGGGGAAGGGACAATCCGTGGGCCAAGGCCCCCAGCAGGGAAGCCGCCGCGGAGGTCAGGAACGCCGACCTCCACAGGATCGCGCGCCCCCTCTCCGGCCGTCCGAGGCGAAAGGCGCACGCCGCCGCCGCCGCGGCGCAGAGCAGGTCCGTGAGGGCGGTCGAGAGCTCCGTGGGGCTGGACGGTCCCATCCTAGGCCTCCGGGTCCGGGACCCTCCCCCCGCCCAGGCGGATGAGGAGGGCGGCCAGGACGCACCCCGTCAAATTGGAGACGAGGTCCCACCCCGTGTTCGCGTAGCCTCCCACGTTCGTGTCCCGCATCAGGAGCGTGGCGGCGAACTCGACGACCTCGTTGAGGGCGCCGAAGCCCATCCCCCCCGCGGAGCAGAGGACCAGGGCGCCGAAGGTGGGACGGGCCGCGCCCCCGGCGCCACGAACGGCGGCCTTGTATCCCTGCCAGCACACCCAGGTGGTGAGGCCGAAGCCGAAGGCGTGGACCGCCATGTCGTACTTCAGGAAACCGGGGACGATCCACCAGGAGTAGAAGACGCCGTGGGGGCCGTCGTAGGGCCATCCCGCGGGAAGGGGCAGCAGCCCCCCGGCCATGTGGAGGAGCCCCCAGAGGCTCAGGCCCCAGAGGGCGCCGGGGCTGAGCCCCACGCGAAGGTGCAGGACACCCACGGCCCCCATGAGGACGACCATGACGCCGATGTAGTAGAGGAACTCCCCGTTTCCGGAGGAGGCGGCTCCCGCCGCCGCGGCGGCGAGATAGAGGAGGGTGAAGCCCAGGACGGTGGTCCAGCGCTTCAGCACCTCAGCCCTCCGCCTTCGCGCCGACGCGGATCGTCTCCAGGCCGTGGGCCTTGGGTCCCTTCTCGACCTTCCAGAGAAGGAAGGCGAAGAGCAGGGCCACGAAGCCGAGGCCCGAGAAGAGCCACATGCCGGGAATGTATCCACCCGGGTTCTCGGGGCCCGCCTTGCCCAGGTCGTTGGCGTAGCCGACCACCGTGTTGAGCCCGGCCACGCCCACCTGCTGGACCAGGGTCATGACCGCCAACCCCGTCCCGAGGCGCTTCTGCTCCACGATGTACGCGACGCTCGGCCACATGATGGCGGGGACGAGGGAGAAGGCGACGCCCATCATCGCGATGGGGATCCACAGGGGAAGGGCGTGGTAGGCCATGATCACGTAGACCGGCATCAGGAGGAAGGCCCCGAGGAACATGAGGGAGGCCCGGCGCCCGATGCGGTCCACGAGGAGCCCGAAGAGCGGGGTGGCCACCATGGCCGCCACGGGAAGGCTGCTGTTGATCTGGCCCGCCATCTCCCGGGTCAGGCCGTAGCTTTCGATGAAGAACTTGATGGAGAAGGTCCGGAAGGGAAAGATCGCCGAGTAGAAGGTCACGCAGAGGGCCACGCAGTACCAGAAGGAGGCGTCGAAGCGGAAGAGGTCCTTGACCACGAGGCGGTCCGTCTCCCCCTCCTCTCCCAGGGAGTAGCGCCTCAGGGCCCGGGACTCCAAGGCCCAGTAGGCGAGCGCCCCCACGGTGCAGAGGGAGCCCAGGATGGCCGCAAGCACGAGGGGCGTGCGCCACCCGTCGTAGGCCCACTTGGCCCAAGTCGGGGACCAGTCCACGGCCACCTGCCCCAGCCTCGCGATGGTGAGATTGATCCCAAAGGCGAAGGAGAGCTCCTTCCCCTTGAACCACTTTGCCAGGGCCGCGGTGATGGCCACGATGAGGGGCTCGGCCCCCACGCCCAGGAGAAAGCGTGAACCGATCATCACCCACGGCTCCGTGCTCAGGAGCATGGTGACGCCGGAGACCGTGCAGACCGCGCCGAAGAGCACCGTCGTCCGGGTCGTCCCGAGCCGGTCGATGAGGACGCCCCCCACGAGGAGCACCAGCACCGCGGCGATGCTGTAGCTCGTGTTGAGCTGTCCGATGACGGCGTCGGTGAAGCCCAGCTGGGCCTTCATCAGATCCGTCACCGGATTGATGGAGTCGTAGATGTAGTAGTTGCCGAACATGGCGAGGCTGATGATGACCAGCACCGCCCACCGGTAGAAGGTGGACGGCTGGGGCCGCGCTTCTGCCCCGGCGGGTTGCGTCACGTCGGACATGGCTCCTCCCTGGCTTCGTGGCCGGCTACGGTGGGCCAGTATACAGGGAAGGTGCGCCGCCGCGCGACGGATCCCGCACCCCGCGATGGGCTTCCGAATTCAGGATCGAGCCATCGCGGCGCCACGGGGACGGCCGCGCGAAGCGCCCACCCGTCGAGGCGTGACGCCGCTTCGCGCCATCGGGGCCT
>CAZPSH010000067.1:0-2300 GCA_964589625.1 uncultured Thermoanaerobaculia bacterium
GAATCCCGTGATCATGGCCGCTCGCTCTCCCGCTCCACCTTAGCCGATTCCACGGGTGCCCCTCAACCCCGCCCCGGGAGGGGCTCCAGCCGGGCCGTGAAGTGCCGGAGGAAGGGAGGCTCCTGGGCGATTCGGAACCCCGTGCACCGACCGGGATCGCGAAGCACCTCCCCCGCCACCTCCGCCGTGTAGGACAGGTGGTTGTCCGTGTACACACGCCGCGGGACGGCCAGCCGCACGAGTTCCAGGGCGGCCGGAAGAAACGCGCCGTCGGCGGCCCGCTTTCCGAACATGAGCGATCCGATCTCCACGCCCCGGACCCCCCCCTCCCTGTACAGGGCCACCGCCAGGCTCTGGGCGGGCAGCTCCTCGGGGGAAAGGTGGGGGAGCGCCCGCCGAGCATCCAGGTACACGGCGTGTCCGCCGACGGGTTCGAGGATGGGCACCCCGCGGGCCGCGAGGGCCTCACCGAAACGGCGGACCTGTCCGATCCGGGCTTCCAGGTAGGCCTCGTCCTGAACTTCTTCCAGCCCGGTGGCCAGGGCCTCCAGGTCCCTTCCCGCCAGCCCTCCGTATGTGGGAAAGCCCTCACGGAGGATGAGCTGGTTTTTCAGACGTCCCGCCAGGTCCCCGTCCCGCAGGGCCAGGAATCCGCCGATGTTGCCGAGCCCGTCTTTCTTGGCGCTCATGGTGGCCCCGTCGGCGCAGGAGAACATGGCGCGCACGATCTCGGGGATGGTCATGGAGCGGCACGCCGCCTCCCTGGCCTTGATGAAGTACGCGTTCTCCGCGAATCGGCAGCAGTCGAGAAAGAAGGGCACCCCCGCCCGGCGGCAGATTTCGGAGACGCCCCGGATGTTCTCCAGGGAGACGGGCTGTCCTCCTCCGGTGTTGTTGGTGATGGTCATCATGCAGAGGGGGACTTTGTCCCGCCCCCAGCGCGCAAGGGTCTGCTCGAGGGCGTGGAGGTCCATGTTGCCCTTGAAGGGGTGGCGCGAAGTCAGGTCCCTCCCCTCGGGGATCACCAGGTCGAGAGCCTCGGCCCCGAAGTACTCGATGTTGGCCCGCGTCGTGTCGAAGTGGTTGTTGCTGGGAATGATCCGGCCCGGGCGGGACACTTCCGAGAACAGGATGTTCTCCGCGGCGCGGCCCTGATGGGTGGGCAGCACGTGGTCCATGCCCGTGATCCCTTTGACCGTTTCGTAGAATCGGAACCACGACCGGGCCTGGGCGTACGATTCGTCCCCGCGCATGAGCGCCGACCACTGGCGGTCGCTCATGGCGCCCGTCCCCGAATCCGTCAGCAAGTCCACGAAAACCGCCTCGGCGGGGATCAGAAAAAGGTTGTACCCGGCGCGTTGCAGGTGCGCTTCCCGCTCCGCCCTTTCGGGCAGTCGGATGGACTCGATCATCTTAATCCGGTACGGCTCTGGCCAGGTCGGCATGGGACCCCCCTAGGACCCTCTTAAGATACGCGCCCGTGGGCGAAGCCTCCACCCCCGCCACCTCCTCGGGGGTCCCCTGGGCGATCAGGCGCCCTCCGGCCTCGCCCCCCTCGGGGCCCAATTCCAGGATGGAATCGGCGCACTTGATGACATCGAGGTTGTGCTCGATCACCACCACCGTGTTGCCCGCCTCCACCAGGCGGTGGAGAACGGCCAGGAGGTGCTTCACGTCTTCGAAGTGGAGCCCGGTGGTCGGCTCGTCCAGGACGTAGAGGGTCTGACCCGTGGCCCGGCGGCTGAGCTCCCGGGCGAGCTTGATGCGCTGAGCCTCGCCCCCGGACAGCGTCGTGGCCTGCTGGCCGAGGTGGACGTAGCCCAGCCCGACATCTTCGAGCATCTGGAGCTTCCGGTGGACGAGGGGGACCTTTTCGAAGAACTCGAGGGCCTCGCTGACCGTCATGTCGAGGACCTCCGCGACGGTCTTTCCCTTGAACCGGACCTCCAGGGTTTCGCGGTTGTACCGCTTGCCCTTGCACGTGTCGCAGGTGACGTATACGTCGGGCAGGAAGTGCATCTCGATCTGGAGGACGCCGTCGCCCTGGCAGGCCTCGCAGCGCCCCCCCTTCACGTTGAAGGAAAAGCGGCCCGGGCGGTAACCCCGGGCCCGGGATTCGGGGACCTGTGCGAAGAGGTCCCGGATGGGCGTGAAAAGGCCCGTATAGGTGGCGGGGTTGCTCCGGGGCGTACGCCCGATGGGGGATTGATCAATCTCGATGACCTTGTCGAGGCGCTCCCACCCTTCGATGGCCCGGTGGCGCCCCGGCTTGTCCATGCTGTGGTAGATCTTCGCCATGA
>CAZPSH010000068.1:0-2300 GCA_964589625.1 uncultured Thermoanaerobaculia bacterium
GAATCCCGTGATCATGGCCGCTCGCTCTCCCGCTCCACCTTAGCCGATTCCACGGTGCCACCTCAAGCCCGCCCGCCGAGGGGCTCCAGCCTGGCCGTAAAGTGGCGGAGGAAGGGGGGCTCCTGCGCGATACGGAAGCCCGAACATTTCCCGGGATCCAGAAGCACCTCTCCGGCCACGTCCGCCGTATAGGCCAAGTGGTTGTCCGTGTACACACGCCGCGGGACGGCCAGCCGGACGAGCTCCATGGCCGCAGGGAGGAAGGCGCCGTCGGGGGCCCTCTTCCCGAACATGAGGGATCCGATCTCCACACCACGGACCGCGCCCTCCCGGTACAGCGCCACCGCCAAGCTCTGGGCTGGCAGTTCCTCGGGTGGCAGGTGGGGCAGCGCCCTCCGCGCGTCTAGATAGACGGCGTGCCCTCCGACCGGCTCGAGGATGGGCACGCCCCGGGCCAACAGGCCCTCCCCGAAGCGGCGCACTTGGCCGATCCGGGCCTCCAGGTAGGCCTCGTCCTGGACCTCCTCCAGCCCGGAGGCCAGGGCCTCCAGATCCCGTCCCGCGAGGCCCCCGTAGGTGGGAAAGCCCTCCCGCAGGATGAGCTGGTTTTTCAGGCGTCCCGCCATGTCCCCGTCCCGCAGGGCCAGAAACCCGCCGATGTTCCCGAGTCCGTCCTTCTTGGCGCTCATGGTGGCCCCGTCGGCGTAGGAGAACATGGCCCGCACGATCTCGGGAATGGTCATGGAGCGGCACGCCTCCTCGCGGGTCTTGATCAAGTACGCGTTCTCCGCAAATCGGCAGCAATCCAGGAAGAAGGGCACTCCGGCCCGGCGGCAGATCTCCGAAGCCCCTCGGATGTTGCCCAGGGAGACGGGCTGTCCTCCTCCGGTGTTGTTGGTGATGGTCAGCATGCAGAGGGGGACTTTGTCCCGCCCCCAGCGCGCGAGCGTGCGCTCGAGGGCGTCCAGGTCCATGTTCCCCTTGAAGGGGTGGTGCGAAGTCAGGTCCCGGGCCTCGGGGATCACCAAGTCGAGGGCCTCGGCCCCAAAGTACTCGATGTTGGCCCGCGTCGTGTCAAAGTGGTTATTGCTGGGAATAACCCGTCCCGGGCGGGAGACCTCCGAGAACAGGATGTTCTCCGCGGCGCGGCCCTGGTGGGTGGGCAGGACGTGCTCCATTCCCGTGATCCCTTTGACCGTTTCGTAGAATCGGAACCACGACCGGGCCTGGGCGTACGATTCGTCCCCGCGCATGAGCGCCGACCACTGGCGGTCGCTCATGGCGCCCGTCCCCGAATCCGTCAGCAAGTCCACGAAAACCGCCTCGGCGGGGATCAGAAAAAGGTTGTACCCGGCGCGTTGCAGGTGCGCTTCCCGCTCCGCCCTTTCGGGCAGTCGGATGGACTCGATCATCTTAATCCGGTACGGCTCTGGCCAGGTCGGCATGGGACCCCCCTAGGACCCTCTTAAGATACGCGCCCGTGGGCGAAGCCTCCACCCCCGCCACCTCCTCGGGGGTCCCCTGGGCGATCAGGCGCCCTCCGGCCTCGCCCCCCTCGGGGCCCAATTCCAGGATGGAATCGGCGCACTTGATGACATCGAGGTTGTGCTCGATCACCACCACCGTGTTGCCCGCCTCCACCAGGCGGTGGAGAACGGCCAGGAGGTGCTTCACGTCTTCGAAGTGGAGCCCGGTGGTCGGCTCGTCCAGGACGTAGAGGGTCTGACCCGTGGCCCGGCGGCTGAGCTCCCGGGCGAGCTTGATGCGCTGGGCCTCCCCTCCTGAAAGCGTCGTGGCCTGCTGGCCGAGGTGGACGTAGCCCAGGCCCACATCCTCGAGCATTTGCAGCTTCCGGTGGACGAGGGGGACCTTCTCGAAGAACTCGAGGGCCTCGCTCACGGTCATGTCCAGGACTTCCGCCACGGTCTTTCCCTTGAATCGCACCTCCAGCGTTTCCCGGTTGTACCGCTTGCCCTTGCAGGTGTCGCAGGTGACGTACACGTCGGGCAGGAAGTGCATCTCGATCTTGAGGACCCCGTCGCCCTGGCAGGCCTCGCAGCGCCCCCCCTTCACGTTGAAAGAAAAGCGGCCGGGATGGTAGCCCCGCGCCCGGGATTCGGGCACTTGGGCGTAGAGGTCACGGATGGGCGTGAAGAGGCCGGTGTAAGTGGCGGGGTTGCTGCGGGGCGTTCGCCCGATGGGCGACTGGTCGATCTCGATGACCTTGTCGAGGCGCTCCCACCCCTCGATGGCCCGGTGGCGCCCCGGCTTGTCCATGCTGTGGTAGATCTTCGCCATGA
>CAZPSH010000069.1:0-1772 GCA_964589625.1 uncultured Thermoanaerobaculia bacterium
GGGCTAGTTTACTAGACCCCGCGGAGGCCGGCCTCTTCATTCCATCTCACGTCTCACGCCTCACGTCTCTCGTCTCACGCCTCACGTCTCGCGTCTCCCTTCTCCCGTCTCCCCGATGGTAGGATGGGGGAAACGAAGGAGCTTGCCATGATCGAACACCTGGCCAAGTCCCGACGCACCCATTGGATCCCCTTCTCCCTCTGCCTCCTCGCCGCCTGCGCCGTGAACCCCGTGACGCGCCAGAGCGAGATCATGCTCATCTCGGAGGCCCAGGAGGCCCAGATCGGCGCCGAGGCCGCCAAACAGATTCAGCAGGAGTTCGGCCTCTACCAGGGGCTTCCCGGCCTCAACAAGTATGTAAGCGAAGTCGGTCAGAAGCTGGCCGCCCACTCGCGGCGCAAGAACGTGACCTACCGCTTTCAGGTCCTCGACACCCCCGTCATCAACGCCTTCGCCCTTCCGGGCGGATACGTCTACGTCACGCGGGGAATCCTCGCCCGCATGTCCTCGGAGGACGAACTGGCGGCGGTTCTCGGCCACGAGATGACCCACGTGGACGCCCGCCACTCGGCCTCCCAGCTCTCCAAACAGGCCCTCGCGGGCTTCGGGCTCACGGCCCTTTCGATCCTGAGCCCCGATGTCGCCCAAAAGGCCGGCGGCCTCGTGGACGCCTCCCTCCAACTCGCCTTCCTCGGCTATTCGAGGGAGGACGAGCGCGAGGCCGACGAGGGCGGCATCACCTACATGGAGGCGGCCGGCTACAATCCACGGGGCGCCGCCAAGATGTTCCACATGTTCCTGGCCCTGGAGGAGAAGGAACCCAGCTCCATGGAGCGGTTTCTCCTGAGCCACCCGCCCACGCCGGAGCGTCTCCAGTACGCCGAATCTCGCATCGCCAAGTTGGCCGCCACCCATCCCAAGCAGGCCGCCAAGGACCTGCGCCGGGAAGCCTTCCTCCGCAAGATCGAAGGCCTCGACCTGGGCCAGAGCCGCGGGGACAAGGTCATCGCAGGAGGCGTCCTCACGCTGAAGACCGCCCGCGCCGCCGTGGACGCCCCCGAGGCCTACACGCCCAACCTGAGTCCCCCCAAGGGCGAGGCCCTCCTGGTCCGCGATGTGAAGCTCACGGGCGGGAACTCGACGCGCTACACCCTCGGCGTGGAGGTGATCCCGACCAAGGGCCTGGGGCGCCAGGCCTTCATCCAGGACTACCTCAAAAAGGTGGACGTGCCCCACCAGGTGCGGAACTCCGACACCCTGTCCACGAAGGGCGCCGGAGCCATGGACCTGCGGGTCCTGGACCTGACCGTCGAAGGGGGGACGCTCCGGGCCATGATGGGCTTCGCCTTCCGCGAGGGGACGGCCTTCGTCCTGTACGGCTACACGCGGGACGCCGACTTCCCCGCCGCCAAGGAGGAATTCCGCTCCTTCCTTTCGAGCCTTCGCTACCCCTCCGCTCAGGAGATCCAGGCCGTGAAGAGCCCCAAGCTCCGGCTCGTGACGGCCCGCGCCGGAGACACGTGGACCGCCGTCTCCCAGCGCGAGTACGGCAAGCCGGGCCCCGCGCCCAGGCTCGCCTTCTACAACGGCATCTTCAACCCCGACAAGCCGCCCGAGGCCGGCATGCTCCTCAAGGTCCCCGAGAAGCAGTTCCTCAAGGGAGAGTGAGAGGCGTGAGACGGGAGACGTAAAGCGTGAGACGGGAGACGAAAGACGAGAGATGGAATGAAGAGGCCGGCCTCCGCGGGGTCTAGTAAACTAGCCCCAAAGGT
>CAZPSH010000070.1:0-1664 GCA_964589625.1 uncultured Thermoanaerobaculia bacterium
TTGGTTACGACGTGGGGGACGACGGGTTTGAAGAGCTTCCTCCCTGGCCGGAGGTTTACGTTCGTTGCGGGAGGTCGGCGGGTTGCCTATGCGACAACGTGGACCCCAACCACCCCACTCCTTTCTGGGGTATCCCAAGGATGGTGGCGAAGGTGCAGGACCTGGCCAGCGAGTATCAACATCGATTCCCCGGCGTTCGCCTGCGCATTTTGGACATGAGCCTGCCCTGGGGGGGACTCTTCGATGGGGCGGGCGATCCACCCGTGTACAACTGGAGACCGCCCCACTGCCGGCATCGTACGGGAAAGTCGGTGGATATCAGCAAGACCGCTGTCACATGGAAGGACTCGCGATTGGTGGGCGTGGATATCGACTTCTTGGTGACTTTTGCCTCTAAGCTGAAATTAAAGAGGGTTCCCGAAGCCACCATCCACTTCGAACTTGATGAGGAGGGCCTGCCGTGAAATCGATATTGTTCTCTTGCCTGGCCGCACTTCTCGTCTCCTCGCTGGCCGGAATGGCGCAAGATCCGGCTCCTCCAGTCTTTTCACACATTGACCTAGCGTGCACAGTAGAAGTCTCCTCGCGAGGCTACTGCTTTTCTTACAGGTTGACCAATGCCCTCGAAAACCAACTCAATTTAGCGGACTTCAACCTCCCGATCGACGGCCCTGGAGAAAAGGACGCCGCTTTTCAACCCCCTCCGCAGGGTTGGTTTACCCTATTCGCACCCCTTGATCCCACGGACGGAGACCCCGCTTATGCGGCGTGGCTGGGAGGTGACGAGAGCCGTCCGCAAAGGGGTCCGGGTAGCATCGTGGAGGGCTTGGTCCTCTGTTGCCCGATTCCCCCTCATATCCGAAGGGCTGTCATCAACCCTTGGGTCGAAGACTACCTTGACGCCGTCTACGAGTATCGGCAAAGCCAGGAATTGGAGTTTTACGACGACGAAATTCGAGAAATTCGGCGTCGATACAAAAGGTACATGGAAACCCTCGGGCCCCTTTCCGTCCCCCCCGGTTCTTTCGCGCACTGGGACGTGTTTCTCTCGGACGTCGAAAGGGCGGGGACGCTGGGGTGGGTGAGCGATGCGGCGCTGTTCGCAGGGATCCGGGACAACCTGCAAGCCGCCCGTCAGGCGGCGCTGCAGGGGAACCTCTCCGAGGTGAACGCCAAGCTGGACCTCGTGGCCGGGGCGGCGGAGGGGGCCTCTTCCTCGCAGATGCGTCGGGAGGCGAAGGATTTGATCGTTCTGAACGCCCGGTACCTGAAGGAGAACCTTCCCTGGCCGTGCGAGCCGAAGCTGACGCTGGAACCTGGGACGGCGACGCACCCTGTGGGGGAGACGGCCACGGTCACGGCGCGTTTGGTCAACACGGCAACGGGCCTTCCCATCGCGAACAACGCCCTCACCGTGGAGGTGGTGGAAGGCCCCCATGGGGGAACGAAGCGGGAGGGGACCACCGACGCCGAGGGGAACCTCCGCCTCGCCTACCTCGGCACGCGCCTCGGGACGGACAGGATCCAGGCCCATACGCCCTTCGGGACCATCGCCGCGGGAGCCGAGAAGGGGGCTTCGAAGGCGACGGCCTCCCGTCCGAAGGCGGGAACGGCCGAAGACTGCACGGCGTGGGACCTCGAGCAGGGCCCCGTGACGGTGAAAT
>CAZPSH010000071.1:0-1580 GCA_964589625.1 uncultured Thermoanaerobaculia bacterium
GTCCAGAGCTGCTTGTACTTCAGCGCCACCTCGGCGGCGGGCAGGTCCGTGTTCGTGCGCAGGACCCACTTCCCGTCGAAACGGGCTTCCGCCTCCGCCTTCGCCCGGTCGATCTCGAAGCGGGATCCGGCGGCCCTGAGATACTTCCGATAGCCCTTGTTTCCTACCAGCGCCTTGTCCCCCTTCTTCAGTTGCTCCTCGAGCCCCGCGAGGATCGTCTCCCGGTCACGGGCGTCTTTCCTCGCCTGGTCCTCGTTGTGGCACACGATGTAGCGCCGGTCCCCGGCAAACACCTCCTTCACCTTCAGGGGGGAGGGGTCCTTGGAGGTCCGGCGCTCCCCGTGGATGACGTGGTACCTCCCCGCCCGGGACAGGACTTCCTCGCCGACCTCCTTCTGCGCCCGCATCCGCGCACCGAGGATGAAGGGCCTGCGGGTCTCAGGGGCCTCCAGCCATGCCAGCGTCTCCCCCGAGATCATCCCCCGGTCGGCCACGAGGCAGGATGCCGACACCCCGAAGCGCCGTTTCAGGCGCATGGATAGCGGGACCAGCGTCGTCACATCGGCGGTGTTCCCGGGCCACATCTCCGCGCTCACCGGGTTTCCCTCCCCGTCGAGGACCGCCCCCACCACCATCTGCTTCAGGTCCGGGCGGTGGTCCTTGCTGTGCCCGTACTGGCCGAGGGTCTCGCCGCCCTCGCCCTCGAAGTACAGGGAGGTCGTGTCGAAGAACATCATGTCCAGATTCGTGAAGAGGCTCCTCCTCCGGTGGAACAGGTCCTCCTCGATGAGGTTCTTCGTGAACCTCCGGGAGAAGGGGGCTTCCACCCCCCTCTCGGCCTCCGGGATGGCTTCCCCCAGCCACCCCATGGCCCGGTAGAAGTGCTGGAGCTGGAGAGCCTCCGCCCCCGCGATGGCGCAGCTCTCCTTCCAGACCTCGCAGGCCCGGTCGGAGCCGGGGTCGAAGAGCCGGTGCAGCACGGTGGTGAAGATCGCCCGCTCCGCGTCGAACCCGAAGCGGCGCTCCGCGGCGTGGGCCCGAACTACATCCGCACACCCCGTCTCTTCCCACAGCTTGCCGAAAATCTTCGGCCCACCGACGTGTCTCTTGGACAGCTCCACTAGCCGCCCCTCCTCATGGGCGGCGAGGACCAGCATGTTCTCGGTGAAGCGCGCCCCGGAGGCGAGCAGCCCCTCAATCTGGCCGCCATCCCTCAGTTCGTCCTCCCGCCCGAGCGTGCCGATGACCCGCTGCCGGACCGTGCCGTCTTCGCGGCGGTTCTCCACGATCTGAAGGTAGTTGTACTTCCCGGACCGCTTTCTTCGGATGAACAGGGCGGCCTCCTTCTAGGCCACCACGTATTATGCGCTAATAGAACTGAATTGTAAAGGGCTAGGACTATCCTATGGCACTACATTTGTGAGTTCGAAAAAGTGCGTCATTGATAACAAAGGACTTTTGGCCTTAAAAAGCGAAAATGAGGGGTCAAACTGTAGAAGATGGGTTAGACGTTAGACGGGAGACGTTAGACGGGAGACCAGCAAAGGGGCCCGTGGGGCGGGCGGCCACGGAGGGCCGCC